>CAZWPX010000021.1:1070-78108 GCA_964636125.1 uncultured Desulfobacterales bacterium | reverse complement strand
ATCAGGAACTTCTTGCCCACCGATGTGCCCACTGTCTTTATAAACCAGTTCATACCATTGTCCTCCCTGCGGGTTTAAAGTGAACGCCAAGTGTGTTTTATGAGCAAGAGACATGCCACCTATGCCGCGCGGCCCTTGAAAAATACCCGCTGCCGGGTGGGTTCAAGGCCGGTAAAAATATGGGCCGCAATAGAAGGTCCGATTACACATTTGAACGCTGATTGAAAACAGCAGGAAAGTGGCCAAAATTCACCGTCTACCGGTGAATTTCAGCCGTTTCGAAAGCCAACATCCGGCTCGTCATTGCCTGAACCGGATTGAACACCAAATAAATCTCCTGATAACAATCGTTTCCACACCCGCCGCAGGGTCTTTAAAAAGTGGTATGAAATTTGCTCAGAGCGAAATGGATATATGTATATATTTTACCAAACTATTAAACCAAACAGGGTGCCAAATGGACTCTAAGTTTAAAAAACTATTAGATACCCACTTTAAAAAGAGTGCGTCCGGTGACATCGGCAAAGTATCCATGGACTCGGATATGCTGAAGCTTTTGCTGGCCATCGACGCGCGCCTGCCGCTTTCCCAGGTAGCCCGGAAAGCTGGAATCGCGCAGGACCAGCTCAAAAAGAGTGTGGTCAAATTAGTGCGCCTGGGACTTGTGGAAACGGCCGCCCGCAAAGCGCCTGCGATCGGTGAACCCTTTTCCAGGGGGCTTAAGGCAAACATGGTCAAGGCCGTCGGGCCCTTCGGTGAGTTTATTGTCCAGGATGTCATCAATGCAACCGGGTACAGTGCGAATGATCTGCCCGTGAGCCAGGCGGCGGATATCATCACCACGCTTTCCCAGGAAATTGCGGACGAAGAGGCCCGCTACCAGTTTAAACAGGCAATGATCAACCTGATTTCAAAAGCATAGGCAGCCGTGTGGACACGCTATCCGGGTCGCGCATCTTTGTGGCGATCCGGTCTGCAGGGCGCCATCATTAAAAAAGGAGACACTGTGAAAATACTTTGTGGAAAATGCGAAAAGCAATACAACATTGATGAATCGAAACTTACCGAAGACAGGACCGGTTTTATCTGCAAGACCTGCGGCGAAACGATTGTCGTGAACAGGCCCGGCAGCAGCCAGCCTGTCCGAATTCACCAGCCCCTGGAAATCCCGGCAGCCAAGGGCTCCGGGAAAGTCCGCTTCGGGCTCCTGTACAAGGTCATTCTGGCCATGCTGGTGGTCAGTATTGTCCCCTTTGGCCTCTTTTTGGGAATAACCTTCAAAGAGACCCGGGAAAGAATTCGCACCGATACTGAACTGCTCATGGCTCAGACAGCCAGCGGCCTGGGACGCCATGTGGATGAATGGATCGACAAAAACGTCAGCATGCTCAAAGTCGCCGCTCAGCTTGCCGATGTCACTTCCATGGATACCGCGAAGCAGGAAGCAGTACTGAAAGCAATCCATGCCGAGTATCCCTATATTTACCTGGCCTTTACGCTGGATGCCCACGGCATAAATGTGGCACGCAACGACGGCAAAAAACTCAAAGATTACTCTGACCGGCAGTACTATAAGGGTGTGGCCGGTGGCAATGCTCTGGCCTGGCAGACCCTTATCGGCAAGACCTCCAAGAAGCCCGCCCTGGTACTGGCGGTACCGATAAAAAAGGGGACGGAAACAGTCGGTGTTCTGGCAGCGGCCATGACCACCGACGCCATCTCGAAACAGGTGGCCAACTGGAAAAAAGGAGAGACCGGCTACGCTTTCCTCGTGGATGAAACCGGCAAGGTCGTGGCCCACCAGGTGCACAAATATGTAACCGCCCAGGTCAACTTCAGCAGCAACCCGCTGATCGCGGCGGTCAAGAGCAATCCCGGCCAGCACTCGTTTTCATTTACCGACACCCAGGGCGTTACCCAGCAGGGCTATGCCAAGACCAACAAGATGGGGTGGACCCTGGCCATCCAGCAGTCTGAAGATGAAGTCTTTGCCGCCCACAAACGCAGTGAAACCATTGCCGTGTATCTTCTGCTGATGACCCTGGTATTGATTGTGCTTATCTCCTTTCTGCTGGCCCGCACGCTGGTTAAACCCATCCGCGAATTGACCGGTATCACCACACGGATGAGCATGGGCGAATTGGATATCGAGTTCGATATCAAATCAAAAGACGAGATCGGCCAGCTGGCCGGTGCCATTGGGCTGATGCAGACCAGTCTCAGTATGGCCATCAAACGGCTGCGTCAGAAAAATCAGAAACGGGCCGCCTGAGTCTTGTGGGTGAGACCAAAGGCGTTCAACACATCATAAGCCATCCGCCCGCATTTTGTGGGCTTCCCCCGGGCTGCTGAACAATTCGATCGTTCAGCAGCCTTTTCACTCTTGCGGCAAACTCCACGCCCACAGGTCATGGCATCAAGATCAGGTGCGGATACAACCCTCCCCGGCAAAGCCAAATCCCTCCGCCAGCGCTTTTAGTGCCACGTCTATCCAGCCGAAAATAAATTGACACCAGGTCCTTTTTCATGCATATTCTTCCACTGAAAAGCAACTTATTTTTTAAATTTTACAGGTGGTTATATCCCATGAAGAAAATTATTGAATGTGTTCCCAATTTCTCAGAAGGCAGAAACCCGGACGTCATCGCCGCCATTTCAGAAGCAATTCGCACCACACCCGGCTGTGCCCTTTTGGATGTGGACCCGGGTCAATCAACCAACCGCACGGTTTATACATTCGTGGGGTCACCTGAAGCTGTTATTGAAGGGGCGCTGAACGCGGCCGCTGTGGCCCGTGAACGGATCGACATGCGCCGACACACCGGCGAACATCCGCGCATGGGCGCCCTGGATGTGTGTCCTTTCATCCCTGTGGCGAACGTGACTCTGGCCGAGTGCGTCCAGATTGCGCGCACCTTCGCGCTCCGGGCTGCAGATGCGCTGGGCATCCCTCTTTACCTCTATGAAGAAGCAGCCCGTCAAAGCCATCGTAAAACACTGCCTCAAATTCGAGACGGCGAGTATGAAGGGCTGGCTGCTAAATTGAGTCAGCCGGAGTGGAAACCGGATTTCGGGCCGGCCGAATTTGTACCGGAATGGGGCGCCACTGTCACCGGCGCGAGATTTTTTCTGATTGCCTACAATGTCAACATTCTCGGCACCCCCAACCAGGCCCACCGGATCGCCCTGAACCTGAGAGAAGCCGGCCGCGGCGCTTCAGAACCCGGGCGGCTGAAAGAAGTCAAAGGCATGGGCTGGTTCGTGGATGAATACAACCTGGCCCAGGTAACGGTTAACCTTTCGAACTACAGGATTACGCCCATCCACACACTGTTTGAAGAAGTCAAAAAAGAGGCGGCACTCCTCAAAGTGGGCGTGGCGGGATCAGAGGTTGTGGGGCTTGTTCCGCTGGATGCCATCCTCCTGGCTGCAGAATATTATATTGAAAAAGAGAATCTTTTTATCATAGATGAAGACCAGAAGGTAAGGCTTGCCATTGAACGTCTCGGTTTGAACGCGGCCGCGCCTTTTAATCCCAGGGAAAAGATCATTGAATACCGGATTGCAGAAGAAAAAGAGGGTCCCCTGGCCGGCAAGAGCCTGCGAGGCTTTATTGAAGCAGTTGCAGCCCGCAGTTCCGCACCGGGGGGCGGTTCGGCCGCCGCGGCCATGGCGGCCATGGGCGCGGGGCTGGGCGCCATGGTTGCCAAACTTACCTACGGGGTACGTAAATTCGAAACGGTGGACGCCCACATGCGTGGCGCTATCCCGATCCTGCACACAGCTGCCATGGGCCTCATTCCCATGATCGACGCGGACACCTGTGCTTTTAACGACTACCTGGAAGGTGTCCGGATGCCCCAGGAGACCGACCGGGAAAAACAGGCCCGCCTTGAAAAGATGCAGGCGGGGTTGAAAACCGCTGTAAACGTGCCCCTGCAGAGTATGCGCCTGGGAGACAGGGCCTGGAATGCCATGGCCACCATCGCCGAATATGGAAACCCGGCTTCAGCCTCGGACATCGAAGTCGGTGCCCGGGCCCTGGAAACAGGTATCTGGGGGGCCTACCGCAACGTGGTCATCAACCTGGCCGAGATTGAAGATGAAGGCTTTTGCGACAGAATCCGCCAGGAGGCCGGTCAACTGGCTGAACGCGCCGAGAAACAATGTGCCACGGTACTGGCACTTTTAGACTCACGTTAATCGATTCCGGGAGGCAACCGGGGCCAGATCAAGACCGGATAATCCGGAGCATCTGCACGACCCGGCTAACACCCCTTGCCGAATGGACAGTGCGGGTAAACGCAGGTATCACAGTCCCGGCACAGCCCGCCGTGCCCGAAAAAAGCCAGGGCCTGTTTATCTATGTGCTCACCAGCCAGGATCCGCGGCAGGATCAAATCCAGCACCGTGGTCCGGTGATGCAGGCCGCAGCCGGGGACACCCAGCAGGGGTACCCCCCCGACATAGGCCACCAGGAACATGGCCCCCGGCAAGGCGGCGGCACCATAGTAGAACTCTTTGGCCCCCGCCTGCCGGATACCTTTGCGGGTCACGTCATCGGGGTCCACACTCATACCGCCGCTGAGTAGAATCAGACCGCAGCCATTGGATAGATGGGTTTCTATGGCCTGCTGGATGGCCGCCGGGTCATCCGGGGTAAATTCCACCCCGTACACCCGGGAGCCAAGGGCCTCGATCTTTGCGCTCAAAATGGGCGCGAAGCGATCTTCGATCAGCCCCTGGTACACTTCGCTGCCAGTGATAACCAACCCCGCCCGGACTTTATCCAAGGCCCGCACGGACACGAGGCCACCCTGCCCGGAGGCAATCGCGGCCGCCCGCTCCACGGGGGTTCTTTTCATCACCAGCGGAATCGCACGGGTGGCCGCCACCAGTTCGCCCTTTTTTACCAGGGTGTGGCTGTGAACCGTCGCGCACATCACTTCGTCCACCATATTAAAAGCAGCCAGGGCAGCTGTGTCCACATGCAGCAGGCCATCAACAGCGGCATGCAGACCTATTTTGCCTTCCCGGGGGGCATCCTCCCAGGCAATCCCCTCACCCGACAGCCCGCGCGCCAGGATGGCGGCGGCTTCGTTTTCATGGATTTCGTCATTTTCCAGATCCACCAGATAGAGATGGTTCTTTCCCAGCTTCTGCAGGTGGCAGATATCCTCGTCACAGACCGTATGTCCTTTTTGAAACGCGGCCCCCTTAAATTCCCCGGGACGTATTTCAGTTATATCATGGGCCAGCGGGGTGCCCACGGCGTCTTTAACATCTATCTTCTTTAACACAGCCCAAACTCCTTTCAGAAGCTCGTTAATATGCGTACAGTGAACTTGTTTTTATCCGTTTAATTCAAACCGGGGCCCTGTTCATATCGGGCCAGGTCACCTCTTTGGCATCGGTAAAATAGGATTGATCGGTACAGGGTTTGCACAGGACCTGCCCGTCGACGATGACTTCCCGCGCATCGCGCACGAGTTGCCCGCAGCGACTGCAGATCGTTTTCCTGCGGGTCGGGCCCGGCAAGTCAAACTCTTCCAGCCTCACAGACACTGCCTGCACCCGGAAAAGCACGCACTCAGGCATGCGCTTGTAAGCCTCTACCTGCTGATGGGCCTTACCGCCAATTTCCGGGGCATAGCTGCAGGCCAGCGATCGGGCCTCCTCTGTGGACACAACCCGGTAAGTCGCCCCGGTAGTGAGGTTCAAAAATGTAGCCGCCATAATACCATAGTCCATGAACTTAAGACTGCGGCGCCCCAGCCGGGCACCGGTTACGTGGGCCAGCGCATCCGCGGTACAGCGGTCCATTTCTACATACACCAGCAGCTTTTTGATCTGGTCGTGCCGGGTGGGTTCATCCAGGCCAATCAAACGGCACCCCAGCATGGCCATGCGCACCCCCACAACCTGCCCCGGGCAGAGATGCCCGTGGGCTCGGGCAGAGGTGTCTAAAAGTGTTTGAAAATCCTGCATGACGATTCCTGTAAATAAAGTCCGGGACCAGTATCAAGTCGCTTGATCGCTGGTGCCCGCAGACAATTCAGGGGCCAATTTGCATGTCAAGCCTCAGCTTAGTCCCACCTTATGTTACACTTAACATAACTAAGGGTGTAAATACAAATGATATCATTCGACTGCCTGAATCCTACGGCGAATATCGCAATAATGCACGCTCACTGTAGGCGTAGGGGCCGCGGAAAAAATGTACACCGGAAAGATCATTTCAACCGGAAGATTTTACCGCGACCGGTGTTGCCAATATCGGGGGTTGGTGGTACATTTACCCCATGGTAAAGTTAGAGTTAAGGTCCAGCCACTGGATTGTAGACCCGGACAGCAACATCATCTTCGGCAAAGGCCGCATGGAGATCTTAGAGACCATTCAACGGACCGGCTCGATCAATCAGACGGCAAAGCAGTTGAAGATGTCGTATAAAACCGTCTGGAGCAAAATCAAATCCACCGAAAAGCATCTGCAGCTCCGCGTGGTTCGCTCCGATAGAAAAACCGGTACCCGTTTGACCCCTGCAGGTAGACGCCTGATGAAAACGTTTTCCAAATTGCGCCAGCAATGCCTGGCAGCCGATGATCGCATCTTTGACGATATTTTTTTAAAACCAGGCGGGAAATCCGAATTCCGCAACACCGATTGACCACTCCCAACAGCCATCATATATCTGAAATAGTTTCAATATTTAAAATTCTTTTAGAGTCCATGGCAGATAGCATAATACCACATTGTGGTATTATTCTTTGACCTAAGTCAATTTCTTTTATAAGCTCTTCCTGTATACATTTTCTAAACCGCTTACGGTATCTGAATACCGTTCACCCAAAGACAGTACCACTTGTCTACGGTACCGTAAAAGCCCCAACACCTGTGACCTAATAGCAAGGAGCCCCCTATGCCAATCATGAGCTATCTCGCCTACCCGCAAAAGGGATCAAAAGAGGTGCTGTACCAGGAACTGGCAGCCCTTGAATACTGTGAGGTAACCCCGGCCGATAACGAAGAGATCCTGTTGCTGGTTACCGATACGCCGGATGACGATACCGAAAAAAAACTGCACCAAAAATTAAAAAAATTACAATCTTTACAATCCCTTGGCATGACATTTGGCCATGGGGACGAGTAAACAGTGACGCCAGAAAAAAGGAGCGGCAGATGACTATTACCAGAAGAGCATTCATTAAGGCCATGGCCTTGAACAGCGCGGCCGCCGCCGCGACAACGCTGTTCCCGGGTATCAGTTTCGGGGCGTGGAAAAGTACAGACCTGCCCGCAGGTTCGATTGAGTGGAAAAAGACACCCTGTCGATTCTGCGGCACGGGCTGCGGCCTGCTGGCCGGGGTATCCGGCGACCGCGCTGTAGCGGTTAAAGGGGATCCCAATTGCAGCGTCAACAAAGGCCTTTGCTGCGTGAAGGGATACCATTCAGTCCAGATCCTCTATGGTAACGACCGTTTCCACGATGCCCTGATCCGCCGAAACGGGAAGATGGTAAAAGTCCCGGTTCAGGAAGCACTCGACTTGATTGCTGAAAAAATGAAGGCCACCATTAAAGACCACGGTAAAGATGCTGTTTCTATTTACGGCTCCGGGCAATGGTCGATAGCCGACGGCTATGCCGCTTCCAAACTGTTCAAAGGCTGCATCGGCACCAACAACGTGGAAGCCAACGCGCGCCTGTGCATGGCCAGCGCGGTGACCGGTTTTTTGACCAGCTTCGGTCTCGACGAACCCATGGGCTGTTATGATGATATCGATCACGCTGATGTTTTCGTCACCTGGGGCAACAACATGACGGAAATGCACCCGGTGCTCTTTTCGCGTATGCTGGCCAACCGCAAAGCCAAAAAACACGTCAAGATCATCGATTTTGCCACGCGCACCACGCGCACCAGCCAGGCTGCTGACAAATCGATCCTGTTTAAACCCCAGACGGACCTGGCCGTGGCCAATGCCATCTGTTACGAAATCATCCGCAATAAATGGGTAAACTGGGATTTTGTTAAAAAACACGTCTCTTTCCACAAGGGCAAAACCAATATCGGCTACGGTACCGAAGACCACTTCAAGTTCAAGGACAAAGCCGAGACTGTTGATTTTGAAGCTTACAAGGCATTTTTAGCCGATTACACACCCGAAAAGGTTGAAAAACTGTCCGGCGTACCGGCCAAAGACATCAAATACCTGGCTGCGCTCTACGGTGATCCGGATAAAAAAGTCACCTCCTTCTGGTGCATGGGCATGAACCAGCACACCCGCGGCACTTGGATCAATAACCTGGTCTACAATATTCATCTTTTAACCGGTAAAATTTCTTCCCCCGGCAACAGCCCCTTTTCCCTGACCGGTCAGCCCAGCGCCTGCGGCACTGTTCGCGAGGTCGGCACCCTGACCCATAAGCTGCCTCACGGGGTGGTCATGAAGGAAAAAGCGCGCCAGATGGCGGCTAAAATCTGGGACGTACCGGTTACCAACATTGACCCCAAGCCTACCTATCACACCGTCGAGATGTTCCGGGCCCTGGATCGGGGGGATATCCGTTTCATGTGGATTCAGGTCACTAACCCCATGGTCACGATGCCCAATCTGAGAAGGTACCGGGATGGTGCCAAAAAAGACGGCCGCTTCGTGGTTGTGTCCGAAATCTACCCCACCCCGACCTCAGATGTGGCCGATGTAATTCTCCCTTCAGCCCTGTGGATCGAACGAGAAGGCTTTTTCGGGAACTCCGAACGGCGCACCCAGCACAATGAACAGATCGTCCCCATGCCGGGCAACACCATGTGCAATACCTGGCAGCTCATCGAAATTGCTCGCCGGCTGGGATACGAAAAACAGTTCCCCTGGAGCCGGGAAACCTATATCGAAGACATCTGGAACGAGTACAGCCGTTTCCACGACAGCCCGAAACACCGTATGGCCCCTTACAAGGTGCTCAAATCCCGGTCCGGTGTGCAATGGCCGTTCGTGGACGGCATGGAGACCAAGTGGCGTTTCAACGCCAAGTACGACCCGGCGGCCAAGGGCAAGGATTTTGATTTTTACGGTAAGAAGGACAACCGCGCCTGGATCTGGCTGCGGCCCTACGAACCTCCGGCGGAATCACCCGATGGCCAATATCCGTTCTGGCTGAACACGGGCCGGGTTCTGGAACACTGGCATACCGGTTCCATGACCCGCCGGGTTCCGATCCTGCACAAGGCCGTGCCCGCTTCCTACGTTGAAATCCATTCTGCCGATGCCGCCGAGTTAGGTATCACCAACGGCAGCAAGGTCAAGGTTTCCTCCCGACGAGGATCGGTTGAAATGACAGCCAGTATCGATGGCCGCGGGAAACCACCCCGGGGTATGGTCTTCGTGCCTTTCTTCGACGAAAGCCATTTGATCAATGAGGTGACGCTGGATGCGTTCTGCCCCATTTCAAAACAACCGGATTATAAAAAATGCGCCGTAAAAGTGGAGAGAGCATGATGGAAACGCAAAAAAACAATCCTAAGATAGGAAAGGTTTTTCTCGGGTTTGCCGCAATCTGCATCCTGGCCCTGCCGCTGGTTGTATTTTCAGCTTTCTCTTACGAATCCGAGGAGCCGGCCGCGGCCACACTCACGCCCCCGGACGGCAATTTTGATTACCGGGGCGGCACTATTTTTGAAAACTATGACCGGATCTCCCAGGAGTATCTGGGCGGCATATCCACAGAGCGCACCCTCAGTGAGTACTACTCCCGCCGGCAGTATCCAGGTTCACCGCCCTTTATCCCGCATAAAGTTGAGAAGCCCGACAATATGCAGCTGCAGTGCTTGACCTGTCACGCCAAAGGCGGCTGGACCGCGGAATTCAAAAGAAATACACCGCTGACGCCGCATCCGGAACAGACCGCCTGCCGCCAATGCCACGTGGAGATGACAACCGAAGGCCTGTTCGTACAAAATGCCTGGATAAGTGTCACAACACCCCGGCTGGGACGTTCGTACCTCCCCGGCGGGCCGCCGCCCATCCCCCATGGACTTCAGATGCGGGGCGACTGCATCGCCTGTCATGTGGGACCCGGCGCGGTCAACGCCATACGGGTGGATCACCCGTCCCGGGGCAACTGCCGCCAGTGCCACGTCACCGACGCTGCTGCTGGATTATTTCAACGTTAATGCAATTACGAACGGGTTAGGAAATCCATGCAGACACCAATAGCAAAAATATGCCTTTTCATGATTTTACCCGCACTGGCTGTACTGGGCACAGGCTGGTCGGCCCATTCCGAACAGGCGGGCGTCGTTGAAACCTACAAAAAGGCGACAGCTCCGGTAAACGATGAAGCACGTGTGGATGCGATCATAGAATCTCCAGCGCGATCGGTAATCGCACAGTCAAAATACCAGGGAGGCCTGTTCCGGGTGGAAACCCGCAAGGATAAAATGGAACGCTTCCAATGCAGCCAGTGCCACACCAACAAGGAAGTGAAAGCGTCCAAAGCCGCTGAACTGGCCCACGGTGATATCACCCTGGTTCACGGCGGAAAATTGAAACCGCTGGACTGCTTTACATGCCATAAGAAAGATGAGCGTGATTACCTGGTTGCTGAAAAAGGATCGCGCATCGACATGGACCACAGCTACCAGATGTGCGGGCAGTGCCATTTCAGGCAGAAAAAAGACTGGGTGGGCGGTGCGCACGGCAAAAGGGTCGCCAACTGGGCCGGCACACGGGTGGTCAAGAACTGTACCGCCTGTCACGACCCGCACGCACCCCTTTTTGAAAAACGGTGGCCCAAAACCTACTCAATTCCGCTGAGCAAATAGGAAAGCATATGGATCCTCGAAAAAACAGAGTCAGTCAAAAACCGCCAGAGGGCAGTCCGGACCAGAAGAAAAGGTGCGGGCGACGGGCATTTCTCAAGGGGGCCGTAAAAGCAGCCGCCCTGGGCAGTGCCGCAATGACGCCCGGGTGTGGCACCGGCATGTTCGGGCCCAGCGACGAAGCTTCTCTGCGGTTTAAGGAATATTTCAAAAAAAACTACCGCCTGATGACCGCCCAGGAGAAGGAAGAGACCGTCCGGCGCCTGGAACAGCTGGCCAAGGCCCAAAAAGGGGTCGATGTTCAGGTAAGCAGCAAAGAACCGGTTGAAGGCGTATTATTCGGATATGCGTTTAATGTGACCCGGTGCGAAGGCTACATGGAATGCGTGGCGGCCTGCGTGAAGGAGAACAACCTCGACCGCCAGTCGAAGACCCAGTATATCCGGATATTCGAGATGGAGCACGGCAAAATGTCCCCGGAAGATGGGGATGGCAAGTATTTCCACGAGGTCCCGGTTGCCGGCCGGCACTATATGGGCGTGCAATGCTTTCATTGCCAAAACGCCCCCTGTGTCAAAGCCTGCCCCACAAAAGCCACCTGGCAGGAACCGGATGGCATCGTCGTGGTCGATTATGACTGGTGCATCGGCTGCCGCTACTGCATTGCAGCCTGTCCCTACTACGGCCGCCGCTTCAATTGGAACGAACCGCAGGTCCCCGCTCACGAGATAACCCGCAAGCAGCACTATCTTGGAAACCGGCTGCGCCACCGCGGCCAGATGGAAAAATGCACCTTCTGCATACAACGCAGCCGGAAAGGCAAACTGCCCGCCTGTGCCGAGGCCTGCCCCACCGGAGCGCGGGTGTTTGGAAACCTGTTGGACCCCAATAGTGAAATCCGGTTCGTCCTGGCGAATAAAAAGGTGTTCCGTTTCAAAGAGGACCTGGGGACGGATCCGAAGTTCTGGTATTTTATAGATTAGCAGTTCAGGAGAAATATTATGGAGAAGCAGTCTCCCGTAAAGGAGTTGACGGTTTTTATAAAAGACGTGGTCACCTGGAGCCTGTCCGGCGGCCTGGGCTACCAGATCTTTCTGTGCATCCTCGCGGCCACCATGGTCCAGGGTGTATATGCCTATTTTGTCCAGTTCAATGTCGGCCTGACGGTAACCAATATGTCGGACATCGTCAGCTGGGGGTTTTATATCTCCAATTTCACCTTCCTGGTGGGTGTGGCCGCTGCAGCCGTGATGATCATCCTGCCCTCCTACATATTTAAGGACAAAGACCTGCACAAAGTCGTTATTATCGGCGAAGTGGTGGCCATCGGCGCGCTGGTAATGTGCCTGACGTTCGTATTCGTTGATCTCGGCGGGCCGCTGCAGGCCTGGCACATGATCCCGGTAATCGGGCTTTTCAACTGGCCGACCTCTCTTTTAACCTGGGATGTACTCGTACTGAACGGCTATCTGGCCCTGAACCTGATGGTACCGGCCTATATCCTGTTTTGCCATTATCACAACCGCAAGCCGGTCGAGAAATTATATCGTCCCTTTGTCTTCCTCTCCATTTTCTGGGCCTTCGGCATTCATCTGGTCACCGCATTTTTATACCAGGGGCTGCCTGCCCGGCCATTCTGGAACAACCCGCTCATGGGGCCGCGGTTCCTGGCCTCGGCTTTTGCGGCCGGCCCGGCGTTGATCACCGTGGTCCTGGTGATCGTCACCCGGGTCACCACCTTTAAAATTGAACCGGAAGTGTTCATCAAACTCAAACGCATCATCGTGGTCTCAGCGCTTATCAACCTGATCATGCTTTTCTCTGAAGTATTTAAGGAGTTCTATTTCCCCACGCACCACAGCCTTCCGGCTGAATACCTGTACTTCGGCCTGGAAGGCCACAACGCCCTGGTGCCCTGGATCTGGACGGCCATCTCCCTGAACCTGCTCGGGACCCTGTCCCTGGCATTTATCCCGGGACGCAGCAATCCGTTGGTGTTCCTGCCGGCCTGCATCTTCCTGTTTCTGGGAATCTGGATCGAGAAAGGAATCGGGCTGATCATACCCGGCCTGGTCCCCTCCCCCATGGGTGAGGTGGTCAATTATGCCCCCAGCTGGGTGGAAATCAGTATCACCCTGGGTGTCCTGGCCCTGGGCATATTCGTGGTCACCCTGCTCCTTAAACCGGCATTGATAATTGAACAGCGGTTTGAAGCCGACTAAATAACCGGCGCCCGATTTAACTGTAACTGAATCACTTCTTCAAAAGATCGTCCAGGGCAACAACCAAACGGGAATAGAGAACGTGCTCCGCTCTGGCGAAGCGTTCCATGAAACCACGGCCGACAACGCCTCGCTCAAGGGCAAGTTCCTGCAGATCCCGGATCACTTTGTGGCCCCGGACTTTCTGACTGCAGGCCCCCTCGCACATTTCACAGCGCAGGCACAACCAGATGGATGGTGAGTGGATCAGCTCATCTGTGAGTCCCAGATTTGCCATTCGGATGATGAACTGGGGATCAAACACGGGCCTTTCGCTGTAGATCGGGCAGCAGCCGCTGCATTCACTGCAGGTATAACAGGCCTGTGAGCTTGAATCCGCCACGGATTTTCCAGGGTGTGCAGATGGTAACTCGCCACCAAACTTAACGGCATCCACAACCGGCGGCACAGGTTCATTCAGCCACTGCTGCCACTGTTCGTCAGGCAGATCCGCCAATTCCCCGTGCCTGCAGATTTCAATGCTTCGCCAGCGAACCCGCTGAAACCGGAAAACCAATTCGCGCTGGCGGGTCAGCATATCGGCACGAACCACACCGCGCTGGATTGCCTCCTGGCGAATGTACTCAATCACCTCAAATGGCTTGACGGCGTTTGGGCACCCCTTGTGGCAGCGCCGACACATCAGGCAATACCAGATATCCGGCAGCGTTAGCAACGCTTCCAGCATCCCCAGATTCGCCATCCGGATAATTTTCTGGGGGTTCAGCCGCTGCGCGCTGATATAGACCGGGCATTCAAAATCACAGGTGCCGCATGTCCAGCACATATTGCTGCCTGCGGTTGATTTCTGTTCAATTAACCGACGAATTTTGGGATCGGGGGTAATCGATGCAGGCATCATCCGGGACCTCCGCAAGCCTGTCCCTCGCAGCCTTGTGTTTCGGGACGGCTGTTGATAGCGATGACCCCAAAATGTCTATGTATCATCACGGTTGGGGCTCCCGCGCCTTGCCCTGTACAGCGTCAATGGGTGGCGGCGGCCCTGCCTTGCAGCCCTACCCCATCAACTTATATATACAGCCGGCCGCAGTGATCAACACTGCCAGGTAAGCCAGCATCACAAACATTGGTTCGTAACCTTTACTTTCGGGGTCTACTTGTTTATCAGCACCCATTCTTCACTCCTTGCTTGCAGTTAATAGAAGATCGTGCCCACTTTTGATATTAGCGCGGGGATCATTCCGTGTGAATTTCTATTCGCACTTGATGGATACGAAATGCACGGCCGGTTGTCAAACCAGATTTTAACAGCTTAAACCGGACGCCGGTTTGGATTCAGTTAAACACCAGGGTTAAAAACACCTTATCTTTTTGATTTTTTTCAACTTTCAGCCAAAGCGCGCCAACCGCCGATTGACAATCGGACCGGTATCGGATATCTGATTTCTATTGCTCCCATAAGACTCCTCCAGGAAGATATGCCCGGTTTAACACTATATACTGGCAACCGGCTGGAAACGCTCCAGCAGAAACTCACCCGGCAGCTGCAGGCCAAACCGCTGCCCCCCCTGCAGCGGGAAATCGTGATCGTCCAGAGCAAGGGCATGCAACGCTGGTTGAGCCTGGAAATTGCACGGCAGTGCGGAATCTGCGCCCACCTGGAATACCTGTTTCCCAAAGCGTTTGTCTACAGCCTGTTCCGGCAGATCGCCCAACTGCCCGAGACGTCCCCCTACGCCCCCGAAATCATGACCTGGCTGATCCTTAAACATTTGTCAGACCTGGCTGACCTGCCGGGTGCGGACAGCCTGCAGCACTATATCAGCAACGATTCCACGGGCCTGAAAAAATACCAGCTGGCAACTGAAATCGCCTCTCTTTTCGAACGCTACATTATCATGCGACCGGAGATGACCACCCGGTGGGACCGGGGCGACACCCGGCGTGAAGCAATTTTTAAAGAGTCCCACTGGCAGGCCGCCCTCTGGCAGATGCTGTCGGCGGACACCGCATCGTCCGACGGGCCGATCCACCATGCCGCTCTTAAAAACTTTTTCCTGAAAACCGAAGCACCGATCCTTGACCTGCCCGATAGAATATCCGTGTTCGGTATTTCAACTTTACCGCCCTTTTACATCGACATTTTCTCAAAAATTGCCCGCCAGGTGGCAGTGGACATCTACTACCTCAATCCCTGCCGGGAATACTGGGAGTACGCCTACAGCAGCAAGCAAATTGCTCGCTTTACGCAAACAGGCCTCTATGAAGAGGACACCTACTATGACAGCGGCAACAGCCTGCTGGGATCCATGGGCAGCGCCGGCAGGGAATTTTTCAGCCTGATTCTCTCCAGGGTCGGGGATACCGGAGAAGATCTTTTTATGGAACCCGGTAACCGGACCCTGCTGGCTTCCCTGCAATCAGACATTCTGAACCTGGAACAGCCGCGAGCAGGTGACGCCCGCCCTGTTCCCCGGGACGATTCCAGCATCCAGATCCATGCCTGCCACAGCCGTTTCAGAGAAGTTGAGGTCCTGCATGACCTGCTGCTGCACCAGATGGACAGCCAGCCTGAGCTAAGGCCCACGGATATAGTGGTCATGATGCCGGACGTAACGGCCTATGCCCCCCTGGTACAGGCAGTCTTTGATGCCCCTGAAAACGAAACCAAAAAAATACCCTACTCAATCGCCGATACACTTATCCGCAGCAGCAACCGCCTGGCCGATACGTTTTTAGCACTCCTCTCCCTGGATCGAACCCGTTACCGTACACCGGCCGTTCTGGATCTACTTGAAGTCCGGTCCGTTCGCAGGCAATTTGGCATCTTCACCGATGATCTTGAACTTATCAAGACCTGGGTAACGGCCAGCGGCATCTGCTGGGGAATCGATGGCCGGCACAGGGAATCGCTGGGATTACCCGGCTTTCATGAAAACAGCTGGCAATTCGGATTGGAGCGGCTGCTGCTCGGCTATGCCCTGCCCCCGGACAGGCAGCCCGACCTCTTTGCGGATATTCTCCCCTATGGTGATATAGAGGGTGACGGCGCCCGGATACTGGGGGCCTTTACCCGGTTCGTGCAAGCCCTGTTTACCTGCTGCCAAGCCCTGGACCGCCCGCGCAGTCCGGCCCGGTGGGCCGCCCGGCTGGAGGAGGTCCTGGACACCTTTTTTATAAATGACGAGACCACCGCGGATGACTTCAACCAGGTGCGCGATACACTGACCGACACAGGACTTTCCGGCTTTACCGCGCTGGCCGGTTTTGAAGAGACAATTTCCATCGACGTGGTCCGGGCCTACCTGGAGAAACGAATCGGGGGACAGGTCCAGCCCTTTGGCTTTATCAGCCGCGGGGTCACTTTTTGCACCCTGCTGCCCATGCGCAGCATTCCATTCAAAGTCGTCTACATGCTCGGCATGAATGATGGGGAATTCCCCCGCTCCAACCGAACCTTGGGGTTCGACCTTATGGAAAAAAACCGGCAGCTGTGTGACTGGTCCAAACGGCACGAGGATCGTCACCTCTTTCTTGAAAGTATCCTGTCGGCCCGCCAGAAATTCATTATCAGCTACGTGGGCCGCAGCCTGAAAGACAATACCGATCTGCCGCCATCCGTTCTGGTGGGGGAACTTCTGGACTACCTGGCAGAAGGGTACACGGCGTCCGACGGCCGCAATATGAATAATCATGTGTTCACCAAACATCCTCTCCAGCCATTCAGCCCCCTCTATTTCCAGGGCAACGGACGGCTTTTCAGCTATTCGGAGCAAAATTGCCAGGCAGCCCGACAGAGCCTTGCAACCGACCGGTTGGATGAGACTTTCCCCGGGGCGGGTCTGCCCCCGCTGACCGGCACACAGTGGGATACGCTTGGGATTGGACAACTCTGCCGCTTTTTCTACAACCCGGCAGAATTTCTGGCCCGGAATCGGCTGCACATTTACTATGAGCTTGATGATTCAGGCACCCTGGAAGAACGCGAACCCTTTGAACTGGATTCTCTGCAGGCCTATCTGATAAAAAATGAACTGGCCGACGCGCTCCTGGAAGGGGGCGACCCCGACACCTGGTATGCAGCCCTGCGCGCTTCAGGAAGGCTTCCCCACGGACGTATGGGGCAAACCGTGTTTGCCGGTTATCAGGATGAGGTCCAGCAGTTCGTAGACAGGGTCAGCCCGCACAGGGCCGGCCCCGCGGCCCCGCCTGTTGACCTCAGAATCCAGCTGCAAGGCCCGGTAGTGACCCGCCTGCAAGGTCGTCTCGAAAACCTCTATACCGGAGGGCAACTTTTCTTCAGGTGCGCTACAGTCAAAGTCAAGGACATGCTCAAGGCCTGGGTTTACCACCTGGCCTTAAACGCTGCCCCCCCCCCGGGCCAGGCCCTGACCACAACAGTAATCGGTGCGGACAGCTGTTTAGCCTTTAAAGAAGTGGGGACTGCCGCGGCAACCGCGGTCCTTGGAAAGCTGGTTGATTGTTTCCGGGAAGGACTGCAGGAGCCCCTCTGTTTTTTTCCGCAGACATCCTACGCCTACGCCGAGGCCATTTTCGTAAAGGGACAATCCGTCGCCCAGGCCATAGAGGCCGCCCGCCGGAAATGGTACCCGGGTTATTATCCCGGGGAGGGAGAAAATCTTTATCTCAGCCGGAGCTTTGGCTCCGATCTGCCGGAAACCACAGCATTCCAGGAGACTGCCCTCGCTGTTTTCGAACCGCTGCTGGCCGCACTGCCCGAGGAGCATTGAGCCATGCACAGTCACACGCCACTGGATCTAATGCAAATGCCCCTTGAAGGAACCAGCCTCATCGAGGCCAGCGCCGGCACGGGCAAAACGTTCACCATCGCCAACCTCTTTTTGCGGCTGATCCTGGAAAAAGCTCTGGAGGTCAGAAAGATCCTGGTGGTCACCTTTACTGAAGCCGCCACCAAAGAGCTGCGTGACAGGATCAGGCATACACTCAATGATACCCTGCGGGCTGCCTGCAGCAGCCATTCCAACGGCAATGACACACTCCGGGGCCTGCTTCGCCAGGTCCCCGGGCCGAATCCTTTGGCCTCGGCCGAAAAGCGACTGCGTAATGCCCTGATCTGTTTTGATGAAGCCTCCATCTTTACCATTCATGGCTTCTGTAAACGAGTGCTGGATGAAAACGCATTTGAATCCGCAGTCAGGTTTGATACTGAGCTGGTATCCGACCAGGGCTACCTGGTTCAGGAAATTACGGATGATTTCTGGAGAATGCACTTCATTAGCAGCACCGCCTTCCTGGATGCAGTGGCCAAACGCGGCCGGATTACCTACGGCGCCCTGACGTCCCTGGCTGACAGAATCGTCCGCAATCCCACCTTGACCCTCATTCCTGAAGCGGCACCCGGGACCCTTGAAAACCTTACCCGGGCACACGCAGACCTGCGACGGGAATGGGATGCGGCGGCCGACACCATTAAAAATGTTCTCCGGGCTCCTGATTCCGGATTCAGTAAGAGTAAAAACCCTTTTCGCAAGGCTGCCCTTGAAGGGTTCATCGCAGCTGTCGGCCAGGCCTGCACAACCCAACCGCCGCCTGAGGCCCTGGGCGCCCTCAGCCTGTTCACGACCACACACATCGCCGGCTGCCTGAAAACAGGATTCGCTCCCCCTGAACTTCGATTTTTTGATCTTTGCGAGGCCTACACCCGGGCAGAACAGGCCTATGGCATCTGGATCAGGCACCAGTATGCCGATTATCTCAAATCAGAGCTTGCCAAAAGAAAACAGACCGCCAACATTCAATCCTTTGACGATCTGCTAACCACTGTCCAGAAAGCCCTGCGAGCCGATAATGACAGCCCGCTCACCCGTGCCATCAAAAAGAAATTCGACGCAGCCTTGATTGACGAATTCCAGGACACAGATCCGATCCAGTATGAAATTTTCGATACGGTTTTCAACCAGAAGGGCAAAAGCCTGTTTCTCATCGGTGATCCCAAGCAATCCATTTATGGTTTTCGCGGGGCGGACATCTTTGCCTACATCCAGGCCGCTGCGCGTATCCCGCCCGGTCGTAAATTCACGTTGCATTCGAACTGGCGTTCAGAATCACAGCTGGTGAGTGCGATAAACCAATTTTTCAGCCAGGCCGAGAATCCTTTTGTTCTGGGCAATGCGGTCAGCTACATTCCGGTGCGGGCCGCCGGTCAGAGTGTCGGCAACGCGTCACCGCTGCACATTGCAGGTGATACCGTCGGGAGCCTGGTGCTGTGGTCCCTTAATCGAGAAAACACCGGCAATACCCGCAAGAATCCCAATAAGGCCCAGGCCCGGGAAACAGCCGCCACCGCTGTGGTGGCTGAAATCGCACGCATCCTGGCCCTGTCCGCCCGGGGTCAGGCGCGCATTGACACCCGGCCGGTAACACCTTCGGATCTTGCGGTCCTGGTCACCCGCAACGCGGATGCACAGCTATTCAAAACGCATCTGGGAAAACTCGGCATCCCGGCTGTTATCTCCCAGGCCGGCAACATTTTCCAGGCGGCGGAGGCGCGGGAAATGACCCACATTCTTGCCGCGATGTCCGCTCCGGGAAACCCGGTGAAACTGAATACCGCCCTGGCCACGAGTCTGGTTGGATGTCCCGCGGGTGAGATTCTCGCGTTTATGGAAGATGACACCCGCCTGACCGACTACGAATTCCACCTGGACCGATTTGCCGACTACCACGAGTTATGGGAAGCCCGCGGATTTATGGCCGCGTTCCGCAAATTCATGAGCGACTACCAGGTCCGCCGAAAACTTCTGGCCCACACCTATGGTGAACGGCGGCTGACCAACGTGCTGCACCTGGCCGAATTGATCCACACGGCCGTTTCTGAACAAGACCTGGGCCTCAACGGTGTGCTGAACTGGATCAGGGAGCAAAGGGTGTCGGAAGAAGCCCGGGAAGAACAGGAACTGCGGCTTGAACGCGACGACGAGGCTGTCCAGATTTTAACTGTCTTTCGCAGCAAGGGGCTGCAATTCCCAATTGTCTTCTGCCCATTCATGTGGCAGCAAAATGCCGCTCCCCGTGACGATGGTATCATTTTTCACGCCGATAACCGGTATTACCTGGATATCGGTACTGACCAGCACGGGCAGGCACACAAGGCGCTGGCGGCCAGGGAAAATCTTTCCGAGCTCGTACGGCTGCTTTACGTGGCCTTGACTCGGGCCCAAAACCGTTGCTATCTCACATTCGGCCGCATCGGTACGCCTGCGGCTACGGCACTGGATTATATTCTCACCGGTGGCAGCCCTATGGAGAAAGAGATCTGCCAGCAGACGATCAACCGTATCAAACACCTGGATGAGGATGCCCTGGGAGACATTGTGGCCCAACAGATGGCGGGCCCCGAAAATGGCATCACGCTCTCCAGCGCGATCACACCCGTACCCGAACCCTACCAACCACCTGATGACCACACACGCGCAAACCTGACCTGCCGGGTTTTCAACCCGGCGGAAAAGATCTCGCAGGATTGGAAAATTGCCAGTTTTTCAATGCTGGCTGCAGAAAAATTACCCACCGGCAGCCATGCAACCTTGCATCGGTTGAAAGCCGATGAATTCGTGTCCGGCCCCGTTGCTGTTCAGCCTGCCCCGGGGCACACCTTTTTTGCTTTCCCCGGCGGTACCCTGACCGGATCCTGTATCCATGCAATTTTTGAAAACCTGGATTTCGCCATGCGTGATGCGATACAGGATCGGGTCCTGATCGAGACGATGCTGCAAAAATTCGGCCTGGACGAACCCGCACCGGGCAGCGTCACCGGCTCCCCGCGCGCCGAAAGCGTGTACTGTATGGCCAGAGCGGTCCTGCAGGCCCCGTTGATGCCCGGCCGGGCCGATTTTACCCTGGGCAGGATACCTGCTGAGCGGCGGATACCTGAACTGGAATTCTATTTTCCGGTGAAACACTTTACCGCAAAAACCTTGCAGGCCGTTTTTGCCAGATTCATTGATACTGAAAATGTCGGCACTGCCGGATTCACGGAAAAATTAGGCGCCCTCGAATTTCATCCTGTCCAGGGGTTTATGCGGGGTTTCATCGACTTGGTTTTTGAGTTTGAAGGTAAATACTACCTGCTTGACTGGAAGACCAATCACCTGGGCAACCACTACGCTGATTACGCTGCAGAGCACCTGGCCGAAAGCATGGCCAAAGCGTTGTATAATCTCCAGTATTACATTTATACCGTGGCGCTGCACAAGTATCTTGCCAGCCGAATTTCCGAGTATACTTATGAGCGGCATTTCGGTGGTGTATTCTACCTGTTTGTGCGTGGCATCCACCCTGAGCATCCGGAATCCGGTATCTTCTATGACCGCCCGCCGAGCAGGATGGTCGCGGCATTGTGCGATCTTTTTGGGTTGTAAACACGCGCCCGTTGCACCAGCCGAGTGCAATTTCTTTTGCCCGGCTCTGAAAATCAGGCCATCGAGGTTGAAACATCTATGGACAAATACAAAATTCAATCCCTGTACGAAAACAATCTGCTGCAGGATATTGATCTGAAGTTCTCTGATTTGCTTACAACCCTGGCGGGCGATACAGCCAGCGCAGAACTCTCCCTGGCCGGCGTGCTGGTGAGCAATATCACTTCCGGCGCAAAACACATATGCCTCGATATAAAAGCGCTCGCCGACAGGCCGCTGGCCACATTGTTTAATGACCCTTCGGAAAACTTGCCCGACCGACTGAACCGCATCCGGACCCCGGTAGCGGACACCTGGGCTGCCCAATTGAAGGGAAGTACGGTTGTGGGCCGACCCGGTGAATATCAACCCCTGATACTTGACCGGCAGCAACGCCTGTATCTTTACCGCTACTGGACCTATGAGCACCAGTTGGCCGCCGCTATTAAAAGCAGGACCGGGATGCACGGCCCACCTGTAGACCGGCATCTTCTCCAGGCGGGTCTGCGCCGGTATTTCGACCATGCCGGGTCAAGCCCGAACTGGCAGAAGGTGGCCGCCTATGCGGCCGCGACCAATAATTTCTGTATTATTTCCGGCGGTCCCGGGACAGGTAAAACCCATACGGTTACCCACATCCTGGCCCTTCTCCTGGAGCAGGATTCTGGGCTGAAAATATCCTTGTGTGCGCCAACCGGAAAAGCCGCTGCGAGGCTGCAGGAGTCCATTAAAAAAGCCAAGCAGGCCCTTGTGTGTGCCCCCAGCCTTTTAGCGGCAATCCCGGAGGAAGCCACCACTATCCACCGGCTGCTGGGGGTAAGACGCAACTCGCCCTACTTTTACCATGATAGTCACTACCCTTTATCAGCTGATATCCTGATCGTGGATGAAGCGTCCATGGTCTCCCTGGCCCTGATGGCCAAGCTGGTCCTGGCTGCTGCAGATCAAACCCGGGTCATCCTGCTGGGAGATAAAAACCAGCTCGCGTCAGTTGAAGCCGGGGCAGTCCTGGGGGACATCTGTGAAGCCGCGGATACAAATCAGTTTTCCAGGGAATTTTGCGATGCCTATGCCGGCAGCAGTGGAGAAAAGATGGATCGGGTCTGTGTCCCCGGCCGCACAGCCCTTTCTGATTGTGCGGTTGAGCTAAAATTCAGCTACCGATTCGATGAAAGCTCAGCCATCGGCACCGTCAGCCAGGCAGTCAACCGGGGGGATATTAGCCGGGCCCTGGAACTGATCGAAACCGATACATCCAAAACTGTCATTAAACGACAACTGCCCGGCTCATCCGAACTGGAAAGTGTCCTGGCCGCAGATCTGGCATCCAATTATGCCGATCTGTTCAGGGCCCAAAACGTCCAGGAGGCTTTTTCTGTTCTCGAAACATTCCGAATCCTCTGTTCACACCGCAAAGGGCCTTACGGCGTTAAAAACATAAACCTGCTTATGGAAACCATTTTTCAGAAACAGGGGTTCATTGACATGACCCGGGACTACTATCCGGGGCGGCCTATCATGATTCTCAGCAATCATTACAGCCTGAAGCTGTATAACGGGGATGTGGGTATCATCTGGGAGGATGAAACCCGGGAAAAGCGGGCCTATTTTCCGGACCGGCAGGGTGGCTTCCGAACGCTGGCGCCGGTACGGCTGCCCGCCCACGAGACCGTCTACGCCATGACAATTCACAAGTCCCAGGGCTCTGAATTTGACCAGATTCTGATGATCCTGCCACCGGTTGATTCACCTGTGTTTACCCGTGAGCTGGTTTACACCGGGATCACCCGGGCTCGCTGTAAAGTAGAAATTTGGGCAAATGACGACATCTTCAACAAAGCGGTGACAGCCCGGGTAGAGCGCAGGTCCGGGCTGCGTGATGCCCTCCTGCGAAAGGACCAATAGCTTGTCGGACCGGCAATGCCTACCCTGGGACCGAGCTTGAACTGAGGCATCCAGAAACGCCTGTAGTGAATTGTGGGCGCGTTGAACCCGATCTTTTGCAAAAGCTGATTTTGCCCCGGTTGAACATGACTCTCCTTGACAAATAGATTTTGGACCGCCTAAACTCCCTCTCAATCCGGACCGCTTACCACCTTATGGGTGCGTGTATGAGTCCGGCCCTCTATATTACCTGCTCGAGCATACAGCGTATTTTCAAGATTCAGGAGAACCCTATGCAGAAAAAGCACAAAGTAATGATATTGCGCTGTGATCGCTATGACCCTGAAAAAATTGACAGCAGCTATCAAACAGCTAACCAGATTGATGAAAAACAGACCCGTTCCAATGATATGCCGCTCAAAACAATTAAATCACTTTTCGACGCGTACTTCCGCAAAAACCGCCGGTGGGTGCATGCCCATGGATGTACACTCTCAGTAGGCGATCATGTCCATTACCTGTCAGTCCTGGGCGGCATTAAAAACCTTAATTTTGATCCCCGCCTGGTAATACCGGTCAACATCCCCTATTGGACCATGCGCTTTAAACGAATCATAAATCGCTACTTGACCTGAGGTCTTGTGTGCCAATATCAGCCCCGGGCCTTAGATCGACATTTATTGGAGAAAGCTTATAGGCACAATATATTTACACCATTTTTTGACGACGACCGATTCTCGATCAGCAACCCTGCCTCTATCCACCTGTTTTTACATATATTTTAATTTCCTTATAATTCGTATTTACTGGCACGTATTTTGCATTTTATTCTGCCGAGTTAATACTTCAGTAGGCTCAAGATGATTCCAAATTTCAGACTGACTGGCCTGCACAATTTATCTTTATAGAACTAAGCGCCAAGGATCCTCTATGACAACGCATGCTCGACCGATAACAAATGCGGGAAATGAACCTGCCGCAAGACGGAATGACCTCTACCTTGTTATGAAGAAAGAACTGCTGTCCCTGCACGCCTCTTTGAATCTATACGAGGTGCTTACCCGGATTTTAAAGGATGCCGGCCAAGTTGCCAAGTCCGAAGCGGTCACCTTGTTTCTCGTCGACGAAAAAAACGGCGATCTGGTTTTCACGATCCCAACCGGTCCCGCAGCGGACAAACTGGCGGACAAACGCATTCAAAAGGGTGTTGGTATCGCAGGATGGGTCGCTGAAAATGAGAAGGCGCTTATCGTACCGGATGTCAGCACAGACTCGCGTTTTGATGCGGCCATGGATAAACTGACAGGTTTTAAAACAAGATCTATCCTCGCGGTACCCTTGCTGGTGAACGGTAAAACAATCGGCGTTCTTGAGGCCATAAACAAAGAAGAGGGAACCGTTTTTACCAAGGATGATGTCCGGCTCTTCACCATCTTCTCAGACCATGCCGCCCTGGCTATTGAAAATGCTCGCCTACACGAAGCCCTTGAAGCCCAAACTCGGGAAACCGCCCGCCAGCAGGTACAGAAAGCGAATGCTGAAAAAAACCGCGCCCTGGAAAGATTGTCCGCCGGTATCGCCCATGATTTGAAAAACATTATTAATGCCATTTCCGGATTTGCCGAGATTGCCATGCTCGATCTTGAAGATCAGAATGTTCGCGAAGATATCTGTGAAATCCTTAAAGCCAGTGACAGCGCTATGGATCTCGTTGAGCAGATTCTCACCTTTACCAGCCAGGGGCGCCAGGAAAAGATACCGCTCAACAGTCAGAAGGTCCTCAAGCAGGCTATTAAACTTTTTCGTATTTTCCTGCCTGAAACCATTTCTATCCGCGGCAATCTTTCCTTCCGGGAGGGCTTGATTCTGGCGGATCCCAAGCAGATGCACCAGGCACTCACCGACCTGATGAAAAACGCCCGGGATGCGATGGGGAGTGCTCATGGTGTTTTGAATATTGAATCCAGCCTGGTGGAACTGAGCAAAGACCAGGTCCTGGTCCACCCTGGACTGAAACCGGGCTGTTTTATAAAAATCCGCATCGCGGACAACGGCTGCGGCATGACCCCGGAAACACTCAAAAAAATATTCGACCCCTACTATACAACCAAATCCGGAGGTGTGGGAACCGGCATGGGGCTGCCTACCGTTCGCAGTATCATTAAGGATCACGGGGGCACTATTTCCATTACCAGCAAACCGGGTGAGGGCACCCAGGTGGAGATCCTGCTGCCCAAGGTCATTGCCCAGGTAGAGGCGGACCCGCTGACATTTGAACAACTTCCCAAAGGCAGCGAGCGCATCCTGGTGGTTGATGACGCCCGTACCGTAGCCTTTACGCTGTGCAAAATGCTCAATTCTCTGGGATATCAGTGCGAAAATGTCAACAGTTCTGAAGAGGCTCTGGAACTTTACCGTAATGACCCGGACGGCTTTGATCTGCTGTTAACCGACTGGACCATGCCGGGGCTCACCGGGGACCAGTTGGCTGAGAAAGTTGTCGCCCTGCGATCGGATGCGAAGGTCGTTGTCTATTCAGCTTTCAGCGGCAAACTGGACCATGTGAAATTTCGCTCCAATGGCATTCGTGACACTCTGGAAAAACCGATTACCCTGGAAAATCTGGCCAATGCGGTTCGCATTGTTCTCGATGAATCCTGATTTTCAGAGAGTGCTCCTTCTCCGTGTAGACACACACCAACTCAGGGTGGCTTGCAGGCCGCAGCCTTTTCAATCGGCGTCATCATCTCCCGGTATCGTGCGACCGAAACTGTCAGGCTAACGTTGTTTGCGCCCGTCAAACCTGCTATACTTTGGTTGTATACCGCAAGGATAGAAATGGCGTATAGCAAAAATGGCAACTAAACTCTCGATTATCATCCCCACTTTAAATGAAGAGACGCATTTGCCGTACCTGCTGGCAGACCTGCAAGCCCAGCGGGTAACAGAACTGGAAATAATTGTAGCTGATGGCGGCTCCACGGATCACACCCTGGCACGCTGCCGCCCCTTTGGCCCCACAGTTGTATCCGCACCGCGTGGCCGCGCCCGGCAGCTCAATGCGGGTTTTAGAGAATCTTCAGGCGATGCACTGCTTTTTTTACACGCCGATTCCAGGATCAAAGATCCCTGCCTGCTGGTCAACGCCCTGCGGTATTGGCAAACGACACTGGCCGCCGGCCGTACTGAAACAATCGCCGGTCATTTTCCCTTGAAATTCAGCCGTTCGAACCGGAAAAATGCCATGACCTTCCGGTATACCGAAGGAAAGACCCATTTCAACCGGGTGAACACCACCAACGGGGACCAGGGATTCTTATTGAAACGCTCCTTTTTCAAGGTCCTGGGCGGTTTCGATGAAACCCAGCACTTCCTGGAGGACCAGAAGCTGGCTGAAAAAATCAGGGCCCAGGGCAGATGGCTCACCCTTCCCGGTCTGTTATATACATCCGGCCGGCGATTTGAGGTGGCGGGTGCCCACCGTCTGCATATTCTCATGAGCATGCTTATGGCCCTGTACAGCACCGGCTACACCGAGTTTTTTGCCAGGGCAAAAACCATTTATGCGCCCCAGGCAGACAGCAGGCACCTGCTGCTGAAACCCTACTTTGGGGCTGCCGTCAGAATGTTCGTGTATGATCTGGGATTTTTCGGAACGGTTCGGGCCTGGTTTCACATTGGACGTTACATACGCCGAAACTCCTGGCAGATGTTTTATTTTTTTGATGTGTTGCTCCGGACTTCGGAGAAAAAAAAGAGACATCCTTTTTTAAAATTCCATGATCGGTATTTCTGGCCCCTCACCAACCACCCGGTGGGCGATACGATCACCGCATTTGTATCCTTCTTCTGGTTTATGATGGTCCTCGCGCCCTATTTCCTGATTGTTGATACATTGGCGCCGACCTGGCAGAAATAAAAAATCAAGGAGCCGCAGCCCATGGATCACCTGCCTGAAAATGCAATCGAGCTGATTAATGCAAACCTCGGGGGGTTTAATAATGCTCTGGGATTGCGTTTCACCAAGGCAACACCCGCTGTGTACGAAGCGGAAATTGAAATCAGAGACAGCCATCTGCAGCCCTATGGGCTGGTTCATGGCGGCTTGTACGCCAGTATGGTCGAGACCCTTTGCTCAACCGGCGCAGCCCTCACGGTATGGGAGACAGGCAAGACCACTGTGGGCCTGGAAAACACGACCTCTTTTCTAAGAGCCGTCCGCTCCGGGCATCTACGCGGGACAGCCCGACCGCTTGTTCTGGGAAACCGGTCGCAGGTATGGGAAGCCGGCATCCGTGATGATGAAGGTCGCCTGGTGGCTGCCGGGCGGGTCCGCCTGATGGTCCTGGAACCGGGTGCGGAAGCCGCCGGTGGTAAAGTCGAGCTGCAAAGCGGCTCACATGCGGTAGATTGAAAGGCGCAATCCCTCACAGGTTGATATTTTTTAACTGTGATTTCGGGATTCGGAAATATGGAGGTCCACAAGACACTCGCCATAAAATTTGTTATGGCGGTTTAAGAAACTATATTGTATAGATTGGATGCGTGTGCGGGCCCCCACCTTAAACCGGAAAGGATATAACGATGTCGCTTTATGAGATGATCAAAGATGTCCCTTTGTTCAAACACTTCACCGATGAAGAAATCCAGTCGTTTTCCGAATTGAACCTGCCCATAGAACACTATGAAAAAGATGACCACCTGATCACAGAGGGTGATCTTTCCACGACGCTCTTTATATTAATCAAGGGCGGCTGTGTGATCACCAAAAAACAGGACGGCGCCAATATCAGACTGTCCAAACTGAGCCCGGGAGAACTTTTCGGCGAAATGTCATGGGTATCGGGAAAACCACGGCAAAGCAATGTGGTCGCCAAAGAAGACGTCACTGTCATAACAATGGACTGCGATTTTTTTGACAGTATCAGCCCGGAGATAAGCAACAAAATTAAGGACTACATGATCGAACTGCTCATACAGCGGCTGGACCACATGAATGAAGCCATCATGAAGATATCCCGACTCATGCGCTCCTGACCTGCACGCCAAGCTTCAGAATACAAAGGACCCATGGGAACCCGTGGAAAACCAGATCGAACCAATCGACCGGTTTTATCAAGTCGCCCCTGACAAGCATGGACAATTTTTCGACAACATGGGGCGGCGTAAACGGCGCCAGCCCCAGGGTTGCGCACAGGACGACAACAATTCCCCAATTTAACTGCTCCAATCCGGACAGGATACGTTTCATTCTGGCGAACTCCCTCTTTTCTGCCAATCAATATCAGCATCCTCTAAAAAATGGGCCCGCGAGTCCCATTCAATCCCGCACATGCTGCAAAGCTTAAAGGACGAATTGCAGTTGTCAAGTTTTTCGACGCCTGTGCAGCCGGTGATGCTTAACAGGCATCTATACCGCCTGGCAACTAAAACATTGGGGCGCGTCTGTCAGATCCGGTGAAAGTTTTTAACCGGAACGATTACGAAAGCTTGCGATTTTTTCAATTAAATGTTTTTAATAGAACAGGCATTTAAATCGCAAAGCCACCTATATCCACACTTGATATTCACCGGGGGACGCTATGGAAATGTTGGAATACTTCTCTGCAATCGAGATTACAATACCCTTATCCCAACTGGTGTTGTTGCTTATTCTCACCACGCTGTCTCTCCTTTTCAGCAAAGTTAAGATAGCGCTTCTCGTGAACTATATATTTGCTCTCTACTGGGGCTATTTTCTTAATCGGGAGATGGTCGTCCAGATGATGGGAGAATCGGATACGGTTGCTTTTATTTACTTCGGATTGGGAATCGGCGTGGCCATCCTGGCTGGGATCGGCTTTATCATGCGCCATGATTAGACCCGCTTTACCAGGCCTGAGTTTCAACTCCCAAAAATTACAATCTGTTTTTCCTGGCTGAAATTAGCCACATAGCTGGTCTTAACCGGAAGATTGAGTCCACTTCGAATTTTCGGAACTATTTTATATAGGCCTTTTTTGTGTCCTTTTTGGGCCTTGTTTTTTTTGCACATGTTCATATAATAAGTAAGGTCTACAGATGGAGACTCAGCCAGAAAAACATTGACGCCAGGGCGAAACTGGTGTTCCGCACTTCTGTTCAATATGCATGAGGAAAACGATTCATGATAAGGTTTTCATCGGACCGCTGTTGTCCGAAGTGCCATGACCGGCAGGATGTGATCCGGATTAAACGAAAGTTTTGGATGCGCCTGTTTCCAACCTCAAGATACTACTACTGCCATGGGTGCAATTGCTACTTCTACCGTATCCGGATCTTCAAAGAGCTAAAGGCCTGGTGAGCCTCAAGGTATTTAGCTCTGCCAGCTTCCAGAGATTACTGATACCCGCAGAAGGCAGATCGATATCACGCCAGCATGCGGCGGGGATTTTCTATATTACCGCCCCATTCGCTGTGGGACTCACATATCATATCATGGGGTGCCACCAATAGGATAGACGCCTATTTTTGTGTTCACCTCGCGGAAGGAGGCATCGATGAACCAGGGAACAATCTTGGACAGACGTGCATATCGTGACCGCAGGCAGGACGGCGCTTCCACATACACGGGTCCTGAAAGAAGAAAATTACACGACAGGCGCAGCCGAGACATCACAGTCTGTGTCTTCTGTGAAAGGCTCTGCGGCGGCCAGCAGGGCTGGATTAAAGCCTCGCAGCACAAGGATGCGGATACCGATTTCTTGGTTGATGTTTGTACAGACTGCACCGCGACACAGTTTCCACACGTTTACACCCGACAAAAGACCGCTTGAGCAGCTGTTCGCAGTTGACCGATATCCCGCTCACCCGCACCCGCTTTGATTGTACCGGAGTACGCTTCGTTCCGAGTTCCAGTACCCGTCTGTTTACAAGCAAGCCGCCACGTATCCAACCATAGCTGTTAGAATTTCATCAAGTTCAATTTTTTCTAAAACCTAATGGCTATGGTGAAACAGGACCTGGCCAAAGGCATGACAAAAGACCGGGGGAATTTTGTCGGTGAAGGCACAGGCATTGATCGGATTGAAATCATTATGGAAAAATTTTCCTGTCACACTTGATGATACCATTCAGATCCGATAAATTCTTCTTGAATACGGAGCGGTTCCCCCAGGAACCGCTCTTTCATTTGGTGGACGGCCACCCGGACGGACCGCCCATTTGGCTGTTGACCCACCCGTTATATTGTGGTAATAAACTTTATTCCCACAACATATTGTGCGTTCTTTAACATTTACCAAAGGAGGTACGATGGGACCCTACCCCGGCTCCGAGGCCGTTCCAGAAGATTCAGGCCGATCCTTTTTAGACAATGTTGCAATCGACAGAGCCAACATGGAAATCGTTTGCTGCTTCAACACGCTTGTATGCCGGGTAACTGCCATTGATGCAAAGTACCCCGGGGGGCACAAGGCATTTCTTGAGAAACACCAGGGCTGGCAGAATGATCATATCATGGTTGTTCACCGGCGGGGAGATGCGCTGAGGCAGGCCAGGAACGACTTGGAAAAATACGGCATCCAGAAAACCCGGGATTGGGTTCAATTGGACGAAGACAGGGTCATTTGGTCCTGGGACATGTTCAGCTTCGACACACGGGCATCCTGGCTCAAGGGCAGATACCGGAAAGGGGACATCTATGTCCGCTACCTGCAAAGGGAGCAACTGGCCTGCTAAAAACCTTCAGGGCTTGCAGTGCAGGTCGCAGGGGGCACCCGGAAACACATACCTAAGGAGATGGCTTCACCTTTTCAAGATACCCTGTGGCGAAGGGAACAATCAGGAAACACATAACAAAGCCTACCACCCCGCCCCACCCCGCAATCTGGAAGGCAAACCCGGCCCCGGTAATCAACGTTTGCCCTTTCTATACAATCCATCAGCGTAAAATGCCATCTGAAAGCACTCAGGGCTCGCACAAAAATAACTTCACAGGTTTTTAAAGAGTCATCTTTACTATTTTTAAAAAATCTGCTTGTTTTAGACCCTATTAAAACTATAAAACTGAATTCAAAGACGCTTGATCAAGCATACACAACTAAAAAGGCAAAAAAGGAGAAAAAAATGAAGGACGGAAAATGCCCTAAATGTGGTGCCGAGGATGTGTTTTGCGGAAAAGATATTCAATTGAAATCAGGGCCCTTTGGCAGTAACTCTATCCCGGTCAGTCTGACTTCCATTGCAGCACTGGATAATTATGTGTGCATTGAATGTGGATATGTAGAGTCGTATGTGGCTGAGCCCTCCAAATTGAAAGAGATCTTTGTTAAATGGGAAAAGGTGGACTAAAATAGGTGATTCATTCATCCGCACTTGATACTGGCCTGGGATTTTCAGGCGTAAAGCGATTTAGTGAGATCACCAGAGTTCTCATTCGCCATGGCTTTGGGGCCATACTATCCAAATCCGCACTGTTGGCTGATGCTGAATTGGCAAGCATTGCTGATGATCCCATAAAAGCACCCGTTGCGAATAAAGCGTTGCGCTTGCGTCTTGCCTTTCAGGAACTGGGGCCAAGTTTTATAAAGCTCGGGCAGCTTCTCTCCTCACGGGCCGATATTTTACCAGAGCCCTATATCCTTGAACTACAAAAATTACAGGATCAGGTTCCGGCGCTTTCTTATGACCAAGTCAAACCCCGCCTGGATGCCGCCTATAATAAGCCTGTAAAAGAGATTTTTACGGATTTTACTGAAAAACCTATTGCTGCGGCCTCAGTGGCCCAGGTGCATGCTGCGACTTTGGCCTCCGGCCAAAAAGTAGCTGTGAAGATCATTCGTCCCGGTATCCATAAGCAAATCGGCAACGACGTCCGGGTCATGTATTTTCTGGCCAAACGATTGGAATCCGCGTTTGAAACCGCCCGGATGATTGGCTTGACCAATATTGTCCAGGAGTTTGAACGAACCATTTTCAATGAATTGGATATGCACATTGAGGCCGGCAACATTGATAAATTTGCCCGCCACTATCACTACATAAAGGAGATTCAGATTCCCAAAGTTTTTTGGGATCTAACCACAAAATCCATCCTGGTGATGGAGTTTGTGGAAGGCGTAAAAGTGGATCAGGTGGATGCTATTCGCGCCATGGATCTTGATCCCAAAAAAATTGCCATGATAGGGCTCCGCTCTCTGTCCAAACAATTAATGGAATTTGGTATCATCCACGCAGATCCCCATCCCGGCAATACCATTGTCATGCCTGATGGCCGGGTTGGGCTGGTTGATTTCGGAATTGTCTCCCATTTGGATCGGGAGCTAATGGAACAATTGGCCCACCTGTTTTTAGGCTATGCCGCCCATGATTATGATCTCGTCATGGAAGCCCTGATCGGCGCGGGCTTACTGGATGAGACCAATATCCAGCTCAATCAGTTTCGGTCGGATTTAAAAGAGATCAGTGAGCCTTTTTACGGACGTAGTCTGCAAACCATCTCGGTTAAAGATGTTTATGACCAAATTATTGGCCTGATCACAAAATATCATATCCAGCTCCCCCGCAATCTGCTGTTGTTGTTAAAAACTTTAATTCAAACCGAAAGCCTGGGCAAAATTCTGGGCTCTGATGCCGGAATTTTGCAGGTTATCAAACCCTATGCCGCCGAACTTTTGCACACCAATTACGATTCTGAAAAGATTTTTGCCGACCTGGCCAAACAGGCCCGCTTCACGGGCGGCATGGTGCGTTCCCTGCCAAGGTATCTGTTTACCCTGTTAAAACAGATCGCCACAGGCAAAGGTCGGTTCGAACTTTATCATGCCGGCATTAGCGATGCCACGGACCGCTTTGAACGGGGATTAAACCGCTTCATTGTGGCTATGATCATTGCCGCTTCCACTGTTGCCGGAGCCCTGGTCCTGAATGCACCTAAAGGTATATTCGATATCACGCTGCCCTTCCTGCCTACGATTACCATCTCCCTGCCAGCCCTTTTAGGCGTTACCGGCTACGTTATTGCTACCGTGTTAGGCATCTGGCTGATTATATCCATCGCCCGATCAGGCCGGATCTGAGCACTTTGCCTAACGGTCGAACAACAACACTGCATTAATTTTATAGACAATGTCGCGCGGGAATTAGCACCACCGCAATAGCCGCCAAACTGGTGCTCCCCGCGACCGCACGCAACCGGCCACGCATTGGCGAATCCCTCTTTTGGTAAATATTCGCGACCGCTTTAAATTGTTTTATTATTTGCATAGTTAACCGCCTCGGGCACACCTAAACAGCCTGCCATGACGGCCTGGGGTGGTCTTGGGAGAACGCTTTCAGGGAAATTTTGATTTGCTGCCTGCCCGGATATTTTCAGAAATAGTTACCCCAATATTTTCTTCCCGGTCTGATTCAATGTGTACCGGGATGGACAGTTATGAGAATATCATAAGCTCATAAACCAAAACAATGGGGATATTCTCGCTTTTTTTTTGCCATAAAAAACAAAGCCACCAACTTGACGCATACCACATTGTGGTATACTTTTGTTTCTATATTTTTTTGAGCAATAAAATGGAATGAATGGGAATGAGGCTTGACGTCCGGCCTCGGTAAGGTAGCCATACTCAATTGAACTGTAATTGCATTTATGCTGAGCCTCCCGTTGAGGCAGCCTTTTTACACAGTTTTCTTCAGTCGGGCCCCCTGTAACGCTCACCTCATTCTCGACCTGCAAAAAAAAATATTATCTTGGAAACTTTTAATTTCATTACCCCTTTCTACGGAGGATTATCATGATCCAGAGAGTTTTGAAAAGGGCACTGTTTATTACAACACTCTTTATTTTAACTTTAAATGCCCCGGCTTATGCCGGGAATATCGATCCCCATATGGACGGGCACAAGTATGCCTCCAGCGAAAATGCCGGCTGGATCGATTTTGCGGTATCTCCAGATACCGCTGTTACCGTCGGCAATGATGCTTTAACCGGTTATATCTGGAGTGCAAGCAGCGGCTGGATAAATCTAAGCGGGATCACCAATGACGGTAACGGCAATCTCGCCGGTTATGCCTGGGGCGAGAATGTGGGCTGGATCAGCTTTTCCTGCAGCAATACCGGTAGCTGTGCAACGGCGGATTACGGGGTAAAGATCACCCCCGCCACCGGTGTTTTCAGCGGCAGGGCCTGGGGAGAAAGGCTCGGCTGGATCAATTTTGACTCCCAGGCGCATGCTGCCTATGTGATCATCACCCAGTGGCGTGGCACCATCCAGGTATCCATATCCGGCAGCGTTGTCACTGATATCGCGGGACATACGGGACTGGGCGTCAGGAACGCTTCGGTTGCATTAGAAGGTACTTCCCACTCAGCCGTATCGGATAGCAACGGTAATTTCAGTTTTGCAGATGTCCAACCCGGCGATTATACCCTGGTCATCACATCGCCGGGTCTCGCGCCCATAAGAAAACAGATAACGGTATCGGGGACCAATCTCGGACCGGTTCAAATGTATGTGTATAAAAGAGGCGACGTCACCGGAGACGAAAAGGTGGGACTTCCTGAAGCGATCCATGCCCTTCAGATTGTTTCCGGTCTAAGGTCCGAATAAATAGAGCAACACTAACAGCAAAGTACCCAACTGACATTTAGGAGGGCTTCATGCATAAATTTAATCATATCACAATTTTAATTACTGCAGCGTTCATGCTTCTCGTGCCGGTCAAACTCAGGGCAAGCGAGCCTGCTGCTCCGCCCGCGATGTGGGGCGCAAGACTGGTCGTGGCACCCATGACATTCAATACAACCGGTTTTATAAGCTGGATGAAATTGGCCAATCCGGGGGCCGCCCCCATGACGGTCAAAGCCAACGCATTTTGGACCCTCGCGGACGGGACGGAAGGATCTTTCACGGGACAATCAATAGGATCGGTCGACCCGGGTGGCGTTTTTACAATTGGTGAAGCGACTTTTCTAAGTTTGATGGGCGATCCCACCCAACTTGCGGATACAGCACTTGAACTCATTGTCAACAATCCGGATGTCCGCTTCCTGGCCGAAAAAAAGGCGTCGGACGGGCGCGTCTCAATTCCCGTCGAGCGCTTTTACCTGTTTACCGACCCATCTCAAGCATCAGGCGCACCTACGCCCGGGGCACCGGTGGCAAAAACAGGGCAGACAACATCTTATGCGGCTGGAGATGATGGTGCGCTGCAGGCAGGGGTAGCCTGGCCGGACCCCCGTTTCACGGACAACGGGGACGGTACGGTGACGGACCACCTCACCGGGCTGATCTGGCTGAAAAAGGCAAATTGTCCGGAATCCGCCCGCGATTGGCCGACTGCCATGGGTGACGTTGCCCAATTGAATACGGACGGTACAATGAACGGCAAGGTCTGCGGTGACACCAGCAATGGCAGCAGCCATCAAACCGACTGGCGGCTGCCGAATATCAGAGAACTGCAGAGCCTGATTGATTTCCAGAATGTTGGACCGGCGCTCCCCGCAGGTCATCCATTTACCGGGTTAAATCCAGTGGACTACTGGTCGAGTACCACGGCGCCGGGATCGGGTCCTCCCGGTCAGGAATGGAAATGGTTGCTTTCAAGCAACTTCGGGATAGTGACGTTCACCGAACAGACCACGGAACTTACGTATGCATGGCCGGTTCGCAGCGCCAATTGAACACATTTTGCGCTATTCGCAACAAAAACCTTTGACTTGACAAACGCTTATCAAAAACTATCCGATTTAAAACCGGGCTATAAGACCTCAAAAGAAAAGAGGCAAGATAAAGGGAGCAGATCTACACCTTGACAGGGTAGAAATCAAAACCAAGAACAAAAAGGGCCATCGCACAATCTGAGCGATGGCCCTTTTTTGCCTTTGCACTGCGGATATTTGATTCCCTGTCAGCCAAAGCCTTGTGTACTTGATGCCACTTTTGAAAGGGTACAATAGGTATTTCTATTGATATTATTTCGAACTCACGAATCTGCTATCTTTATTATCTGACCCCAAGATAGCTACTGGGTTAGCATCCGACCGGCGGAGCAGGCGCGGCACGAGCCTGAGCGGAAGCGGGCGGAGTCGGAAAGTGCCAGCACGCCGGTGATAAAATCCGGACCGGAATCTTCGCGATGGACGAACAAGCGTTGGACGCCCCTGACCAACATCTGCTGGAGGGCTATAGACAAAAGCGCATCGGCCGGAACGGAATGAACCGGTGTGTTCATGATTTCCCGTGCTTCAGTCTCAGCAGGCACACCGTGGTGGTAGGCGACGATGAGATCGGTCTTTGATATGATGCCGACAGAGGATTGGGCATCGTCTTTTACGAGAACGGCGCCCAGGTGTTGGATGGACAAGGTATCGATGACCGTGAAAAGATTATCGTTGTCCTGGCAAGTCCACACGTCCTGCGTCATGACTTCCTTCACGGTAAGACGTGCTGACGGATTGATCCCGGAAAGTTTTTCCCGTTTATTTGCGGTTCCGTATTTGCAGGCCCGGCAGTACCGGTAGAGCAACCCTACGATGTCCGAATAGGCCACCGTGCCGATGACCTCCTCCCGGTTTGCTCCAGTGACGTAAAGTCGATGCACACCAGCGGCCTCCATGATCTCCAAGACGTCTTCCACCGAATCGTCAGGAAAACAAGCAATCGGCTGACTGCCCATCACGTTGTACAGCGGGGTTTTTGTCGGGAGTTCTGCATATAGGGCGCTCATGAGGTCCGTTTTAGACACCACGCCACAGGGGACGCTGTTGTCGGTGAGCAACACGGCGTTGACCTTGAACCGGATCATCATCCGAATACCCTGTCCAATATCATTTGAACAGGGTAGCCTGACTACCTGTCGCCGCATGGCTTCTGCCACGGGAATGTCGCTGAATACGCGGCGTGTTTCAAATAAGGGCATATATCACGTTTCTCCAGAGTGTTACTAAGAAACCTGCTGATTAGCTGAAAGGCCCTCCTGTCACGCATGCTCCGATGAAAACATGGTCATCAACCGATAGAACACGTCCGAAACATAGACGATACCCACTACCGTTTGATCCTTTATCACAGGGATCCGCCGGATGTGCTTTTTGATCATGATCTCTGCAATGATCATCAGGTGTGTATCCGGCCGGGCTGTGACCACCTCGGTGGTCATGATGTCGTCAACGAGAATGGACCGGGTGGTCTTTGACTGATTCCTGTAAACCTGCTCGGGATCCAGATCTTCCATTTCACCGAAAATGGCCACATGTTTGGGTTGCACATAGTTCAGAATGTCGTACATGGAGAGCATGCCTACCAGTCGATCTTCGTCGTCGGTTACAATCATGCCAAAGATATTTTTCTCTTCGCTTTCTGAGGCTTTCTGAAAAGTTGAGACTGCCTCAGCAATGTTTTGCTGTGGATGAAGGGTATGAAACTGGGTGTCCATAAAGTCCCTGGCGAACATATCTTACTCCTTATTATAGGGATCTTTCTTGACAAGCGCTATCTTTATAGTCATGCAAACATATCAATATCACAAAAGTTTTGTGATTTGAAACAGTGTGGTTCCATGCGGGCGTGGCTGATTGCAGGTCATTTCACGGCCCTCATGAGTCCAACATCCCTGTCAACCGGATAGTGGGTACATTTCCCCAGGAATAATACCCACATTTTCATTGTTGCTCATTGCTACGGCCACATCCACCATTGCATAATGATCATATTGCGAAACAAATCCGAGAATATCCTGCGACAGCGATTGATCAAAACTGTACTGCCACAGATTGGGGATCTCAACATCGACAATTTTACGCCCGGTTTTTTCGGCAATATAGGGAACAACTATGGACCAATCGCAGATATCCGCACCGGCAACATTGAAGGTTTTACCGTAAGCAGCCTCGTTTCCCAGGCATTTTTCGATTAAACCAATAACATCCCTCACATCCACCATGTGCCATTGCCATGCATCACCTTCAGGGGATCTGGGAATACAGAGCGTCTCTCTATCCATGTTTGCGTTGGTCTTTACGTCCATCCAGGCGTTGGGTGCATCGGGGGCATACAATTGGGTTTTGCTTTTTTCAGCGTATTTATCCAGAACATCAAAGACAACCGTATAGTTAAACGCATCCAGCATTTCAGGTCCGGCAACAATGTAATTTGGCCGCAGAATCGTCGTGGGTATGCCATATTGCCATTCGTACTGGCGGGCCTGCTCCTCAACAAGAATTTTCGTCATGCCATATAACGTTAGGGGTTTTTGCTCATGATTCTCGTCAATCGGTGAGCCGTGAGCCGTGAACACGTCGTACACGGCCGAGCTGGATAGACAAATCAGGTGGGTATCCCTGCCGCTGTATCGAATTCCCTCAAGGACATTGAACATCCCCTTCACATTTATATCGAAGAAATTATAATCAGGTATCTCTGAGAGTAATGTTTCGTGGACGCCAGCGGTGTGAATTACGATATTGGCATCCTTGATAATCTCCTTCATACCGTCAGTGTCCAGAATATCAATATGGGCTTTTCTTAACTTCATCCCGTCTAATTTATCTTCATCCCTGTCATTCGGCCGCAGGCAGGCAGTGACATCATGCCCATTATCGCATAGCCGCTTAACGAGGTTTCCACCAACTCTTCCAGTTGATCCGGTAACGACAGTTTTCATCATCTGCCTCCTTTATCAATGTTCTGGTTGGATTTTTCGTCTGCGCCAGTGTTGAAGGTTTAAATTGTACAACCCGCAAAAATCGGGCCAACCAGTCGTTTTTATAAAATTCCATAGATTCAAATGGTTTAAGGGGGGTGAAGAAAATACAACCTCAGTCGAATCAATGGTATGGATGCACAACCTGCAAAACAAATATTGCACTGCATAATAAAAATTGCAGTCTGCCGGGAACCCGATACTGCTCTTGTCTGTAGCAACTGATATAAATTGTGAAAAAACACAAGATATTGGGACATGACAGATTAGGTCAATTCAGTGCATCAGTCTCCCCTCATGTACACACTCACCGGCTCATAATGCCGCCCCCCCTCACACAGTTCCATGGTCTCTTGCAGGTACGGTGGCAGTGCAAGGTCATCAGGGCGGGGCATGGCGAAGTCCCTCTGCGATATAGGTTATAGCAGGGGGCTGAGCAAGTGGTGTGGCAGGGTTGTTTATCTGTGGCTACGAACTGCAAAAGCTCGCATTTTATTGCTTACCGTCGGCATACTCTCTGCCCTGACACCACGGCCACGGAAGTTATAATTCTCGTAAGATTTCATACCAGCATTTACAAAGACAGCTGTTTTAGACCAAACATAATACCCTGTCGTTTTGAACAAAGGTGACATGTTGCGTGTACCCTTCCCCTTATCATAAAGAGTCTGAATTTCAGCTATAGTAGGTAGGTGCCAATCACCTCCGTCAATCTCTATGTTTTTTAACCACTGATTAGCCTCGAACCAGTTCGTATCTTCATCGGAACCAACATACCATTCAAGACCTGTTTTATGATCATAAACTATCCCATTAGACAGTCTCTCGAAATTTCCATCTCTTGTTATGGCTTTGTTGCCTGTTAGAGTTGTATCAACTGATGCAGTCATGATCTGAGCGTTTTGCTTTCTTTTAAGTTGCTGCATTCTTAATCGCGTGAGATTGTGGGTACCACTACCTGTCATACCTAATGTTTGCGACCATATCTCAATATTTCCATGAAGAACCCTTACCTCAACGCTATCATCGGTAGTACAACCAGTTTGTGTATGAGCCGCGGTGCCTTCTATGCTAATTGACCCGCTTTTCGGAGCGATCCATTTTAATGTTGCGTCCGCATCATTCCCTGGATGAATCCAGTGATCAGCAATAAGTACATGGATCTCGTTTCCCATCCATCTATTATTACTATTATCCCAAACCATGTTAGTATAGGTATTCGCAGTCTTGTATTGATAATACCAATGGTTTTGTCCCTGAACTGAACTAAATTCATTATAAAATATGTTTTTATCACAAGCTCTAAGTCTTGCTAAAATTGGAATAGTTTCAAAACCAATTGTTATTAAACGGCGATATAATTCATCATAATTATAATGATCCGGCCAATCTTTTCTTGGAAATATGATATAAAATTCATTACCAACCTCACGACTATCATCGGTGGCATCAATAAGACCGGCAAAAAATGAGTATGCTTGTATAAAATTATTCTCATCAGTTTCATCAATAACAACTCTATCCCCCCAGTTAATACCATCAATAGAAAAATAAATAAGTAACTGTCCCAAGCTATGAGTTTGAACAGTCAGCATATACTTTCCGAGCGTTCTATTATAAGCTGCATCGGAATGAACATCATAATAATATCCAGTGGTTACGATATCAGTTATTATATTACTGCCAACACCAACCAAACCATCTTGTGTCCACGTTCCGCTATTGTATTTATGCCATGCTATTACCTCCCCAACAGCAGCTGCGCTTAGCACATCATTTACTTTTGCTCTCGCTACACTAATTCCTCTTTCATAAGAAATGGGGTTTTCATTAAAATATACATAGAAATAATCTCCTACTACGAGATAAGGAACACCGCCAATATTTAATGTATCTTCTTGTGGCCTAATAATTTCACCACAATAAGTCCAATAATCACCGTTATTTGTAGAATAAATTAAACCTTATGGGAGGCTCTGTTATGGGAGGCTCTACTAATGTTGTGGTTTCTTTTTGCAGAACCAAAGTATCTGCAAATAAGGTACTACATGGCTTGTTTGTCAAAACTAAGTTTGGTGCAAGCAATAATAGAAGAAAACATAATAGTATCGTTCGCAAAATTGCCCTCATTATGGGTACTCCTACACAAAAAATATTTCTTGATTACCCTCCGCTTAATTTGCCTGATACTCTTGTTAAAACTTGTGCCGAATAATTACCGATAACCAATTTTAGCTGATAATGGGATTTTACTTCTCACAAAAATTCCGTTAGCTCTCGCGATCTCTTTGCCGTTTGAATCAAACAAAACCGATTCTGCTATAAACTGGGAACGATTCTGATTTACAACTTTGCCGGTTGCTTTTACAACTCCCTCCGATACCGGGCGAGTAATATAGGTTGTAAAGCTGGTTGTTAATACAAAAACATCTTCGATCAGCGAATTAACAGCAAAAAATGCCGCATTGTCTAATGCCAGAAAATATAAGGCCCCATGCATGGCACCCGCTGCATGATGGAAATCTTTCTTAATGGGAAGCGTGATCTGAGCCACACCTTTTTTGATAGAAACTTTGGCGCCGGTCAGTTGCACGAAAGGTGCGGAATGCATCATATTTTCCAATTTTGTGTAATGTTCGCTATTGGTCATTTTAGATATTAATCCAATCCACAGTTTCGTTTGATACTTGCCATCCCCTGTAATTATCTATTAAATCAATTTCAAACATTGAGAGTACTTTTGTAGTGTTGCCCTTTTTTCGCGGGTTACCCAGAATGGTGACGATCTTCATTACAAGTCTCCTTTTAATAACTCGTGTTTAAAGTGTTGTTAGGAGTGCTCACAGCAATATGCATATGTGTGAAATTTGGGCGCAGATACCGAGCTATCAAACACTAAATGTTGCATGTAAAGAAAATGAGTTCTGGCGACATGTATCTTGCCAAAAAGACAATATATCAAATTATTTCTGCGCCTTACGATTTTTAGTAGCAAATTGTATCAGTGCTTTGTACAGATTTGTCGAGTGAATCACAGGTTTCAAAATGAAGATTTCACATTGGAATCGATACCATTGACCGTCAACTCAGAATCAAGATTTCGTCAAAAAATCACGTGTTTTGATCGGTTTACTGAAACTTACTTCACTCTTTCAAAGGAGGCATCAAGTTCACCCCCCTGGTAGACATTCAGCGTATCACCCGTGACAATCAAGGTATCTTGATAAGGCGTCCCCGAGTCCGCTAAACCATACTGGCCATTGTCGTCTTGAAGAACGTTAACAGTAATTTCTCCTGATGAATTGTCGTGGGTATAAGTTCCATACTCGACGCCGTTATGATAGACAATATAGTACCCGTTAGGATAAAAGGTCAGGCTTAAATACTGGCCGTCCATATATCCGGATCCCCAGCTACCCACTATCGAGTTGTTCAGGTGCGTGATCTCAGGCCTTACGCCAGCGACAACCTGCAGAGCATTAAGCGCTTCTTCCAGACCGACTTTACCGTCCCCATTCGGATCATATTTACTTCTTTCAGCCAGGACTGCCTGATGTAATTCTTCCGCGGTATACGCGCCGCTTTCCACTGCCAACGGGATTGGCGTGAGGCTTAAAACTTCTCCAGCAGCCAGCACAACTGACTGGCTGAACGTTCCAATATCTGGGGCCGTGATATTTACAGTGTAGGTGCCGGAGGGGATACCGAAAAAAGAAAAATCTCCATTGCTGTCTGTCATGGCTGAATAACTTGTTCCTACTATGGAAACCGTCGCATTGGTGACCGGCAGATCATCGTGCCCGGCAATGTCTATGGTTACCTTTGAAGATATGGAGGCTGATCCCATCACCGACAAATCAAATGCCGGCAACTGAGCGCTCAGCGTTCCATCTGTGGCGCTAATCACAATACCCGACGTAGTACCTATATCCGTTCCACCCGCGGTCCCGGTCAATGTGCCGGTTGTCGTATCAAAAGTCAGCCAGGCAGGTTTGTTCGCTATACTGAAAACAACGACATCACCAACATCTATATCGTTCGCAGTCGGGGTAAAACTGTAGGTAGCTCCCTCATTGATGACATTGCCAGGCGTGCCGGTGATAGAAGGTGGATCGTTCACATTGATTACTTCAATAGCAAAGGCAGGCAATGACGCGCTGTCGCCAATACTATCTGTAACAATGATAACGATATTGTTGGTGGTGCCCACATCGTCATTGCCAGGTGTTCCCGACAAAATTCCAGTAGTGGTATCGAAATTCGCCCAGGCAGGCTTGTTCGTGATGCTGAAAGTCAATGTGTCGCCCACGTCAGTATCATCTGCGACCGGTGTAAAGTTGTATGCGAGGTCTTCATTTATCGACAGCGTTGGATTACCCTCAATTGTAGGGGCCGTGTTGGAGATAGCAAAGGAGGTTGTCATTGTATAGGCACCCGTCCCACTGCTCCGATCGAACTTAATGTAAATGGCCCCTGCCGGGACATTCGTGACGGTACCGCTCATGCCGCTAAAAAGACTTGTTGAAAGGTCGTGTGCGAATACCGTTGGGTTACTCATTCCTAATGAAGTGTCTCTGGTAATATCAATTGTCAGGTCACCGGTGCGGGGGATATCCATTTTCCAGAAATCGGTGATATCCGGGTTGTCGCCTGTCCCGCCCCAATTGTATCCCAGGTGGCCGGTGACAGTGCCGGTTCGTTCCGTAAGGACCGCTACCGGACCGGTATCATTGGGTTCCGTATCATTGGCGGCAGGCTGGGCGGTATGAGTTGCGGTGAGGGTGTAGCCACCATAGCCTGTAGTACGTGCAGCATTCACATAGTAGGTTCCAGCACGCAGCCCGGTAACCAGGGATGTAGCGTTTGTCTGGATTAAACTGCTTTGATCACCATCATAAAGAGAAATAGTCACGCCGAGGGTTGTTGCTTTGTCCACGACAAAGACGAGGTTGCCGTCAGAAGGCAGGGCAATTTGCCACCAGTCAACGTCATCGGGAACATCTCCAGTTCCCATCCAGCTATATCCCAGATGGCCGGAGATAGCAGTTGGAAAATTACCATTACCTGCGGTGGCAGCCGTATCGTTCGGTTCTGCGTCGTTGGTTACTGCATCAGGGGTGTGTGCGGGTGTAAGTGTGTAGCCACCATAGCCTGTAGTACGCGCAGCTTTCACATAGTAGGTTCCAGCGCGCAGCCCTGTAACCGAAGATGTGGCGTTTGTCTGGATCAAACTGGTTTGATCACCTGAATAGAGCGAGACGGTCACGCCGAGGGTCGTTGCTTTGTCCACGGCAAAAACAAGGTTGCCGTCAGAAGGTAGGTCAATTTGCCACCAGTCAACGTCGTCGGGGACATTCCCGTTGCCGCCCCAGCTGTAACCGAGGTGACCGGTCATACTTTGTGCCAGGGTGGTATAAATGGCCTGCGTGGTGTCATCGTTTGGTTCTGCGTCGTTTGTATAAGGGCTTGGTGTTTCAGACACTGTCAATGTATAGTTTCCGGATCCGAGAGACCAGCTTACTTTAAAATTGTAAGTGCCGGTTCTCAGGCCGGTGATCACAGTTGTGCTCGTCGTGTTGATCAGAGTGGTGTTGTCCCCGTCATAAACGTATATAGTACCAGTGCCTAGGGTTGTGTCCCTGGTCAAGGCAATTTCCAAATTCCCATCATTTGAAGTTGTCACGTTGTGCCAGTTTACGGGTGAATTTTCACTCAAAGAGCCATTGAAAGTATGCGTTTCAGCATAAACTATAAACGGAAATGAAAAGATGATTGCGGCAATCAGTATTATTCGGCGCATTGGCTACCTCCCGGGATGGTACATCCAAAACCAATTGTTAAAATAATCTTATTCTTGATTTTATATATTGGACCAGCGAGTCGGTTGGATTCTATTCAGGGCAGATGTCATTACCTGGTGAAGTTGCTGGTATATATGCAGACAAACCCGCATCTTAATACGAGAAGTGGGATTTTAAGTACTAAATATTTGGAGCATCATTGGGATCATATAAACCTCGACAGCTAAGGTTTATGGCAAGGTGGAAAATAATTTAGAAATATTATCAGTTGGAGGGAGCCTTGTCAAACTTTGACAATTAGGTTGTGAGGTTGGATGAAAAGATAAACACACGACTACGGGCCAGCACGTTCACCCACTCATTATCCCTCCCAAAGGCCCCAATAGGGTATTTTTCAGAACCGGTGACACCGAATCGCAGTCAGGCCATGCGGATTACATGTATATTGAAAATATTTCCAGAAAAGCAATCTGCTGATAATTATGGAATCCTTGCCAGAAATCAAATTATCAGTAACTACCAAATATCACTTGATATTTTTCGCATATCACACTGCCAGACAGCTACTTTTTCATCTACCGCCAATCTTTCGGCGATACATACTGGTTCATCAACGTCCACACGCCCATTATACGTAGCTTAGCCTGCAGTTAGGCTTCGGGGTTGCACCGAGCCAACCGACTGAATACTTTTAACATAGTATAAGATCCGGCCCGTTTTTCTGCCTTAGGATAGACTTTTGGGGGCCGAAATGTGCAATTTAAGGTAATTGCACGCTCGTTGAAGGTAGAACCTCCCACCTGATTGTGTTGTCGCCTATACGCCGGCCGGGTCGATCACCGTACAATGACAGGGCTTCTTTAAGTTCATGATTCGTGCCGCCTGCATTTACAACCTGCCGGCCACGTGCAATGCTGCCAAGCTTCTGTTTGACATGCTCGACAAAACCCTGACTGCCGGTCGCGATACTCTGTGTCCACCGGTTGACCCTGGCCGACTGTTCTTTTTTCAAAAAAACTTCTATCCATCTTTGTCATTTTGGTGGGGCATTGTGAAGTCCTCCGAGTTAAAGGTTCAAAGGAGGACTGAGCACATTGTGTGCCGATGTGTCCTACTGTCCGCTCTTTTTTAAGCGTTGGAACACCTCGTTTGTGGTTTTTATAACTTTGGCTGCTCCTTCACCTGCTGTAAATTCCTCAGTTGTCTCTTCGGCCAAAATTACTTTCCGAGATTTGATATCTATCAGGTAGGAATTGATGAGGTCTGTTGAACCGCCAACTCTAAGATAATAAAGTAATACTACATCAGCTTGTATTTGTGTCCCCAATTTAATTATCTTATCCACATTTGGTTCAGGCCGTGAAAAAAAACTTTGTTTCATCCATGTTTCCTTGGGCTTTCTAATAATGTTGTCAAGTTTATTAAAGCTATAAGCATCACCAATATCGTAATATGAATATACCGGGGTAATTAGACTATTATTAGCGTGTAAAGATTCTTTTAAAGCGTCAATCACAATTGATTTATATTTAGCTGCATTACCTTTCAAATTCTGTGAAGATGGGGTTAATTGGACGCTTACGCTTCTTTAAGTGCAACGTTGGTGTTGTATAACTAAATCCTATTTCTTAAGATACTGACGAATCGTGATCCATTTTTTAAAATGCCCCAATCTCTTTTTTGAAACCGTACAGGAGTGGCGGCTCTATCTTTTCTTTTATTCCCTCTATCATTCTTAGTGCAGAGACACTTGACTGCTCAATTATACAAGTATCGTTATCAATGTAATATAGCGCATGTTTGAGAGAGTCCTCGCCGCTTTCGCCAAATGAATACTGTAACCCATCTTCTGCAAAGCACGTTGGCTGCAAGCCGCTGTAATATTCTCCTATATCATCGGCATTCAAACCCTTGAACTCAATCGGGCTAATGTGCAGATCAAAAATGTCATATCCATGCATACCCACAGGCTTTCCGCAGGTTGTATCTCCTATCATCACAACATTAATAAAAGGTTGCAGGCTGTTTACAACCATTTCACTGGCAGAACAAGAATCATTTGTAGTGATAACAAAAAGCCGATCAAGATTGAGAGCACCTTCTGGTTTCTCAAAATGATATTGAGTATCCCACACCTGGTATCTGTCGTTGTGGGTGAATTTTGAAAAGACCTGGTTTGCAACCAAATCCCCCCCGATCATACTTGCAAGATAATTGGCAATATATATTTTACCACCAGGGTTGTATCGTAAGTCTATAATTAATTCTTGGATTCCCTCCCCTTTAAAATCAGAAAAAACAGTCTCCAGTTCATTCATGGCGGTGGTAATAAATTTATTAAATACCAGATATCCAACCTTTGTACCGCTTTGTTCGATGATTTCACTGTGAACAACAGCGTTTATATCTACCATAGCCTTTCTCACGGTTAACTCTCTTATTTCACCTATAGCCGTTCTTATTTTCAAACCGACCTCGATGCCTGTCAGGTCCTCCCCGAAAACAGTTTCCCAGAGACTGTTTTCGTCGATTTGAGCAATTGTCTTTCCGTTAATCTCAAGAAGGGTATCGGTTCTTTTTATACCTGCATTGTCGGCAGGCGAATTCCGATACACAAACGATACATTACATTCATTGTTATTTACTCGTTTTAATCCAAATCCAATACCAAGATATTGCCCCTCTTTAAAAAGGCTGTCGTAGGTTTCTTTTGTTGTGATATAACTCCATTTGTCCAGACTGTTGTACCTCAGATCTCTAACCAGATCTTCTGCTGATGCATAACTCCAATAATCAATTTGTAGCACCTGATCATACCACAGGTAGGTGGTGGTCATAGTTTTATGGATTAGCTCGTTTCTTTCCTGGATATATCCTTCCGAGGGAATCGCTATTTGCCCCTGATATGCATCGTTTACCGTGTAGTCATCAAAACTTGCGTCTACATGCTCACTGATTTGAAGGCCTATGGCCCCACCCTGGAATCCTTCTATGGCCATATTTCCGACTTCGTAGTTGTTTATGAAAAACCTGAAATGATCGGCCTGTTTTTGAATCGCCAATTTATTATTTTGCCCATTGATATTTAGCAAGAAGCTTCGTGTCCATCCGACTATTTCAATATACTCATTATTCTTAACTTTTCCGATGTTGTAGTAGCCGTTTTTTGAAATTACAAAACTGATCCATTCGTCATAGCCTGAGCTGCCTTTGTTCAAACAAACAACAAGTCCATAGTACCAATTTAATTCGCCCTCGTCCCAACTGGTATCAACAGAAACATGAAAATTATCAAAATAATTCGAATGTCCCGGCTGAGGATACCAATTATTGGAAGGATTATAACCTCCATTCCAATAGGCAAGTTCGAAATCATCACTTCCATCTCCAGAAAACCGCAACCTACCTCCAGAGATGGTAAAACTTTCTGATGGCATAAAATCACCCTGGGCGAGATTATAATTCTCGACCACATAGATATTGTTCGGGGTGCACTGCTGATCTTCTCCGTTGCAATCCTCATCGATACCGTCCCCACAGGTTTCGGTCGCACCCGGATAAACAGTCTGATTGGTGTCATCACAATCGCCTTGGTTCTCAGTGTAACCGTCCGTATCATCGTCAGTATCGGGATGTTGTCGTATGTCAGCCAAAATTTGAAGCACAAAAATAGCGTCTTCCATGCCGATGCGATTATCGATGTTTACAGTAGCTTCTGAATGCATCGTTGTGCCTGGGGGAATTATATCTGAAATAGCTTGAAGGACTAGTATTGCATCATCGAGTTCGATGTGGTGATTGTTATTGATATCGCCCACAATTATTGCGAAAGAAATCACTGGAAGCAACAGTATCCCGGATAGGGCCAGGAGTAAAAAACACCGCCTAAAAATAAAAATAACCAGTTTTCCATACGATTTCACATTAATTAGCCCTGTTACGTTTTCTGCTATATATCGCAACCTGTGGAAATAAAATGATATATTGCTTATTTGGCAAGATGCACGAAACCGCTTCGCGGCAGCTTTATCAATTATCCCGCGGTCATAGAACTCTCCGAAAATTTTCCGGCCATTGAATTTTCGTTTCGGGCAAAATGCGCGGACCGGCAAACACGTTGAATCCGGTATGCCGCCATTTGTCCGTCATATTTCTCAGCAGTAGTTCCTGAGGGGCTTTTTTCAGGACCACCATTATTGGCGGCAGCCGGCATCCGGATCAGGGGCGGAGGCCGGACAGCCGCTGTAAAATGAAAACCGCTTCGCCCAGGCTGAAAACATTGTCGCCGTCCATGTCGGCGCCGGGGTGGAAGGCGCCGGGATCCGTCGGCAGGCCGGCAGCCATCTGGAAAAGCTGGATGGCATCGGCAAGATCGGCTGCACCGCTGTCATCCAAGTCGCCGGCCATAAAGAGCGGATCGGTCTCTCCGGGATCGAAGCGGCCATTGGCATCGGTATCCTCCGCGCCATCGGCAATCCCGTCGTGGTCCGTGTCCGGATCGCCAGGGTCGAGCAGGGTCGTCGGATCCGCATCGGGGATGAATACGGAAAGATCCGTGTCCGGACCGACATCGGCAAGCGTCAGGCCCTTTTCCGTACCGTCCTGTATACCGTCACCGTCGGTGTCGCCCATCCAAGGATGGGTCTCTCCCGTTTCGACCGTGCCGCTGTGGTCAAGATCCTCCTGGACGCCGGGAATGCCGTCATCATCCACATCGGTGTCCTGGGTGAGGATCTGGCCAAAAACGTCGTCGTATGTACCCGACTGATATTTTTCCCAAACGATAACGAATTCTCCCATGTCCAGACCGGCGATGCCTGGTTCGGGCAGGCTGCCGAGGCTTCCGGCATTGACTTGGAATTCATCGGTTTCAGGGTTCCCGTTCGAACTGAAGATGCGGGTAAAGATCCCATTGAGATATGCCCCCGACATGTAACTGTACCAGGCAATGCTGAATCTGCCATTTTCCAGGCCGGCCGCTGCCGGATAATATTGGCTGCCAGCGGTGATGCTGTTGACCGGCAGTTCGCCGGTCAACGGGTTTCCGGCAGCATCGAAAGTTCGGGCAAACACACCGTCTCCGAACCCGTCCTGGAGATAGGATTGCCAGGTGATGACGAAATGGCCGTTGGCCAACGCGGCCGATGACGGATTGCTCTGGCTTGACTCGGCATACGTGTTGACCGGCAGTTCATCGGTCAGCGGATTTCCGCCGGCATCGAACACCCGGCATAAAATGTCGTTCTGGTGTTCGGCATCGATGTAGGAATCCCACGATACGACAAACCCGCCGCCGGCCAGACCGGCCACCGACGGGTGTGACTGATTCAAGTCGGTCTGGATGTTGACCGGCAGTTCATCGGTCAAAGGATTCCCGGAAGCGTCGAATATCCGGGCATAAATACCTTCCCCGCTGCCGTCCTGTTGGTAAGACTGCCATGCGATCACGAAGCCGCCGTCAGCCAGATCGGCCACCGCCGGGTAAGCCTGGTTATTATCCGTGGTGGTGTTGACCGGCAACTCATCGGTCAACACGTTGCTGGTACCATTGAACAAACGGGCATATATCCCTTCCCCGCTTCCATCCTGGTAGCGGGATTGCCAGACAACCACGTATTCCCCTCCGGCCAGACCGGCCGCTGCAGGCTGGGTCTGAATTCCGGTGGTATATGAATTGACCATTATCTCGTTTTCCTGGGGTTCTCCCCGGTTGTCGAAGCGCCGTGCCAGAATATCATCAGTTTGCCAGGCAACGATAAACCCGCCGCCGGCCAGACCGGCTGCTGCCGGACGTTGCTGATTGGAAGCGGCATCATCGTGGGTCCGGAATTCCGGTCGAAATCGCAGGGTGTCAACGACCGTGACGGGCCCTTGGGCCGATGCCCAGCCATCGGCGGAGGCGGCGATGGTAATCGTCTGGTCCCCGTCCACTATCCAGTCGTCGGTGACCGTAATGTCAAAGGTAGCCGAACCGCTGCCGGCCGGGATGGTCACGGTGTCGGGCAGGGTGATTTCGCGAAACCCGGTCATGGAGAGGTTGACAACCAGATCGGACAGCAGGATGCCGGGTACGGATACGTTCCCCGAATCTGAGAGAACCCCGCTCCCCTCGAAAACCAACCCGGGAAGGGTGATAGTCAGATCACTCAACTCGTTGTCTTCCACGACCATCGTGGCGCTGGCCGGCGTCCAGCCTTCCACCCGGGCGTCAATACGGACTTCGCGGGCGCCGTCGAAGAACTCGTCATCGACCACGTGAATGTCTATCTCCGCACTGCTTTCACCTGAATGGATCGTAACAATCGCCGGAACGAAAACCTCGCCGACAGGCTTCACGGACAGGTGGACATCGACATCCATCCCGGCCGGAGAATCGATCGACACGGTGGCCATCCCGGTGACCACGCCATCATCTTCCGACACTGAAGTGGGAAGTGACAGGCTGATGACGGTCGCCTCATCGTCGTGAACCACGGCAGCTGCCAGCCGGGTCGGCAGGCCGGCGGCCTCGGCGGTGATGGTCACTTCCCTGGAACCGCTGGGCAGGGCGTTGTCGGTCAGGGTGACATCGAATTCGACCATCGTCTGCCCGGCCGGAACCGTTACCGTGGACGGCACCGAGAGAATTTCCGGCTGCTCTGAAACCAATGTCACTGCGAAATTTTCTGACCGGGCTTCACTCAGGTGCACCGTTCCCTTGCCGGTCGCCGTTCCGTCGCTTTCGAGAAAAACCGCCGGCACCCTCACGGAAAATAAAGACTCCAGGGCCACCAGTTGAACTGCATATCCATTGATGGATTTCCTTATGACGACAAATGCACTTTTGTCGAAGCGATCGGTCACCATACCCCGGGAGGCCGGACTGTCAGTAGAGTGGTTGCCGGCAATATCGTAGGACTTTAGCAGGGTTCTCTGGGCAGCGTCGAATTGGAAAACAGCATCGCCATAATTTCCATCTGCAGAGATGTAAACCAAGCTTCCGGCAAGGTCCGTGTCCATGCCCCGAAAATTGTACCCGACCACGGAATCACTCGGCAGGAGGAACGAATCCACTACAGACAGGTCAGCCGCGCTTAGAATCTTGGTTCCGCTGTAAATTTCATCTCCCCCAGGCGCCACGAGGAGTTGCCAGATCATGCCAATGCCGCCGCTGTCCTCCGCCATGAATACCGGCGTAGCACCACTGACATCGAATTTGAACAGAGCCCCCGAATCTATAGCCGCCAGCAGGATAGTGCCCTGGGAATCGGTCTGAAGAATGTCCGGCGACCAGCTGGTGGACAAATCATGGCTGAGGCCAAAGCTGGTGATGATGGATTCAGTGTCCGGATCGTAATGATAGATGTCATCGAACCCTTCGGTAGTGGAAATGAAAAGCTGCCCCCGGTGATCGAAGGCGACCGATTGGGTATCGAGGTTTGTATCCATTTTCCTGGGAATCAGTGAATCCAGGTCCATGACGACAAGATCGCCCCCGGCCACCGCGAGAATGGAACCGTCCTTGCTGATGGCCAGTTCATCGAAACGGCTGTTCATCGGCAGGCGGCGGGCCACCCGACCGCTAACGGAATCGATGATGACCAGTTCGTCGTTTGCTGCATCACCATAATAAATCCGGTCGCGCAGGTCATCTCCCAAAATGGCTTTCAACGCGGCGCTATCGGTGCCGGGAAGCCAGTCGGCAAACTGAATGTCGACGCTCAGGCGGCCATGGCCGTAAATATTGTCTCTTCCATTGGATCCCATATCGATGGCCGACTTCACAAGCCGGTCTTCAAGATCATCGGGGCCCAGAAAAGGATAGGCACCCGCCAGAAGGGCTGCCGCCCCGGCAACGTGCGGGGCAGCGGCCGACGTTCCGGCAAACCCCTCGGTTGAGTAAGTGGAGGTATTCACACCGTCCGGCCCCATGATGTCCGGTTTGAATCTGGCCGCACTGCCGGCCCAGGCATTGGTTGGCCCCTGTGAACTGAAGCTTTCCTGGGGCCCTGTTTCCCAATCGGAGAAATTGATGGCACCCACGGCCAGCACACTTTCGGCATCGGCGGGTTCCGCGATGTTGCTGGTGGTGGTGATGATGGGAGAGGGATGCTCCATCCAGGGTGCGAAAAGGCAGTAGTTGCCAAGGTAGATTTCCATCTCCACACCGGCCGGTTCACCATCGGGCTTTTGCACAACCACGCTGTAGAAACGCGCTTCGGTCTGGCTGTCAGGCACGTCGAAGGATATAACCTCCAATGGCGGCTGGGTTCCGTCCTGGACCACGGTCGAACCGGTCACCAGCTCTCCGGTATTGAAGTCGAACAGGAACAGATCGTAATCGGTGGTGCCCAGGGGCCAGTCGTTCCAGCGGAGAATGATGGTCAGCTCGTTGGTTTCAGGGTTCCCGTCGTCGTCAAAACCCGCCACGGTTCCGATCACGTTGTAGTCAATGCCCGAAAATTCGTGAAAGCCGTCTGCGTTGTTGTCGGTAAAGGTTCCTTCCCAGTGGGAACCGAGGGTAATCGTGATAGGCTGGCCGTCCACCACGGTGGTGTCGGCCTGGCTGCCGAAATTTCCTGCCGCCGCCACGATCAGTGCCCCGCTGGCCCGGGCCTGGTCGGCCATGTCCGCCAGCGGGCCGGTGCCGTCTCCCGGCCCGCTGCCCACGATGCCGATCGAGAGGCTGATAATTCGAATCTGGTTGGCAAGGCAGTAGTCGAACGCACCCTGGACATCGATTTCATCGGAAACTTTGAGAAGATGCAGTTCGGCATAGGGGGCCATGTCGTGGACGATCTCCGCGCAGGCCGTCCCATGCAGGTACTGGGTCTCCAGTCCATTACCGGTAAAATCCATGGTGTGGACGTCGTTGGGGAGGTCCCCGCTGGCCCGGGCCTCGGTCAGGCCCTTGAACCCGACGTCGATGACGGCCACCTTGGCGCCACGCCCGGTCATACCCTGCCGGTGAAAGGCATTGGCCCCGGTAAGGTTGACGCCTTCGCCGGGTACCTCCGTGGGAAAGAACCGGAAAGGCAAGCGGACCGATGTGGCATTGTCAAGGGATTCGGCAACGGACATGATCCGGTCTTCGGGCAGGGAAACGGCGATGCGCCTGTCGAGTTTTCTGATGATCCGTCCTCCATTCGAGGTGATGCGGGCCACGTCCTGATCGGTGACCGAGTGCATCTCGAATACGACCCGGATGTTTTCGGAATCTGACGATGGGGATGGCGATGCGGCCGGTAAATGACCTAAACTATGGCGTACGACTTTTTTTTGCATGATGAGCCGCCGAAGTCTCGGCCCGAGCTTGGAAGACATCGATTGGACCCGGGCACCGGAGATGGCCGTCAGGTCCGGGGGGACACCACCGGAAGGCAACTGCGCCAGCCGCCACTTCGGGGTCGATCGGGCATGGAGAGGAAAAGTCAGGATCAGGAGAAACAAGATCCAAACGAGGGTAAAAAGGCCTGAGAATCGTTGAACTCTCATGATTTCACCTTTAATTAAGATGTCAATTTCAGGGATTCCCGGTTTCAGAGGAGGAGTAATTTTCCGAAAACAGGGTGCGGTCCGGTGGGGTGAAGCTTCGGCAGAGGTATAATGAGAATGAGAATCCCGATTTCCTTGCTCGACAATTGTTATGCTACTGGAGTGAATCTGAAAATGCAACCCAGAAACAGGAACGCTATTTGGATTTGATCCATCTGCACCTCCAATTCCTGTTTTCTTTTTAATGTTGGCGATTTTCAGCGGTGCCCGACAGGGAGAATTATTCGGCCTTAAATGGACAGATGTTGATTGGTTTAACAACCAGATTCACATCAAACGCACCTTTAACGAAGGCGCATGGTACAGGCCGAAGTCAAAAACATCTAACCGCAAAATTGATATAGGGCCTGCAATGATGGCAGCCATAAAAAGTGGCACCTTGCCTGCCCGCCAAGTGAACTTGATTTAATTTTTCCGAACAAATCCGGGGGGCCGTTGGATCATGGCAATATGATTCAAAGGCACTTTTACCCTGCCCTGAAAAAAGCTAAATTGCCATACATCCGTTTTCACGATTTGAGGCACACCTACGCATCGCTATTGATCGAACAGGGTGAGAATATTAAATACATTCAATCTCAATTGGGTCATGCAAGTCCAGTGGTCACTTTGAATGTGTATGCTCACCTGATAAATCCGGTAAATCAGAAGGCGGCCTGCAGGCTGGAAAAGACCATTTTTTCAACAAGTGGTAGCAGAAACGAAACAAGAGGCGGCGACCTAAATCGCAACCCTTGTTTTCTTTTGCCTTTCATGGTGCCGAGGGACAGAATCGAACTGCCGACACGGGGATTTTCAGATAGTACCACCGAGTTTCCTAACCTCCCAAAATTCTATATATTTCTGTAATTATTGTAGATATAAATTTCGAATTTTAGCTGATTTCCCACTGTTTAGCACATTTTGAAAAGTTTTTCTCACACAGATTCTCACACAAAAATTGAGGGGTATTGCCACCCCAATATGAAGGCTCGCCGACAAGAGGTACCATTTTAAATAGGCCTTTTTTAGTCCCTTTTTCGTCCTTGTAATTATTTCTGAATCCGATAATGTATAACAGTTGGGGCTAAGCGTACCATTTCTGCCAACTTACCAATTCCATACAATTTAGTTTTCTATCTGTTCAGGTGCATCTGCATGCTGCCTGAAAACTGGAAGAAGCCGACTATATATAAGACAAACAGAAACTATCGCCTCGTTTCTCAACATGAGAAACGGCGTTCTATTTTTAAATAATTGTATTTGTGAGAGATTTTGAACATAAGTATCCCTCTAAATTCGTTAGCTTCCCCCAAAAGTACACCTAGCAATCAAAGGAGGTTCATGATGCGAAAAGCGGTCTTATTTTCAACTATTTTTTTTGCGATATTTTTTTCTGTGATGAGCGCTAATGCTGGATTCAAAGAACATCAGGCTATACCTACCCAAGGTGCTGCGGACTGGGAAAGTTTTAGCATTGATGGAACTCCATATATCGCTGTTGCCAATCGAACTATTGGATCAACTATCAATTTAAATTCAGCTATTTATAAATGGGATGAAATGACAGGACGTTTTGATAAGGATAATCCAGTAAGTGAAATTGCAACTTTTGGTGCCAATGATTGGGAAAGTTTTGAGGTTGACGGGATCTTTTTTTTAGCTGTTGCAAATTTAGCGAATGATGCCCATCAGGTTTGTATAAATTCTTATATTTACAAGTGGGATGGAACAACCTTCAATTATTTTCAGACCGTGCCTACGTGTGGTGCGGCGGATTGGGAAAGTTTCGAGATTGACGGAAATACCTATATTGCTGTTGCAAACGGAGTAGGCAGTGGCGATAATTATAATGTCAAATCTGAGATTTTTAGATGGGATGAAGAGTCTTTCGTTTCCATCCAGACTATACCTACAAGCGGGGCGCAGGATTGGGAACATTTTACCATTAACGGGGAAGACTATCTTGCCGTGGCTCAATATTTTGACAATAGTAGCCACAAAATTGATTCTAAAATCTACAGATGGAATGGATCGTCCTTCGTTGATCCTCAACCCATTGCAACCATTGGAGCAATGGATTGGGAAAGTTTTGAAATTGACGGTGAAATGTACTTGGCGGTAGCAAACTACCATGATGGTTCCAGCCCAAATATCGAATCTAAAATTTACAAGTGGAATGAAACATCATTCACTGAGTATCAGTCAATTCCGACTAATGGCGCTCAGGCTTGGAATAGTTTTGAGTTGAATAACGAAACCTATCTCGCAGTTGCAAATTTGACAAACTGGTCGAGTTACAATATCGACTCCAAAATTTATAAATGGGACGGGTCGTCTTTCGGCGAAGTCCAGTCAATACAAACAAATGGAGCAATGGAGTGGGAGAGTTTTACAATCAATAATCAACATTATCTTGCAGTAGCAAATCTTGATAATGACTCCAGTAGAGAAATCAATTCTGTAATTTATAAATATGATAGTGGGCTTGTTGCCTACTATCCCTTCAATGGCAATGCTAACGATGAGAGTGGGAAGGATGATGAGTTCCGCAATAATGGTGATGTGTATGGTGCCACACTAACGGCAGATAAATGTAGTAATGAAGACAGTGCTTATAGTTTCGATGGTACTGATAATTACATATCAACGCCAGTGAACGTTAATCCGGTTGAAATGCCAACAATGACCATGTCTGCTTGGATAATGCCGAGATCTCTCATCTACAGTCCAAATCCTTGGAATAGAAGCGCCATATTATCATCTGACGATGGCATCAACAGTCCACATGAAAGGGCTTTGTTGTTCCAAAACGGTAAATTGCTTATATGGGCAGGTGGCCCACATTGGTTCCCTGACGTGGAAATAGCAATATATGAATGGCAACACGTTGCGGTAGTTTATGAAGAAAACGATGTCAAATTCTACTTGAACGGTGAGCAATACTCTTATGGATACCCGCCAGGACAAGGCTCAGGTATTTCTAATCTCTGGATTGGAGGGAGTCCGGGTAAATGGGATGAGTTTTTTGATGGCATCATAGATGAGGTTCGCATTTACAACTTTGCTCTTTCCGAAAGCGAAATTCAAGAACTATATGATGACTGCCCAATAACTGATAGGGATAATGATGGTATCTCTGATGATGTCGACAATTGTCCGGATGTCTATAATCCCGAACAATCCGATGATGACTCAGATGGCCTCGGAGACGATTGCGATGATTGTCCATATGATGCAGAGAATGATGCCGATGGTGACGACTTCTGTGGCGACATGGATAATTGCCCAGCCATTAGCAATCCTGATCAAGCAGACCTTGACGAGGATGGGCTTGGTGATGTCTGTGATGAGGACGATGATGATGATGAGGTTACAGATCTGGAGGACAACTGCCCAGTTGATGCCAATGCAGACCAATTTGATTTCGATGGTGACGGTCTCGGAGATGTTTGTGACACTGACATTGATGGTGACGGTGTGGAGAATGATCTGGATGAATGCGATTTTACCGAAGTTGATGACATCGTTAATGAAACGGGTTGTTCAATAGGCCAGTTGTGCCCAGTCGATGATGATTATAAAAACCACGGCAAATATGTGTCGTGTGTGGCTAATGCAGCAGAAGCGTTTCTTGATGCAGGCATAATTACTGAGGATGAAAAATGTGCCATTGTTTCAGAGGCAGCCAAGTCTGATGTTGGTAAGAAAGCCCAAAAGAGCAAACCGGTTAAAAAGAAAAAGTAACCAAGCCTTTTCCACTTTCAAAATGGAGGGTCAGCAACGGCCCTCCTTCTTATTACTTGCTTTAGTAACCAGAATGCTATTACCAAAAGGGAGGATGGAATGAAATTTGGAAAGTTGACAATTGCTGTGTTGATTTGTGCTGCACTATTATTCATTTACACCCCTGCTATTGCTGATGAGTATGTTTTGGAAGTACCAGAGGCTGTTATTACTGTTGACCAGAATAGAAGTGGCTATGGGGATGCCTTTAGTAATGATATTGTTGTTAACGAAACTACGATCTCTGCGACTTTCAGATTCAATGATGACTTAGTTGATTCCAACGCCTCGCCCAACATAGGTGAATATTATGTGAATGGAGGGGAAGATGGTATCTATAGTGTTGCAGAGATTTTAGGAAGGGTTTATGAGTCAGCCGAGAGTACACGCTACAGAAGTTATGTAAAAGTCTGGGATAATTATTATGCCGACTATGATAGAATCAATATCTTAGCTCAGATCCCAAACCCATATAATTCTCAGGAAGCTTATATTCGCCTTAACCTAAAAGGAATATTTGATTTCATTAGCGATGACTCACTTTCATTCAGTGAAATTGATTTTTCAAACTTCACAAGCGGAACGCTCCAAATACTATATTTCAACCCCTACCATGATATGGGCGCTGAGGTTGAAAGCACGGTAAATTCCTTTACAATAGACCAAGGAGGAGAACCTGAACCTGATCTCGATAGGGGACTTGTGGCCTACTATCCACTGGATGGTAATGCCTATGATGCAGGAAACAATGCACTTCACGGCACGGAGTCCGGTAACCTTATATACACAGAAGGTAAGCAGGGTCAGGCAGCAGTTTTTGACGGCAGTACCAGTCGTATTACAGTGCTTGACGACCCACTGTTCAATTTTGGAACGAATGATTTTGCGCTTTCGTTGTGGATGAAATCCAATAACTCTTCGAATAACAAGATAGCAGGCAAAGATGCAGCTTACACGCCAGGAACAAATGCTTTTAGTGGATATTTCTTGCAACATGCCAGTGGAAAGATAAATTTCTGTACCCGAAATTTGTTCGGTAGTTCAGGTGAACAAAACTGTATGTATTCTAATAGCTCAGTCAATATAGACGAGTGGACTCATATCATTGCTATTAGGGAAAGTAATATGTTGTCCCTTTATATTAATGGTATATTAGATAGAACAATGGCAGAAAGTGCGCCCACAGATGTATCCAGTGTAGTAGATTTCCTGATCGGCGATTTTGATCAAGGAAGTGATTTCATGTTTAGAGGTGCATTAGATGATCTGCGTATCTATAACCGTGCTTTGAACAGTGCTGAAATTCAGCTATTATATAGTGGGGACAATAACGAATGCAACCTTATCGATTCCGATAGGGATGGCGTTATCGACCAATGGGATTCTTGTTCTGATACGCCTCCGACATCCTATGTTGATTCTGTTGGGTGCGCACTAACCGGGTATTACACTCAAGCAGAGTTGGATGCTGCTGTTGAAGCGGCTGAAGCTGCGAAAGATCAAATCATAGCCGATAAGGATACCGAGATAACAAACCTCAATCAAATCATCAACAGTTTGAATCAGACTATTACAGCTTTGGAAACTGAACTGGCCGACAAAGATCAGATCATCGCAGACTTGAACGCCATTATCGTCCAAAAGGATCAAATCATTGGTGATTTGAATGCGTTAATCGCTGAAAAAGAGCAGGCAATAGCTGACCTAAACGCAACTATTGATGATCTGAATGCCACAATCGCTCAAAATGAACAGTTCATAAATAACCTGAATGCCGTGATTGCTGAGAAGGAAGATGAGATAGCCAGTTTAAATGCAACTATTGAAAATCTAAATATTGTTATTAGTACCATGTTCACTCAGGAAGAGGTTGACCAAGCCATTGCTGATGCATGCCCCGGCAACTCTGATAACCACGGCAGGCCAGACAATCCCGGTAATTCGAACCCTCCAGGTCAAAATAAGAAGAAATAGTACAATGGAATGGTGAAAACCGAGTTCCCTCTCTGGATAGTTGTTATTGCCGGTCTGGAGAGGGGGCTTTTCTGATCTAACCCAGAGCACGCCCTCGCCTGCCCCCCCCGTACACCATTTCCTGAATGCAGGGCATCAACCTACCCCATATCAAGGTGCTTGGGAGGGAAGTCAAAGCCTCCCAAGATTTGCAAGCAATACTCACAAATAGCAGATCAAAAGATCGAGGAGAGTACTACTTACTACACAGAAGATTGGATTTGAAATAAGGGCATCCTGACAACCCAGGCCCAGATGGTAGGAGACTTTATTTGAGCTGATAGGTCGGGCCATAGCCTGGGTGATCGCTCACCCAGCCAAGATACAGATCAACCCCACTCGGGTAGCAGATCGTTCCCTTTTCCAGTGCTTGCCTGGAACTGCGAGTAGGGGCTTCCAGTCCTCAGGAGATTTTGCAGGGATCAGAATTTAATTCATGGTAGGGGTTCCTTCAGGTTCACCAAGGTATGTGGTCAGGCCATGGCTGACATCGCTGCGGCCCATCATGAAACCTCGTCCCACTTCGCAGATCCCCTCTCTGGAAGCTTGGTGTAGACCCCTGTTCCAATGGTAAGTTGGTCCCCAGAGATTGAGTACGGCGCAGATTCTGGGAGGCGAAACGGTAGATGGTAGGTAATTACGCCATTAGTTGTTTCCACAACGGACGTATAGGCATAGCCTGAAATGTGTGTTGGTGTGTAGCTGAATGTGCCAGTGTAGACGCATTTCTCATCATCAAATACACTGATGGAGCGTCCGTCTGCTCTGAAATATATGTCCTCGCCATTGGGATCATCTCTCCAGTGACCGACAATACCACCCTGTTCGGAAGACTGCCGCTGGTAGAATGTCTTATTGTTAATGTTCAGTACTGACCCACCACTTTCAATCCAGTAGGGCGTGTCGTGTGTACCTGAAAAGTGAGCACCATCGGCTTCGAATTTTTGGTAGTCGTTCTTATTTCCACGTTTCCATTCTCCGATTAATGCAGGATCGAGAGCCATGATAGTCTCCTTTCTTGTGGTGTTTCAAATACTGGAGTGCTGGGGTGGGTTACCAACTACTACATCAAGGTATACTCGGTTGGGATTCGGATGTCAAAACACACCCCATAACGGCGAATACTCGCCATCGTGGGTCGGTCGTCTTGACCAGCTCAGTTTTTATCAAATTTTGATAGGTTTCTTCACTTGGGCTTACTCAGATAAGCAGTTCTGCATAGAGTGCCATAATCACCCTCATGCACCCCCCTGCCTGCATCAGAACAGGGGCCTCCTCGTGTTATTGGTCAGTCGCTATATTCAACCCGTGCAAAAGTCGTGATCAGGGACTTCAGCACGGGAGTAACTAATCGGCTGATCAGCCCCTAATACCTCTCTTCAGTACTGCCTGCATGGGTGGTCCCTGATCAACTATTGACCGCAATACTTCACCAAGGCTTTCGCATGCAAAATAACGGCAGTCATTAATGTTGCTGATCAGATCAGTTAAACGTGGTTCCAGCGGAGATCCGTTAATGCCTTTTACACCCCAAAATTGATTAGTTTCCTGGTAGGCCGAAGATAGTGATGCTACGATTGAATCCAAAATTTTCACTGCATCTTTCATGATTTTCTCCTTTTCAGGTTTTTGTTTTGCAGTTTGGCACTGAATATATAGAGCATAGTACTGTGAGATTTTGGGGTAATATCTGGCATGCCTTACCCCCAAAAGTGCTATCAGTCGCTCTCTGCCTTGCAAGGATCAGCCTTTTTGCGGGCTTTTTTTATTTCCATGATAAGGGCATGAATATTGATATTGTTAGTAGATGACCCCTCCAACAACCGGCGCTGTTGAAATGACCGATCCATAATGGCAGTTGCCTCAATGGGCCTGACCTTTCCACGATCTAATAGCCGGTGCAAATGCAGGCGGGCTTTTAGGCCAATCAGGGTCAGATCCGTGAGTTCTTCTGCCTTGATTGTGGCGATCATTTTTTGAACTTCGGCGTCTTGATAAAGATCGGATCTCAGCAGATACCTGCGGATTGTTTTTGCGTCCCTGCCGGTGATTTTCGAGATTGCATATGGAGAATGTCCGATGTCAGTCAAGACCTTGAATCGGGCAAGCTCTGGTTTTGTTGGAGCGCCTTTTTTATTTGGCATGATGTCACCTTTATGATTAGGGTCCTTGGTTATCCCCGGCTATAAAAGACGGTTACTATTTAGGATGGTTTGCATTTTGGGGTTCAAAATGATCAGGTGGAACGATTCATTCCACTCCATTTAATCCCGATGACCACCCAATGACCACTTTTTGGGGTGGTCAGACCATGGTCAAACCGTGGTAATTATCCCTCAAAAAGGTGGTATTTCGGTGGTCAAACCGTGGTCAGGTCCAATAGTGGTGGTCATTTGCCCCCCCCTCTAAGCCAGTCTGCTTTTTCGATACCTTTTATAAGGTCAGCATTATGGACAAGCCTGATTCTGGTCAGCACTGGTTCATCGGTTGGTTCAGGCGGAGAGTACGTTTCTGCCCCTTCAATCATAATACACAGTCTTTCATTGGCATCTTCCTCGTATTTGAACCCTTCAATGAAATCTGTTACGTCCCCGTGCTCCGGCAAATCATACAATTCAATGATTTTTAAAGATCCAACTTGGCCTGCAAGTTTTTCTGAGAGCATGGCATTTCGATCTCTGCCTGCTTTGTCGTTATCGCTGATCATGACTACATGCTTTCCGGCCAGTGCCTGTGTATAGGTGTCCTGCCATTTTCCGGCACCCATCGCATTGGTGGTCGCACAGAATCCAAGATCGATCAGGGTATCGGCATCCTTTTCCCCTTCTACTACGATCACCTCATCAGCCTTGATGACCGCAGGCAGGTTGTACAGGACCGTATCAACCCCTTTCAGTGACCACATAAACTTGCCGTTACCATTCGGAGCCCTTTGCCTGAAGTCCTTGGGTTCCATGCGAACCGTCTGGTGCAGAATATTTCCGTTAACATCAGTGTAGTTGGAAATTTCGACTATTTTTGTTTTTGGGGTTGGTTTCTCAGTTATGCGGGGCATAACAATGTCACCGGCAATCCCGAAATCCTCTGCTATCCCTTTCAATATTTCAGGAAAGTGGCCATTGGTGTTCAGGTTGTGCACCTCACCATAGAAACTGAAGATGTCACCCGATTTATTGCATCCAAAGCACTTAAACTGACCGGTGCCGTTATTAATGGACAGGGACGGATTCTTGTCACTGTGAAAGGGGCACAAGGTCATTGACCGTCCGTTTGAACTGGGTTTTAGATCAGTGTATTTTCCGTAAAAGTCCTGATACTCACCGTCAAAGTAGGCACTGATAGCCTCTTTTTTGTAGATTGTGGTATCGGGCATCGCAATCTCCTTATGCATACCGGGGCTTCAGCCACACCAGCAGGGCATTAGTCTGCTCAACATTCGCCTGGGTGGCCCTCTTGTAATCTTTCGTAACTTTCATTTAATATCGTTACCCAACTATCCATGCTGGTCATCAAGGTATCTGATAGCTGATAACCGAAGTTGCACTCATTCCTGATAAGCCCCACCACCGATTGCAACAGCTTTTCAACCCGGTTCCATGTCTTCATTACTTCGGGCGGGGCAAGCTGAACCTCGGGTGGTTCCCCCTCTGGTTGCAGTGGCGGGGTCCATTCGGGCCGCACTTCTGGGTCAGATCTTATTCCGGGTTCCGGTGGTTTGGCTGTGGGTGTCGGGGCCGGTTCGGGTTTCCGATTTTCGGAAACATTCTCAAGCCCCGCATGATAGCGGTAGCGTTGCATGATTCGCTTTGCCTTAAACTCGCTTGCCAGTTCAGGAAATTTAGCCGCCGCCTCAGCCGCCATTTCTTTACAGGCCGCATTAACCGACTGCCCGCCTTGCTCTCTCCGCTTGACTTCCATAACAATGCCGTCATTACACATTGTACAACCCTGTATCCAGTTAGCCATAATGCCTCCCTCCTTTGATTTCCGAAATTTTATTGCTTTTGCTACCGCCGGTATTGGCACTTTCTTTACAGCCTTGCGGTGGATGATTTCCTGTACACAAAACCCACAAATGAAATTGCATTTTTTAGCGGGTCCATAAAAACAGACGGAGCCATCTGGCCTGATAAGTTTTTCATGCCGACCGCACTTAATGCATTTCTCCGGGCTCTGGTTCATTTTAAATCACCCGGCGTCTTTCCATTTTTTTTGCACAGCACCCATTCATACAAGTGTTCGACCGGGCAAAGGTACTCTCCCAAAACCCGGTACAATCAACCGGGAACTTGCCATCCTCAAACGCCTGTTCAATCAAGCCAAGGGTGACGGGCTATTTTCGGGGGACAATCCGGTTTATGGTAAGACTGCCGGTTCTGAGGAAAAAGATTACGGGATAAGTTTAACCGAGCCCGAAGCCGTCGACCTGCTGAATGCCCTTGAAAATAACAACAAGGGTTTACTGATAGAGTTCCTGCTTGCCACAGGGCTACGTTTTACAAATGGAGCCCGGCTTAGGTGGTCTGAAATCGATATGATAAACCGCCGTTTGGTCGGTATTGATATGAAAGCCGGTAAAGATGGAATTCCCTTGTCAGATTGGGCATGGGGCATAATTGAGCGTACACATCGGATTAAAGGCAGTCCCTTTGTATTTCCTCACGTAACTGGCCGGTATGCAGGAAAGCCCTACGGTCAGATCAGAAAGACCTTTAAAACGGCACTGAGAGTGGCAGGACTTGATTCTGAAATACGCATCCACGACCTACGGCATAGCTTCGGGTCATGGCTTGGAGATCGTCGGGTCAGTGAGGCCACTATTGCCAAACTTATGAACCATAAACAGACATCGACCACCACCAGATACACCCATCCAAGTCAAGATGCTCTCCGGGTCACAGCCAACGAAATTGTGGGTCCAGACGGCGCAACAGCCACTCAGGGGGGGGGGCCAGCGGGGGGCCACAGTAAATATCCTTGATTATAAACGGAAAAAGGAGGCAGGAATTAATTCCTAGCCTCCTATTTTCTTTGCCTTTTTACTGGTGCCGAGGGACAGAATCGAACTGCCGACACGGGGATTTTCAGTCCCCTGCTCTACCGACTGAGCTACCTCGGCTCAAGGCTTTTGAAAGCAATAATTTCCGCTCTCAAAAAATGGCATTTATACCCGTTTTCGAGAATATGTCAAGCTATTTTTTTGCCAGGTTTGTCAGGTGCACAGGCCTTTGTGCATCAAAGCACTGTATTTCGTGCATCACTGTCTGAACAGGATGTTTTTTATCAAAACCTGGTGCGGTTCACTTCAATTCGCTTTAGATAATAATATTTTTAAATACAATAGGTTACATTATTTTTCGGTCCCCAGTGAGAATATATAAACGGATTTTCGTTCAGTGGCACGATTCGTGTTTATATCATTAGGAACCTGGATGGCGCGATCCTCCACCCTCCCCATCCTGTGAGCCCATCCCCCGGAGGATCGCCCATTTCAGGTGATAGCGTTTGGTACGTCCGCATGATAGAAAAGCCTATCTCGCGCAAAGACGCGGAGGCGCAAAGAAGATCACTTGTGATTACTATCAGCTATGCTGAAAAACAATAGCAATACCATATTGTCAAAAGGAATGGTTGAGAGCCACGACCTGGCGATCCTCGTTCAATACGACCAGGAGACCGGCCATGGTATCGAGAAGTGCGTTCATCACCGGGCTGCGGCTGACATGCTCGACCTGCTGTTTGAAAACCCGGACATCGGTCTGGGCGGCCCTGGCAAAGTGGGTCATTCTTACACCGCCCTTTCACTATTGAACCCTGGTCTCTCTTTAAAAAGTTAACTTGTTCGGGTTTTGCCTTTCACTCGAACCCTCGAATCCTTGAACTCTTGAATCCTGCCTTAACAAGCTTTTAAATATCATGTTCAAACCCGGCCCGAATATGTTCAATCGTGCGCCAATCCAACCCTAATAACCCGGCAGCTTCACGATCCACCTCCCAGGGATTGTATCCGGCTACAATCTTGGCCACTGGAGGGTCGCAAGGCGGCCCCCCCAGATGAAACTCGGCCAGGCCGATGCTGGCATCCATAATGGTCAGATCCGGCGCGATATAACGATTCAAGTCAATGATCGACTGTTGCATACGGCCATGAAAGAGAGACTTCTTCCAGTTTCCGTAGCGTCCTGAATAGTGCTCCGGCGGGGCAAACCCCATCATGTTCTTGAGACTCCCGGTAATCGTTGCCAGGGAGTGGGCTTTGAGGACGGGAACGGAAATAATGTAATACAAGAACGCTACTTCGGGCAACTGCATCTGTGGGAATACAAGGCACTCCGGTTGCTCCACTTCCCGCAGTGGGGCCCGGTTCAAATCCAGAAGTTCAAGCCCATACGCCCGGGCCAGTTTCCGGTAGCCGCAGGTTGCAAAGACCTCATCCGTCTCCAGGACGCTGTCGCCGCACCCCTCGGCAATGACGATCCGAGCCTGACTGCACCGCTGTACATAACGGACAACGGCCTCGCAGCATGCGGCCGGCGTTGTGACCGGGTGCGGGTCGGCATTTATCAGGTTAGGTTTTATGAGAACCTTTGACTGCGCTGAAATGTGAGTGTGCGCCCCCAACTGGTCCAGGGCTGCAGTCACTGATTTTTCATAAGATTCAAACTGAATGACTGATAGTGCCATCGGCATCACTCCGGGTGCAACAGGAGCCTGCTGCCGAATGGTACTTCCCGGGCAGGCCCAGATTGGCGCATTTGGCCAACAACTTGGCGTAAACGGTCAATGACAAACGGAACCGTTGTTTTATGGTAGGTTACCATAACAAAGGAGGTACAAAATGGAACCTAAAAATTACCCGGACAACGACTGGCAATTTTCACACGGATCCATCGTAAGGCGCAAAGAGGGCCAGGACATCTACCTTTCCATCCCAGACCTCGAAATGGACGTTCGCATCCGGCTGGTAAAGTCCTATCGTAAAAAAGACGGCTCCCCCTGGTACGATGATTATGAGGTGACCGGTTCAGATACTATTAACAGCAACGTGCTCGTGGCCCAGGCCTGCTACAATCACGATGACCACCAGGCACTTTCAGCCAGCACCCTCAACCTGGACCTGTTTTGTACCGCCGATACCCTTGAGGAGGCGGTAACGGATGTATTGTACAACAGTATGTAGGGCAGCAGTTCAGGCTGAAGGCAAGAAGCAAACAGCAATGCAAAAATCACGTTTGAGATAAGCGACTAAAAACTTTGAAAACACTTTAGGAGCAATTCAGAAAGAAAACATTTCAGGTAGATAAGATGAGGGAACACACTCTTTTAGCCCGGGCCCTTTTCACCGGGAGATTGCAGTTTGTAGGAGGTGTAGAGGCAAAATGGCACCGCGCCGCTGAGGCCGGGCAAAATCGTCCAGAAAATGTTTGGCGTACCGACCAGGGAGTGGACCAGCACCAGCAGGCAGGCCGCGCTGCCCACGGTGACAGTGGTCGGCACCACCTGCTGCAGAAAACGGTGGGTCAGTCGGCTGTAGATGGTAGCCACCGCTTTTATCATTACAAAGGTCATAAGCATGCTGGCCGTACCCTGGGTGAATCCTGAGATGAGGCCGGTGACCGTTCCGGACGACCGGTTCACCAAAAAGGCCCAGCCGCCCCAAAAGATAAAGGCCAGGAGCGCCGCGGTCCAGTCATATAACCGGCTCGTTTTTGCCAGTGAATCTGTTTGATTAGCTGCCATTTGAAAATCTAAACCCAATGTGTCCACAGATTTCACAGAGGACGCAGATTAAGCTCCGGCTATCGCCGGTTAGGTCAAGGGCAAGGGTATTCGCGGCAGGATGCCGTTCCCACAGATCCAAAATCAAAATTCATGCTACAGTTTTTTGACTTTCGCCTTTAATTCAAACTTCGAAGTTGGGCGTTGGATGTTCGATGTTCGCCCCGGCAGTTCCCCCTCCCTCAATCCCTCCCAAGGGAGGGAAGAATCACTGAAATACCTGAACTTCAAACATCGAACGTTGAACATCGAATAAGGTGTCGCTTTGCTCCGCGGTTTCACCCAATAACTAATAACGAATAACTTTCTTTTGCCCTTCTTTGAGCTTTGGCGTTTTGGCATCTGCCATCCGTCCTCTACAGGTTGCTCTTTTGCTCCAGGCCTTCCGGTACTGCGCCACCTGCCTTGAGATCGCAACGAGTTCCCCGGTTTCATCCCAGATCTCGCCATCTTCTTCCACCATGCCGCCATTAAGGTACCGGGACCGGAACACACATTTGAGCCAGCGGGTTTTTGGCCGGTTGCGAATATTGACGGTCATTTCCAGCGTGGGCACCCAGGCCACCATTCCCTGACTCACGAAAATCGGGGGCGGGAAAGCGTCTGCTATCAACAGCAGCGCCGGCGGGTCAAAAGGCCGGTCGTCCTTAAATTTTATCCAGCCCCGAAGTTCCGACTTCTTGTCCAACCGGCCGGTGATCCATTCGGCACAGCCCGGATCCAGCAAAACATCCATGTGATCAAACAGGGTATACCCCGACATCTCCCCGAACTTGATACAGCGTCCGGTCGATGCCACTGTTGGCATTTCACTTTCGTACCGGCTCCCCGCCTGGTCCACCTGTGGATTCACGAGGGTGACCATAGACCGCACCTTCTCCTGCCCTTCCTGCAGGAGCTTTACCTGCCAGCGGTCAAAACGCCGGGAGGCGCCCATATTTTCCAACATCAGCTCGGCCGCGCCTGGCTCACTGCGGAGAATAAAGTTCGCGGTCAGGATGGACAGGGCCCGCTTATCGCTGTGCTCCAGGGCAGCCCGGGCCATCAGGGCCATGAGGTATCCACCGTCCGGTGTCCCGTTGATGGACCAGTTCGCAGCAACCGTGGTCGTGTATGCATTTTCCGCCGTAGGGGAGAGCAGGATGTCTTGATCAAAAAGGTGCATTGTTGCTCCTATACCAAAAATGGTGCAAAGAGTCCTGGCCCTGAAGGCCATGCATTGGGTTGCCCTGTCGCAGATCCCGGCTTCTCACGGGGAAAGGGACTGGCAACCCAAAACTTATAAGTTTGAAGTGACCTAAAATGATCTAATCTGCAGGGCTTAGCCAACTATCACTGATCTGACCCTGAGGACCAGATTCTAAAGGCAAAATATAGCTCAGGTGGTGCTTTCCTGCCCTGCTTTCAGGCGGTTCAGGGCCACAACGCTGCCGAGGATCAATAGACCGCCGATCCAGAAACGCGGCGTCGCCGGGTCATCGAGAAACACGATCCCCACCACCGCGGTAAAAATGACCTCACTGGACATAAAGACACCACCTTCCCAGCCCCGGCAGTAGAAAAACCCCTGGTTCATCAACAGCTGGGCCATCACGGAGGAGAAAATGATCCCCAGGATCATCACCCACTCCACTGCATTGGCAGGATATACAGGGTGCTTGACAAACATCGGCATCGTCACCAGGGCACCCATAGTGCAAAAATAAAGATAGATAATGACCGGCCCGTTCTTCTCCCGCAACGACCTGATCAGGGTGACCGTGATTCCCGCGAAGATACCACCCACCAAAGCGATGGCCTGCCCAAAAACACCGCCCGCGAGGTCGAAATCGAACAGGATTCCGACCCCGGCCATGACCAGGGCGATACAGGCGACTTCAAGTTTTCCGATCCGCTCGCCGTAAATAAAATAAGAGGCGATGGCCGCAAAGGCGGGAAAGGAATAAAATATCACCAGCGCCGTCGAAACGGGCAGCAGCCGAATAGCCGTTATAACCGATATGAATGCGATGGACCCGACGCAACCCCGGATAATTAGAAGACGGGTATTGTGCCCCCGGTAAGGATTCTTGTGGCGCCCAAAGACGGCCAGCAGTACAACAACCCCGCCGAAAAACCTGAAAAAACCGATATGCCAGACGTTAAACTGGGGTCCAAGCAGTTTCACAAACAGGTTCAACGCGGTGAAAAGCAGCGCGGCTGACAGCATAAACAGCGGTCCGGCCACGTTGGCATCGAGCTTGATTTTGGGTTGCGTTTCCAAATGAAAATCCTGTTCTGAACCAGCTTCTGACGGTCTGTATGCAGCCCGGGCTGTTTGCGCCCTGCAAGGCCTCGTCTACTATCATTTTTCATGCTTATCCGGCAAGCTTTCAAATATATTACTGACAATACCGAGCTTTACATGTTAACATTCTCAAACAATGCATCTTACAGTCGATAGCCTGTCCCGCGCCTGCCCTGGATAAACTTTTGAGCATCCATAACCGCCAATAATTAGGGGGAGCAATGAAATTACTGCGCCATGCTGGCTCGCTGGCTTTCATTTTCGGTTTGTTTACCGCGGTATTTGCCGGGATACCCTGGTATGTAATGGTGGCCGAAAATCCGGTGGTTCCCTGGTGGCTGCGGATTGCCTGTTTCTGCCTGCTGGGAGGCATCCTCGTGGTGCTGGGCACTCTCTCTTTTGAATCGGTGATATCCGGCGCGGCCAGCCAGGATCCGGCATCGCCTGAAACCGATCACCAGGTGTTGCTGCTGAACTCAGACAACATACCCGGTCAAGACATTGCCCAGGTTCTGGGCCTGGTACAGGGGCACACGGTTTTTGCGGTCTGGCTGGGAAAGGATCTGTCGGCCCTTGCCAGGCTGATACTTGGCGGTGAATTGATTGAATACACCCGGATGATGGGCAGCGCCCGTACGACAGCGGCCGCACGGATGACGGCCATGGCTGCCCGAATGGGGGCCGACGCCGTCATCAATGTGCGTTACACAACAACCAGTGTGGTCGGTAGCGCAGCAGAGTTGCTGGTGTATGGCACCGCCGTCAAATTTACTCGCCAGAATGCACAATGATACAGCGTTTAAAAGGAGATCCTATGAAAGGCTGGTCAGAAGAAGAATTTGAAAACAGGGAACTGATGGCGCCCTGCGGGCTCTATTGCGGGACTTGCGGGGTTTACATCGCCACCCGGGATAAAAATGAGAAATTCAAAGCCGTCATGGGCGGCCTGTACGGCACCCGGCCGGAAGAAACCGAATGCCGGGGGTGCATGCAGCCTGACCCGCCGGCCAGGCTCTATCTCTATTGCCAGCATTGCGACCTGCGCAATTGTATCCGGGAGAAAGGCTACACCTCGTGTCACCAATGCCAGGACTGGCCCTGTGATCGGGTGGAAAACTTTGGCCTGGCCACTGGAAAGCGCGTCATGAAACGGGCAATTCCCCTGTGGAGGGAGAAGGTGGCCGCTCACGGCGAAGCGCAAGGCAGCGTCGAATGGGCCCGGGCAGAATGTACCCGTTATCATTGCTCGGGTTGTGGGAACCCGCTGTTCAGAGGTGCGCAGCGCTGCCGGGCCTGCGGCAGGGATGTGGCAGCTGAACTGGATGGCTCCCTGTAGGACCTGTCGGGGAGCAATAAATGGTGCAAAATTCTGAAGGGTTGCCCACAAATAAGCTTGGTCAACGAAACCGGCCCGCGTGAAGTGACTCACATGACCTTAAATGTTGAAACGAAAAACCAATCCTATCTTGCGCCAAGTAGCCGGGAAGATCAATAATCAGGGCACCTTAAGTGCCACTGCGTGGCACTCCACAACCATTTCATCATGGTTAAAATATCATAAAATTTTCCAATATTACTAATACTTAAACACTTGTACACTTTAGGCTTGACAGATGAATAAATCAATTTTATCTTTCAGGCAGGATTTAGATAAAAACAGACACCATGAAATACTATCGTAAACATCGAAAACACCTTGCCCTGTCCGTGCTGCTCTGCTTCCTCGCGGCCCTGACAGGCGCTCCGGCCCTGGCCGGCCACGCCTGCTGTGGAAATTGTGGGGAGCCTTCGCCGCAACACCCGCTGCAAGCCGATGCCACAATGGTGCCGGAAGGCTGCTGCCCTGTTCAAACAGCGTGCACCTGCAGCTTTCAATCCGAGAACGACCGGGTCGGGCAGGTCTATGCAATACCCCATGTCAGCCTTGCCTTCGATGACCAGGCATCCGGGTTAGCCTTGGCCGGTTTGCCTGGAGGTACGGATAAGGGTAACCGCAACGCCTTCGCATCATCATCCAGATCAGACATCCGGCTGAGGTCCGGGCCCATTTACCTGGTGAACCAATCCTTTCTCTGTTGATCCCCTGCGCCTAGTCAAACCAACGCCGGTTCTGCAACCCGGCCGTGGATTGTTGCGTCTGGATGCAACCCCTTGCCTTTAACATCAGGGGCCTGCACCTGCAGATGGACAACCTCACACTATAATTAAAACAGCCCCCCAGACTCTGTACACCTCTACCAATAGCACGCTGACGGTGGCAGACACTTGATAACATGCACAGGAGAGACATCATGTCCAAAAGGAAAAAGAAGTTGACCAGTGAAGAAATTCAATCCGCCAAGAAAGCAGCAATCTTGAACGAAAAAAAGAGTTCCAAACTCCCTTTGATTGCCGTGGCGCTATGCGCTGTATTTATAGCGGCCGGGGCGTCACTGTACACCCTGGTGCCCTTCGACAAGGGAAACCAAGTTGCAACGGAGCAGGCAGGTTCAACCACCCTGGCAGAAACTGTTGAATATGCCGTAGATCTCTTCGACGATGGCAAAGCGCGCCATTTTCAATATGTGGCCGGAAACCACACCATCAGCTATTTCATTCTAAAGAGTTCAGATGGCACCATTCGGGCCGCATTTGACGCCTGTGATGTCTGCTGGCCGGCCGGCAAGGGCTATGTCCAGCAAGGGGACCAGATGATCTGCCGCAACTGCGGCCGCAAATTTGATTCGGGCCGCATCAATGAAGTAAAAGGCGGCTGCAACCCCGCCCCCCTGAATCGACGCATCGAGAATGAGCGCCTGATCATTCAGAAAGCCGATTTACTGGAAGGACGCCAATATTTCAATTTCTCAAAAAAGGCCTGATCATGACACTCACTGAGATTGCAATCAAAAATATGTCGCGGCGCAAGGCCAAGGCTGCGTTTATCCTGGCGGGTCTTATGATCGGTGTGGCCACTGTGGTGGCCCTGATCAGTTTCACCCGGGCCATGACCGCCGACATCAACCATAAACTGGAAAAGTACGGGGCCAATATCCTGGTGGTCCCTAAAACCGACACCCTGCCGCTCTCTTATGGCGGTCTTTCACTGGGCGGTATCTCTTTCGAAATGCAGGAGATCAACCAGGCCGACCTCGCCGGGATAGGCAAAATAAAGAACGCGGCCAATGTGGCGGCCATGGGTCCCATGGTGTTGGGCGGGATTGATATCCAGGGAAAAAGGGTACTGCTGGCCGGCGTCGATTTCGGGGCCTCACAGATTTTGAAACCCTGGTGGAAAATCAATGGCACGGCCCCGGGGGGCAATGAATTCGTGATTGGCAGTGAAGCCGCCCGTATTCTCGACACAGCCCTTCACCGCAAACTCACCCTCAAGGGCACGCCTTACACGGTATCCGGGGTACTGGCGCCGACCGGCTCCCAGGATGACCACCTGATTTTCTCCAGGATTGAAACCGCCCAGGCCCTGCTCAACAAAACCGGGCTTGTCTCCATGGTTGAAATTGCAGCCCTCTGCGGCGCCTGCCCCATAACCGAAATGGTTCGCCAGATATCCGGCGTGCTGCCCGGCGCCAGGGTTATGGCAATTCAGCAGGTAGTAAAAGGACGCATGGAAACCCTCGATCGATTTAAAGAGTTCTCATACGGTACCAGTGCCGTGGTTCTCCTGGTGGGCAGCCTGGTAGTCCTGGTCACCATGATGGGCAGTGTCCGGGAGAGAACTGGTGAGATCGGTATTTTCCGGGCCATCGGATTTCGCAAGAACCACATCATGAAGATCATTTTTATCGAAGCAATCTTCATTTCGGCTCTGGCAGGATTACTGGGGTATGTAACCGGTTTTGGCGGGGCCTGGCTGTTTTTCCGATTTTTTATGGATAGCGCAACAACCACGGTGCCCCTGAGTTCGACCTTGTTTGGCGGGTCGGTAGCTTTGGCGATCTGCCTGGGCCTGCTGGCAAGTGCTTACCCGGCGCTGATGGCATCACGCTTGGACCCGAACGAGGCCCTGCATTCACTTTGAGGGCCAGACACAGGAGAATTTATGAGTTACATTGCAAGCACAAACCTGTCCCGGCAGTACGGTACCGGTGAAGCGGCGGTTGAGGCCCTGTCCGATGTCAATTTCTCAGTTGAACTGGGAGAATTTGTGGGCATCATGGGCGAATCCGGCGCTGGCAAATCCACCTTGTTATCAATCCTGGGTGCCATGAACGAGCCGACTACCGGCCGCTACCTTGTAGATGACATCGACGTATATAGTCTGGGAGCTGAGCAGCGGGCCGATTTCCGCAGAGAGTTCCTGGGCTTCGTTTTCCAGAGCTTTCACCTGATGCCCTACCTGACCGTGAATGAAAATGTCCTGCTGCCGCTGACGGCGAAGAAAATCAGCCGGCAGGCAAAACGGTCCCTGGCTTTAAAAGCGCTTGAAAATGTGGGCCTGGCCGATAAGGCTGACCGGCTCCCCAGTCAGATATCCGGGGGAGAGAAAGAGCGGGTAGCCATTGCCCGGGCCATCGTCAACCAGCCGCCGATCATCCTGGCGGATGAACCCACCGGCAACCTGGATACCCGCACCAGCCGCGAAATCATGGTGCTGCTGCAGAAACTGAACCGGGCGGGGACGACCATTGTTATGGTTACCCACAGTCGGGAATGTTCCTTGTACGCAGACCGGTTAATCGTGGTATCCGATGGAAAAATAGATGCAGAGCATGTAAACATGAACTAGAATCTGAAAGGTGAGTTCAACCAGAATTACATTCAGTTTGTCATTTCCATGAAAAAACTGGCCCCGGATTACGGTTCCGCAACCGGTCAGAGCGCGGGTGGCACTTCACAGGTGTCTTGCTGTACTGATCAATAACAACCAGGCCTCCGTGTGACAGATCCTGGCCCGCGGGTCAGGATTTGAATCCGGCCTGCCGAAACCTTGCTCTCACCGCTATTTGTGAACTTAAATTTGGTTTCCAAAACCCTCATATTTTGTGGTATAGTAAATCTAAAATAAAACTTGGGAGGGTTTGATGGCCGTAAAAAGTGAATCGTTCCCATTGGTAAAACACGGTGTGTCCGAGGTTTTTGTCTCCAGAGAATACCTGGAACAACTGGGTATCATGGATCTCGTGATTAAAGCGGCTGAATCGGATAATTTTGACAAGGTCTATAAGATTTTAATTGAAGATGCGCTGGAAACCAAGGATACAAACCTGGTGAAAATTGTCACCGCCGAACATAGTATCCGCATAAACCGCGATGGGGTCACATTTGCAGCAATTTGATCTGTACTAGCAAGCGTATGATCAAATCAGGAGACCGGCACCCCCTCTTTTCCCAAATCCCCAAACAGGTACTGAACCAGAGTGGCAGCCGCCACAGTTGCCGTCTCGGCCCTTAAAATCCGGGGACCCAGGCTGACGGATTGAAATCCAGCCTGCCGGGCCTGGGTCACCTCTTCTGCCGTAAGCCCGCCTTCAGGCCCCAGGATGACAAAAAGGTCACGGGAAGCACCACCACATGCTGCCTTCACCAGGGCCGTATCGGCTTTTTCCCAAAAGACTAATTTTACATCCGTTTTACCGGCATGGCGGAGCATCTGTCCAAAATCGGCGACGGTCTCGATCAGGGGGGGACGCCCCCGGCGACATTGCTTTAGGGATTCCAGGGCAATTTTTTGCCAGCGCGTCACACGGTGTGCCAGTCTCCTGGCGTCCGGCCGCGATACCGAACGCGCCGCAAAAAAGGGTATCCAGCGGTTGATGCCCAGTTCAGTAAGCGGACGGACCAACCGGTCCATCTTTTTCTCCTTCAAGAACCCCTGGGCCACTGTGATTCGAATTGTTGACTCGGACCGGGACTGGCGGCAGGCAACAATGGACAGCCGGACTTCCCCGGATGCGATTTTTGCAATGACAGCCTCATATTCCCTGCCAGCACCATCGAAAAGGACAACCCGCTCCCCGACCGTAAGGCGCAGCACGTTGATCATATGGTTGGCATCCGGCCCCCGGACAACGGGTGCCCCCTGCCCGGCCTCCCGGGACTCAATTTTAAAACGTCGCATGGGCTCTATCACCTTGTTCGTATGGGTGACGTGTACTTTACCGCTCACAGGCCAATATGTAAAGAGTGCGTTCGTGCGCCTCTAAAATTACTTTTATTTTCGTATAGTTAAAAACAATAATTCGCATGAATCCGCGCCAAATGGTAAACTGGCTTGACATTGGAAAACCAAATCTGCTAATATCATTGAAATTATAGTATGTTGGTAGACTTTCACCACAAGACGAACACCGACAAGTTTTGGGGGATGCATGGCTGACAAAGATGAAATTATTGAACTGACGAAAGTTGCGCCGGACTCGTCGGGTGAAGATGAAATTCTCGACCTTACCCAGAAAGTTCCCGCCCAGGAAACGAACGACGGCATTGTCGATCTCACCGAAAAGGTCACAGATCAGCAGGCGCCGAGCGAGGTTATTGATCTCACGGCCAGGGTTGAATCTCCGGATGCCGGTGAGGGGATAATCGACCTGACCGCTGCCGTTGCCCAACCGGAAACCGCCAAAAGTGTCGTGGACCTGACCGAGGAAGTGCCCGCACCGGCCGCCGAGACATCCGTCGTGGACCTCACCGAGACAGTCGAAACCCCCGCGTCAGAAACAGAGGTCGTGGATCTCACCGAGGCGGTGGCAGCCCCCGAACCGGAAGCACCTGTGGTGGAGCTGACCGAGCCCGTTGAGGCCCCGGAACCCGAAGCGCCGGTCGTGGATCTCACTGAAGCGGTGGCAGCCCCCGAACCGGAAGCACCTGTGGTGGAGCTGACCGAGCCCGTTG
>CAZWPX010000021.1:0-970 GCA_964636125.1 uncultured Desulfobacterales bacterium | reverse complement strand
AGGCCCCGGAACCCGAAGCGCCGGTCGTGGATCTCACTGAAGCGGTAGCAGCCCCCGAACCTGAAGCACCTGTTGTTGAACTGACCGAACCCTTTGAAGCCCCGGAACCCGAGACGGTTGCAGCTTTCGAAACCACTGAGCAGATCGTTGAGCTGACTGAAACCGCTGAGGCAGATGCGAATGACCTAGAAATAATTGACCTCAACGACACGCTCGAGAGCAGTGTCCAGGAAGACGATACCCCGCCGCCCGCAGTCGAAGAGCCGCCCGAAGCGGAAGAAGTGATCGATCTGACTGAAACGTTCAATGCCGGGGAGCCGGTAGATGACATGGTGGAGGACCTGGCAGACGAAGCACTGATGGATGCAGACACACTCGCTGATGAAACGGAGACAGCCCCCATGGAACAAGCCGTAGCAGATAAACTGCCGGAACTTGAAGAACCGGACGTTCAGGCAGAGCTCTTGCCTGTCGATGAACCCCTGGCTGAAGCCGAGGATGAAGAAGATGCGCTGGCCGAGATCGTGAGCCTTGACGAAGAAGAGTTTGATGACGAGATCGAAGATGATTACGAGGACGAAGATGATTTCGTCGATTCCCTGGGAATGGCCATTGACGATGAAGAAGACGATGAAGGGCTGCCCGAAGATGCGGATGAGGAGCTGTATGCGGCCAATTATGAAGCCGGGGATGACCGCCCGGCCGCCGAGGAAACCGTTGCCCCCGAATTACCTGCTGGAGCCCTTACCCTCGATCCCGCCCAACTGGAAGCTGCTCTCGAAAAAGTGGTTGAAAAGGCCATCGGGGACAAAATAGAACAGATTCTGGTTACAGCGGTTGAAAAAGCCGTCAACCTTGAAATTGCCCGCCTTAAGGATCTGCTGATGGACACTGAATAGGGGCTTAGGGTTCGCACAAAAATAACTTCACATTTTCAAAGCCCAACCATCTCAATCAGCGGCGTTGCAAA
>CAZWPX010000020.1:49199-78260 GCA_964636125.1 uncultured Desulfobacterales bacterium | reverse complement strand
CTCAATGTCCAGTAGCGGTCGATGGTGGCTATAATCTCAACAAATTTCTGGTAGGCGACCGGTTTGATCATGTATCCTGAGACCCCTAATCGGAAGCTCTCATTTTTTTCCTGTTCACCCATGGATGTTGTCAGGACAACAACCGGTACCATTTTCAACTTTTCATCCCGCTTTATAATCCTCAGGAATTCGATGCCGTTCATGCGCGGCATATTCAAGTCCAGTAAAATTATGCCCGGCCTGGCAGTGTCCGGATCCCGCAGGAAGGCGAGTGCCTCTTCACCGTCTTTCACAACATCCAGCCGGTTGCCAACCTCGATTTCTTTCAAGATTCGCTGGATGGTCATGGCATCGACCGCATCGTCTTCTACCAGGAGGATGGCGTTAGAATTTTTCATTCTTTACTGTTCCGGCAGTGTGAATATAAACGTGCTTCCCTTGCCGATTTCAGACTCAACCCAGACAGAGCCGCCGTACAGCTCCACAATTTTTTTAACGAGGGTAAGGCCAATTCCGGTGCTTTCATTGTCATCACGGGGAACCATGGTCTGGAATATTTTGAATATTCTGTCATGATACTGGGTGTCGATTCCGGGACCATTGTCAGACACACTGAACTTCCAGAGCTGTTCCTTTTGGGCGCATCCCACGCGGACGAGGCCCTCACTTTTATCCATGAACTTGATGGCATTGCCAATCAGATTTTGAAAAATTTGCCCGATTGGTATGCGATTAGCCATTATTTCAGGCAGCGTATTTGAAATGGTGACTGTTACCGAATCAGGTGGCGCCAGGTTTTCTATGACCTCCACGACGAGCAGATTAAGATCCAGCCGTTCTTTTTTTTCGCTGGCGGCCCCGATGCGCGAGTATCTCAAGATACCATCTATGAGGCCGTCCAGGCGCTGCACCCGAGTGATGACCAGATCCATCATCTCCTTGCCTTTGGGATCGATCACATCAGCATAGTCCTTTGAAATCCAGTGTGTCAGCTGGCTGATGGCCCGCAGTGGGGCTTTCAGGTCGTGGGAAACAATGTAGGCAAAATCTTTGAGTTCCTCATTGGTGGTCTTGAGCTGGGCCGTGCGTTCCAGGACACGCTGCTCCAGCTGTTCATGGGCCTGCTGCAGGGCGACCTGCGCCTGCCTGCGTTTGGTGATGTCCCGATCGACACCGCGGTAGCCCACCAGGGTGCCCTGGTCATCGAAGACTGGTTTGCCGGCAGTTTCCACACTGACCCAATGCCCATCTTTATGCCTGCGGGTGTTAATCAGGGAATTAAAAGGCTCATTCAACAGGCTGTATTTCAGAAACAAGTCTTCCACGCGTTTGGCTTCATCGGCAAGCATCAGGCGGGTGGGTAACGTACCCAAGATCTCTTCCGGTTCATAGCCCAGGAGCTGTTTGATAACCGGGCTCACATACGTAAAACATCGGTTGGCGTCTATTTCCCAGACCACATCACCGACGTTTTCCACGATATTTCGAAATTTCTCCTCGCTGGCCTCCAGGGCTTTCTCGGCCAGGGTCAACTCATGTCTGCTTTTTTTCAGGGAAAGCAGGAAGAGGGTGCCGCCCAGCCCGCCGGCCACGGCCATCGTGAAAAAGAAACTCCTTACAATCAGAGAGTGAATCGGTACATTCAGGATGATGGATTCCATGAGGGTTTCCGGCCCTTCAACAATCAACAGCCGGATGAAATCACTGAAATAGTAATAGTGGATGACCCCGTCCACAATCCAGAAAAAAGTGCCGAACAAAATTGCAATTACGATGGGGTAGAGTGTGAGGGCCGGCCGATTACTCAAATTATTTTCCCTGGGTTACCGCTGAAATATTTTCATAGACTGCGTCCGTAATCCGAAAGATATTTTTGGGCGGGGTGTAGCCAATCCTGCGGGCGGTTTCCATATTGATGGAGATGCGCAGGGGGTCTTTCAGGATCTGATCCATGTCCCGCGGTTTGACACCATTGAAGATGGAGGCAATGACTTTGGCGTGGTGCAAGCCGATGATTGGGGTGGAGATGCTCATCAGGACACCGTACTCGACCTCCTCCACACCCCGCTGGGAGAAGGTGGGCACCTTATTTTTGAACATGGGCGCGAGAACTTTGTCCATGGTTGCAATGGCCATGCCCCGATGGGTTGTGATAAAAATGGCATCCGCCTGCCGGGTAAGGTTCTGATGACATTCATAGAGGCCCTCCACACATTTCTGGGTATCGCCGTCAGAAACCGGGGCATCGCAGGAGATGACCTTGAATTTTCGCTCGCGGGCGACTTTGTATATGGAATCAACCGCGGCGTAGGCCCTGCCATCGGGTGTGTCCACATAGGCGATACCCAGCGTGTCAAACCCCACCAGGCTATGAAAAACCCTTAACTTGCGCGTCTCACGGTCCGGATCACAGCGGACATATACATGGTCAAAGCCCGAATCTTCGGCACATGCGATGACGCCGGATTTAAGCGGGTCGCTGATATCGATGCCGACGGTGGGTACCGTATGCAGATCGTTGGCCAGGTCCTGACCCGCCCAGGTTCCCATGGCAATCATGAAATCCAGCTTGTGCGCCTGCAACTGCTGCAGGCAGGCGGCCTTGGTTTCTTTTCGATCGGTGTCGTCCCAGTTGGCAGACCAGTAGGCCGTTTCCACGAATTCCAGGTACCGGCTGTCAGCGGCCTGGGCCAGGGTCCGCCACATAGTCGCGGTCCGATCCTTGTCGTAGGCTGCTTTTAAGTCGATCGGCTGCATCCAGCCCAGTTTTACCAGACCTTCGATAAGGGCTTCCAGGTGGATCGGGTAATTGGAGTAGCTGCCTCCTTCATAATAGCCGATTTTCCATTTATTCCCCTTGTTGTCAACCGGAGTGGTTTCAAAAGTGGATAAATTTCCGGCGGACACACCGTGTGCCCAACCTATGATCAATAGCGTGACGGAAAAGATGATCAGCCGGATTGTGTTATTGGGGTTCATTGCTGCCAACCTCATTGCTGGGATTGTAGTAAAGCAACCTCAACAAGTGATGGCGGTTCAGTGAGGCCACTGGTTCTCTTTATCACAAATTGACACCTGTTTTTAAGATTTTTGTCAAAATTATCGCTATTGTCAAAATTATCGCTATAAAGATGAATCCTCTCTCACTAAGATATTATATGGCTGACAATACAGTCAACTAAATGCAGGCATTGGATTGCAATAGTATTTATTTCCTGGCAGCAGCTTTTCGCCGCTTGAAATATTGGTAGGCACAGACGCCCAGACCAATGGTTCCAAGTCCGCACAGGGCTGGAACGGGGCGGCTTTTTACTGAAAACCAGACGATCCAGAGGTTTCCCAGGATAAATATCATGGGTGTCAATGGGTAGCCAAAGGTGCGGTAGCCGTCCGGGTTGGGACCCTCGTTGAGGCGCAGGCGGACCAGGCCGGCCACGGTCAGCATGGCAAACAGCGAGAGCGTAAAACCGATATAGATCAGCAGTTTTTCATAGGACGCGGTTACAATCAGCAGGATCGCAATGCCGGCCTGCAGGAAAATGGAATGGGCCGGCGTGTGGCGGGATTTGCTCACCCGGGCAAAAAGTTCAAAAAAGATTTTATCTTTTGACATGGCGTAGTAAACACGCGGGCCGGTCATGATCATGGCGGAAAGAACAGACAGCAGGCCCAGGGCTATGGCGCCGGAGACCATTTTGCTCAGGTTGGCTCCAAACAGGGACATGGCGGCCCGGGCGCCTACGTCGACGGCCCCGCTCATCTGGTCCGGCGTAAGCGCGTAAATGTAGACCGTGTTCAGTAGCAGGTAAAGGCCGGCCACAATGATCGTGCCGGTAAACAAGGAGAGGGGAATATTGCGGCCCGGGTTTTTGATCTCGCCGCCGATATAGGCCGATGCGTTCCAGCCGCTGTAGGCAAAGGATACAAAGATAAGTGAAACGGCGAAGCGTTCCGCAAAACCGCCCTGGGATTGGTTTGCAATCCCGAAATTAGCAGCCGAACCATTTTCCGATAAGAGACCGGCGGAGATGAAGGCGATGACAATGCCGACTTTAAACAGGGTCAACAGGTTTTGAACCCGACTGCCAATTTTAAGGCTGTGGTAATGCACCATGGAAAACAGGAGCACGACGCTGATGGCCACCAGGCTCTGGTGCGAAAAGCTTACCACGGTTATCCCCATAACAGGGAAGGTCAGGGGCGGGGTGGGGGTGATTGAGAGCATTTGAAACGAGTAGATGGCAAACGCGATTGCCGCGGCCGCAATGGGCGCTGAAAAACCAACCACCAGGGAGATCCAGCCGGACAGAAATCCCATCCACTTGCCAAATGTTTCCCGGAGATACACGTACTCGCCCCCGGCCTGGGGGTAGCGGCTGCCGAGTTCACCGTAGCAAAGGGCCCCGCACAGGGCAAAGAGGCCGCCGGACAGCCAGCAGATGAGCATCGCCATGGGGCTGCCCAACTCCTTGATTACAAAGCCCGAGGTCGTGAAAATACCAGTGCCCACCATGTTGGCCACAACCAGGGTGGTGGCGGTGAAAAAGCCGATTTCCCGTTTCAGTTTTGAATGGTTCAGGTTATTTCTCATTTGGCTCCTGTTCGGGTGTAAGCGGCCATTGGCACACAGGGGTTGGTAAGGGGATTCAGCTAAATGAAAAACAGGCTCATGGAGAAAGTACTTATGGGGTCATGTAATACCCATAAGGGGCTTTTGTCAAGGCATTTTGGTTTTAGGTGAGGAACGTCTGAAAAGAAAGGGTAGGAGTGAAAACGAAGACCTGGGCCAAAAGATGCCCTTTATAAGCGGACGCTAAAGGGGAATTGTGACCGAGTACCCCAACATCGCCGCAGTAGCGGCCAGTTCGGCGTCGTCTACCAGCCCGGCTTCCGGAATCTGCCGGGCGTCTTCAAGTTCCGGCAAGGCTAGGTCAACGAACAATTGTGTCTGGACCCGGTCAAACATCATCTCGAGCAGTTCGCCGGCGGTGAACCGGGGGAAGGGGGTTGCCAGCTTGCGGCCGGCCCGGTCAAGATTTACAGCCGTTTGTTTGCGTTGGATCAAAGCTTCTATCAGGCTTACCAGTTTTTCAGTCCCGGTCTGTTGCGTGTAGCCTGTGCGGAGTTTCTTAAGTTCTGCGAGGGAGCTTTTTTCAAGGCGGCGGCGGTTATTGCCCCGGTTAAAGGCCGCGGTGGTGTCCAGTAAATGCTTTATTTCAGCTTCGGCGGCGGCCAGTGCCCTTTTATTCTGGGCCACAAAATGCGGCTGGATATATTCGGGTATATTCGCACTAACCGCTTTAAGGCGTCTGGTGTGCAGTTTGAATTTTTCCCGGGTTTCAACTTTGGCATTGTCATGGAACTGGCGGCTGAAATGCAGAAATTTCTTTTTCAGATCGCCCTTTTGGGCAGCCGTCTGCATGACTGTTTTCATCATCATTGGAATCTGGAAAGCCGTGTTTTTAAAAAGCTGCTTTCCGGTTACAACTTCAAATATGATGGCGATGGTCGCATACCAGTCCTGCAGGTGAAACACCAGGGGCAGGTCCCCGTAGAATTGTTGTAAGAAGTTGTTTGGGAAAAAATGACTGGGGGTACAGTAAAAGGGCGTCCCGCCCAGTTGCGGTTGGGGTATTTCGGACAATTCCAGGTTTCCATAATCCACTGCTGTTTCCAGGTCGATGAGGCCGATGGCGTAGTCTTTTGCCGATGTCAGAAAATGGGGGTAGTCATCGGGGTTACCCGCAACGAGCAGATTGTCGGGTTTCAGGTCTCGCAGGCCGACCTGCTTCTCATCAAGCCAGGCCAAAAGGGCCAGCAGATTGGTTACCATGGTCCCCATCAGGGGACGGCTGCGGCTAAAAAGTCGATTCTTATGCTGCTGTTTCAGCAGCTGCTGATAGCGGTGTCTGGTCTGAGTTTCCGATTCATCCTCCGGCGCAATCCGTTTTCCCATAAAAGCTGTGAACGCAGGGGAAGATTGCAAACCGGCCAGTTCGGTATCCAGGCCGGCCATGCTGGATAAAAACAACTCTTTCACATTCCATTTAGAAAAGGCGACGGTTTCATCCGCCTGAGCCATGGCACCGTTCAAGCGGGCCTGGAAATTCTTATAGGCCGTATGCAGGCCGGGCCACAATTCGCCGCCCTGGCGGCCGTATTTATCTTCAAACAGATTAAAATCAGTCAGGATATCGATATCAGCCCGGATTGCTTCTACCAGGTCGCTGTCCCGGCCATGAAAGCCGGCGGCGACATGACTTAGAAAGAAATAGCGGGCCAGGTCCATGAAGAAAACAAATTTTCCGCCAATGGTTAGAAAACGCTGATTTTCAGGGTTCTCGCGCAGCCAGCGAATGTAGCGTCTTTCAAGTTGGGAGGGAGACAATTGGTCCGCCTCCGGAAATACATGTATCCTGCTTAAAATTACGGCCAGGTTGGGTATCACGCAGACCTTGGGTTCCAGGGCGCGCATGATTCTGGTTTCGGCCTGAACTTTCTCCAGGTACACTTCAAATTCGGTGATGGGGCTGGGTGGAATTTTTACGACAATGTGGGTGTCGAAGATGACATAGAAACACTGGCTTTTACTTCCGGAACCCTCTCCGATGGGCGCCAGCGACATCCGCCGGGAATGTGATTTCCCGCCGTGGTGGACCTCCAGGTTGAGAATCTCACCGGGGCCGGAGCCTTTTTGGGGCGTTCTCTCAATTGCTGCGGGTGCGGAGGCCGGCACTCGCAGCTTTTTTTTGTAGAGATTTAAAAAAAGTGACTCAATATCGGAAAAATCGGCCAGGCGTGGTGCAAAACCTATGGCTTGAGGCTGGCCGGGGACCGCCTTTTCTGTTTGGTTTGACTTCTTTTTGCGGATGGCCAGCAGGATCAGCAGCAGGGCCAGTAAGCCGAAAACCAGTACAGGTAAAAAAGGTTTCAACTGAACGGGAAGCGGGTGGCCTGCCTGATCTGCCCCCGTACCGGGCAATCTGGAGTTTTGAAAGGCGGCCAGGGTATTTCGAAAATGCGCTGAAAGCAGGGGCCGATAGCAGGCCGGGTTTGTCCATGCAGCGGTTACAATCTGCTCAACATCACTGCTCGCCAGGGTCTTGACGGCAATCCCGTTTTTATAGAAAACACGGTCGCCAATCGTCCAGGTTTCATCCGCTGTCAGGGTTGTACCGTTGTGCAGAATCAGCACGCTGCCCTGAAGTCCCATGACAGCCCATCCGACCAGCAGGCTGACCACAGCCATAATCAGCAAACTTGATTTCCAGTGCTTCACTGTTCACCTGTCGTAGGGCTGGATTTACAATTTAGCGGACCCGGCGGTCTTCCGTCTTACTTTCCGAACACGCATACTCAGGTGACACCCTGCAAACCCTGGTTGCGGTCGGTTATGGATACTGGATAGTGACTGCAGGAATGCGATTAGATAGCTTAAAATGGGGGCGAAAGTCAACCAGATGCGTCCCCCTCCGGTCCTGCTCACAAAAAAGGTGTAAGCGGGTCAGAATCAGCTGCTGGTTTCCCGGCCTGTCAGCCCCGGAGGGTACCCAGCCGGTTTAAGTGCCCGGGGCAGACGCCATGATGATTACAGCCTTTCCAGGAACTGGAAACGACGGAAGGGGGGACATAAGGGAATGATAAGAATCAAAAGGGTATTTTGTCAAGACTTTTGGGGTTTCTATTTGTAGCGCGGCCTTACGTGAGTATATGACCAATAAACGTTCGCATCGCTTCCAGGGCGACATCTGCCTGCTCCGCGTGGGGAGCATGCCGGCAATTGGCCAGCAGTCGGGTTTCAACACCCGGGCCGGCCTGCTGGCCAATGGCATCCAGTTGGGCAACGGTACCATACTGGTCGTCCTGTCCCTGCAGCGCCAGCATGGGGACCTTAATTCCAGGCAGGAATTCTGCGATGTTCCAGTTCATAAAATCAGGATGCAGCCAGACATCATTCCAGCCCCTGAAGGCACACACGGTATTATCGCCATGGTAGCGATGTAGTTTCCGGCGCAGGTCACCGGTTTCATAATGCGCTTTGGCTGCTTGAATCGAATCCACGGATAATTGCTCGCAGAACACATGGGCAGCCTCGGTGATCAGGCCCCGCAGGCCGGCGGCCGGCCGACCTCCGGCGTTGACGAGGGCGATGGACCCGCCATCGGAATGGCCAATCAGGATATGCGCTTTGATCCCGGCCGCAGCCAGTACCCTGGGAAGGATGTCCAGCCCTTCCGTATGCATGAAGCTGATCGGGCGTGGCAATTCGCAGGGATCGGATCTGCCATATCCCAGGCGACTGTATACAAAAGCACCGCAGCCGGTCGCATCCGCCAGTCTGGCTGGAAAATCATGCCACAAGGCCACGCAGCCTAAACCTTCGTGCAGAAAAACCAGGGTCGGGGCTTCTTCTGGCCCCGGGCCGTACCAGTCTATTTCCAGGCGGTTGGTACCGATATTTAAATATTGTGTCATTTACGAAAGAACGACCTTTATACACGCATGTATCGCGAGATTGGTATTTTGACCGTTTTTTCAAGGTCGTGAACCCCGGTCTTTTCTTAAAATAAATCAGGTATGTTTCGCACCGGCAGTCTGAAGACCCGAACCCCGGGCACATCCCTGGCTGCTCAAGGCAGCTGCAGCTGCTGGTCCCGGAGTATGTCCGGCATGATTTCGTAGTGGTCAAAGGGCGGCATCAGGCAGGCGCCGGCAAACCGCTCCCGGGCTATGGCCAGCATGTCACGGGCGTTTTGAACGCCGGCGGCGATGGGGTCCTCGGCCTGGTCCATCTGTTCGCGAACGTGCCGGGGAACAGCGATGCCCGCCACTTTTTCATGTAAAAAGGCCGCGTGCCGGGGCGTGCGCAAAGGCAGGATTCCCAAGATCAGGGGGATGCCGATGTGGGCCGTGGCCTTGACCATCCGCTCAGCTGAAATCCGGTCATAAACCGGTTGGGTAACGGCAAATTGGGCCCCGGCGGATCTCTTTTTTTCCAGGTGTAAAACAGCCTGTGAGAGCCCATCTTTGCGCTCAGGGTGGGTGTCGAACACAACGCCGGTGTACAGGCCGCTGTCCCGTGACATCTTGACGAGGTCATAGACGTTTACGTCTCTTACCATGGTTGTCCGGGCGCGATCGCCCAGGGCCACGAAGTCACCCGTGGCAGCCATGACCGTGCGCAGCCCCAGTGCCTGGGCACCCCACATTTCACCCTGGAGGCTGATAAGATTATGGTCCCGGATGGTGCAGTGCAAAACGGCCTGCCGACCGGTGTGTTTTTGAATCAGCGCACACAGCGCCATGGCACTCATCCGCGGTTTGGCCACCGGGTTGGTGGCCACACTGAATCCGTCCACGGGCAGGTCGGCCAGGGATTCAAGTGCTTTCAGGAGGGGGCCGGGATCCGAACCCGCGGGGGGGACGACCTCCACGGTGGTGATGAACCGTTTGCTGCGCATCATGCTGTCGTCGAAAAGTGGTCCGAAACCCGTGGCTGCAGTCATGTCACGCGCCCCCCCATGCTTTCCGGCTGCGGTCAATTTTCTTTCCCACCACAGACCAGGTTTTTGATGTCAGAAAAGAGTCTTTGTAGCGGGCCAGCATTGTCTTGAACATGTCATAAGGCAGCGTAAATGAGAGCTCATCGGTCTTAAAGTATTTCCGGGCCGAAGGGTCCCAGCCACCAATGACGGCCTTGGGTGTGCCTGCGGCCAGGTATCTGCGCGGCCACACCACGAGGCTGCCGCAGGCCGCACTCCAGGGAGATGCCACCACCTCGGGATCATTGGTCACGAAGGCTGCCAGTTGATGCAGGCCGGACAGGGATTCGGGGCGGGTAAAAAAGGACACCAGCTCAGGTATTTCATCCTCGTCAAACTGGCTGATCGGCTTAAAAACACAATAGCGGGCAGGCGCAGGCGGTGGATCGACGGTCTCAAAAATCCGGCGCAGGTTATCGGGAGAATCGCAGTAATGCTCCCCCTGCATGTGATCCGGGATGCCGGTGGAAACATAATGTATAATCGTCTCAGCCTGGGGTTTGTTGAAACCCAGCCAGAATGTGGCACCGGGGCAGCCGAACCGTTCTGCGGAGAAATAGGCGGCTGTATTTTTCCTGCGTGCACGCCAGATGTTGCCCAGGGCACAGGAAAAGTTACCGAAGACGGCCTGCCAGTCAATTTCGTTTTCTATCTCTTTTTCACGGGTCGGCAGATCCATGGCGGTGGGTGAGTAACCCGCATCAGGCTCCTGATCTGTAAAGTGGCTGCCCAGGGGTTCTTCACTAAGGCCCAGAGTTTTTAAAAATTGGGGTAAAGCATCCAGGGTATTGGTCTCCATGTGGGTTTCTCCTAGAATAGTTGATGAACCCGTAAAAAGTCAGAAATTGCCTTTTGGTGTCATCCCGGTGAAAACCGGGATCCAGTGTTTTCAAGTACTTATGGATGCCGGATCAAGTCCGGCATGACGGGCGAAGGACTTTTTACGAGTCCATCATAGTTAGACGTTCGATGCTGAATGTTCGGTTTTGTCTTGGTTTAAGACTCTATCTCCAAAATTTTCTGACGCTTCCGGTTAAGGGTCAGGCGGGTGACATCCGGCCGGGAGTAGTGCCCGGAGGGGTCGAAATTCTGACGCTCCTGCCGGACCCGCGCATGATCTATGGTTGCGATAAAAAGCTCTTCGCTGCCGACCTGGGGTTCAAGCACCCACTCACCATCCGGACCCGCCAGGCAGGAACCGCCGTTGGCCATGACCTCAGGTACGCTGGCCCTGATCTTATCTGCATGGGGTATGGCCGGGGAGATGTCCGCCTTGCGCATCAAGCCGGAAACAGAAAGTACATAGGAGCGAGCTTCCCGGGCTACAAAGCGGGTAATCTCCCGGGTATTGTGCAGACCGCCGGGCCAGATAGCCACGTGCAGGTCTTCGCCCTGGGCATACAGGGCGCTGCGTACCAGGGGCATCCAGTTTTCCCAGCAATTCAGGCCCCCGACCGTAAACGGCCCCAGGGAGTGAACGCGCAACCCATGGCCGTCGCCGGGTGACCAGGTCAACCGCTCTTCATACGTGGGCATGAGTTTGCGATGAATGGACCCGATACGACCGTCAGGTGCAATATACACCAGGGCGCAATAGAGACTATGGCCGCCCCGGTCGGTGGCACGCTCAATGCAGCCCAGGACCACCGCCAGCTGGTGCTGGGCTGCAAGGGCACAGATGGAATCCAGGTGGCCGGACTCAATCTGTACGGCCTGGGCCATATAATAAGCGTGCATCTCTTTCTGGACCGGGGAGTCAAAGCGCGCGCCCTCTGTCCGCTCAATCCAGAAAGGATACCCCGGGAGCAGCGCTTCACCGAAGGCCACCAGGCGGCAATTCCGGGCGGCCGACTGGGCCAGATAATCTTCGATCTTGGCAATTGTTTTTTCACGATCCAGCCAGATTGGGGCCACCTGGGCCAGTCCCACTGTGATTTTGTCGGTCATTCTACAAGATACCTCTTTTCTGGGCCATTGTCATCATCTGCTCGAAGGCGTTGGCGGGTGGGATTTTTAATTCCGCGTCAGGTTTTTTGACCATAACCAGGGCTTCTTCAGGGCAGGTGGTTACACAGAGACCGCAGCCGATGCAGCGGTTGCGATCAATCTCGGCCCGGTCATCCTTCCCCGGCCCTATGGCTTTCATCTGACACCGCTCTTCACAGAGCCCGCAGGCGGTGCAGGCCTCGGTATCAACCCGGGCGAAATAGTTGGAGAATACAATTTCCGCGGGTCGCGGATGCCGGTTGAGCGCAGAAAGGGGGCCGCAGCAGTCACCGCAGCAGTTGCACATACCGCCTGGATTTTGTGAAGAAGCGGGCTGGGTTACCAGCCCCGCTTCACGAGCTGCGGTCAGGATTTGCAGGGCTTCCGAGAGTTCAATTTTGCGTCCCATGTCATGATCGAGATAATACTGCCCCATGGAACCAAACATGAAGCAGACTTCAAGCGGTTTGGTGCACCCCTGTTCCACTAGGCTGGAAGATTTCCGGCAGATGCAATCCGCGACCACAATCTGGGCGGCATTTTGGGCCAGAATCTCGGCTGCGTCTTCATAGGGCGCGACCGTGCGGGTCACCTCGATGGACTGCTGCACGGGGATCGTGCGCAGAAAGCCTGCGGCCGAGGCGTTCATGGCGTCGCCAAAGCCTTCCTTGAAATACTGGCGGACCAGGGCGGCGAGGGTTTTGTCCAGCCGCCCAACCTGGAATTCAAACAACCCGTGCACAAAGGGAATCGCCCCATATTTAATGCTGTCGCCCCTGGCCAGGCGGAATAAAAGCCCCCGGGCAGCCATTTTTTCAAGCTGCGCGGCGGTATCGGCAGCCGGACTGCCCAGCCGGGCTGCGATATCCTCGACCGGTTCAAGCAGCGGGGTCATTTTTAGGAATAGCCCGGCGTCTTCTTGTGAAAACAACCGTTTTAAAATTTTGATCTCAACGCCGGATTGCGTTGCTGGAAATCCCATGGAATATTGGTCCAGCTGCAACTGCAACTGGCGGTATAGTTTATCGGTCATGCTTCTCCTTTGGAATTCGGGTTGGATTTTTCTTGCAACTATGCCAGACTTGAATTTCCAGTTCAATAGTTTTCACTTGCAGCGGCCGCTGTCAAACAGTCGCATTTTATATATATGGGTGGCATTCGGGTATGGATCGCAGGGCTTTTTTAACACAGATGGGGAAAGGGGCTCTTGGACTGTCGGGTGCCCTGCTGGTACCCGGTTTGCTGTCGGGCAGCAGTGCTCTTGAATACGCTTTGAAAGGCCAGGCGTTGATTGAAAATCGGGAGTATGCCGCTGCGGTTGAGGTCCTGACCCGGGCGGTCCGGATCGACCCATCCAGTGACTGGGCCTTCGGGCTGCTGGGCAGGGCCCTGCGGGAACTGGGACGATCCGCCGAGGCCGTGGCTGCTTTCCGGTCCGCTGTCAGGATTAACCCTGGTGACACCTATTCCCGCATGATGATTGACATCATATCCCAGAAACCACTGGTCGGATCGCGGCGCAAAACCCGGGCGAACGCTAAGGATGAACGGGCTGCGCTCAACGAAAGCCGGGAGATGACCCGGACGCTCACCGCTGACGGCGGCCTGGGCTACAGGGTCAACCGGGTTGTGATCGATCCGGGGCACGGGGGGTTTGATCCCGGTGCGGTGGGTCAAAACGGCCTGGAGGAGAAGGCTGTGACCCTTGATCTGGCCCGGCGGCTCCACCGGCACCTGCAGGCCGATGGCCGGATCAAGTCTTTTTTGACCCGGACGGGGGACTACTATGTCCCCTTGAGCGAACGCACGGTGATTGCCAACCAGTATCGCGCAGACCTGTTTATCAGTATTCATATCAATGCCAGTAAGAACCGGCAGGCGCACGGTTCTGAGACTTATTTCTGTTCCGAACAAGCTTCCAGTGCGGAGGCCGCCCGGGTGGCTTCCCTGGAGAATGCGGTGCTGAGCTACGACGATAAAAAGCAGCGCCGGGAAGGCTATCTTGACATCGAGCAGATACTGTCCGCCTTCGGCCAGAAACTGAACTGGAAAGAGAGCGGAAACTTTGCCACCGGTTTTCAGCAGCGGCTTAAAAACGGCCTGCCGTTCAAGAGCCGGGGCATTCATTCGGCCAACTTTTTTGTCTTGCGAAAAGCCAAAATGCCCGCCATACTACTGGAAGCCGGTTTCATCTCAAACCCTGCTGAGGAGGCCCTGCTGGGCCAGGCGGAATTCCGGGCGAAGGTCGTCGGTGCCATTGCAAGGGGGATCGTATGAGCAAATCCCTCCGGACCAAAGGCATTGCGGCCCTGCTGCTGCTGGGCAGTGCCGTGCTGCTGGGCGGCCTGCCGGGTGCGCGGACCGCAGCCGCAGCCGATGTGAACAGCTTGATTTTTCAAGGCTCTGATTTCCACTATCGGGGCGATATTGAAAACGCGGTTGCCCGGTTTGAAAAAGCCCTCCGAGTGGACCCGGACAATGAATTTGCACACAATCAACTTGGCCTTCTGTATGCCAAAAAAACTAATTATCGACGGGCGGCCAAAGAATTTTCAGCCGCATTGCGCATTGACCGGAAAAACACCTTTGCCATGCTCTGGCTGGGGATACTTGCCCTGCAGGATGGGGATATTAACCGGGCCTATGACTGGTTTACCGGTATTATAAAAATTGACCCGGCCAGCGCGGATGCCTATTATTTTATCGGTACGATTTACAATTTCAGGCATAATCCGGCCAAGGCGTTAGAATACCTTAAAAAAGCGCGAGATGCGGATTCAGGCGAGCCGGCGACCCATTACCGGTTGGGCATGGCCTTTCATGACCTGGGCCTGGATGCCAATGCCCTGCTGGAGTATAAAAAAGTCCTCGTGATCAAGCCCGCGCACACCCGGGCCAGCAACCAGATCGGCTGGATCTACTTTAATCGGGGTGAACATGCGGCTGCTGTTGTGCAGTGGCGTCGGACCCTCACAATAAATCCGCGGGACACGGATGCGATCTTTAACCTGGCCAAGGCTTACAATGATGCGGCCTTCGCAGCTCTAATCGCGGGCCGCAAAGAGGACGCGCGGAATTGGTGGAGAAAGACGTTGGCGGTCAATCCAGCGAACAAAGCTGCTAAATATTACCTGAAAAAGTATTACTAAATGGATGAACATTGGAGGCGTTATGAAAAAATCAGTTACATGGATGGCTGTTGCGGCGGGCGCGCTTCTGGTTATTTCCGGGTTTGTGAACAGTGCGCTGGCAGACAATTTTGTTCAGAACGTTGGCGAAGGCACCATCAACTGGAGCAAAGGGGTCATCCAGGGGAAAGGGATCGGCGCACCCCCCGAGAAATACTATGGCAAACCCAATGCGCGTCCCATGGCCATCCGGGCCGCGAAGATTGTCGCCCTGCGAAACATCCTGGAGACTGTCAACGGTATCAGGATCGATTCCAACACGGTTGTGAAGGATTTTGCCGTAGAGAGTGATACCATCCGCTCCCAGGTTGAAGGCATGGTCAGGGGGGCCCGCCAGGTGGATGTCGAGTATATGTCGGACGGCACGGTTGAAGTGATGATGGAGATCAGCATGTATGGGTCCCTGTCCAGTGTGCTCCTGCCCGAGCAAATCATGGATGTTCCCATGGAGACGCCCGGTGCTGAGCCCGGAGAGGCGGCATCGACCTCTACTGTTCTTACCGGACTGGTGGTGGACGCCCGGGGGCTGGGGGTGCGTCCGGCCATGGCGCCTAAAATTCTCGATGAAACCGGTCAGGAGGTTTACGGGTCGGCCTTTGTAAGCCGTGAATTTGCCGTGCAGCAGGGGATGAGCGGATACGCCAAGGAACTCGAGTCAGCCCGGAAAAATCAACGGGTAACGGCAAACCCGCTGGTTGTGAAAGGGCTGCGGGTGGAAGGGCCTGGGCAATGCGATATCGTCATCAGCAACACGGATGCCGTCAGGCTGCGGAACTCTTCAGCAGACCTGTCATTTCTGGAGAAGTGTCGGGTTATGATTGTGGTGGACTAACTTAGCGCCATACGTCTCAAGGAGGAACCATGTCTTATCGAAATATTACCACCGGGTTGACCATATTTCTGATGTTGTTCGTTTTCGCCTGCACCCAGAAAGCCGCCAAACCGCAGGCGACGATGGATACACCCGAGCACCATGTCATGAGCGGTAACAAATTGCTGGCAGCGGGGAACTACACCGGCGCCATCACCGAGTTTGAAAGAGCCCGGGACCTCGATCCCAAATTTGCCCCGGCCTATCTCGGGCTCGGCCTGGGTTTTAGTTACACGGACGATTTTGAAACTGGTCTGAAGCAGATGAAAACAGCAGCCAAATACGCCAAGGGCGACCCGCAGATCGTGGATGTCCACGTCGGTTACATGCGGGTCTATCTACTGGGTAAAGAGCAGGCGGACGAGGACTGGTTTGACGAGTTGCGCGGCAAATACCGCAAGGCCACGGGAAAATCTCCGGAGAGACCGGAAGCCTACTATTACTTGGGACTGGCCTACAAGCTCAAATACGAGTTCAGGAAGGCATCCGGGGAATTTGCCCGGGTGCTTGATATTGATAAAGGCCTGGTCGCCGACGCAGACCGGGAATACGCCTTGATGCAGAAGATCGAAAGGGCCATGCCGGGGTCATCCATCGGCAAGCAGATCGCCATCCAGGACAACATCACCCGGGCTGATCTGGCGGCCCTGTTCATCCATGAACTGCAAATCGATGATCTCTACAAGCGGCGTGCCAAAAAGAGTTTCGATGCCTCTTACAAGGCACCCGGTAAAACGATGTCGGCCGGTGAGTATACCAGGGCACCCCCGGCGACCGACATTGAAGACCATGTGTTGAAAACGGATATCGATACTGTTATTGCGATAGGCGTCAAGGGGCTGCAGCCGTTTCCCGATCATACTTTTAAACCGGATCAGGCCACCACACGGGCGGAGTTTGCCATGATTGTCGAGGATATCATGATAACGATTTCGCGAGATACCGGCCTGGCAACCATGTTTATCGGCAACCAGTCTCCCTTTCCGGATTTGAGAAATGACCTGCCCTATTTTAACGCGGTCATGGTTTGTACGACCCGGGGGATTATGAGTGCCAAGGATGCGGGTACCGGTGAGTTTGATGCGGCCGGTTCCATTCCCGGAGCGGACGCCCTGCTCAGTATCCGCACCTTGAAGAGCCAACTGTCTAAATACTAAACCCGGGCAATAGTTTCAGGTGCCTGAAGGTTTGCATCGTGAAAATTGCCGGGCGGCAACCTGTGAGGCGGTTATGAGAAGATCTGTAAAATTTGGTGTGGTGACGGCACTGTTCCTATGCCTGACATTCATGGTTTCACCTTTGGGCGCGGGCACGGTCAAGGTCGCGATGGACAACGGCCAGGCCCTGATTACAGTTCTGACCGGCAAAGCTAATGTGACCCGGGCCGGCAGCGTCGGGCCTGTCAAACTGGCCGCCGGCGACCGCCTTTCAGCCGGCGACCGGATAACAACCGGGACCGGTGCGCGCCTTGAACTGAAACTGCCGGACGGAAGTTTCCTTCGTTTTGATGAGCGGACCACCTTTGAATTGGCTGCGATGAGCGGATCGCGTGAAAACAAGACCCGCAAAATCAGTGTTGCGATGACTGTGGGCAAGACCTGGGCCCGTGTGTCCAAACTGTTTGGCAAAAGCCGGGGCGGATTTGATATATCCACTGAGACGGCCGTGGCCGGTGTCCGGGGGACCACCTTCCGGATGAATGTGAATGCCGACAATTCTGCGATGGTAAAAGTTTATGGCGGAGAGGTTGAGGTCAAAAAGAAGGCCCAGGAAAATGCCGGCGCAAAGGCGGCTCCGCCGGTTTTCACAAAGCCGGTTCCCATAAAGGGCCCCCATGCTGTTTCCATGGAGGAGTGGGTTTATATTGTCAAATCACTGCAGCAGATCAATATCCGCCCGGACGGTACCGCCGCCAAACCCTTCAGATTTGACATCAAGGCCGATCTGAATAAATGGGTAAAATGGAACCAGATGCGCGACAGCGAGGTTGAGTAGACGGGGCTTTTTACTTAAGAATGACCATTTCCCAGCATAGATGGCCGGGTTTTCCCGGCCATCTGCTTTTATCCCCGGGCAGACGGAATCCGGGTACCCGGCTTGAAATATTATTAAACGTGTATTAAGTTGCGCATTCGGTTGGATCAATTCGGAGCATGTATCAGGCCCTTACAGAGAGACCCAATACAAGGATGACAATGAAAACGAATTTCAATCCCGGCTGTCGGCCAACCCTGATTGGCAGCATGCCGGTTACGGATCATGCTAAAGCCCATGCGATCGTCATGGCCCATACGCCGGAAATCCCTCCGTGGGTGCAGCTTCCGGTATACAGGCATGAGGGGATGGTTCCCCAGTTTCTGCCCGGGATGCCCGGCTTGAAGGCGGTCGGTGACCGGGTGATTGTTGATACGGCGGGCAGTGACTTTGAGTCCGACCTGGTGTCTTTTTATGAGGCTTATATGGCTGTCGAGGCGGATGTTGCCGGCCTGGATTCATCCCGGTTTATTCTGACGGATGAGACAGCGGCCGGTTTTTCCACCTTTACCGCCGGTCTGGAAAGTTGTGCTGCGCCCCCCTATGCAGTGAAAGGGCAGGTAACCGGTCCCATCACGTTCACCACAGGGGTCAAGGATCAGAACGACCAGGCCATTTTTTACAATCATCAACTCCGGGACGCCGCGGTAAAATTATTGGCCATGAAGGCCCGCTGGCAGGTGCGCGTGCTTGCAAAACTGAACCGGCCGGTGATTGTTTTCCTGGATGAACCCGCACTGGCCGGGTTCGGTTCATCTGAGTTTATCAGCATCACCCGGGAAGAGGTGCGGGCCTGCCTGGAGGAGGTCGCAGCTGCCATCCACGCCGAAGGGGGCCTCGCCGGGGTGCATGTATGTGCCAATACGGATTGGTCTCTGCTCCTGGATTCTTCCTTGGACATCATCAATTTTGACGCTTACGCCTATTTTGACCGGTTCATACTTTACCCCGAGAACCTGAAGACATTCATTTCCGGAGGCGGTGTTCTGGCCTGGGGGATTGTTCCGACGCTCAATCCTGAAGATATCGAAAAGGAATCGGCCGCATCCTTGCTGACCATTTGGACCAACCAGCTTGAACAGGTAGAGGCTCTGGGCATAGACCGGCAAACGGTGATGAACCAGTCTTTGATTACACCCAGTTGCGGGACTGGTTCGCTGAATCGGGAGCAGGCGCTCGAAGTACTTGAAATGACGCGGGACCTGTCCGCCCTGATCCGGCAGACTGCTGGCTGACAGACCTGAATCAATCTTTGACCTGTTTCAGATAGATAACAACAGCGCCCCGGCGCACGCACAACGAGGAGAGACATGACAGCAGAATCAACAAATGGAAATTTTTCGGGGTCCACCCGCTATGTGCTCGATGAAGAGCTGGCCGGGATTGTCAATATTTCGATGGCGCTGGAGATGCCGCTTTTGCTCAAGGGCGAACCCGGCACTGGAAAAACCATGCTGGCGCATGCCATTGCCGAAAGCCTTGAGATGCCGCTTGTTATCTTGAATGTGAAATCCAGTATGAAACTGGTGGAAGCCCTGTATCAGTATGACACCCTGACCCGGCTCAACGACAGCCGTTTCGGTGATTCAAAACGGGATGTGAGCAACATCGAGGATTACATCAAGATGGGCAAAATCGGCCAGGCGTTTACCGCAGCCGAGAGGACTGTGCTGCTGATTGATGAGATCGACAAGGCCGATACCGATTTTCAGGATGACATGCTGGATGTCCTGGACCAGATGGAATTCGATATCATCGAGATAGACCGTACCATCCAGGCGAAACACAGACCGGTGTTTATCATTACCTCCAATGCCAAAAAGGACCTTTCCGATCCTTTTCTGGGGCGCTGCAATTTTCACCACATTGCCTTTCCCGATCCCAAAATGATGCGCAAGATTATCCGGGTTCATTTCCCGGAGATTGACAAAGAGCTGCTGGAAAATACGATCAAAACCTTCTATGGGCTGCGGGAGATGGATGCCATCGAAAAAAGGCCGGCCACCCGGGAGTTGCTAAACTGGCTGCGGGCCCTCCAGGCCGATCCGGATTTTAAGCCCAGGAAACTGGCCAAAGGGGAGGTCCCCTACCTGGGCGTGCTTTTCAAAAAGAGCCAGGATTATGAACGGGCAGCCCAGCAAACCAGTCGGCGGCGGTTATTTTAAATGTTCATCAATTTTTTCTATACCCTGAAAAATCAGGGCATTCCGGTCAGCCCCACCTCATTTTTGACCCTGCATCGTGCCTTGAAGGGCGGGCTTGTGAGAACCCTGAATGACTTTTATACCGCTTCCAGAACGATTCTGGTAAAAAGCGAGCGGTATTTTGATCTGTATGACCAGGTTTTTGCCCACCATTTCCAGGGTGCGGACCTGCCTGAGCCGGATGAGATGATTTTGGATGAAATCGCCCGGGCGATGCTTGAAGATTGGCTGCGGGACCCGAAAACCCTGGCGGATGCCATGGGGGTTGATGAGTCCGAACTCAGCAAAATGACCCCCGATGAATTGATCGACTATTTCAAAGAACGGCTGAAAGATCAGGATGGTCGGCACGACGGGGGCAGCAAGTGGATCGGCACTGGCGGCACTTCGCCGGTCGGTCATTCCGGCCATCACCCCGGCGGTATGCGTGTGGGTGGCATTTCCAGAAACAAGTCGGCCGTCAAAGTGGCCATGGAACGACGCTATAAAGATTATTCCCAGGAAGGTCCCTTGACCCAGGCGATGATCGGCGAGGCTTTAAAGCGCCTGCGGAATTTGATTCCCAGCGGTCCGCGCGATCAGGTGAACGTGGACGAAACCATTTACCGGACCATGAAGAACGGGGGGGAGATCGAGATTGTTTTCTCCCGCAGTTTAAAGGATCGCCTCAAGGTGATTCTGGCCATCGACAATGGCGGCTGGTCTATGGATCCTTATATCCCGGTAGTCCAGACGCTTTTTGACTACGCCCGCGCCCAGTTCAAGGATGTAAAAACCTACTTTTTTCACAATACGGTCTATGACGCCTTATGGCAGGATCCTTCGCGTATAAAAAAGCCGGTGCGGGTGTCCGAACTCTCAAGATTCGATCCTGACACCCGGATTATTTTCGTGGGAGATGCCAGTATGGCGCCCTATGAACTAATGGCCGCCGACGGTTCCATCTACATGCAGGAACGGAGCGGCAAAGCCAGCCTGGAACAACTCAAGTTTCTGGCTGAGACATTCCCCCACAACGTCTGGCTCAACCCGGTACCCACCCGCATGTGGAGCTACACCCACACCATCAACGCCATCAGCCAGATATTCCCCATGTTTGAACTTTCTTTGGACGGATTGGATAAAGCCATCAGTAAACTGATGGAGAAGTAGGTTGCTCAGTTCAGCCCTTTGTTAGAGGGCTGCAATAGTTTGTAACCTGCTGCCTGTCGGGAAGGTCACCCTCCCTCTAACGAAAACCATTCAGCCCGGTCCGGCATACAACCGGCCCGGGCTGAACTTCCTTAGGCCACGTTCTGATATTCGGCGTCTATGATCTCATCATCCGGGTTGACCCCCGGCTGACCGGACGCCGGCCCAGCCGCGCCGGGCGTGGGCCCGGCTTGCTGGGCGCTGGCTGCCTGGACCAGGTTCTGGTTGATCGCGGACAGTTCACCGGCAAGCTCCCGTATCTGTCCGGGGTCCTCACCGGCCATGGCCTGTTTCAAGGCGTCAATGGCACCCATGGCGCGATTTTTACTGTCCGGGTCGATCTGGTCCCCAAAATCGGCCAGGGTTTTTTCCGTGGCGTATACCAGACCGTCCGCTTCGTTGCGGGCATCGATCAATCCGCGCCGGCGGCGGTCATCATCGGCATTTGCCCGGGCTTCGTTTACCAGGCGGTCAATCTCGGCCTGGCTCAAGCCGCTGGAAGTGGTGATGCTGATGGACTGCTCCCGGCCGGTGGCCTGGTCTTTGGCCGAAACCTTGACAATTCCATTGGCATCGATATCAAAACTAACTTCGATCTGCGGGACACCCCGCTGCGCCGCGGTAATCCCGGTCAATTCAAAGCGCCCCAGGGTTTTGTTATCACCGGCCATCTCCCTTTCGCCCTGGAGGACATGCACCGATACCGCCGGCTGGTTGTCCTGGGCTGTTGAGAAGACCTCACTTTTGTTCACCGGGATTGTGGTGTTTTTGTCAATCAGCCGGGTCATAACGCCTCCCAGGGTTTCAATTCCCAGGGACAGCGGGGTGACATCCAGCAGCAGGACATCGTTTACATCGCCCTTGAGGACGGCGCCCTGGATGGCGGCGCCCAGGGCCACGACTTCATCCGGATTGACACCCTTGTTGGGGGCCTTGCCGAAAATCTTCTGTACACGGTCCTGGACCGCAGGCATCCGTGTCATGCCGCCTACCAGGATAACCTCGTCTATATCGGCCACCGAATAGCCGGAGTCTTTCAAGGCGGTGTTGCACGGTTCGTCCAGACGGTCCAAAAGCTCACCGGCCAGAGCTTCGAGGCGGGACCGGGTCAACTTGATGTTCAGGTGCTTGGGGCCGCTGGCATCTGCCGTGATGAAAGGCAGATTGACGTCCGTTTCCATGGAGGTGGACAATTCCATCTTGGCCTTTTCGGCCGCTTCTTTGAGCCGCTGCAGGGCCATGGTATCGGATTTCAGATCAATCCCCTGGTCTTTGCGGAACGCGTCCGCCAGGTAGTCGATGATGCGGATATCAAAATCTTCGCCGCCCAGATGGGTGTCACCGTTGGTGGCTTTGACCTCAAAAACACCATCCCCGATATCAAGGATTGAAATATCAAATGTACCGCCGCCCAGGTCAAAGACCGCAATCTTTTCCTCTTTTTGCCTGTCCAGGCCATAGGCCAGGGAGGCTGCGGTGGGTTCATTAATGATGCGCTGGACGTTCAGCCCCGCGATCCGGCCCGCATCCTTGGTGGCCTGCCTCTGGCTGTCTGAAAAGTAGGCCGGTACCGTGATCACCGCTTCGGTCACCGGTTCCCCCAGATACGCTTCGGCGGCCTTTTTAACAGCGCTTAAAATATGCGCTGAAATTTCCGCCGGACTGTAAGCTTTGTCTTTTAGGTTGACACTGGCGTCGCCGTTGCCGGATTTTTCGATCCTAAAGGGCAGGGTCTGTGAATCCTGGCGAACTTCAGGGGCCTCAAATTTGCGTCCAATCAGGCGCTTGATCCCGAAAACCGTGTTTTCAGGATTTGTCACGGCCTGGCGTTTGGCAATCTGGCCCACCAGCCGTTCTCCACTGTCTGTCACCGCGAAAATGGAAGGGGTTGTGCGGCCGCCCTCCTGGTTGGTAATGACTTTAGCCTCCCCGCCATCCATGACTGCGATGCAGGAATTGGTTGTACCCAGGTCTATTCCGATAGTTTTACCCATTTGGTGTTCCTCCTTTGTGTAGTGCGGTGGCGATCTCAGCTGCCAATCGCATTACTTAAAAATTTTTATTACATAAAGTAATATATATGGATTGGCGTATGTCAAGGGCTGTGCTTATCAAATTTTCGCTAAAAGGATAAAAAACAGTATGCAAAGTGACGGGTGAGCAAAACTGTTGACAAACAGTGGGTGGGAACACGGTTAAAAGCCAGGCACCAGCCAGCGCCGGGCACGGCCCTGTCCGGCGGGGTCTATTCTATAAGGTTAGATATTGGGCAGAGCAAGGAAGCTTGAATTTAGATCCGCAGGCATGACGGGTGGGGGGCAAAGGTTCGCGGCCACACCATCTATGGATAAGATGTATATTCTGTCTTTAAAAACCTGGTCAGGGCCAAACTTGTCCCGCTATTCGGGAGCCTGCCCTGCTTTGCGGGGAGCAGACATGATCACTTTAGTCACTTCACACGCAATGTCTTTACTGGGTGCCAGGTCTTCAGGGCTGGACGCGAAACAGTGAACAGGTGTTGTCCCAGACGGTGGCGGCCAGGGTTTGAGCATCAGCCTCCAGCACTTGCGCCAGCTTCAGCAGTACCGATTTGACAAAGGATGGTTCATTTCGGCGGTGCTTGTTTTTTTGTGGGGCCGGGGTCAGGTAGGGAGCGTCGGTCTCAATCAGGAGGCGATCTGGTGGGATCATGCCGACCTGATCGCGCAGCTGGCGTCCCCGTTTCTGAATAGTAACAATGCCGGTCACCCCGATAAACAGTCCCATGTCCAGATAGCGTTTAAGCTCTGTGTCCGTCCCGCTGAAACAGTGCACCACCCCCCTGCGCTCTGCGTTGGGATGGCTGCGCAGCAGCTCCAGCAACCGGCCGTCGCTGTCACGCTCATGGAAAATAAGGGGCAGGTTGAGGTCGTCGGCTGCTTCAAGCTGCCGGATAAACCATTTTTCCTGGTCTACCCGCGGAGAGTACATGCGATTGAAATCGAGCCCGATTTCGCCCCAGGCCCTTATTTTCGGGTTTTGGGCCAATTGGACCAATTTTTCCACGACCGCTGCGCTGCAGGCGTGGGCGTCATGGGGATGGACCCCCACCGAAGCATAGAAGCCGGGTTGTTTTTCGGCAATCTCCAGGGCCCTGGCAGATCTTTCCAGGTTAATACCCGCTATCATGGCCGCCTGTACGTTATCGGCCGACATGCGGTCGAGAACCTCGGCCCAGTCTTTTTCAAAAACAGTGTCATCAAGATGGCAATGGCTGTCAAATAAGCGCATTAATCGGTCTCCGAACGTTAGGAATGTACAAGTTTGCCGCTGGCAGTTACCACAGGGCGGCGTTCGGATCAACAAAAGCCGCCAGGAACACCACCTTTTCGAGGATTCGGTGACAATTGGGCTTGATTTTGTATTGAGTATATGCTTATTTGCAATTTTTAATAATATCGTGTATAGAGAAACGTTTTATGGGGTTGCGGTGAAATGATGCTTGCCCGGTCCCAGGTGTAGATCATCTTCAGATTATTCGTATTCCTTTGTGTACGCCGCGCTTCATGTCTGCTCGCGATTGCTCTAGAAGGAGATCTATTGTAATTTATATCCGGGCTCTCAATCTGCATTCAGCCAACTGCGGCGACGTTGGGATTGTGCCTGACCGGCAAACCCGGGAAGCTTTGCAGTGCTCTGGCCAATCGCCTGCGCGCCTGCCTGTGGAGATTTGAGTCCGTAAAGTCAATCATTCATGAAGATGTTCGTCCGGAGGTAAACAATGTTCAAGATAGTTCGACGTGAAGAGATGGCAGAAGGCACCGTGATCCTTAACGAGATCGAAGCGCCCCTGATTGCCCGCAAAGCAAAACCAGGTCAGTTTGTGATCCTGAAAGCCAATGAAGAGGGCGAACGTATTCCCCTGACCATGGCGGATACAGATGCCGAGAAGGGTACGATTACCATTATTTACATGGTGGTGGGTAAATCAACGGCCATCTTCAGGGACCTGCAGGTTGGTGACGATTTCCAGGACGTCATCGGCCCGCTCGGTAAAGCCACCCACATTGAAAAAGTGGGTAAAGTCGTCTGTGTAGGCGGCGGGACCGGTGTGGCGGTGCTGCATCCCATTACCCGGGGTCTGAAACAGGCTGGCAACGATGTTATCTGTATTATCGGCTCTCGTAATAAGGGACTGCTGATTCTGGAAAAGGAGATGGGGGCCGCATCACATGATCTCAGGGTTTGTACAGATGATGGCTCGTATGGACACCATGGCTTTGTAACAGAAGTTATGCAAGAGGTCCTGGAAGCTGAGGATGTGAAACTCGTGGTGGCTATCGGACCGGTGCCCATGATGAAAGCGGTGAGCAATATTACCAAAGAATTCAACGTCCCCACGATGGTCAGCCTGAACCCGATCATGGTCGACGGGACCGGGATGTGCGGCGGTTGCCGGGTCAGTGTGGGCGGCGAAACAAAATTTGCCTGTGTGGACGGCCCCGAGTTTGATGGTCACCAGGTCGATTATGATGAGCTGATGCTCAGGCTGCAGGCCTACCTCGAAGAGGAAAAAAAGTGCCACGAGGAGTACTGCACCATTCGCGACGCTGAATAGTGCCCATCCATAAAACCACAGTAGCGGTTATATATTTACGGAGGAGAAAATGGCTAAGAGAAAGGCAGTACCCCGCGTTGCCATGCCGGAGCAGGAGGCGCAGGTAAGGGCGCACAATTTTCTGGAAGTTCCAACCGGCTATACAGTGAAAATGGCCCAGGAAGAGGCCGCAAGATGCCTGCAGTGCCGGAAACCGGGCTGCGTGGCCGGTTGTCCGGTGGAAGTGGATATCCCGGGGTTTATTAATTTGATATCAGAAGGTGATTTCACGGGGGCCATCCGGAACCTGTGGAGTAAGAACGCCTTGCCAGCCGTCTGCGGGAGGGTCTGCCCCCAGGAGATTCAGTGTGAGGGCTTGTGTATCGTCGGTAAAAAGGGTGAACCTGTCGCCATCGGTAACCTCGAGCGCTTTTGCGCGGATTATGAAAGAGAATACGGGACCGGGGAGCTCCCGCCTACCCAGGCTTCTACCGGTAAAAAGGTGGCTATCGTCGGCTCGGGACCTTCAGGGCTTACCGTGGCCGGTGACCTCATTGTCAAAGGTCACGATGTGACCATCCTGGAGGCGTTTCACAAACCTGGCGGGGTGCTGGTATACGGTATCCCTGAGTTTCGCCTGCCCAAGGCCATTGTTGCCCAGGAGGTTAATTTTCTGGAACGGCTGGGTGTCAAGGTGGAGTGCAACGCGGTTGTGGGCCGGACGGTCTCAATGGATGAACTGTTCGAGCAGGGCTACGATGCGGTCTATGTGGGTGTCGGTGCCGGGTTACCGCGATTCATGAACATCCCCGGCGAAAACAATGTGGGTATCCTTTCGGCCAATGAGTACCTGACCCGCGCCAACCTGATGAAAGCCTATGAGTTTCCCAAGGTGGACACGCCGATCCCCATCGGTAAAAACGTCGTTGTTCTCGGGGCTGGAAATGTTGCGATGGATTCCGCCCGAACCGCCATGCGCCTGGGGGCGGAGAACGTGAAGATTGTTTACCGCAGATCCCGCGAAGAGATGCCGGCCAGGGGTGCGGAAATTCATCACGCGGAAGAGGAAGGCATTGAACTCTTTTTACTGACCAACCCAACCCAATACCGAGGCAATGAAAAAGGCCGCCTGACAGGCATGGAGTGCCTTAAAATGGAGCTGGGTGAACCGGACGAGTCCGGCCGCAGGAGCCCGGTGCCTATCGAAGGCTCCGAGTTTGAGATCGAGTGCGACTTGTGTATTGTCGCCGTGGGTTCCGGGGCCAACCCGCTGTTGACCAGTGAAACCCCTGACATGCAGCTTAACCAATGGGGTTACGTAATCGCTGAACCTGAGACCGGAAAAACTACCAAACCGGGTGTCTGGGCAGGGGGTGATATTGTTACCGGGGCCGCTACGGTTATCCTGGCCATGGGGGCCGGCAGAGAAGCGGCCAATTCCATCGACAAGTACCTTAAGCTGGGGTGGTGAAGGCAGGGTCCAAGGGTTCCAGGGCTACAAGCTCAAGGGTTAAGATCCGTGGACTGAGAATGGCCTGGTAAGAAGCATAGCGCCCACCACAAATAGAAAGCAAGAAAGTCCACCGGTATTCATACTTGGCGGACTTTTTTTGTTTAAGAACATAAACTTCAAAGTGTTACGAAACCTGGCGGCTTTTTTTAGGATTTTATGGTCTGTTTTAATTGACAAATGTAGATCACTTTTTTAATAATAGGCCTGTTGGGATGATTTTTTAATGCGATTTATTTTAATGATGGTGATGCTGACTTTTACACCAGATATTAGACCAACCGCATGAGGTAAACCGGTTTTTTTTCGAATCTGATAACAGAAATCTGACCGAGAGACATTCCCTCATTCGCTGTTGCGTTGCTTGCGCTCATCAACTCCACACTGTTTGCCAATTATCCCGGCAGCCCATTCATCAGACAACAACGTTCTGTTTTCTATACGAAACATTTGTATTTTAGGCACTTGTTTCACAACGCTCTGAACCAAAATCTACCATTTGATATTCCGAGGTATCGGCAAACCAATGCCTGAACGGGCCATCGTGTACAGGAACCTGGCCTGAAAATGCTGTAACCCGTCAGGGGGATGTTATGATGTCACACATGCGGCTGATCTGTAGAACCATCGCCGCAATATCCCTTATATTTCCCATAATCCTGCTTTTTCCTCCAGCGGAGGTCCTGGCTGAAACAGTTGTGGGCGATACCATAATCGGTGACGCTGATACCACGTATGACGGACAGGACCTTGTCATCGGGAATGGTACCGATGCCGTAACTGTGACCATCAACGGGGCCCATACGTTTTCCTCCCTAACGGTAAAAAATAACGCCACGGTTACCCACAGCGATACGGATGACACCACTGTTTATTCAATGGATCTTACCGTAATCGGAAACTTGGATTTGAAGGCTGGCGGTAAAATCAATGTCAACGGCCGGGGCTATCTGGGGGGCAGGCGCCCGGGGAACAGCATCGATTACGGTCGCACCAGCGGCAATGTCACAACCAATGGGAGCAGCAAGCGTGCCGGGGGCAGTTACGGTGGGACGGGCGGAAGTGGAACCGGCGCCATCATCGGTTCGTCCTATGGCGTTCTGACCGATCCGACGGAGCCGGGCGGCGGCGGCGGCGGTTATAACTACTATGGCGATTACCCGGGTGGAGATGGCGGCGGGCTGATTCGACTGACAGTGGCTGGCACGTTAGCCGTCGATGGCACGATCAGTACCGACGGAAGTACGCCCGGGAGTAACGGTAACGGCGGCGGTGCCGGCGGCGGCATTTATATTCATACCGGCAGCATTAGCGGAAACGGCGTCATCTCGGCCAAGGGCGGCAGCGCCGGTACTTATACCACCAATGCCAAGGGCGGCGGCGGCGGCGGCCGGATCGCAATCTATTACACGACCAACACCTACGGCGGTACCGTAACCGCTCACGGCGGTGCCAGCCAGAACAGTGGCGGCAACGGCGGTGCCGGGACCATTTACTGGAAAGGTGCTTCCCAGACATATGGCGATCTGGTGGTGGACAACAACGATCTGACGCCTGCGGATTCGAGCACACCCCTGCCGGCGGTCCCCGGCATCTACGAAAATGTGGCCATCACCCGAGACGGCCGGGTGTTCAGCAGCACGATTACCCATGTGATCTACAGCTTTATTCTGGATGACGGCTGGTACAAGCAGAACAGCCCGAATACAGACGTTCAGTTTCCCGCCCTGAACGTCACCAACGAAGCGAATCTGCTGCTGGGGGTTAAAAGCCTCCAACTGCCGGCCTTGAGCCTGACCAACGGCTCGAACCTGACCCATCTCGATGCCACGAGCACACAGGTTTACGGGCTGGACATCAGCGTTGGCGACGCCATGTCCATCGACGCCACCAGTGCCGTAAACGTCAACGGCCGGGGCTATCTGGGGGGCAGGCGCCCGGGGAACAGCATCGATTACG
>CAZWPX010000020.1:0-49099 GCA_964636125.1 uncultured Desulfobacterales bacterium | reverse complement strand
CACGATTACCCATGTGATCTACAGCTTTATTCTGGATGACGGCTGGTACAAGCAGGACAGCCCGAATACAGACGTTCAGTTTCCCGCCCTGAACGTCACCAACGGATCGAATCTGCTGCTGGGGGTAAAAAGTCTCCAACTGCCGGCCTTGAGCCTGACCAACAGCTCGAACCTGACCCATCTCGATGCTACGGCCACACAGGTTTACGGGCTGGACATCAGCGTTGGCGGTGCCATGTCCATCGACGCCACCAGTGCCGTAAACGTCAACGGCCGGGGTTATCTGGGGGGCAGGCGCCCGGGGAACAGCATCGATTACGGTCGCACCAGCGGCAATGTCACAACCAATGGGAGCAGCAAGCGTGCCGGGGGCAGTTACGGTGGGACGGGCGGAAGTGGAACCGGCGCCATCATCGGTTCGTCCTATGGCGTTCTGACCGATCCGACGGAGCCGGGCGGCGGCGGCGGCGGTTATAACTACTATGGCGATTACCCGGGTGGAGATGGCGGCGGGCTGATTCGACTGACAGTGGCTGGCACGTTAGCCGTCGATGGCACGATCAGTACCGACGGAAGTACGCCCGGGAGTAACGGTAACGGCGGCGGTGCCGGCGGCGGCATTTATATTCATACCGTCAGCATTAGCGGGAGCGGCGTCATCTCGGCCAATGGCGGCAGTGCCGGTACTTATACCACCTCTGCCAAGGGCGGCGGCGGCGGCGGTCGGATTGCGGTCTACAGTCAGAGCAGTTCCTATCTGGGCACGATCTCGGCTGATGGCGGAACAGGAACATACGGCGGCGGCACCGGCGAAGCCGGGACCCTATACAGTGAACCCTCTGCCATCGATCTCTCCATCACCATCGCCGATGCCCTCGACCCGGTGTTTAACGGGGAATCTATCGACTACACTCTCATCGTAACCAACAACAGCGCAACAGACGCCACCGGTGTCATCCTGACGGACACGATTCCCGCAGGCGCTCTTTTCCAGTCTACCGCTCCATCCCAGGGCTCCTGCACCGAAAATGGCGGCGTCGTCACATGCGACCTGGGCAGCATTGTGGCCGGGGGTGACGCAACCGTCCTGCTCCAGGTGCTCGTGGCCGATGAGTGGACGCAGACGAATTCGGCTACGGTGATCGGTAACCAGTTGGATCTCCTGCCGGAGAGCAACACTGCCGCTGAAACCACGGTGATCGATCCGGCGGACCTGGCCGTAACCCAGAGCGCAAGCGCCGAACCGGCCATACCCGGAGATCCGTTTTCGTATGCCATCACCGTTACCAACAACGGCCCGCTGGATGCCGACAGTGTCACCCTTTCCAACGTTCTGCCCGATTCAATCCCGACCCCGGAATATTCCACCGACGGCGGATCCACCTGGGACCCCTGGACCGGTTCCGTGAACCTGGAAACGCTGGCCAACGGTGCCGTCCAGGAAGTGCAAATCCGCGGCACCGTGGATCCGGCCGCAACCGAGCCGATTACCCATACCGTTTCGATCGAATCCGTGCGAAGCGATCCGGATGAGTCCAACAACACGGCGGTGCTCGGTACCACGTTTTTACCCCGGGCCGATCTTTCCATCGCCCTCACAGACGATCCGGACCCGGTGGTTCCCGGCACCCCGCTGACCTACACCTTCACCATTGTTAATGCCGGGCCCTCGGACGCCACCCACGTGGTCCTGACCGACGCCGTTCCGGCAGCCGTCTCCGGGTCAGCCTATTCCCTCGATGCGGGGGTGACCTGGACGGCCTGGACGGGATCCATCGACATCGGCACCCTGGTGCCGGGCGCTTCCCGGGAAGTGCACCTCCGGGGAACCGTCTTGTCCGAAACCGTTACGGGGATCGAAAACAGCGCCGATGTCGCCTCCGTGGTGGCGGATCCGGAAACCGCCGACAACACCACCGGCACAATGGCCACGGCCGTAAGCCCCACGGCGGACCTGTCTCTTACAATGACCGACGCCCCGGACCCGGCGGTGGCCGACTACGATCTTACCTACGAGATGAACCTGACCAATCTTGGTCCGTCGGACGCGGTCAACACGGTGCTCACCGACGAACTGCCGGCCCCGCTGGAAAATCCCGTCTATTCTTTGGACGGCGGGCTGACCTGGTCGAGCTATACCGGTTCGCTGAACCTGGGCACGCTTGTCAGCAGCGGAGCGATCAAGATTCTTCTCCGGGGGACCATTCTTTCCGGAACCGAGGGGACGCTTTCCAACAGCTGCAGCGTTTCTTCCGACACCTACGACCCGGATACGGTCAACAATGCCGTCTCCGGCGTGGAGACAGTGGTTGAGGCTGATCCGCCGGCCGAGACCATCGCCGCAGACATGGTGATCGATACCCTCGATTTTTCCCATGACGGCCGGCACATCACCGTGGGAGACGGTGCAACGCCGGTGACCCTCACGGTCAACGGCACCCATACCTTTGCCAGCCTGACGATCCAGCCGGGGGCCGTGGTTACCCACGGTCAAACCGACGGGGCTTCGGTTTACTGGATGGCGCTTCTTATCGAAGGAGACCTGAACGTAATGGACGGCGGGGCCATCGATACCAACGCACGCGGCTACCTCGGCGGGCGGCGTCCCGGCAACGCCAGCGATTACGGTCGAACCGTGGGCAACGTCACCACCGGCGGCAGCTATGATGCAGACGGCGGCAGCTACGGCGGCCTGGGGGGCAACGGTTCCAACGGCGGGGCCATCTGCCTCACCTACGGGGAGGTGACCGACCCGGCCGACCTTGGTTCCGGCGGCGGGGCCTGGGACTCCAATCACCCGGGCGGTGACGGCGGCGGCCTCATCCGGCTCACCGTGGGCGGTGCCCTCACCAACGACGGTGCCATCTCCGCAAACGGCGGCACACCGGGAAGCGGAAGGCTGGCCGGCGGCGGATCCGGCGGCGGCATCTACATTCAGACCGGGTCGCTTGTGGGCGGCGGTGTCATCTCCGCAGACGGCGGCAACGGGGGAACCTACTGCTGCGGACATCAGATGGGTGGCGGCGGGGGCGGCCGCATTGCCATATTGGCCGACAGCGATCTGTTCACCGGGTTGATAACCGCCTACGGGGGAAGTGGGACCCAGGGCGGGCCGAGCGGCGGCGCCGGAACGATTTTCAAAAAGAGTGCGGCCCAGAGCCATGGGGACCTGATGGCGGACAACGGCGGCCGGATTCCGATTGACTCCAGTACGCCTCTGCCGGCGGAGCCCACCGTCTACGAGAACGTGCGCATCACCGGGGGCGCGCGGGTTTTCAACACCACCGTCACCCAGGTTACCGGTACCTTCATCCTGGACAACGGATGGTACAAGCAGGACAACCCGGAGCTCACCCTCCAACTGCCGGCCCTGAACGTCACCAACAATGCCCAGCTCCTGTTGGGGGTCGGGCAGGTTCAGCTGCCGAGTCTGAGCCTGACCAACGGGTCGACGATGCAGCATCTGGAGACCACGGCCACCCAGCAATACCGGCTCGACGTCCAGGTGGACGGCTCAATGTTCGTAGACGCCACCAGTCGCGTGGATGTTGACGCCCATGGTTATCTGGGCGGGCGGCGCCCCGGCAACGCCAGCGATTACGGTCGAACCGTGGGCAACGTCACCACCGGCGGCAGCTATGATGCAGACGGCGGCAGCTACGGCGGCCTGGGGGGCAACGGTTCCAACGGCGGGGCCATCTGTTCCACCTACGGGGAGGTGACCGACCCGGTCGACCTTGGTTCCGGCGGCGGGGCCTGGGACTCCAATCATCCAGGCGGCGACGGCGGTGGTCTCATGCGGCTCACCGTGGGCGGGGCCCTCACCAATGACGGTACCATTTCCACAAACGGCGGCACACCGGGAAGCGGAAAGCTGGCCGGCGGGGGATCCGGCGGCGGCATCTATATTCAGACTGGGTCGCTTGTGGGCGGCGGTGTCATCTCCGCAGACGGCGGCAACGGGGGATCCTACTGCTGCGTCTATCAGATGGGCGGCGGCGGGGGCGGCCGCATCGCCATCTATTACACGAATCATTCCTACACGGGGACCCTCAGCGCCCACGGGGGCAATGGAACCCAGGGCGGGCCCAACGGCGGCGCCGGCACGATTTTCATCAAGGGACCGGCCCACACCTACGGCGAGCTTGCCGTCGACAACAGCGAACGGAGCGCTGTTGAAGGCTCCACGCCGCTTCCGGCGGCGGCCATCGCGTTTGAAAAGCTCACCGTCTCCGGGAGCGCCCGGGTGCGGACCGAGGCCCTGACCTGGGTGGGGAGCCTGGCCCTGGATGGTGCCTGGCTGACCCTCGACTGCAGCGGTCAACGGCTGACCCTGGGCACTCTTTTCCTGACCAACGGCGCCAACCTGACCCACCCGGACACCACCACCGCAACGACCCACCTGATTGATGTTACGGTGACCGGGGACATGACTGTGGATGCCGCCAGCACCATCAACGTCGCCGCCCGGGGATATCTGGGAGGCTGGCGCTCCGGCAATTCCAGCGACTACGGGCGCACCAGCGGCAACGTCACCACCAACGGCAGCCGCGAGGCCGACGGCGGGAGCCACGGCGGTTTCGGCGGGGACGGCTCCAGCGGGCCCACCGGCTTGAGCTACGGGGATCTGACCGATCCGGTTGAACCCGGGGGCGGGGGTGGGGCCTGGACCAGCAACCATCCGAGCGGTAACGGCGGCGGACTGGTGCGCCTGGTGGTGGAGGGCACCTTCACCCACGACGGCAGCATCATTGCCGACGGCGGCAGCCCGCCGGCCGGGAACCTGGCCGGCGGCGGGGCCGGCGGCGGGATTTCCATCCAAGCCGGGGCGCTGACCGGTACGGGCAATATTTCCTCGGTCGGCGGGACCGGGGGGACTTACTGCTGCGGCTACACCGAGGGCGGCGGCGGCGGCGGCCGGATCGCCCTGCACTATGATTCCAGCACCTTTGTCGGAGCGGTCAGCGCCCACGGCGGTGCGGGGAATTACGGGGGCGGGCCCGGCGGCGCCGGAACTATTTATTGGAAGCAGATTGATCAGCCCGACGGCGATCTGGTGGTGGAAAATAACGGCCAGACCACCGGCAGGATCTCCACGCGGGGACTTTCGGTCATTTACCGGGGGACTTCCGATGCCGAAGGGGGCATCGCCGGTTCCGTACTCACCGACACTGCAGCGGCCTGGATCCCCGGCGCCCTGGTGGGGATGATCGTCAACCCCGACCGGCGCCAGAACGCAAGCTTTGGCATCACAGATAACACCGAGACCACCCTGACTACGGACGGCGACCTGGGCATCGTTGCCGCGGGAGGGGCCTCTTATGCCATCGGTGTGGGGCAGTTCAACAGCGTGAGTATCGGGCGAAGCGCTTTTGTCGGGCTCGACGACCTGCCCCTGTACGCCGACGTGGTGGACCTCTACGATCAGGCGACCGTGTCCCATGAAGATGCCGGCACCGACAGCGTCTCTCGGTTGGACATTCACGCCACCTACCTGACCATCGACGAGACCAGCCGCATCGACGTTAGCGACCAGGGGTATCTTGGCGGTTATAGTGGCGGCAACAGCAGCTACTACGGCCGCACCACCGGCAACACCAACGGCAGTTACAAAACTTCCGGCGGCAGCCACGGCAACCTGGGGGGAACCGGCTACCAGACCCACCCCGTAGGCGCGGCCTACGGCAGCGATATGGCCCCGGGCGACCTTGGCGGCGGCGGCGGTGCGTGGGATGGGGGCAATCCCGGTGGCGACGGTGGCGGACTCGTGAACCTTACGGTAAGCGGTACGCTACTCCTCAATGGCGCAATATCTGCAAACGGCAATTCGGCGGGCAGCGGAACGCTGGCCGGTGGTGGTGCGGGCGGCGGCATTCTTGTCCGGGCCGGTCGGTTCGAAGGGTCTGGCGCCATGACTGCCAATGGCGGAAACGGCGGAACCCATTCCTACGGTTCCGGCGGCGGGGGTGGCGGACGTCTGGCCTATCTGTATGGTGCCAGCAGTTACTCCGGCACGACTACCGCTCTCGGAGGAACCGGCCAGAACGGTGGCACCGACGGCGGGGACGGCACCGTGTACACCGGCGAGCAGCAGTTTGCCGATATTACGATAACGATTTCAGACGATCCGGATCCGGCATCGGTGGGTGGCCCTCTGACCTACGATATCACGGTGACCAACAACGGGCCGGTCGATGTCACCGGCGTAACGGTTTCCGACCTGTTGCCGCCCGGCGTTGTTTTTGTTTCCGCCGGTCCCAGCCAGGGAACCTGCAGCGGATCTGAAACTGTTTCCTGTGACCTTGGCACCCTGGCAAATGGGAACAGCGCCACGGTGACGGTGGTGGTCGATCCCACCACGCCAGGAACCATCGAAAACAGTGTCGGCGTGGCCATCGACCAGATTGCACTCGATCCGATGAAGATCACAGCCTCCACGTCGACGCTGGTCTATGCATCGGATGCAGAAGCAGACCTGTCCGTGAGTATTGTGGACGGAGTCGATCCGATAACCGCGGGACAGTCTCTGACCTACACGGTTATTGTGACCAGCAGTAGTGTTTTCGATGCGCAGAATGTAATCCTGACCCAGGTGCTGTCAGCCCAGATCCAGGATCCGGTCTATTCTCTGGATGGGGGCGGCACTTGGCACAACTGGACCGGCACCATACATCTCGGGATCGTGCCGGCCGGAGAATCCATCGAAGTACGGATCCGGGGAACGGTCCACCCGTCGGCCCTTGGCCTGCTGACGACGGCGGCCGAAGTGACATCCGACACCGGGGATCCGAATCCGGCCAACAACGACGCCAGCGAAATGACGACGGCTTCAGCCCTGGCCGACCTCCTTGTGGACATGAGCAGTACACCGCATCCGGTGGCCGCCGGAGAAGATCTGACCTCGACGGTTACCCTTACCAACGCCGGTCCTTCGGATGCGCTCAATGTCAGCCTTTCAGCCGACATGCCCGTACAGCTTGATGGACAGCAATACTCTTTGAATAATGGGGACACCTGGAGCAGTTGGACCGGTGCGTTGAACATCGGTACAGTCGCTGCCGGGGCAAAAAAGATAGTCCTGCTTCGGGGCGCGGTGCAGCTGGGGGCCACGGGAAGCTTAAGCTATGCGGCCACCGTCTCTTCCGATACGTCGGACCCCGATACGACATTCAATTCATCCGGAGTTGTGACGACGTCGATCACCACCCGAGCCGATCTGGTTGTAACCTTGAGCGACAACCCGGATCCGGTTACCGTGGGTGATCCTCTGACCTACCAGATTGCGGTGACCAACAACGGTCCGTCCAATGCAGCGAACGTCTCCTTAACGCACGTGGTGCCGGGAAGTGTAACCGTGGTATCCACAAGTCCAGGCCAAGGCACCTGTTCCGGAACCGGGCCGGTAAACTGCGATCTGGGGGGCGTTTCCAGAAACGGGCAGCTCTTCATTACCATTGTGGGGACTCCACAATCCACAGGCACCATCAGCGCCACAGCGACCGTGGCCAGCGGAGAACCGGATGCGGATACGGCAAACAATGCAGTAACCGAAGAGACCACGGTAAGCTCTAATTCAGACCTGGTGGTTTCCCAGATCGATTTGTCGCCGCCAGATAGTATTCGTGACGGTGAAACGGTTATTCTCACCGCCACGGTTCAAAACCTCAACGACTACCCATCCGTAAACACATTCATGGTCGACTTCCTATTGGATGGCACCAGCATTGGCACACAGTCGGTCGACGACTCACTGGCGGGAGGTGCGAGTGTCCAGATTAGCCGGGAATGGACGGCCCGGCCCGGAGCCCATTCCATCGAAGTGGTTGTGGACAGTGCCGGCAACGTTGTTGAAACCGACGAAACAAACAACTCGAAGCAATTGGATTCGTTGGCCGTGGGGTGGGCCGACTTCGTGATTGCAGGTGTGACCTGGGCCCCGGAAAATCCGGTGCAGGGTGAACGCGTGACATTTACCGCAACGGTGGCTAACAACGGGGCTGCCACGCTCCGGGCTTTTGCCGTGGATTTCACCATCGACGGCGCTGGTATCGGCAGTGTTGAAATCCCCGGTGGCCTTGCCACAGGGGCAACAACAGCGGTGACCCAGACATGGACCGCGGAAACCGGAGAGCATACCGTTGAAGTCGTTGCCGACAGTGCGGGTCAGATTTCCGAATCAGACGAAAGCAATAATCTCCTGGCCCAACCTCTGTCGTCGATTGCGGCTGCGGATCTGGCAGTTAGTGGAATTGTTTACGATCCCCTGCAGCCGGCAGATGGCCAGCCGGTCACCCTGACGGCAACCGTTGAGAACATTGCCAGCACCACGCTAAAGGACTTCGATGTGGAATTTGTGGTGGACGGTACGGCCATCGGCAGCCACACGGTCTCCGGCGGTCTGGCCGGAGGCGCTTCCACACAGGTTTCAGAAACCTGGCCGGCACTTGTGGGAACCCACATAGTTACGGTTACCGCGGATGCCGCTCGCGTGGTAACCGAATCCGAGGAAGAGAACAACACCGGTTCGGTCACCCTGCCGTTGATTGCAGCACCGGATCTCACGATCAGCAGCATCACCCGGACACCGGCAACTCCCTCCATGGGTGAGATGGTCACTTTCACCGCCACTATCTCGAACACCGGGGGCAGCACGGAGAGGAAATTCGAGGTTGGATTTGCGGTGGACGGTGAGGCAATCGGCATCCAGGCGGTTGCAACCGGCCTTGAAAATAATGCGACCACGACGGTAACCCATACCTGGGTTGCCACTTCCGGCTCCCACACGGTAACTGTGACAGTCGATCCCGGTGATCAGATGCCGGAGACAGATGATGCCAACAACAGTCTAACCGAGAATTTGCCAACGATCCTGCCGCCGGATCTGACCGTCTCAGAGATCACATGGTTTCCATCATCACCGACAGACGGCGAGGAAATCACCTTCACCGCCACCATAACCAACGACGGCAGCGGCGGGCTTTTCGGAACGTTTTACACCCAGTTCAATGTCGACGGCGCCAGCATCGGAACGATTCCGTTCACCCAGCCGGTTGCCAGTGGTGCCTCCATCCAGATATCTCAAACATGGACCGCCACCCCCGGAACGCACTCGATTACGGTCAATGTCGATATTACGCAGTTTGTCAAGGAGGCGGACGAGACCAACAACCTGCTTGGGCAAACCATGCCGCCCATCGGAGCGGTAGACCTGTTGATTTCCCGGATCGACTGGAGCCCCGACCCGATTGTGGACGGAGAATTCGCCGAATTCACTGCCGTTGTCGAAAATAGAGAGGCCGGGCGTACCAGCCGCACCTTTGCCGTTGAATTTCGGATCGACGGACAGGTCATCGACCGTCGAACTATTTTCGGTATTGAGGCCGACGGACAGCAATCCGTCAGTGTGCCCTGGACCGCCACTGCCGGCCAGCATCAGGTGGAAATCGTGGCAGACGTTACATCACAGATAACCGAAGCTGACGAGACGAACAATATCTTGTCACAGGCACTGCCGTTTGTTGCCGATGCCATGGCGCCGACGCCGCCCACGGTGGATCCGGTGTCCAGCCCCACCAATTCGGCTATCCAGACCCTGAAAGGCACCAAGGAGACGGAGGCCTCCATCTGGATCAACGGGTTTGAGGTCGTGCCGGTGGACGCCCTCACAACCTGGTCCTACCCGGTCAACCTGGCCACGGGCGAAAATAACATCGAAATCTATTCAAAGGACGCCAACGACAATCAGAGCACTTCTGTTTTTACCCTTATTTTATACGACAGTATCCCACCGGATCCGGTGACCCCACTGACCGCAATTGCCGCAGGGGACGGCACCTTCGTTCAGCTGAACTGGGGTGGATACAACCTGACGGCAAATGAGGATGTGGCCTTCTTCCGGGTCTACGTGAGCGATCAGCCATACACCACCGTGGAGGGGCTGACGGCGGTGTCATCGCCGATGGTGGGCTCGACTGCCTACATGGTGCAGGCACTGACGAGCGGCACAATTTACTATTTTGCCGTGGTCGCCGTCGACCGGGCCGGCAACGCCCAAAGCGAAGTAACGCCCATCGCAGTCGCTCCGGTGGACACTGCGGCGCCGTCCAACGTGACCAACGTGCAGGTGGAAAGCCACGCTGACCGGCTGCTCTTTTCCTGGGCCCATTCACCGGCTGGGGATCTGGGCGGCTACCGGGTCTATTTTGACGGTGCCGCGGAAGCCTTGGTGCTGGCTGTGGACCAGGCCAGCTACGAGGCGGCGGGTCTGGATCCGGCGAGTGTGCATACCTTCCGGATAACGGCCGTGGACACACAGGGCAATGAAAGCAGCGGCGTTTCGGTGGTGGCGGTGACGGTGCTGGCGAATCCGGTCGATACGTCTGCCGAGGCCCGCAGCGGCTACGCGGACTTGAGCTGGACAGCTGTCGAACCCGTCCAGTACGTAAAATATTATGCGCTCTATATGAGCACGGTCAGTTTCACCTCCGTGGAAGGTATGGCACCGGTTGAACACGTAACCGGAACTTCGGCAAGAATTTCGGATCTGACCAATGGGGAGACCTATTATCTCGCGGTCACCGCCGTAAACACCTCCGGTGGTGAAAGCAAACAGGTCAGCACCGTAACGGCCAGCCCGATCCAGCGTCCGGAAATCGTCAGCGTGAAGGGGAATTATGTTTCACCGGTGAGTGCGGTAAATGACTTCCGTCTGACACTCCAGTTCGACAGCACCATGGACACCAGTGTCACTCCCGTGATCGACATTGCTGGTTCCGGTATCGACAGACCTACAGTCCCTGCCGGCGGGACCTGGGTCAGCAGTCGGATACCCAATGACACCTATGCCACGCCGGAGATCGCTCTGGCCCAGGGCATGGACGGTACGCTGCAGGTAGACATTTCCGGAGCAAAGGATGCGGAGACAAATACCATGCTTGCGGTCTCCGGGGTTTACACGTTTACCCTGGATGCCACGCCGCCGATCACACCGGCGTTCTCTCTGCTCTCCACGGGATGCAGCTCGGCCATGTTGTCCTGGGCCGCCTACACCCCGCCGCCGGACCTGGCCGGGTACCAGATCTACCTGGAGAGAGGGAGCAGTTTCAGCGAAATCGGCGGGCGCTCCCCGATCGGCTGGACCGAGCGCGGAGGATTGACGTTAACGATAACCGGGCTGAGTTTCGGCAGCGATTATTATGCGGCGGTGGTCGCGGTGGATAAAGTCGGAAACAAGTTCACCGATGTCAGCCCGGTGACTTTCCGCCTCGATCAATCCATACCGCCTCCGATCACGACAACCGTTGAGTCCGGAGCGGATCCCGGAATCGCAAAGGTCTCCTGGCCCGTACAGGATACCGCCAGCATCTGCGGATTCGCCGGATACAGGCTCTATTATCAGGATGCGGACTTTACAAGCGTTTCGGGTCTCGTGCCACAGGCCATTCTCGGGATCGGCGATCAGCAGATCACCATAGAAGGTCTGGATCGCAGCAAGCGGTACTACTTTGCCGTGGTCGGGTTCAACGATGCCGGCGATTTCGACTCCGCAGTGTCCCCCACCGCATGGACGGACCCCTATGCCGGAGAAATCGTACAAGACACCGTGATCGGGGCCGGCACGCAGAAATCGATTCCGGTTCATCAGGCCATCGTGGTCACAAACGGCGCCACGCTGACCCTGGCAACCGGCACGCATCTGCTTTTTGCACCGGGCACCGGTATCACAGTTGAATCCGGCCGGATCATTGCAGAGGGGACAGACCTGGAGCCGGTTGTGTTGACATCCCAAAGCGATCAACCGGACGGTGAACCGAGACCGGGTGACTGGAACGGCCTGGTCCTGGGCGATGGGGCCGGAGCATCCCTGCTGAGGCATGTGATCGTCCGATATGCGAGTGAAGTCTCGATTGCCGGGGCATCTCCAACCCTTGAGGCTTTTAGCTCCCTATACAGCGCCGGATCGGGGCTGCTGGTCAAAAATGGTGCGACGGTGACAACCATGGAGGCGTTGATCGCCTACAACCAGACCGGTGTTCGGATAGAAGACACCGCGCAGCTGTCAATTTCCCAATCCGTCATCAAGGGCAATACCGTGAATGCGGTATCTGCCGGAACGCTGGTTTTGAATGCTTCCGGGAACTGGTGGGGCAGTATAGACGAGGCAAGCATCATCAGCAAGCTCACCGGCAATGTGAATTATACAAATTACCTGACCGATGAACCGCTGCTGACACCCGCTGTGGGGATCGCCGGCGGCGAAACTTCCGTCGGCACCCGCAACATCGAACTTCGTCTGGCCTGCCGGACTGCGGATGAAATGCGAATCAGCGAGGATTCCGCGTTTACCGGCATTTACTTCCAGGCCTTTTCCGATCGCCAGGTTTTTGAGTTGTCGGAAGGCGGGGGCGCCAAAACCATCTTTGCCGAATTCCGAAGTGTGTCCGGTGCCGTATCCATACCGGTATCCATCGATATAAATTATATCACGGACGGGCCGGTCATCCATCAATTCAACCTCTTTGAAGGGCAGACGCTCAACCGGCCATTTACCGTGAGTGCCCAGGCCACTGCGGCTTTAGGCCTAACAGCCGTTGAATTTTATGTGGACGGCGAAATCCAAAATCAGGGCGCGGCTTCACCCTATAGCTATCGTTGGGACATTCGGAACGTGGACAACGGTGTCCATCGGGTCAAGCTTGTCGTACAGGATTCCGCAGGGAACCTTGCCACAACCGAACGTAACCTCGTCGTCGATGTGACACCACCGCCGGCACCGGCGATTACCGATCCGGGGAGCGGAATGGTGACCGCATCGGAAACCCTCACCGTGCGGGGATCGACTGAACCTTTTATCACGCTTCAGATAACCCGGAACGGTTATGTGGTCGCAAACATTGGGGCAGCATCCGACGGCTCCTTTGAAGTGACCGGCGTGACGCTCACCGAGGGTGCCAACACGCTATTGGCGACCGCCCGGGACGATTTTGGGCAGAGCCCCTCTTCCAATCCGGTTGACGTGATCCTCGATTCAGGCGTCCCGGCCGCACCCCTTGCACTGGAACCCCATGTTCGGCCATGGGGCGGCATCGAAATCTCATGGCAATTTTCCGAAAGCGGCGAGCGGCCCGTCCGGTTCGACCTCTACCGGCACGACGCCTATTTCACGGACCCGTCCGAGGCCACTTTGATAAAAGCGAACTTGGACCGGATGGATCACATCGATAATCTTGCCCCCGACGGTACGCTTTACTACGGTGTTGTGGGGCTCGATGCTGCCGGAAATCTCAGCGAACTGTCCAACGTCGTGTCGGCCATCTACGACCTGACATCCCCGGGATTTGCCATCGAATATGATCGACCGGCACCTTTCGGTCCGGATACGATTTCCATTACCGTGACCACCGATGAACCGCTTGAAAATGCCCCGGCCCTGACGATTTTGCCATACGGGACCTACGTGCCAAAGGCTGTGAAACTGGCCTCCGTTGACACGCTGACATATACCGGCACTTTCACGATTGAAGCGGATACCCCATCCGGGACGGCCGCTGTCAATGTTTCCGGAAAGGATGCGGCCGGTAACAGTTTCTATGGGAAACCCGAGGGGGCGGATTTTGTCGTCGACACAGATGGCCCCGCCTGCATTGTTGCCGTGGATGCGACGCCACCGGTGCAGCTCCTGACAGATCAGATCCTCACAGTGACCCTTACGCTCGACGAGCCGGCTAAGGACGGCACGGTACCCGATCTGCGTTTTGCACCCCCCGACGGCCCGGACGTGGCCATCGACCTCACCGGCGAGGGCACGGCCTGGACCGGTACCTTGCTGCTCACCAACGCCATGGGAAAGGGCAACGGCCGCTTTATCCTGGCAGTTGAGGATGCGCTGAGCAACCCCGGCACGCATATCACCAGCGGTGAATACATGGAGATTTACAACACCGCTTTTCCGGACCCCACTAGTCCGCCGAGCAATCTTGCGGCCGTCACCCGGTCCGGAGGCAACGTGGAGTTGAACTGGGACGGCGTCCCCGGGGCCGAAAGCTATCGAGTCTACCGCATCAGCGGCGAGTGCACTCAGGCGCCCGGTGAAGTGGCGGGCGAAGGGATCACGACGAACACGTTTACCGATCATCCGGCCACAGACGGAAAGTACTGCTATGGCGTGAAGGCTGACCTGAAAGGCGCTGAAAGCGTCCTGTCGGGGGTCGCATCGGCGGTTGTGGACGGGACACCGCCCAATCCGCCGGAAAACGTCAGTGTGGCGCTTGGCGATATCGGTGTCCGGGTGGCATGGGAGGCACCGGGCACAGGCGAAGTGGCCGCAACCTATTTAGTTTATCGAAACGGTCATCTGATTCGAACAGTGTCGGGGTTTATCCGCAGTATCAATGACCACCCACCGGCCGGCGGCCAATACAGCTATACGGTTGCGTCCGTGGACTGGATCGGCAACGAGCATTTGTCAAGTCCGGTCATCCTCAATCTCAATGTGGGAGCTGTAAGCAATCTCGAAGTCTTTGTCAGACAAGGAGATGTCCCTCACCTGGGGTGGGACAATCTCGATCCTGATGTGGTCGGGTTCAATGTTTATCGCGGCGGTCTACGGCTGAACACCGGTCTTGTGGCTCAGACTGCATTTGCCGACAATCTTTATGCGGGAAATTCCCGTGTCAGTTATTCGGTTCGCGCAGTCAATGAAAGCGGCGAGGAGAGCCCCCCGCGAATCGTCGATGTCTACCCACTGAACATTGAGGTGGTCACCAACCCGGATGCCGGCGGAACGGGCCGCCCGATGGTGGCCAATTACTTCAATGTTCTGGCCCTGTCGTTACTGAACAGGGAGCCTGGGCATGATCTTACCCTGGACCAGGTCCACCTCACGCTGATCACCGAGGGGGCCGATCCGTTTACCCTGACGAAGAATGTCGATTGGTACATCAACCCGGGCGGATCCCGAAGAGAGGATCTGGTTGTCCCGGTCGGTGACACCACCGGCGCCCATGAGCTGGCAATCGAACTGCGGCACTCCTTTGAGGGCGGCAGCAGCGTCGTCTATGAAAAATTGTTGTCGGTTACCGAAATCGATCGGCCCGGTGTTACGGTTGATTTGAGCACGACCGCGGTGCCCCTGGCCGGTGGTTACGCCACCGTCCGGTTATGCATCAACAATCACGGATACGCAGAGATGGACATTGTGGTGAGCAGGGGCTCGACTCACGGTGATCTCTTTGTCGTCGTGAAAAACGAAGATGGGCTTGAAATTGGCCGTGCTAATTTTAACGGGGTACCGGAAGGCACGCGGCTCTCCGCGGACAAGAGGGCCTACCTCACCGTCCCCGGCAGTGGATCCAGCTGTGTTGATGTGGACGTGCTGGTGCCGGAAACCTTGGAAACCGGCGACAGTGTCACCTTTGAAGGGGGTGTTCGCGACATCTATTATTACCTTGGGACCGGAGACGAAATGTTGTCCGGTGGCCTGACGGCCCATATGGACTCCGGTATTTCCCAGTCCGCGTATTTCGGGACGGCCAGTGCGGACAAAACCGTCTATGTCGGTGACGAACCGGTCATCATTTCCGGCCAGGCCCTGGATCGCCAGACACAGTCGCCTGTGCCGGAAGCGGCCCTCAAACTCGGTTTCTATTCCCGGGGATTCAAGTGGTTCGAGGAGATTGTCGCTAATGACCAGGGCAACTTCTCCTATACATACCAACCATCTCACGGGATGAGCGGTCATTTTGTCGTTTGGGCTGCGCATCCCGCTGTGTTCGACACCCTGAACCAAGCGCAATTTGGCTTGTACCGCCTGTACAACTCTCCGGAATACGGAGAGATTCGAATGTCCAAGGCCGACAGCATGAGTTTCCAGATTGAGCTGTACAACCCGGGTGAAAATCCGCTGACTGAATTTACATCCAGTTTCCGCGCGTATACTGTGGACGCTGAGGGCGTGGAGATCGATGAGCCGACCGTGACGGGTCAGGTGGTTTTTAGCGACGATGCATTCGCCCTGCAACCGGGTGAGAAAAAGCCCATCACACTGCAGCTCACAGCCGACGCCGGTGCACCGGATGCTGTGAACGTGGAATATGATTTCCAATCTGCCCAGAATGTCACCGCCACTTTCACCGGCAATGTGTCCCTGCTGCAGGCGATCCCCATCCTCAGCGTCGAGGCACCACACTCCGGCTATGTGGACCTCAGCCTCGATCGCGGGACCATTCTCAGTCGGCCGGTAACGGTAAAAAATATCGGACTTGAAGCGCTGGAGGGGGTGGAAATCATTCCGCCCGAAGAGGTGGCCTGGATGTCGCTCAACCTGGCAAAAAGCGAGACCGACAAGTATCTCCTCGGCGACATTGCGGCAGGGGCATCGAAAACATTCGATGTGGTGTTCGCGCCACCGGAAGATACCACATTCGGATACCACCAGGACCGAATTGTCCTCAGGGGCACAAATACCGCCACCGATTATGAGATCGGTCTTTATGGCCGGGTGACCTCGAACAAGCTCGGGTCCGTAAAGTTTTCGGTTACCAACATTCTCGACCAGGAGCTGGAGGGGGCCACGATCCGCCTGAGGAACCGGGCCATCAGCGAAGAGACGGAACCGGTGAAAACCGACCTGTACGGTGAACGCCTCATTGCAGACATCCAGGAGGGAAGCTGGTCATGGCAGGTCTCCGCGCCCGGCCATCGGAGCGAGACCGGGGTGATCCATATCACCGCTGATCAGACACAGATTGTGGAGCCGTTGTTGTCCCGCAGCATGGTCACCATCAATTTCAAGGTGGAGCCGGTGCCTTATACCGACCGGTATGAGATCAAGCTGGAGCAGACATTTGAAACCCATGTGCCGATACCGGTTCTGGTCGTCGATCCGGCGAGCAAGGATTTCGGCACCATCCGGGACGGGTTCGAGGCCACCTACATGGTCAATGTAAGCAACTTCGGCCTGAAACAGATGGAAGACGTGGTGTTGGCCACCGAAGAAACCCGCAACAGCCGGTTTGAACCTCTGGTAAAATATCTACCGGTGCTGGCCGCCATGCAAACCGTTCAGATACCCTACCGTTATTCCTTTAATATCCAGCGCAGCTCACTCGGGGAAGAGACGACACCCCAGGCAGCCTCGCAAAATCCCCCGGAAACGCTCGATTCGATTTCCGTAGCGACAGGCGGATTCAGAACCACGGCAAGCGCAGTCCGGACACCCCTCGCGGAACGTTCCTTTGGCGACTGCTTGAGTGATTTTGTCAACCCCATGGAGGGTATCGAAGCGATGGAGGCCATCGGCGCACACATCAAGGCGCGGGGGTACTGTGCCAACAGCACGACCCCTCTTGCCGTCGGATCCGGTCTAATGGCCTTTGCAGCCGTCACCGGCGGTGCCGAAAACGTGATCATCGGCACCGCTGCGTGTCTGATGAATTCGGTCCGGCAGTTGATTGGCAAGCACTTTGGTGGTGGTGGCGGTGGCAGTGATAAGAAAAAGAGTGGCGGCGGCGGGCCCGTAACAGGGACGTCCGGCGGGTTTGCCAGAGATCCGGCCTGTTTTGCCGCCGGCACACCGATCACCATGTGGGACGGCTCCACCAAGTTGATCGAAGATATCAGTACCGGGGACCGGATTCTGTCCCTGCATGGAACGGCGGATCGGGTTCGCCGGGTCTACAGCCGCCAGGTAGATCGCGTCCGAGAACTCTGGATCCGTTCGGCGGACGGCAAAGAGACCAAACGTCTGGTAACCACCGATGAGCACCTTTTCCGCCTGGCACACCAAGGTTGGACCGTGGCCAGGCAAATCGGTGTCGGGGACGAGGTTATCCTGACCGGCGGCTATACCGGACGGGTTGTCAGAAACGACAGTGTCGAACGCCGGGAAAGGGTCTATAACTTCGAGGTCGATAAATACCATGCCTATTTTGCCAATGGTTCCCTGGTTTATGAACGCTGCTGGAATACCGACGAAGACCCGTTTCCAAAAGAAGCCACCGGTCAAAGCCAGGCGGTTTCCCAAAATTACGCTATCGAGGTTGTAAAGGAATGAGGCGAACAAGGACATATCGTCTACCATTGACGTTCATTCTTCTGGGAATGCTGCTTGTGCTGAACCCGATGGTCGGATTTGCGGCCCAACAGTACCAGGGACTGTGCGCCCGTGTGAAAATCGAGATCCTTCAGGAGTTGACGCTCGTGAGAATCGGATTTCTCGCGACGCTTGAAATTACCAACAACGAGGTGGATGCGGACCTCACCAACTTTTCCGCCTTCCTGACCTTTGAAAACGAGTCGGGTGAAGAGGCATCCGAACTGTTTTTCGTCCAGCCGCCTGAGCTGGTAAATATTAACGCCCTTAATGGAGCCGGCATCATTCCGCCTTCAAAAACCGCTGTCATCCGCTGGTTTATCATCCCGAAGATCGCCGCTGGCGGAAGCGATGCCACCGGAGTGAGATACCAGGTGGGCGTAAACCTGGCCGGGGCCATCTACGGACAGGAGATCGCACCCGAAGTCCTGCAGGCAATCCCGGACATCATCACGGTAAAACCAGAGCCCCAGCTCGAAATTACTTACTTTCAACCCCGGGATGTGGATGGGGACGATCCGTTTACTGCGGACATCGTTGAATCACCGATCCCGTTTACCCTCGGCGTGCTCGTGAAAAACAGCGGGTACGGTCGCGCCAACGATGTGAAAATCGCTTCCGAGCAACCGCGCATCGTTGAAAATAAAGACGGGTTGCTATTGATCGCGCAGCTCCTCGGTTCCCGAGTTGATGATGCCACCACCGATGAAACCAGCCTTACGGTGAATCTCGGCGATATCGAACCCGAACGGTGCCGCAAGGGTGCCTGGGACATGATCACGTCTCTTTCCGGTGAATTTGTCGAGTTCAAGGCGTCCTTTACCCATGCATCCGAACTCGGCGGTGAGGAAACCTCCGTGATTACATCGATGGATGCCTATTTTATCTCCCACGAAGTGATGAACGATCAACCGGGGCGGGATTCTCTGCTCGATTTTCTCGCGGATACGGATAATGACGCCGAACATGTGCCGGACACGCTGTATGAATCGGACTGCATGGTGCTTCCGGTCAACACGCTCCATGATGTGACTGCCGCCGGGGATACCAGCGGGGCAATTGTTACCGCCAACGCCGATCGTGAGGGCTGGGTGTATATGCGGATGGACGATCCCGGTCAGGCCAAATACCCGATCATCGGGGTCATGCGTTCGGATGGCAAACTGCTCAACCCGAACAATTATTGGACAAACATCCGATACGCCCACGGGACCAACGAAAAGCTGACCTATCTGAATGTTTTCGACTTCGTTGCCCTGGGCGATTATCAATACATTGTAACCTACGGCACCACCGGCGATGACAGTACACCGCCGGATACAACCATCCGTTTTTCAGGAGAGGTGCAGGCGTTCGACGGCAAGTTCCACATTCTACCCGCAACGCAAATCTACTTTACCGTGGAAGACGACAGTGCCGTTGCCACCTATTATAAACTCGACGGAGCCACGGATTTTGTCCCGGCGTACCCGTTCAGCATAACAGACGGCGGGGAGCACTCCCTGGAATATTATTCCCGGGACGATACGGGTAACACTGAAAAGACAAAAACGGTTACCGTCGTCGTTCCGACCGGTTATCCGACCATCGCCGCCTATGATCTAGATCAAGGAAGTATTTATGTCTCGGGAGACGGCCTGTCTGTCCGACCCAAACAGGTGGTCATCAATTTTCAGGGAAGTACCACCGCCGGTGCCGTGAATGCCGATGTCGAGGTGTTCCAGGGCGTCATCGGCTGGCCCACACTGAGCGGTGTCCCCTATTCACCGACTCGCCAGAGTGGGGCCGTACTCACGGTGGGGGGTACCCATGTGGATTACTATAAATATCGTCTTGGTCAAGGTAGTTGGAGTGCGGAAATTCCGATAGCCACGCTTATTGAACTGACCGATTTGCCGACGGGTCAGGTGGAACTGACCGTGAACGGCAGAAGCGAGTACGGGGATTTTCTGCCCGAGGATAAAGTCCTCACCGTTTTCTGGGATGTGGATCCGGATGCGCCATCGACATTAATTTCCGGTATGCCGACAACTCCCACTGCCGAAAAGGAGGTGTCGCTGCAGGTGTCCGGGGTTGACCAGTATCGGTACAGTGTTGATGGCTGGTACTACCACGCAGCTGCAGACATTTCACAGGCTGCGATCCTCACCGATCTATCTGAAGGCCCCCATACCGTTGCCGTGATCGGGCAGACGGGTGCGGAACCCTGGCAGGAACAGGAGCATGCGACAACGGTGAAATGGACCGTCAACCACCTTTACGGGACCGATCTGTCGCTCATCGAGCGGGTTCGGCATGAGCATTTCGAAAATGTTGCCGACAGTGTGATCAATTATCAGTGGGATGGCAGAGACGACGACGGCAGGGTGCTGCCGGAGGGTTGGTACACGGTAAGATTGACCCTTGTGGATGCATTGGGTCAGCAAAGTGCCTCTGTAAAAGCGGTTCGCATCGATAACGCTGTGGCGAATGCGTCGGTGGTTGCAGCCGTCGGAACGGCTGCCCAGATCGACCCCGATGCCGCCGGAAAATGGGTCGTGTGGCAGGACCAGAGAAACGGCAACTGGGATATCTTTGCCCAGGACCTTGGTGATGCTCTGGCCGCACCGGTGTCCATTTCTACGAATTCTCGCAGCCAGGAACACCCCCAAACAGACGGACGCCTGGTTGTCTGGGAGGACCGTCAGTCGGACGGCAACTGGGATATCCGGGCAAAAGATCTCAACGACAGTGCCGAGGCTTTCTCCATTACCGCCACTGGGGACGAAGACGAACGACATCCGGTTGTTTTCTGGCCCTGGGTGGTTTATCGGTCCCGGGCCATTACCGATCCATCGGCCCCCTGGCAGTTGCAGGTCTACAATCTGGTGAACGGGAGTACCACCGCAGCGGACCCGACAACCCAAGACCAGCTCGATCCATCTATCCATCAGGGCCGGTTGGTCTGGCAGGATTTTCGAAATCCGGGCGTTGGGGACATCTATTTCAAGGATTTAACCACGGGAGTTGTGCGGCCGATTACCAGCGACACACCGGGACAATATTATCCAACCGTGTGTGACCAGTGGATCGTTTGGTCGGACAAGCGCCATCTCCAGAATGAACTGTATGGATACAACCTGCTTCGGAATAGTGAAATCCGTTTAACCGACACGCCTGAAAACGAAACGCGACCGAAGTTGAACGGAAAATGGCTGATCTATGAGGAAGATAGCAGCGGTGCGCTGCAGACCAATCTTCGATTGCTGCATTTGGCAAATTTGGCATCCATTCAGCTGACCCAGTCAGAGAGCTTGAAGAAATCGCCGCAGATGGCTGCCGGCAAAATCATATGGCAGGATGAGGAGAGCGGCACCGGAAGGGTCATGATCGGAGAGATGCCGCTGATGCAACCGGTTTACCGAAACCGAAATGCAGTTGCCGTCACCGCAGGCATGGTGACCCACATGCCAAATGCCTATGCCCTGCTCGAGTTGTGGAATCACCAGGCCGGCGTAACCGCCGTTACGCGTTTTACCTCCTTGACACCGGCGGTTGTTTCCGAAACGGTGCAATGGGTCGACGGTCAGCCCTCCGGAACCAACTTTCCTCTGGAGGAAGGGACTTTCCTGTGGGTATATTTCAATCAGACCCGGATTGTCGACCTGAGCCAGGACGGGTGCATACCGCTTATTCTGAATGCCGGTGTGAACGTTTTCAGCTTTTCCTGTTATCCGGACCGGTACAGCGCATTTTCACTGATCCGAAATATCGGTGCGGCAAATGTCACTGCGGTGCGAATGCTCGATTCGCGTACCGGCAACTGGCGCACCGCCTCAGTGGTGGACGGGAGTATTGTCGGGGAAGATTTTGATATCCCGAAAGTTGCCGTGTTGATGCTCGACATGAAAGCTGCCATAAGCGATTGGCATCCTGGAGATTAAGCCGGGTTTTAATGGAGAGCCCCGGGGGCAGAGGCCGTGCAAAGAAGGGGAAAAAGGGAGACAGCCATGAAATCTTTATGCATTTGGTTCTGCTGCGCCATGGCGTTGGTACTGACCCTTGAAGGGATCTGCTTCGGGATAACCGCGGAGATCGTAGCCGCAAAACTCGAACACAAGGATCGATTTACATTGATTGATATCAGGCGGGGGGTGTATTTCGAACAGGGGCACATCCCCGGTGCAATCAATATTCCTGTAAGGCTGTGCAGGGATATCCAGCTGCCGCCGCTTGGCGATGTCATCGTTTACGGTGACGGATTCGACAGGCAACCGGCCCGGGATGCCGTCGCGATACTCAACGAAAAGCCGGGGCTTAGCGCGGAAAGTATGACGGGGGGGCTTTCGCGCTGGGAAGCACTGGGTTATCCAACCACAAAGCCGTACGGGTTTTCAAGAGAAAAGCTGTCGTTTGTCACCTATCAAAAGTTAACCGCCATGGCACGGAGCAACCCGGATCTTGTTTTGGTGGACCTGCGGCAATCAGAAGATGGAAAAAGCATTGCGCGAACACCGCAAAGCGATACCGGGGAGGCCTCGGGATCGCCTGATTTGACCGATCTCGCTGAAGTGTTTCCCGGTGTGCGTGTTGCCAGTCTACCTTTTGCCGGTTTCGGGAATGTTTCCCGGGGTTCCCTTTCGACCGCCGCCGCCCTGAAGCAGATGGATCGGAACCACGCGGACGTTTATGTGCTGATCGACAATGGGAACACCCTTGCCAAAGAGACAGCCAGGAAACTTATGGCCGCCGGTATCCGTCGTTTTGTGATTTTAACCGGCGGTGAAGAGAGCCTGGTTCGGGAAGGCCGGTCGGGTCTAATGATAAAGCAGGAGTAGGATACGGCAATGAATCGCTTTGACAGCTATCTGACAGCATTATTCGTGATCGCAGGATTACTGATGCTCCCTGCTACCCGTGCGCACCCGGCAACCACCATTGAGGCGGTTCAAACTGTCGATGTCACCCCTTCCGGTTTTGCGGTTATCTGGCGCGCATCGGGGATAAAAGCACCGCGTATCGTCGTTTATGCAGACGCGGATGGTGCCCGGGAGATTACAACCAATTTGGAAATTGATTTTTTCCCCCTTGGATCGGGCGATCCGGCTACGGTGGACCCGTATCAGAATTTGCTGGATATAAAAGTCTTACGTGATACAGCCCGGGTCAAAGGTTCAATCAAAGGGCGGGTGCATGGATGCGCGCCCAACACTACCTATTATTATCGACTGGAGATGATTGTGGCGGGTGTGGCCGTGGCAACCTGGCCGTCCGAAGGGTTGATCTCGGTGACAACCCCATTGGAGAATACCTTTGTTCAAGACGCCGCGTCCATATGGGTGCGCCTCTCAACAACGGCCGGCAGCCTCGATACAGTCGGATGGCTGGTGACCGCCACTTACGGGGGAAACGATTACGCAATATCTTCATATGTTGGTGACGGTACCCCGGAAAACCAGGCATTTGTGAATTTGAGCCGTTTATTTGGCGCGGACGGCTTTAATTGGATGCCAAGCACCCTGCAAACGGTTACCATTGAAATTATCGGACCGGGTACCGGAAATATCCAGAAAACGATCGATCTCCCCTTTGACAACACACTCCGCGTCAATACCGTCTATCCACTCGACGTGGTTGTGGATGACATTCTCGATACCGATGGGGACGGCCTGAATACCACCGAGGAACTGGCGGCGGGGACAGAACCGGGCAACCCGGATACAGATGGTGACGCTATCCCCGATGGGTGGGAGGTTGATTTCGGAACAGATCCACTCATCGACGATGCGGGTCTGGACCCGGACAGCGACACGTATACAAACAGAGAAGAGTATCTTGCCGGTTCCGATCCTGTCAACGCCGCATCGACGCCGGCTGCAACCGGTGATATCAATAACGACAAGGTCTTTGATCTTGGGGATGCTATTCTGGTGATTCAAGTGTTGCTGGGAGTTGAACCGGCGGTGCCCGTTCACAGCGAAGCAGCAATCGGCGGCGATGGTCGCATCGGCATTGAGGAGGTGGTTTTCATCCTTCAGAAGATTGCCGGCGCCCGGGAATAACGGTCAATCAGGTGCAACAATCCCAACCAATTGATCATATATAAGATTTCCAATGTGGAACTGTTAAGAAATCAATAACTTTGTAACATCTTTTGAATTGGTTCGGAATCCGATAAATTTCCTACCCCTGAAATATCGCCAACCAGTGCCTAAACCGTTTCACCTTTCCGGGACCGTAAGTTTCTATCTCTGCCAGGATGGTCGGGATTGATTTTTCGCGGCTGCGGCCACTGCCGTTTTTCGAAAAGAACTTGTCGGCAAAACAGATGATCTGTTCTTCTATGGAAACCGGACGCATGTCATGCATAGGCAGCGGCAGCTCGTGGGTGGTGACGTCTTCAGCGGATATGCCCACCCCTACATGTCGTTCACAGACCAGCGCGTGGTCGGGAAGGCCTTTTTTTTCCAGTACTCTTCTGCCCAGGTGACCGTGCATCAGGTAGGGATGCGCACCGTGACAGCCCAGCATGGCGGCATCTGTCAGGAAGATGCCGATATCGTGGAGCATGGCGGCCTCAGCGATAAAGTCAAGGTCCGGTTCGAAGTGGGGAACCCGGCTGGCCGTTTCAAGCGCCTTTTGGGTGACCTGTTCAGAATGGTGGACCAGGGTATCAAAGCCTTTTGTGCCGGGTTCGTAGAATTCTTTTATGATTTCAAGCGGCGGTGTCAATGTTTGAAGCCTTTCCGTTGGTGCATCAGGATTTTCCGGCCAGCAGGACCCCCTCAATGAATGGATCGATACCGCCGTCGAGCACCTGGCTCACATTGCCGACATCCATGCCGATCCGGTGATCTTTCACCATCTGGTAAGGGTGCAGGACATAGGACCTGATCTGGCTGCCCCAGGCAATATCGTCCTTGCCGTCATGAATTTCCTGGAGTTTATCATCCTGCCGCTGCTTTTCATTTTGAAACAACCTGGCCTTAAGTACTTTCATGGCCATCTCTTTGTTGCGGTGCTGGGATTTTTCCTGCTGGCACTGCACCACTATGCCGGTGGGCTGATGGGTGATCCGCACAGCACTTGAAGTTTTATTGACATGCTGCCCACCCGCGCCGCTGGCCCGATAAACATCGATCCGCAGGTCCTTATCTTCTACGTCAATGACGATTTCCTGGTCCAGTTCGGGATAAACAAAGACAGAGGCAAAGGATGTGTGGCGTTTCCCGCTGGCGTTAAAAGGGGAAATTCTGACCAGGCGGTGGACGCCGTTCTCAGACTTGAGGTACCCGTAGGCGTTTGTCCCGGCAACCGTAATCGTAACACCTTTAATGCCGGCCTCATCCCCGGGCTGATAATCAATGACAGAGGGTTTGAATCCCTTTTTTTCAATCCAGCGCAGGTACATGCGAAACAGCATCTCCGCCCAGTCCTGGGCTTCAGTTCCGCCCGCCCCGGCGTTGATGGACACAATGGCGTCGTTCTGGTCGGATTCACCATCCAGCATCATTTCCAGGCTGAGTTTATCGATCCCCTTCTGGAGGGTGGTAACCTGCTGGGCCGCTTCCTCAAGGGTTTCCTGGTCTGACTCTTCAACGGCCATTTCAAGCAGGAGTTCGCACTCCTCCAGGCTGTCTGTCAGGGCCGTAAACGCCTCAATTTTTTGGGTGACCCGGGTGCGTTCCTTCAGGATGACGGTTGCTTTATCAGGCTGGTCCCAAAAGCCGTCGCGGGAAAGCTGGTGTTCGATTTCCGCCAGTCGTTTTTCTTTGCCCGCAAGGTCAAAGATAACCTCTGAGATCTTCAAGTTTCTGGTGAAGTCCCTTTAGCGTTTGTTTTAATTCTGCGGACATGGCAACGACCCCTTTCGTGTGTTGTACAGTGTTCATTATGACATGAGACGATCTATTACACCATGTTTATGACAATTGGCAATCTTGATCTTACTTTCAATCCCTGCTTCTCCGGTAATACATGAGCAGGCGGCGGCCGGCCGCGAGGAGTGTGAGGCCCAGGCATCCGAGGGCGAAGAGGTCGCCGTAGGCCGTGTACAACGTGGCTGCAGACATGACCGGCAGTGCCTGGGAGAGGGTGACGGCCGTGTTTAATTCAGATGCTTTGCTTATTCGGCCCACCGGATCAATAAATCCGCTGATGCCCGTATTGGCTGCCCGGGCCATTGGCCGGCGGTTTTCAACAGCCCTGAACACCGCCATGGAAAAGTGCTGCCGGGGTGCGCCGGTCTTGCCGAACCAGGCATCATTGGTAATGTTGACCAGGATGTCAGCCCCGTTGCGCACCATGGCCCGGGAGAGCCCGGGAAAGATGACTTCATAGCAAATCTGGATGCCAAGACGTATATCCTGCCAGGCTACCGCTTTGCCTGCCTTCCCGGGGATAAAGTCGCCAACCTGGGCAACCATTTTCCCGATAAACGGGAGATACGCTTTGAAAGGGACATATTCACCGAAAGGCACCAGGTGAACCTTGTCATAGCTGTCTACGAAGTTCGCCCGCCGGTCAAATAAAAGGGCGCTGTTATGATAGGCAGTGCGCTCTTTTAGCCGGATGGCCGTAGGCGCGCCGATCAGGCAGTCCGTGTTTGCCTGCTGGATACCTTTTACAAGCAGTGTGGTCAGGGGGCGGTTGTGACCGATGAAAAAGGGGGTCGCGGTCTCAGGCCAGACGATCAGGCCCGGTTTCTCCCGGCTGGCCTGGAGGGAAAGATTGATATACTTGACAAGGGTGGCTTCCTGGAAATCCCGGTTCCATTTTTTGTCCTGGTCGATGTTGCCCTGCACAACCGCGATTTTTTTTTGAACCGCCTGTCCGGCGGACTGATCGATGGCGGTGATGCGCCCCAGGCCGTAGGCCCACAGGCCACCCGTAACGGCCACAACAGCAAGTCCGGCGCTGCCAAGCGTTTTCCTGGAAACGGGTGTTGTCTGCCAGGGCTGTCGCCGGAAAGCTGTCAGGGCCAGGACAAGTGCGGCATTGATCAGGGCCAGCCAGAACGATACCCCGTAAACACCGGTGATATCAGCAATTTGAATGAAATGCAGGTGCGGGTACTGGGAGTGTCCCAGCAGTTCCCAGGGAAACCCGGTGAACAGGCGGGCCCGCATAAATTCGGTAGCGGTCCAGAACACGGGTACCCAGAGCAGCAGGGCCGCCGGCCGTTGGATGCAAGCGGACAATCCGGCAAACAGGGCCGGGTAGATCGCCAGGTAGGCGGCCAGTAGAAAGAGCAGGGGCACACAGAGATACAGCGGGAGGTGGCCGTATATCTTCATGGTGTAAGCCGCCCAGTAGACCAGTGAAACAAAGTGCACCAGGCCGGAGACGAAACCCAGCCTGAAACCGTCGGCAAAGGAGCGCTTGCGCAAGGCGAACAGGAGCGGCACCAGGGCAAACAGGGCCAACTGGGAGATGCCGGTTTCAGGAAAGGCCAGGGTGAGCAGCAGGCCGCTGGCCGCGGCGGCAAAAAACGACCATCTGGATGTGTCGGATCTGGGTCCCCGCAATGGCCAGCCCCTGTAATCAGCTAAAATTGACATGGTCCAGATACTCTTTGACACCGATAATTGCGGCGTTGAAGACCCGGCTGCCGGTCATGATAACGTGGACGTTGTCCGGGGCATTGCAGATGCCGGCAAAGGTCGGTCCAACCACGGCAGCGGGATCCTGAGCGTCCGGATTCATGTCCAGCGCCTGTACATAGGTGTCCACTCTTTCTTTCAGCATATGAAAATAGTTGATGTCGGCCCCGATGGTGAGCGACGTGACCGATGAGAGGCTCTGGGAAAACGCCTCTATTGAGTTCCAGAATGATTCCATCAGGGGCTGCTTTTCCGGGCGGTTTTCCATGAAATAAGCGCACCCCCAGCCCACACTGACGATCTTAAGCAGGGGGATTTCGTATTCCACCGTGACTTTGCTGATTGCATCGTCTTCAGGCAGCATGGATAGAATCCTGTTGATATCCACCCGATCTACAGAGAAATTAACCAGGTTTTCGGTCACCTCTTCCAGGGACACATTTTTATTTTGCGTGGTTGCCATGCTTCCTCCTGCTGTGTGTGGCGATATGCCGACATAACATTTATTGGATGTTTGCACAACACACCTGAATTGAGGGGTTTTATCTATATGTAGTAGTTTGCAGGCTATTGACATACAATATGCATGGCGTTATACTTCAGATTCAATCAATTTCTACATATTCGCGGACTGTGGTTCCAGGCGGACGGACAAGGAGATCTGTTATGACAATGATGACTGTGGAGCGGCTGCACGATCTTTTTGATGAAAATCCTGAGAAAAATGGCCTCTCATGGCCGGGCAGATGTCATGACTGCGGCTGCGATGTACACGTCACCGCCCTGCCCAGGGAAGACGGTATTCATATTGACGGCGGCAGTATCTACGAACCCCTCAAAGATCGGTTTTTCCTCAAGTGCGACACCTGCTATCAAACCGACAAACTGCTGCGCAATTACCAGGATTGCGAGGTGTACAGTCGCGTGGTGGGCTACCTGCGCCCGGTGGGGCAGTGGAATGATGCCAAGGCCCAGGAGTTTCGGGACAGGGGACTGTTTGATGGGAGTTTGGGGCAATCGAACCCGTGAAGAACAAGCCGTGATAAAAAAGATCCTGTGGATTATGTCCATGTTGAATTGAACTGTCCGGAACAAATGACAAGCAAGAAGGGAAAAGATGTCTCTCCATCTCTGTAATAGACTAATCATATGTCAATGATAAGGATTCTATCAACTCAACTTATTGATATCCATTCTTCCATGCAAAATACCTGTGATATCAATATGAGTACCGGAATGAAGATAGAAAATGATGTGTTTTCTTACAGGAAAGGAATAATAATTGGGACTGATTTCAGGTCGGTGCCTTCCGAGTTCCGGGTTGGCAGCAAGTTGCTCAAGTTTGGTCTCGATATCCCAAAGATACTTTTCTGCCTGCTTCTCCCCCCAAGTTTTAACTGTGTAATTCCAGATTTCCAGCAAATCAGATTTCGCAGCGGGAGTGAGGCGGTAATTAGACATTCTTGGCCTCTGTAATAATATCACTTACTGACTGATCAACAAACTTTCCCTGTTCAGCTTGACCAGCACCAATTGCCAAACGTTTTTGTAACACCTCAAGTTTCATGTGCTGTACCAGTTCCTCATTGCTCTCCCAAAACCGCAAGGCATCACGGATTACCTCACTGGCGTTGTTGTAATAACCTGATGCTACTTTTTGTCTAATACCGGCCTCAAGCTCTGGAGTTAATGAAATATGCATGTTGCACCTCCTTGCATATAAAATTGTTAATGGATTTGAAAAGACCTTAAGCTTTTCATTACCCAGTCAACATAGCTGTTACAGGCAATAATAGCATCAATACAAACATTGTCAATCTTTGTATTATTCAATTTTCCACCCTTTATTTCTCTCCCTCCTTCTCCACCTCAATACCTTGCTGTTCGGAATATTTTTCGGCATCATCGGCCTTAACCGCCGCTTTAACAGCCTTGCGGGCGGTTTTCTCTACCTGCTTTTCTGCGTCCAGAAGCTCCTTTTCCGCTTTTTTCATCTTTTCGGGATCCTGCCGCCGGGCCTGGAGCGTTTCCAGTTCCTGCCTGGCGGTCTCCATCCGCCGGCGGGCTTTCTCGGCATTTTTTTCAGCTGTTTCAACATTATTGCGGGCTTTTTCCAGGTTGTCCATGGCTGCGGCCATTTCGCCCGGGGCACCCTCCTCGGGTTCGGCATCGAGGTCGATGTCTTCGGCTGCCATGACCAGGGCCGTGGTTGGCAGGTGTGACAATAGCTCCCCGCAGGGATTGCCGAAGGGGCCTGCGACGGTTTTTCGGCTGAAGCTGAAAGGAAGAAAGACCAATGCAGCGTCGTTCGAATAGGCAACGATGGATTCGGGCCCCGCATTGATGACAACCTCTGTAGCAGCCTCAATCCGGGCCTCTTCAAGGGTGGCATTCAGGTCGGCGATATTTTTACCGGAGGCCTGATCATAACCGGCGGCCAACACCCGGATGTTGGAGCGGTCCCAATCGGGGCTGCGGGTCATCAGGTGGGTGAGCAGCAGCATCAGACGGCCAGTGGCATCGTCCCACCACCAGATATCGATGCGGCGGTTTTTAGGGGCAACCGCGAGCGGATCGTTTTGCTGGTCGAGGATAATGATGTTTTTCCCCAGGCGAAAGGCGGCCTGCAGGTTCTTTGTGAAGCGAATGGCCCTTTGATCTGCAATGGTGTCCGGGGTGCGGTTGAACCAGTTCAGCAGCATGGTGTTTGCTTTGAGCGGGCCGATGCCGAAGGACTGCAACAGGGTGGCCAGGCCGGTGTCAAAATCTGAGGTTCGCACAACCAGGGAAAAGGCTCCCGAGCCTGCGGTTTTAAGATCCTTTCGCAGCCGGGCCTTGGTTGCCGCTAAGCGCTTCAGGGTTTCAGCACCGCCCCCCGCGACAATCTGGACGGCGGTTGTTGATCCGCTGCCGCCTTCCACCCAGGCGGCAAATTTCAGCAGCTTGGCGCGCCGTTCGGAATTATCAGAAAAGGCCAGGATCTGCGGCCGCCAGTCGCGGTCATGTTCGGGTTCGGCGGCTGCTGTTTTGAGATTTTCCAGGGCCTGGTGGATATTATAGGATCGCCGGCCGTCCGCCCAGCGAGATGGGCCGGCCGTTCTTTTAAGGTATTGGAAGATAGCGAACAGCAAGGCAACGGCTACAATACCGGTTTTAAGATCGATGGCCAGCATGGCGCCGAGGCAGGCCAGGCCGCCTGCCAGGCTGAGGCGGTGGTCAAACCACTTGAACCGGGGCCGGAATGAGGGGCTGGCCGCTTTGGCTTCGAACCAGGTGGCGTAGTTCAATAGTCCGTAGGATATCAGGAAAAACATGGACACAATCGGTGCGATCAGGTTCAGGTTGCCCAGGCCGATGGTCACAAAGGCGATGGCGGCCGAGAGCAGCACCCCCCGGCGCGGGTTGTTGGCTGTGCCGACACCTTTGGCAAACGGGTTCAGGAAGGGGAAAATCTTATCCCCGGACAGGGACTGCAGGATGCGCGGCGCACCCAGAAATGAGGCCATGGCCGACGAGAGGGTCGCGGCGATGACGCCGGCATCGATCAAGGGCCCGTACAGGGCGGCCCGGCGCATGGCACCGTAGTCCTGGGACAGGATCTCTCCCGGCAGGGCTCCGGCAAACAGAAGGGCTACGGTAAAGTAGACAAGAATGGAGATCCCCACGGCCATGAAGGTCCCCAGCGGTAAACTTTTTCCGGGATCTTTCAGGTCGCCGGACATGCTGACCCCCTGGGTGAAGCCGGTTACCGCCGGGAAAAAAATGGCGAAAAGGACCCAGAAGCCAGGCCCGGATTCAGAAGCGGCCCAGCTTTGTGCGAACGTTTCCGGAGTCCATTTCAGGATGCTGCCGGTATAAAAAGAACCCAACGCGGTTACCAGCAGCACCATGACAACAAACTGGAATTTCGTAGCCAGATCCGCCCCCACCCAGGCCAGCAGAAAGAGGGCAGATACTGCGCAAAGGGCTACAAGGCGTGGTGAGAGCGGTGGGTTTGTGAGCATGCTGCAGACTGCCTCACCGAAGCCGATACAGTAAAAGGCAATGGAAACCGATTGGGCCAGGAAAAGGACCAGTCCGATGGCGCCGCCGAATTCCAGCCCGAGGGTTCTGGAAATCAGGTAATAATCCCCACCGCCTTTTACCTTGAGGTTGGTGGCAATGGCGGAAAGCGAGATACTGGTCAGGACGGAAATAAGGTTTGCAACCCCTATGATGATCAAGGCCTGCAGCAGGCCCGCATTGCCAACCACGTAGCCGAGTCTTAAAAAGAGGATAATACCGAGGATGGTCAGGACACTGGGGGTGAACACGCCCCCGAACGTTCCCAGGCCCGGTGTGGCCGGGCCGTTGTCTGATCTGTCAGGCTCTCGGGGCGGCATGCGCATAGTCCTTTTGATATTGTTAAGGAGCATACACCATTACGGCAGGCCCTGCAATCGAGCAGGCATAAAAAAAGGCCCGTGTATACCGGGCCTTTTGGGGTTTACTTTTGGGTGACTACAGGGGCTGTCAAAGTGACAGTTCCCGGTATTCATGGGCGATCAGGATTTTTCCTCGGATCCTTTCTCAGCTTCGTGGATCACTTTTTCCTGGGGTGCGGCATCCTGTTCGGAGTCGTTAATCCCTTTTTTGAAGCTTTTAATACCCTTGCCGATGCCACCCATCAGCTCCGGCAGCTTTTTGCCGCCAAAAAGAATCAATACAATTAAAAGGATGACGAACAGTTCCATTCCGCCGGGAAAACCCATCATAGCTAGTATCTCCTACCCTATGTGAAAAGTCAGTTTATCAGACAAATATAAAGATCATACAGACCGGTGAAAGTCAACTGACTTTTTTGCCGCAGCAGCTTCCCGGACCGGCACAGCCGGCATGTCCGCCGGGTGCTGATCCGCAGCAGGCCGTGTCTCCCGGGCCGGGCATTGCCGGACTGCGGGTGCCGGACATTGTTGAGTGGGCCGAAAGCAGTTTTTTAAGCCCGCCCTGACCGCAAACCGGGCAAGCGGGTTCAGTATCTGCCGCTGCCACCAGGAGTTCACTGGTCAGGCCGCAGGCGGGACAGAGAAAATCAAAAAGAGGCATCATCCACCTTCCTTTAAGCTACCCCAGGATACCCTTGCTGGGGCACCCGTTTTTGCAATCACAGTCGCTGCCGCATTCATCGGGCGCCGGGTTGTCACCGGTACCGTTACGGTACTCGTCTACCGCTTTGTGCAGGGCTTTGACGGCCAGTTGGATACAGTGGTGTTTCTTGGCCGGAATTTCCACCAGGATTTGAAAAATATCACCATCATTCAGGGCGCGGGCATAGGCCAGATCTTTACCTTTGATCAGGTCCACCGCCGCCATGGCCGCGGAAATAGCCCCGGGGCATCCCAATACCTGGTAACTGGCATCAGTAACGATGTTGTCTTCAATCTTCAGAAACACTTTCATGGTATCACCGCAGGAGCCCAGAAATTCCGATACCTGGTCGGCATCTGTCATTTCGCGCATGTTCGGTTTATCCAGGTAGTATTTGATGGCTGTGTCTGAATACCCGGTTTCGGCAAGCATGGCCGCCTCACCGGTTTCTCCCGGCTGTGCTGCAATCTGCGTCATTTTTCATCCTCTTTGGTGGTGATTGTGGGTTGGGGTTATTCCGAAATGGTAAAATATGAATAAAAGGGTGGCCTGTCAAGGGGGTTGAAATTATAGTTTTATGAGTATATGCTCTTTACATGATCATGAAAAATTGATTTTTAGACAGGCATAAGGAGACAGTCCATGTACAGGATACTTTTGGTCGGTTCAGCTACCGACAGTTTTGAAGAGATGGTGAAGACCCTGCAGGCGGATGGCAATGCTGAAATTGAAAGGGCTGATTCAGGCGGTGATGCGCTGACCTGGTTGTTAGCAAACCCGGCTGACCTGGTTGTGGCGGGGGAGCAGCTTATCGATATGGCCGGGCTTGAATTTGCTAAGAAACTGGTTGTTCAGAATCCGATGGTCAATTGCGCGCTGGTCAGTGCCCTTGCTGATAAGGACTTTCATGAAGCCAGTGAAGGCCTTGGGGTGATAGCAAAGCTTCCGTCGGATCCAGGGGCAGGTGAGGCCGCTGACCTGTTGCAGAAGCTGAAAATTATTATGGGGCTTGGGGGGTAGTGGGCGCTTTTCAGGTTTGGTTGTGAAAGGCTCTCACGCCGGTCATATCAATCCATTCTCACCGTGGGCCGTTCACAGTTCACAAAATTATGAGTATAAGATCAAAAAAATAGTTGACAAAATGGCTCGCGCCGCTATTTTATGAGCATAAGCTTAAAACGAAAGCGAATCTGGTACAAAAAATGGGACTCCGAAGACCCATGCATCTTCGAAACGGACGGCAAAATGATCATCAGTATTGCGAGCGGTAAAGGCGGGACAGGCAAGACCACTGTGGCCACCAATCTGGCCTGGTCGGTGGACGGTGAAATCCGACTCCTGGATTGTGACGTGGAGGAACCCAATGCCCACCTGTTTGTAAAACCGGAGCATGACACCGTTGAAGACTTCAATGTGGTCGTTCCAGAGGTGGATACAAACAAATGTACCTATTGCGGCCAGTGCGCTGAGATCTGTCAATTCAAGGCGATTGTTGTATTGCCGGACACGGTATTGACGTTTCCCGAACTGTGCCACAGCTGTGGGGGTTGTTTTGAAGTCTGCCCTGAAAATGCCTTGTCCCATGGAGAGCGGAACATCGGGGTGGTTGAAAAAGGAAACATCGGCGATATCCGGTTTGTACATGGCCGGCTACGCATTGGCGAGGCAATGGCGCCGCCTCTGATCACGGCTGTAAAGGCAGATATACAAGCAGATGGGGTGACGATTATCGATGCCCCCCCGGGTACATCCTGCCCGGTTATTGCCGCCATGCGCGGGACGGATTTCGTTCTGATGGTCACCGAGCCGACGCCGTTTGGCCTGCATGACTTGAAACTGGCGGTTGAAGCTGTGAAAACACTGGGGATTCCCTGTGGGATCATCATCAACCGTGCGGATCTGGGGACGGATGACACCGAGACTTACGCCGGGCAGGAAAATATCCCTATTCTGATGAAAATTCCCTTTGAGCGGCGGATAGCGGAAGCCTATTCACGCGGGCAGTTGATCGTGGATGCCTTCCCGGAATGGAAAGAGAAATTCAGCGTCCTGCCGGGTGCAATTGAGAAGATTATAGCCGGGTGGAACCCAAGCCCCGCTGGTGAGAGAGACTAAAGCATGAAAGAACTGGTTATACTAAGCGGAAAAGGTGGCACCGGCAAAACAAGCCTCACGGCGGCGTTTGCATCGCTGGCGAAAAACTGTGCGTTTTGTGATGCGGATGTGGATGCAGCCGACCTGCACCTGCTCCTGACCCCGGAAAACAGAGCCCAACATGATTTCCAGGGAGGGGGCGAAGCCGTCATTCGGGCGGACCGGTGTACCGAATGTGGACTCTGCCGGGAATTGTGCAACTGGGACGCTATTAGCGCTAGTTTCGAAGTGGACCCGGTGGCCTGTGAAGGGTGCGGCGTATGCGTCTGGTTCTGCCCCGAGAAGGCCATCGACTTTCCGATCAAAACCTGCGGCCAATGGTTTATTGCCGATACCCGCTTTGGCCCCCTGGTGCATGCCCGCCTGGGCATAGCGGAAGAAAACTCGGGCAAGCTGGTGGCCCTCGTGCGGCAGGAAGTCAAAAAGCTGGCCGAAGAGAAGAACTGCGAATTCATTTTAACGGATGGGCCTCCTGGTGTCGGTTGCCCCGTCATCGCGTCACTTGGCGGGGCAACCGCCCTATTAATCATTACGGAGCCCACGGTTTCCGGGTTTCACGACATGGAGCGCGTGGCCCAACTGGCGGCCTATTTCAAGGTTCCGGCCCTGGTTTGTATCAACAAGCATGATTTGAATGCTGACATGACCGGACAGATAGAGACTTACGCGGGAAAAAACGGGTTGCCTGTACTGGGGAAAATACCTTTTGAACCGGCTTTCGTGGAGGCGATGGTCCAGGGACAGACAGTCCTGGAATTCAAGCCCGCTTCGCAGGCAGCTAAGGTTGTTAAGGAGATCTGGAAAAAAATAGAAACAAAAATGAGTTGAAATCAAAAAGGAGTAATATCAATGGAAAACGGCAGAATTGCAATTCCCTCGGTTGAGCAGGGCGGCCTGGAAGGTGTTCGTTCAGGACATTTCGGCCACTGTGACGTGTTTACGCTGGTGGATGTGGAAAACGGCAAGATAAAGGAGGTTACCACCCTGCAGAACCAGGAGCATGTCCAGGGCGGCTGTATGGTTCCGGTCAACTTTCTGGCGGGTAACAATGTAAACGCTCTAATTGTGGGTGGCATCGGTATGCGGCCGTTGATGGGGTTCAGGCAGGTCGGTATTGATGTCTATCATGACGCGGATCGTACTGAAATAAAACCGGTCGTGGAAGACCTGATTGCGGGAAAACTGGCGATTATAGGGGATGATCAGGTATGCGGCGGCGGACAGGGCCACTAAAGAGAAAACACAGGAGTGATAACGATGAAAATAGCCATAACATCCCAGGGACAGGATCTTGATGCGCCGGTAGACCAGCGCTTTGGCCGGGCGGCCTATATTATTGCCGTGGACCCGGAAACCCTGGAATATGAAGTCCTGGACAATAGTGAAAACGTCAATGCATTTAAAGGGGCCGGTATCAATGCGGCCGTGATGGTGAGTGGAAAAGGTGCCGGCGTTCTGATTACGGGATATTGTGGACCCAACGCCTTCAAGACATTGGATGCTGCGAAAATAAAAGTTTCCAGTGATGCAAAGGGCACTGTGCGGGAGACGCTTAGCGCCTACACGGCCGGGAAATGTCAATTTGTGGACAGTGCCAACGTGGATGGGCATTGGTAACGGAAGGGTGCAAGAGTTCAAGAGTATAAGAGTAAAAGGGTTCGAACTACATTCAGGAAAATTGTAGCGAATCAACCCTTTAGAATGATATTGCCACTTGTCTGGTAGAAGAACAGGCGGGTACACAGGGAGGTGAGTCATATGCCGCAAGGTGATGGAACAGGACCGTTGGGCAAAGGACCGGGCGTCGGAAGAGAGCCGGGCAGTTGCCGTCGGGACCCGGAGCGCCGGGGCAAAGGCAATCGCAGGGGGCGCGGCGGGAGCAACCCGGCCGCCGGCCGCCCGCAGGACCGCAAAGGTCAGGATGGCGGACGCCCACAGGGCAGCCAGCAAGCCCAGAAATAAATTCACACAGATTGCGGCAGTCCCGTGCCGCGTGTACGGGACTGCCAAACGTTCATTCTTACCTCAAGATAAGGAAGCCCGACCCTGAGAGGCTGTGCCAGGATATTAACATATAACAGGTAAAAGACGGAACGATTGTCAGGCATTGATCGGATGGGGGCAGGACGTATTTGCCGTCGGGTATAAAGCCCTGACCATCAGGCTGAAAGCGACGTTTGGAGTATCTCCACAAAGTGTTTGAAAAGGGCATCCCGGCGTATTCCGAAGGCGTGCTCAAAATTCTTTTCCCGGATTCTTAAAATCTGGATAACCCCGTAGATTTGCCCCCATAGCAGAAGCATCATTTGGCGTGGCTCCAGGGAGGTCACAAGCGTCCCCTGTGTGACGGCCGCTTCAATGGTGGCGGTGACCCTGTCGGCGATGTCAGCGGAGACTTTCTGGCAGGCCGCGTGGCGAGTGTTGTAATGGCCCGGCTTGTCTGCTTCATGATAGACAAAGTGCCGGGATTCATAAATCATGATCAAGTCCATATATTCCGGATGATTTTTTGCAAAACTGAAAAACGCCCAGGCAAATTCCCTGAGCCCGGTTTTGTTATCCGGGACCCTTTCGGCCGCATTCACAAAGCTTGCCTCCAGCAGCTGCATGCAGCGCAGCACAACTGCCAGGAAGATTTCCTCTTTGTCCTTGAAATATAAATAAATCGTGCGTTTGTTGTAACCGGCTGCATTCGCGATTGCCGGTACACTGGTTCCTTCGTAGCCCCTGGTGACGAAAACCGCCTGGGCGATGTCAATAATGCGGTTTTCGCGCTGGGCCTTCTCCCATGCTTTTCTGTCGGTAGCTGTCATATCCCTGTCCGTATTAATAGTTGACAATACATGTTGGCGAATGATAATTCACAAGAGTGAAATTTAAAGCACATAGTTGAAACCTACAATTGTCCCGGAGGTCAGTCAAGGGTTATTATGCCCGGTACTACCGCAGAATTTTCAATATATCAATATACAAGGAGATACACATGCAGATATCAGAAAAAGGAATGTCCGAGAAAGAAGTGTTTGAAAAACTGGAAGCATTTAGAAAGGATGACCTGAAATGGCAGTCGGGGCGGGCGTTTGGATTTGTGTTCGATCCTGGCAAGGATGCCATGGCTGTAGGCAAAAAGGCTTACACTGCTTTTCTGTCGGAAAACGGGTTGGATTTTACGGTTTTCCAGAGCCTGCAAAAACTGGAAAAGGAGCTGGCCGCTTTCGGTGCCCGGCATCTGCAGGGCGATGAAAATGCCGTCGGGAATTTTTCCAGCGGCGGGACGGAAAGCATCATCCTGGCTGTCAAAGCGGCCCGGGACTGCTATCGTGAAAAAAAGCCCGAAATTGAAAAGCCGGAAATAATCCTGCCCACCACCGCCCACGCGGCATTTCACAAAGCAGCCCACTATCTGGATGTCAAAGTTGTGCCGGTTTCTGTCGATCCGGAAACGTTTAAAGTCCGGGCGGAGAGTGTCCGGCAGGCGATCACGGCAAACACCATCATGCTGGTGGGCAGCGCGCCCTCCTATGCCCAGGGCGTCATCGACCCCATAGCAGAATTGGGTAACATCGCCCTGGAGAAAGATCTGTGGCTGCACACCGATGCCTGCATGGGCGGGTTCCTGCTGCCCTATTTCAAGCGCCTGGGAGAGCCGGTGCCGGATTTTGACTTCAGCGTGCCCGGCGTATCTTCAATTTCCATGGACCTGCACAAGTACGCCTATGCACCCAAAGGGGCCTCCCTCGTATTGTATCGCAACAAAGATCTACGAAAGCACCAGTTATTTGCATGTTCGAACTGGATAGGCTATACGATTATCAACAACGCGGTCCAGAGTAGCAAGTCGGGCGGTCCCATGGCCGCCGCCTGGGCCGTCTTGAATTACCTTGGGGATGCGGGCTATCTCGAAATCGCCCGCAAAAAGCTCGCAGCCATCAAAAAGATTACCGCCGGTATTGAGAAGATTGACGGCCTCCGGCTTTTGGCCCAGCCCCAGATGAGTCTGGTGGCCTTTACTTCCGATACCATCAACGTGTTCCATATCATAGACGAGATGAATGCCCGCGGCTGGTACATTCAGCCGGCCCTGTCCTTTGACAATTCCCCGGCCCACATCCACCTGTCCATTAGTGCTTCCAATGTCGGCTGGGAAGATGAACTCCTCAAGGACCTTGCTGAATGTGTCCAGACTGCGGCTGCACTTCCAGAAGGTGACCTGGTTAAGATGGTTCAGACGGGCTTAGAGGATATTGACCTGGCCAATGCGTCGGATGCTGATATCAAGGGGCTGTTGGTCATGGCCGGTATCGGTGGTGAGGGCTTGCCCGAGCGGATGGCGGATGTTAACGGCGTGCTGGATGCGCTGCCGGCTGATGCCAGGGAGAAGATTTTGAAAAGTTTCGTCAATGATCTTTTTACCCAATGAAGATCGTCTTCCAATCAAGTTCTTGTATTATAAAAAACGATGGTTTGCTTGCATACGTTTGTGGATTAGGATCCAAGGGTTCTCGGGTTCCAGGGGCCGAGGGAAAGGCTGAAGGCCCTTAAACACTTGACCCCTTGGACCCTGGAATCCTTGAACCCTTTTTGCCGAATAAGCGGTAGAATACCGGCATTGAGCTGACAGTTCCCAAATTTTTATGAATTCCTGGTGGAGAATGATATGAATAGCCCTTTTCCGTTTGATGGTATGCTGGTGTTTGCTTTTCTATCTGGATTGCTGCTGATCGGGGTTGCCCTGCGCGCGAAGGTGGGGTTCCTGCAGAAGTTTCTTTTTCCGAGCTGTCTGATTGGCGGGGTATTCGGCCTGGTTGCCCTCCATACCGGACTTTTGGATATCGGGGCCAGCACCATTGAGACATTTGCCTACCATTTTTTTAACATCTCCTTTATCTCCGTGGGACTGACCCGGGATGATGATGGGGCGCCGCCCATATCCAAAAAGCAGATGCTGAAAGGGCCGACCTGGATGGCGCTCTTGCAGGGTATGTCCTTTTCGATGCAGGCGGTTCTGGGGGGGCTTTTTGTAATTTTATTCGGATTTGTCGGCCTGGAATTGTTTCCGACTTTCGGGTTTCTGGTACCTTTGGGGTTCGAGGAAGGACCCGGGCAGGCGCTATCCATCGGCAAGGCCTGGGAAGGTGTGGGATTTGCGAACGCCGCCACCATCGGGCTTACCTTTGCGGCCATCGGTTACTTTTTCGCCTTTTTCGTGGGTGTTCCCCTGGTCAACTATGGCATCCGCAAAGGCTGGGCCACTTTTGGCTCCGGGGAACTCTCCCGGGATTTCATCGTCGGCCTTTTGCCAAAAGACAAAAAAAGTGAATCGGCCGGCAGCCTGACGATACACTCGGGCAATGCGGAAACCCTGGCGTTCCAGGCTGCCCTGGTGGGAATCGTTTATGGCATTACCTGGGCGGTGGTAAAACTCCTTGGTTCCATAGCACCGCCGGACGTGGCGACTATCCTGTGGGGATTTTTCTTTTTCTTCGGGTTGGGAATTGCATATATCCTGAAATGGATCATGAAAGTCGCCGGTATTGTGCATCTTGTCGATCCAGGCATCCAGCGGCGCATTACCGGCTGGTCCGTGGATTACCTGATCGTGGCCACAGTTGCGGCTATCCAGTTGAAGATCGTCTGGGATTATCTGCTGCCCATCAGCGTTATCGCATTGGCTAACGGTATCCTGACGACCCTGCTGGTTGTCTATTTTGGGAAAAGACTTGATGCTTTCGGTTTGGAACGGTCCGCGGCCATATTTGGTGCGGTTACAGGAACGGTCTCCTGCGGCCTGCTGCTGCTGCGCATTGTCGACCCTGAATTCAAAACACCGGTTGCCATTGAGATCGCAGTGATGAACATTATTTCACTGCCCATTATCGGCGGGTGCACCGTGTTGGTAAACGCGCCGCTGTGGTGGGGCTGGAGTGTCGGCCTGACGGTGCTTGTATTTGCGGCTATCCTGTCGGTTTGCCTGCTGTTGCTGAAACTGCTGGGATTTACCAGGGGGAGTGAGGTGTAAGGGCCCCGGAAAAAATGTTTTATCCCATTATGCATCCCGGATTCACCCCGCCTTCTGACGATCTTCAGTTGAAAAGTCCTCGAAATAGAACCACTATTACTGTGGCTTTTCGCCCTCAAATCGTCAGAATCCGGAGCAAATCAGGGCGCCTTCTGGAACAAAACATTTTTTTCGCGGCCCTAAGCAGGTGCTAAACCAACCATGCCAACCATGCCAACCGTGCATAGAGGCGATGTGTTTGCTTTCAGGATGCTGATGAGCCTGTCCTGCTATGCTCAACAACATATCAATCCGTGCGGAAATTCACTCGGTATGAAATTTCGATCCGGCTGGTGGGAATTCCGCAACTTCTAAAAAATCAACTTCCTGCATAAATTTTGAAAAGTACAACCTCGCTTTTGGGTAGGCTTGCAGAATAAGATTTCGATATTCTTTCAGATTTCTATACATGGGGTGGGTGATTGGATGCCAGAAATTATCATAGTGATGGATAAGAACAACATCCGACTTAAATCTACCGATTAAATACAACGTATGTTCTAACCACGCTTTACTCGCAGGACAATAAGGAAGTGCTAAAACATCTACTTGTTCTACATTTTCCATACCAAAAATTTGATCGGTTACATTCCCAAAAAAAAGCATGGTTTTGTTGACCACTGGAAAGTCAAAATGGAAAGCAAAACAATTTCCTTGTAAATGATACAGCAAAAATTTAATTCCAGCGGGTGAGACGCTGAAGGACATATGTCTGAATCCCCTTATAAACGATTGGTACACCACAGAAAAGTCTACCTTCTCCGTTCCAATATGATATGGAGTCACCTTTATATCCGCTATTTGAAAAGAATCTCCCTTGATTTGATCTAATGCGTGAAACTTCGAAAAATCGAAGTCGAGCCCCCACTTTTTTTCCTTTTTAATCAGATAGTTTAAGTAATTCTCCGGAACATATGCAGCTGGTTTATGTTTCGATGCAAGATAAGGAAAGTCCCAAGAATGATCGACATGTGCATGCGTCAGAAGTAAAAAATCTATTGAATCTACATCTTCATTCGAGACATTTAAAACTGGCTTAGCAGCAGGAGCCCGCGTATATAGCGGATCAATAACAATTCTTATATTATTATAGTATATATGATAATGGGCAGCGCCATGCCATTGAAGAGTTATTTTTTCATTAGATTTCATTTGGTACCTCAGGATGAGCCGACTTTTTGAATCGGAAAACTGCCGTACACATTTTCCCATTGTGACCTGACCCCAGTTTTAGGGCCACATGTCAGGTTAGAAACTGGGGCCTATTTTTCCTGCCGAGTGTACATCACAATGGTTTAAAGATCAAAGGTTGAACAGCTTCCCGGTAATGATAGTTTGTTTATCAGTCTGAACGCCTTGGGCAGAATTGGCATTTGTTTTAATGAAAACTGGGCATCCAGAGAGATTTGACAGCATATATATGGCCTTAACAGAGGGTAAGGTTGCTGATGAGGTTGACATATACCTGATAGATGAATATTTTTTATAAAATTAAACGAACGTTTGATCAAGGTGGCCGGGATGAAAAAGCCTATCGACACAAAACAACAAAAACCGGATTCAAAAGAACGGATTCTCCAGACCGCCGTTTCTCTGTTTGCCCGCCATGGATTTGCAGGGACCGGCATGCGTGAACTGGCTGCCGAAGCAGGGGTAAACCTCTCGATGGTCAATTATTTCTTTGGCAGTAAAAAAGGGCTGCTTAAGGAGATTCTTGACAGTTTTTTTTCGGGATATCTGGCCATTGCCGGAGAGAATCTGGCCGGCGCGGGTGCCTTACACGCCAAGCTTGAACGATTTATTGCCGGTGCCGTCAGCTATTTTGATGCGGAGCGCGACGCTTTGATAATTACCATTAGTGAACTTCCCCACGATGACCCTGAAATTGTTGAACATAAAGCTGGTTGGGCCAGGCAGATGGTTGCGATCATAAACCGGGAGGTCTGCCAGCCGTATGCCGCAGAAAGCGGAAAATTTATTCCTCCGACCTCTCTTGCTCCCATGCTTACCTCTCTTATGGCCTCCCGTTTTCTCTTTGCGCCGGTCATGGAAAAGGTCACAGCCGGCAGTTATGAAGCGGTCAATATAGAGGCCTATACAAAGATGATTGTCAGGATACTTTTGAAGGGCCTTACAGGACCTGAGAACAGGGCAGTTGAGGGTTCTCACAAAAATAATAACCAGAAGGATTGACGCTCAGATTTGGTTCAGGCTTGGCTTATCCAAGAGAGCCAAACAACAGGTGTTGCGTGTATCTATGAAAAGAACCCGGATAACAAAATTTTTGATTCTTGGCCTGTTGAGCCAGGCCGTTATTGCATTTCTTCCCGGAGTGAGCAGTGGGCTGACCATTGAAGAGGCTGTTGCCCTGGCGCTTAAAAATAACCCTGATCTGCAACGACAGCAGATGAATCGGGCCTTGAGCGAAGGAGACTTGAGCGGGAAAAAATCACAGAATTTTGGAAAGATTGACGTGGTGGCTGCCTATGGCCATTACAATCTGCCGCGAACCCTGGCACCCTTGACCCCGGCATCAATCTTCAAGGATCCCACGGCGGTTCCCACCACCCAGGATCTCTTTGCCACCGGCATTATGTATGAGGTACCGCTTTTCACCGGCTTTGCCCAGCAACGCTCAGTGGAGATTGCGGCCCTGGAAAAAGAGATGGCTGGAGCGGCTATAAAACTGAGCCGGGAGCAGCTCATTTATAATGTGAAAACGTTGTATGTGAAGATCCTTTCCCTGCAGGTACAAAAAGAGGCCCTAAGGGAGTATCACATGGCATTGCAGGGGCTTCATGATACCATTGCCTTTGAGGTCAAGCTTGGGAAAAAGGCCCGGGTGGAAAAGCTCAAAGCCGCGGCTGACCTTGAAAATGCCAGGGTTAAAACCAAGCAGGTCAGTGGCAATATCAGGATCATGCAGGCCGGTCTGGCCAGTTTGATCAACATAGACACGGTTACCGCCCTGGAAAATTTCTCCGTGGAGATGCTGGCTCCCGGCGAGACTGGGCCCAACAAGGAGATTCAGGAACTCGAACGATACCGTTCGGCCACCCTGGACGTCCAAAAAAAGGTCCGGCTTATTGAGAAAAGTAAGGCAGCCTATTACCCCCAGGTATTCTTTAATAGTTTTTATGGACAGAATTTTGGCCCCAATGACAGTTCCAACCTCAATGAGGGTGACTGGCACAATCAGGAAGTCTGGCAGGCAGGTGTGAATCTGAAATGGACAGTTTTTGATTTTGGCAGCCGTAAGACAGCTCGCCAAATGGCGGCCATACGCAGGCAGCAAAGCCTGCGGGAGCGGTTAAAAACAGAGCTTGAAATCAAGCGGTCCCTGAGTGAAGCAATCACAAACATCGAGATGGCCATGGATGCGTTTCACTCAGCCGAGACCGAGCTTGCCCTGACCAGTGAGACTGAGATTATTGAGCAGACCCGTTTTGATAAGGGCGCCACGGATTTGAATGACCTGCTCTTTGCAAAGGCCCGTAATCAACTGGCCCTGGGTCGCTCTATTGCGGCCCGATATACCTACCGGAATGCCTGCTTTTATCTGGACTACCTGCTGGAGAACGGAGAAAATAAATGAAGAAAGTTATTATATTGCTGCTGATCCTTGCCCTGTTTGGCAGTGCGGCCATGCTCCTTAAGAAACGCAGGCAGAGTATAGAGAATGCCGCTACCCCGACGCCTTTGACCTATCAGGTGAAAGTCGTTCCGGCGACAATTCAACGACTGGAACAGACCCGTCCTTTTCTTGCACGTCTCACCGCCCGTGAGACTGCCGGAATTTCTTCCAAGCTGAGCGGCCGGATAAAAGCGGTTCTGGTCAGGGAAAACCAGCCTGTCAAAGAGGGTGACCTGCTGATCCAGATTGATGACCAGGAAATTACTGCAAGCATCCAGGCCCTGCAGGCGAGCCTGAAGGCCCAGGAAAAAGATGTCCAATATACCGGGAGCCTCCATGAACGCAACCGGGATCTTTTTAAAGTGGGCGGTCTGTCCCGGGAGAAGTTTGAATCCTCGGAAGTAGCCTATGCGGCTAAACAGGCCAGTTTTGAAGCTACGCGGCAGAAGATCACCGCCCTTGAAGTTCAGCTCAGTTACCTCAACCTCAAGGCCCCTTTTGACGGGACTGTCGGTACCATCTTTTCACGCACTGGAGACCTTGCCAGCCCGGGCCGGCCACTGCTTTCCATCAATTCTCCAGGGCAAAAACTCACCTTCAGTTATGTGCCCGGGGATTTTGCAATCAGGACCGGGCAGGCGGTGTTTCTAAAGGGCCGCCTAATGGGTCGGGTCATCACGCTCTACAGTGATGCTGCCAACGGCCTTGCGGTTGCCGAAGTTGACGTCGATATACCGCTGGACCTGCCGAACAACAGTTATCTCACCATTGATGTGCTCACTTTCGCAGAGACCGGCTGCACGGTGCCCCTTGACGCACTTCTCCGGGAAAAGGAGGGAGCCCGGGTCATGGTCCATGCAAACGGCAAATTTACCTCTTTTCCGGTGAGCGTTATTGCCGAAAACAGAAACCACGCCCTCATTGAGCCCTGTCCAACCGCGCCAGTGGCTGTGGCGGCAGAGGCAAAGCTGAGTCAGTTGCCCAGCTATGATAATGTCCTGGTTCACGGGAGCGACGCGCATGAATAGCAGTTTTATAGAGCGCCTCCTGCAGCGGCCCTATTTCATCTATTCCTTTCTGGCCCTCTTTGTTTTTCTGGGCATTGCCGGCTATCAGAAGGTTGATCGGAAACTCTTTCCAGAGTCGAACTACCCGGAGATTGCCGTGGTTATTATCCAGCCCGGCGGTTCTGCCAAGACCCTGGCGGCCAACGTTGCTGTACCCGTGGAAGAGGAACTCTACAGCCTGGATAAGATCCGCAGGGTCTTTTCAACCACCATCGATGAGGTTTCTGTTATCCGGGCCGAGTTTGAATACAGCAAAGATCTGGATATGGCCGCCAGCGATGTCACCAATTCCATGAACAAGATTCGCTCCGCACTGCCGCCGGATATCAAGGAACCGCAGGTCCATAAAATTTCTGCCGCCACAGCACCCATTGTGGTTATCGGCATCAGTTCCGATTCAATCCCCCTGTCTGATATTCGCCAGTTTGCTGAAAACGCGCTGCGCCATGAGCTGCTCAAGACTTCCGGTGTGGCCAATGTCGACATCTTCGGCAGCTATAAAAAAGAGGTGCAGATTATCATTGACAAGGCCGGGCTGGATCAATACGGGCTTGGTCTTGCCGCGGTGCTGGCAACTTTGCAGAGTAATAATAAAGACTACGCCATTGGTTTTATCAGCAATGAGAAAAACCGTTACCTCTTAAAGTCTCCCGGCAAAGAGGAGACTGTGCGGGGCCTGCGTGACCTGCGGCTGACACCGGATGTACGGCTGGGTGATGTGAGCGACATCTATTTCGGCCATTATGAAAACAGTTCCGGTTACTACGGCAATGGGCGTGAATCCATAGCCCTTTCGGTTCAGCGTGGACTCAATGCCGATGTACTCAACACGATTGCCCGGGTTGAGGAGACGCTTGAGAAAATAAAGCGGCAATATCCGAACCTGCGCTTTGAGATCACGGACACCCAGAAAGATACCATTGTCCAGAGTACCGAGAATATGTTCGAATCACTGCGGGACGCCATCATCATGTCCACCCTCGTGGTCTTCTTCTTTCTGGCCAGTTTCCGCCAGGTGCTGGTTGTCCTTGCCACCATTCCGGTGGTCTACGCCACCACCATTGCCCTGATGTGGATGGTGGGCATCGAATTTAATGTGGTCACCCTGACCGGTATTATTCTGGCCCTTGGCTTGCTGCTTGATGACACGGTGGTGGTCATGGAAAACATTGAGCGCCATTATAAAGAAGGCGGGAAAGACATCAAAAAGTCGGTCATCGCAGGCACCAGGGAGATCATGTTTGCCGATCTTTCCGGCACCATCACCACGATGATTGCCCTGGCCCCCATCCTTTTTGTCGGCGGCTACCCCCAGACCATATTCCGTCCCCTGGTGGGAACCCTGCTCCTGGCACTCACGGCCTCCTATGCTATTTCCATCACAGCCGTACCCTTGCTCTCGATGAAGATATTGACCCTGGAGCAGCCCTGGGTGCTGCGCCTGGAAAATTTTTTCAACCGTATAACCGGTTTTGTCATTGATCAGATACGCTCTTTTTTTTCCACAGCTGTCAGCCTGGCTTTACGGAGCAAAATTGTGACCGCAGCCTATTTTTTCTGCCTGGCCCTGCTCTTTGTGATCAGTGTGCGGGGCGTAATGCCCACGGTGGGGCAGGAACTGATGCCCCCCATGGATACCGGCGGTGTTAAAGTCAATATCGTCACAGACCCAAATCTGCCCATCGAGGCCAGCCAGCGCATCGTTAAAGAGGTGAATACAATCCTGTCCGAAAACGGCCCCCTGCTCCGCCTCTCTTCAGCCATCGGCAGTGAACCGGGGGTGCTCAGTATCGGAAGCGGCAGCAGTACGGATCATATTGCCATTACCGCCACCTATGTGAATCGTTATGAGCGGGATGAGTCCATCTGGGAGATTGAACATCGGCTGCGGCCGCTTTTGGCCCGCATTGATAATATCAAGAGCCTTGAGGTGGTGGATTACGGGGCGACGGCCATGGCAAGTATCCGGGCAAGTATTGATGTGACACTCTCCAGCCCAAGCTTTGCTGATCTGGAAACAGCCGGCGACCTGGTGGAAAAAGCGCTCTATAAAACCAGGGGTCTCGTCTCTGTTGCCAGGACCTGGGACAATGATAAGACCGTGTATAACCTTGAAATCGATCAGGCCCGGGCTGCAATGTACGGTCTCAAAAGTGCAGATATCGCCGGGCAATTGCAGGCTGTTTTACGGGGCGCGCTGGTTGCCTCCTTGCCCCTGCAGAACAGTGTTGATTTTGGTGTGCGTGTCTGGCTGCCTGCCAGGCAGCGGGACAGTGTGGATATCCTGCAAGCCACCCTGCTTGACTCCCCTAAGGGTAAAATCCCCCTTGCGGCCATCGCTTCTATTAAGAGCGAGCAGGAACCGGGGATCATCACCCGGGAAGGCCTGAATTATACCCTGAATGTCTATGGATCCAGAGAAAAGGCCGCCATTTCCCATATCATGGATGATTTCCAGAAGGCATTTGCCGGGTCGCAGCTGCCCCGGTCAGTGACCCTGGAGCAGAGCGGGGATATCAAACAGTTTAAAAGCGCATCCGGGAGGATGGTCACTGCCATCGGCTTTGCGGTGATTCTCATCTTTTTCACCCTGATTGCCCTGTTTGACAGTATCAAGGTGGCCATCATGATTGTCCTTTCCATTCCGCTGACCATTATCGGAGCGTCCTGGACGAACCTCATCCTCGATTATCATGTCTCCATGCCGGCTATGATGGGCTTTATCCTTCTCTCCGGCATCATCGTCAATAATGCCATTCTCCTCATTCATTTTGCCCAGGAAAAGATGGCGGAAGGCCTGGACAAAAAAGAGGCCATGCTCGAATCGATCCGCATTCGTACCCGGCCGGTACTGATGACCGCCTTTGCCGTGGCCGCAGGCATGCTGCCGGTTGCCCTGGGATCGGCCATTGGACTTGAACGGCTGGCACCCCTCGGCGCCGTGGCAATCGGTGGCCTCATTGTCGGTACTTTTTTAACACTGCTCTTTATCCCCCTTATCTTCATCATGGTAACAAACGACGGCAGAAAATAATCCGCAGGGTGAATTTTCGCCAACAAAGTATTCAGAAGGACAGGACGCTAAGGGTTCGCGCAAAAATAAGTTCGCAAATTTTCAGGGTTCAAGCGCTCAATAAGCAAGGCGCAAAAATTAAGAAATATCGGGCATATTTCGTATTTTTGCAACGCCACTGCTTGAGATGGTTGGGCTTTGAAAATGTGAAGTTATTTTTGCGCGAACCCTAAGTTTTCCCGATACACAACATCTTGTGTTTGATCAATGGATCAATTATAGTGAAATTTATGAAGATTCAATATAAAGCTGCCATCATAATGACTTTGTTTGGATTTGTCATAGTAGCCCTGCTTTCACTATTTTATGACATT
>CAZWPX010000019.1:0-78324 GCA_964636125.1 uncultured Desulfobacterales bacterium | reverse complement strand
ATAATTTCTGATTTTGACAGTGTTCATCAAGGCTTGCCAACCTCCATATATTTATCAGGGATATTATCATATTCATCAGCCGTAACGCAACAGCTGTTTAAGCAATTAAACAACTGTTTAAATACCCGACCTGTTCAATTCCGGCAAGCATTTTTGGCCATGTGTCGTTACATCCAGTAATAACAGGCGCTGGCATAAAAACCCGTTCGCACACATCTTCGGCATGTATTTTGCGGGTAGGGGTGGAGTGCTTTTAACTTAGAGGAATCGATATGCCATCAAGATCTGAGATAAGCCTGCTTAACATTGAGTGGCCGACCTCACTGCTCAAATGCAATAGCGAGCTTATCCGGATGGAGGGTGGCGATATACTTGATGTACTTTTGGATGATCCCGATGTTGCCAGGAATCTGCTGTTGATAATTGAGCACTCGGAAAACCATAACGCTAATTTCCTGGAGCAAAATGGAGTCATCCGCATCTCCGTTACCAGAAAGTGACAGACACTGAATTATGGAGCGAGCTCATGAAAACAGAAGTAAACTCAAGGAGGAAATATGGAGCTGAGTCGCCGGAATTTTTTTAAAATTGTCGGGGCCGCAGGTGCTTCCATGGCCGTCACCCAGAAATCCGCCCGGGCCTCTCAACCAGAGCCCCAGGGCGATGAATACGGCTGCCTGGTGGACACCACTCTTTGCGTGGGCTGCCGCAAATGCGAACAGGCCTGCAACACACGGCACAGTCTCCCGAAACCGGAAGATTCGTTCGAAGAGATGACAGTCCTCGAAAACGAAAGGCGCATGGATGAAACTTCTTATACCGTCGTCAACAAGTACTATCCCAAGAATATCGGGACACTGACCTGGCGACAGAGGCCGACCTTTGTCAAATTTCAGTGCATGCACTGCAACGATCCCTCCTGTGTTTCCGCCTGTATCGTGGGGGCGCTGACCAAAGAGCCCAACGGGGCCGTAACCTATGACGCTAAAAAGTGCATTGGCTGTCGTTATTGCATGGTGGCCTGTCCTTTCCAGGTCCCGGCCTATGAATATGATAAGCCCCTGACCCCGGAAGTAAGAAAGTGCACTTTCTGTTTTAACTATCTGGCTGATGGTGGACTGCCGGCCTGTGCCCAGGTATGCCCCCGGGAGGTGATGACTTTCGGTAAAAAAACCGACCTTCTGGACCTGGCCCGCTGGAAAATCAAAAACAGCCCGGGAAAATACGTGGACCACATCTACGGTGAACACGAAGTCGGGGGAACATCATGGCTCTACCTTGCGTCCGAGCCGTTTGAAACGATTGGCTTCCCGAAAATAGGAACCAAGGCCCCTCCCCGGCTTACCGAGTCCATCCAGCACGGCCTTTTTCAGTACTTTGCAGCTCCCATAGGCCTCTATGCAGTCCTCGGCGGCACCATGTGGCTGACCGGATTTCTGAAAGATACCAAACAGGAAGGGTCTCCCAATATTCCAAATCCTGACCAGCCGGGCCCGAACGATTCCGACCAGGAAAACAGCGCGAAAGGAGACACCCCATGAGTACGCATGAAGCCGCCGCACCGATAGATGAAAAATTTCTAACTCCGGGTGTCATGGTGATGCTGGGGCTGATCGTCATCGGGGCAGCCTTTGCCGTTACCCGCTTTCTGTTCGGCATCGGAGCCGTTTCCAACCTGAGCAACCAGTACCCCTGGGGACTCTGGGTGGCCATCGATGTCGCCTCCGGGGTAGCCCTGGCCGCCGGGGGGTTCACCACCGGCGCCATCGCCTATGTGTTCAACCGCGACCAGTTCCACGCGGTTATCCGCCCAGCCCTGCTGACCGCCATGCTGGGATACACCTTTGTCGTCCTCGGCCTGCTGATAGACATCGGCCGCTACTGGAACATCACCAGCCCCATATTCAATCACAACGGCAACTCGGTCCTGTTTGAAGTGGCCATGTGCGTGATGATCTACCTGCACGTCTTATACATCGAGTTTATCCCCATTGTGGTTGAGCGCTTTCAGGGGCGGGTCAACCTGCCGGGGCCTCTCTCCGGTTTAAATGCGCTCCTCGAAAAACTACTGGATGTCGCCGACCGGATCCTGGCAAAAATCATGTTCATTTTCATCATAGCCGGCATCGTGTTGTCGTGCCTGCACCAGTCCAGCCTGGGATCCCTCATGCTGATTGCCTCCTACAAAATTCATCCGCTCTGGTATACCCCAATACTGCCGCTCCTGTTTCTGCTTTCGGCCTTTGCGGCCGGGTATCCGATGGTTGTAGTGGAATCCATCATCGTGTCAAAATCGTTTGACCGCAAACCGGAAATGGAAGTACTGACCCCCCTGGCACGCTACATGCCGATCCTCATGGGAACCTACCTGGCCGCAAAAATCGGCGATATGCTGGTACGCGGAACCTGGGTATATCTGCTGGACGGAACCTATCAGACCAATTCATTTCTGGTGGAACTGATCGTCGGCGTCATCCTGCCCTTCGGGCTCCTTTTGTTCCGGAAGGTCCGCCGCTCCCCGGGCCTGCTTTTTTTCGCAGCGCTCATTTTTGTCATAGGCATCCTGTTCAACCGAATCAATGTCTTCATCGTCAGCTACACGCCGCCCTACAAGCTGGTGTCGTATTTTCCAGCTCTGGGAGAGATCTTTATAACCATCGGCCTGATTGCCATGCTGATGTTTATATACCGCGTGGCGGTCTTTATCTTCCCGGTCCTCGGCGCCCATCCCAAGAAAATGTCGACCACTGTCCTGGCGCTGATCGCCCTGGGCCTGGTTGCATGGCTGCCGGCGACCGTCCGGGCAGACGGAGATCAGGCCAATGGCACACTCCAGATTCCACTGGAATCGGAGATGACGCCCAATATATCAGACGCACCCAAATTAAAAGTCCTCAACAGTCCGGTTATAAACAAATACAGTGACTTGTATGAATCGGTGCGCTTTATGCACGGCAAACACGCCAATGTCCTTAAAGACTGTACCATCTGCCACCATCGGCGCCCGCGTGAAGAGGGTGACCGGTATGGTGAGCCGGCCACCATGACCAAACTGCGAAAAATTGCAGAAGAACCAGCCTCCTGTGCGCTTTGCCATGACAAGCCGTTTGACGCCAAGAACCTGCACACCCCGGGGCTGAAAGGCGCCTACCATCAACTCTGTATGGATTGCCACGAGCAATCAGAACAGGTACCCCATGTGCGCGGCCCGATCCTTTACAGCGCCATGGTGAGAGGCCCGCTCGCCCGTACACTGGACACGCGCGCGCCCACCGATTGCCTGGCCTGTCACGCCAAAAAGGTTCCCAGTCACAACCAGCTGGTGAAACTCGAAGGCTCTGTAGATGCGCTGGACGTGACCCAAAACTGCCTCTCCTGTCATAAAAAGGAGGGTGAGGCGATATTAAAGACCGCCCACTGGAAATGGCATGGTTCCTCGCCCTATACCGTGGGCCATGAAAAACGCACCGATCTGGGAAAAAAAAGCAGTACAATCAATAACTTCTGCATCAATTTGAACGGAAACTGGGCCCGTTGCACGAGCTGCCATATCGGCTACGGCTGGGAAGATGAAAATTTTAATTTCAATGACCCGGCTCGGATTGACTGTCTGGTCTGCCACGATACCACCGGAAAGTATAAAAAATCCCCGGCCGGAGCCGGTTTTCCTGAAAAGAACCTGGACCTGGTCACGATTGCCCAAAACGTGGGTCGCCCCTCCCGTGACAATTGCGGCACCGCCTGCCATTTCAGGGGCGGCGGCGGGGATGCCGTCAAACATGGCGACATGGCTGTTGTTCTGTCCAAACCCGACCGGGACCACGATGTCCACATGGGGGTAGGGGAAGGCGGCATGGATTTCCGGTGCCAGGACTGCCACAAGACCCGCAACCACATGATCTCGGGTCGCAGCATCTCCGTTCCGGTAGTGGAGGGTGATCTCTCATGTGAATACTGCCACACCGACAGTCCCCACATGGGTCGGGAACTGATCGACCACCACCTGAACAAGCACACCAAGCACGTGGCCTGCCAGACCTGCCACATCCCGGTCTATTCGAAGCGTAACCCAACCAAGGTGGCCTGGGACTGGTCCACGGCCGGGCAGGACCTCAAAAATCCCAAAGATAAATACGGCAAGCCAACCTATAGTAAAAAGAAAGGCAGCTTCACCTGGGATGAAGCTGTCAAGCCCACCTATCTCTGGTACAACGGTACGGTGAAGCGGCACAACCTCGGCGATCGCATCAACGAAAACGGCGTCACCGAACTTACCAAACCAATGGGCAGCCTCACCGACCCGTCCTCCCGGATTTACCCGTTCAAACTGCATCGCGGCAAACAGATCAGTGATTCGGTCTACAAGTACCTGATTGCGCCCCAGTTGTGGAAGGGCTACTGGGAACACTGGGACTGGGACAAGGCCGCCAGAGACGGTATGGCGCATGCCGGTCTGGCCTATAGCGGTAAATACGAATTTGTTGAAACCTCCATGTACTGGGGCCTGACCCACGAAGTTGTGCCCAAGGAGCAGGCCCTGTCATGCGCCGAATGCCACACCTCACTCAACAAGGCACCTTATTGCGGCCAATGCCACCAGGAGCGGCCGGATGTCAATTTTGAAGAGCTGGTCTACAAAGGGATCAACTTCGCGCAGCTGTCCAGAATGGGTCGGGATGTAGCCGATCTGGTCGGTAAAACAAATTACATCGACTACAAAGCCCTGGGTTATCCCGGTGACCCGGTCAAATACGGGGGCCGTTTTAACAAGCTCGGACTGGGCGTGTCGCATGCCACTTCCACGCCGGGCAAATAGGATAATGCCGAAAGAGATTTCGCCAACAGATTGTCCCAATACACCCATGACAATCACTGTCGCAAGTGTATTCAAATCTTATAAGAACCTGAACAGGAGGAAAAAATGTTAAAACGCATCACTGCAATTATACTGGCCGGCTCATTTCTGCTGGTCTCCATCGGCCTGGTCATCGCGGCTGACAAGGGCAACGCGCGCAAGGGAAAATACCTTTATCGTAAAACCTGCCGGACCTGTCACGTTAACGGCGGAAACGCCACGGAGCTCAGCCCGGTGAGTAAAACCCAGGCCGAATGGCAAAAGGTGTTTGAAGGCCTCGACCAGCTGCAATGCAAAGACGAGTGGGCAAAACTTTCTGATAAAGACCGTACGGACATCTACGCCCATCTCTGGGGGCATGCGTCGGATTCGCCGGCGCCGGCTAAATGCAAGTAGGGTCCGAGATAAAAGCTTAACGCTGGAGTCTTTAGCGTTGAACCTGGAACCAACTTAATTGGTAAGCAATATTGGAGTCTAAGATGGCTTTCAAAAGCAAAGGAAAAATTTCCCGGCGCAGTTTTATAAAACTTTCGGGAACCGCCGCCGCCTGCGCGGCGACCGGCGGCCCTGCCCGGGTCCTGCACGCGCTGGTTTCCGCAAAAGAAGAAACCGATAGCAGCAGCGCCCGGAAAGTGTTCTCAGCCTGCGATATGTGTTTTAACAAATGCGGGCTGATCGCCAGGGTGGAAAACGATGTGGTTAAAAAGCTTGACCCCAACCCGAAGTCTCTGAAATCACGAGGGATGCTGTGTGCACGGGGTAATGCCGGGATCGGGCAGCTTTACGACCCCGACCGGCTCAAATACCCCCTGCTGCGCAAAGGCGCGCGGGGAGAGGGCCGCTGGCAGCGCCTGACCTGGGACCAGGCCCTGGACCATGCCGCCGAACAGCTCGAACGCATTGGTAAAGAATACACCCGCTGCGGTTTCCTGTTCATGGCCGGCACGGACATGCAGTCGACCTTTGTGCACCGGTTTGCTGAAGCGTATGGTTCCTACAATGTCATTTCACACGAGTCAAACTGCCTGCTCAGCCGAAACAGGGCTTTTCTGGACACGTTCGGTGTGGTACCGACCCCCGACGTTTTAAACTGTAAATATATCATCATGCCCGGTGCCAACCGGTTCGAAGCCCTGGTGACACCGGACAGCATGGATCTCATGACGGCCATGCAAAATGGCTCCAAACTGGTGGTCCTCGATCCCCGCTACACCAAAACCGCGGCCCTGGCCAGCGAATGGCATGCCATCAAACCCGGTACGGACATGGCTTTCTTCCTGGCCGTTGCCCACGTCATAATTGCCGAAAACCTGTACGACCAGGAATTCGTGGCTGAAATGACCTCCGGCTTTGATGAATTTCGAACCCACGTCCAACCCTATACACCGCAGTGGGCTGCCCAGGAGACGGATATCCCGGCCAGAGATATCAAACGAATCGCCCGGGAACTGGCAGCAGCCGCACCGGCCGCCATGGTCTACCCGGGGCGCAGGAGCTCCGATTACAAGGATTCCACCCAGATCAGGAGGGCCTATGCCATCGTCAACGCGCTGCTGGGAAACTGGGACCGGGAGGGCGGCCTGATCGTTCCCAAAAAGGTCAAGGCAGGGGGCATTCCCATGGAGGCCCCCTGGTACGACGACAACCCGGAAGACCGGGTGGACGCCGAACGGGCCCAGATGATGTTTGACGAGGAGGGCTCTTTCAAGCATACCCGCGACGCGGTTATCGAAGGCCACCCCTATCCCATAAAAGGATGGATGACTTATAAGACCAATCCCATGCAGACCGGGGCCAATCGCAACAAAACCATTGAGATGATCCACAAGCTGGATTTCATGATGACCGTGGACATCGTCATGAGCGATACCGCCTGGATGGCCGACCTGGTCCTGCCGGCCCCCAGCTACCTGGAACGCGAGGACCCGCTCTCTGCTTTCCTGGCCTCATCCACCTGTTCGGGGGTCATCACCCGCGATCCGGTGGTGCCGGCCATGTTCGAGTCAAAACCGGTTTTCTGGATCGTCAAGGAACTGGCCAGGCGCCTTGACCTGGCTGAGCATTTTGACTTCACCATCGCTGATTTCCGCAAAGCCCAGCTGGAAAAAATACCGGAAGTCGCCCGGGCAATCGAACAGGACGGTGTTTACAATATTGTTGGCCCCGGTTATGGCCTGCATAAAGGCAAACCTTTCAAAACCCGTTCGAAGAAAATCGAAATCCTAAACAGCCGCTACAAAGAGCATGGGGTCGACCCCATGCCGATCTATACCCCCCCGGCAAGCGTACCTGAGAACCATTTTCGGATCGTGGTGGGCCGCAATGCCTACATCACCCAGAGCGCCAGCACAAACAATGCGCTCTTGTGGGAACTGGAACCGGAAAACGCCCTCTGGATCCACCCCCGGCCCGCTAAAGAACTGGGCATTCAGGACCAGGACAAGGTGGAGGTTAAAAGCAGTGCCGGAAAGGGCCGCCTGAAGGCCCGGGTCACCCGGGATACCAGGCCGGATACGGTCTACATGGATACCGGATTCGGGGTCATATCCAAAGGGTTATCCAACATTTTCGGTAAAGGCGCCTGTATTGCAGAAGTGCTTGAAGATCACGCCGACAGGGTATCCGGCAATATGGCCATGCATGAAACATTTGTCAGTGTAAGAAAACTTGAGGGACAACGCTATGAAACATCATAAGCCAAAAAAATACGCAATTGCCATCGATGCCTCAAAATGCATCGACTGCAAAGCCTGCCTGATTGCCTGCAAAGTCGAAAACAGTGTCCCGGACGGTTTCTGGCGTAACTGGATCCGGCCCCTGTGGAGTATGGACAGCGATGACAAGTCCGAGTTTCAACCCGGCCAGTGCATGCAGTGCGACGGCCCTTCCTGCGTGGAGGCCTGCCCCGTGGGTGCCACCTTCAAACAAAAAGACGGTCTGGTAGCCATCGACCCGGTCAAATGCATCGGCTGCGGCAACTGCGTTACCGCCTGCCCCTACGGTGCCCGTTACCGGAACCCCACGTCACGTGTGGCCGACAAATGCGACTTCTGCCAGCACCGCCTGAATAGAGGTGAGGAACCGGCCTGCGTTATCACCTGTCCCACCCGGGCACGGGTCTTTGGGGATCTCAACGATCCTGAAAGCGCGGTCAGCAAGCTGGTGGCAAAAGGAGATCTGGTTCGGGTAACCGCACCGCATGTCAATACCCGGCCCAACATTTATTACAACAAGGAAACCCGCCTTCTGGATTGGGGTGTGGCCCCGACCCTGCCAGGCGGCATCCACATGCCGGCGACATTCTGGAATACAGATGCAAAGTAAATATGGTTTCACTTTATTAACCCTTAAATGGAGGTAACGCAATGAATCGAAAAAGATGGGTTTTGCCGGTTATGCTGATACTGGCCATGCTGCTTGTGGCCGGTTGCGTGACAACACAGCAGACAACCGACCAGGCCCAAAAAGAGACCACTGAAAAATGGCAGTTCCATTCAATCGTGGATGTAAAGTTTGTCCAGAAGTACGTAAAGATGCCGAAAAAGGACAACGTCCTGATTATAGACTCACGTCCCAAACGGCCCAAGTTCGACAAGGGCTATATTCCCACAGCCGTGAGCATTCCAGACAGCCAGTTTGCCAAGATGGTTGACAAGCTGCCCGCGGACAAGGATACCCTGCTTATTTTCTACTGCCAGGGCCCCACTTGAAAGCTGAGCCACAAATCCGCCTGGAAGGCGGAAAAACTCGGTTATAAAAATGTCAAGGTTTTCTCTGACGGATTCCCGGTGTGGAAGAAAACGGCCGGCAACTACTACGCCGTTGAAGCCAGCTACGTCATAAAGAAAATTGACAGCAAAGCCAATATGGTCCTCGTGGATTCACGCCCCAAGCGTCCCAAGTATGACAAGGGACACATCACGGGCGCCATCAGCATCCCCGACCGTAAGTTTGACCAGCTCAAGGACAACCTGCCCACCGACAAAAGCACGCCGTTGATTTTCTACTGCCAGGGCTACACCTGAAAGCTCAGTTACCTATCCGCCTGGAAGGCGGTAAAACTTGGTTATAAAGATGTAGCTGTGTTCGCAGCGGGATACCCTGCGTGGAAAAAAGCTGCCGGAGATGTTAAAAAGCCGGCGGCTGTTGCTGTCAAGGCCGGTTCCGAAGAGGGGACCATTGAGATTGCGACTTTTAAGAAGATTGTCGCAGAAAACCCGGACAGCATTATGCTGATCGATGTGCGCGACAAGGATGAGTATAAGAAAGGGTCTTTTAAAACCGCGGTGAATATCCCCACGGATGACCTGGAGAAAAAGGTGGCGTCCCTGCCGGCTGACAAGCCAGTTGTATTTGTCTGCTCAACGGGTGCCCGCAGTGGCGAGGCCTACTACATGCTGCAGGACCTGAGGCCTTCTTTGAAACAGGTCTATTACCTGGAGGGTGAAATTATCTTTAAAAAAGATGGTTCTTATACAATAAAAAAAGTTGAGTAACGCATAGGTCCGTTCACACTTGACACCCCGCCCGCTGAAATATTCTCGATTTCATCGGGCGGGTCTTTTTTGGGCTGAAGAATCTCTCCGCCTGCTTGTCATTCTGAGGAGCAAAGCGACGAAGAATCTCCCACAATAAAGCACGGCCTCGGCATGGAGTGAGACGCTTCACCCTAACGTTGCAGAATGATGCAGCTGAATTTCCGCCACCAGGCGCAAGGTTGCAACCAGGATCGCCGCGGCCAACGAATAAAAAGAATCCGCGGCTGTTGCCCCCAGGCGCTCTTCGAAACGGGGGATCCAGGCGAGCAGCTCAGTCTGTGCAAAGGCGGTGGCCTCAGACAGGAGGGGTGCGCTGCCTTCTGCCCACCCTTTTTGAAGTAAAAAGTAAAGGTACTCAATTTCAATGGCCAGATGATCCGGGGGCTCATTCAGATCGCGGTCCAGGGCCAGGCCTTTAGAGGCAAAGCGCTGTTTCATCCTGACCGCGGGCTCACCCATAAGGGCGGTCGCGGTCTGCAGTTCAGTCGCATCCGGATAGCACGATTGGTATAAGGGTGCCGCAACCCCCCCCCGGGCATTGACGAAAAGAGGGATATAGGCTTCCTCCAGGTGGGTAAAAAGAGCCTTTTCATCCCCGCAAGCATGGATCTGGTCCCTGAACTTCGCAAGCGTGCCGGTCGGAACGAAACCCGGAACAGGTTTCAGGACTTCAGTCGGCTTGAAATAGTTTTTCGAAAGCATCTCACGGCACTTCTCAAGATCCGGCCCCCAGAAGATCGTACTGAGGTTACGGAGCATTTCAAGCAGGGCCGCACGTTTCTCCCCATTCAGTGATACCGTCGCATCCATCTAATCCAGACCTTTCGATGTCTTCAATGACCTCTCAAATGACATATAACTTATAGAAATAGTAAAACATACTTAACACTATTTATCAAGAACCTCGCGAATGGTCTGGGCATCACTATCAATCACTTCACGCACTTTTAGCACCAGACCTTCCGGTGTGAAAGGCTTTTCGAGAAAATTCAGTCCCGGTGCCAAAACGCCATGCTGAACAATGGAGTCGTCCGTGTAACCCGACATATAAATTACCTTCATCTGTGGATAGTGCGGTTGCAACCGTTCTGCTGTTTCCTTACCGCTCATCCTGGGCATCACCACATCGGTTATCATCAACTGGATTGGCCCCTCATGTTCCCCGCTGACCCTCAAGGCATCTTCACCATTTTCAGACACAAGGATTCTATAACCGTGCCGCTGGAGAGTCTTTTGCGCAAGCTTTCGGAGTGAATCATCGTCTTCTACAATCAAAACGGTTTCAAAACCGCTGTGGCCGGCTGTAGTCGTTATTTCTTTTTCATCTAACACCGCAGCCCCCATAACTTTAGGCAGGTAGATCTTGAATGTCGTTCCCTGCCCATACTCGCTGTATACCAAGATAAAACCATTGTTTTGCTTGATAATACCGTAGACAGTCGATAACCCCAGTCCCGTGCCCTTGCCCCGTTCCTTGGTGGTGTAGAAAGGCTCAAATATATGTTTTTGCGTTTCTTTGTCCATCCCGCTACCGGTATCGCTTACCGATATCACCACATACGAGCCGGGCTGATCTTGTATGCCGTGCTCCCGAAAATAGTTCTCGTCCAGATTCGTGTTGGCTGTTTTAAAAGTGAGCTTGCCTCCCCTGGGCATGGCGTCCCTGGCATTGACCGTCAGGTTCATGATCACCTGCTCCATCTGTCCGGGGTCTATCTCCACATGCCATAATGCAGGCTCAAAAATCTTTAAAAGCGCAACATCCTCACTAAGCAGGCGACCGAGCATCTTTTCCACGCCTGATAATAAGTCGTTGAGATCCACGACCTCAGGTTGGGCAATCTGTTTACGGCTGAAAGCTAAAAGCTGGCGGGTCAAAGCGGCAGCCCGCTCCCCTGCCTTTTTAATCTCCTTGATCTCCTCTTGCAAGGGGCCATCCTTGCCGACTTCCATTAACGCAAGGCTGGCATTGCCGATGATCGTAGTCAGGATATTGTTAAAATCATGGGCAACCCCTCCGGCCAGGGTACCGATAGCCTCCATTTTTTGAGCCTGGCGGAGCTGTTCTTCCATTTTCCTTAATTCGGTAATATCGGTCGCAACCTGTAATCGAACATAACGACCATCCACCCACTTGATGGCCCGGTCATAATTTATGTACCATTTTCCAGTAACCGGGCTTTGATCATTCCACACCTGCACACCTGCCGGGTTACCCTCTTCATCCAGCAATCTGTCATTGGTACAATAGCTGCAGGGGCCGGATTCATGACGAAAAACCTCCCAGCAAATTTTCCCCGTAAAATTCGCCCCGAAACTGTCCTGCATATATTTATTCATGAATAGAATTTCGTAGGTTCCCATATCAGCAACATAAATTGTAGCATCAATGCTGTCCAGAACTGTGAGAAGAGTCTCCTGTGATTCTTTTAATAATTTTTCGGCCCGCTTGCGCTCAGTGATGTCTTTAATAATGCTGGTGACACGAATAACCTCATTATTTTCCTTATGAAAAGTACAAGAAACTTCCGATGGAAAAGTCTTGCCGTTTTTTTTCATTAATAAGTGCTCGGTGTGTAATACGTCCTTTCCGGCTGCCATGGCATTTTTTAGTTTATTACCAAAGTCCAAAAAACCATCCCTGTCAGGGTATAAAAAGGACGTATCTTGGCCAACACACTCACTGGGTTCGTAGCCGATGAGTCTAAAGGACTCATTGGCCCACTCAACCACCCTCTCCGGCATTTTTACTGAAAAAACTGCATCCCATATAGAATTGGTTAATTTTTCAAGATAGTCTCGACTCGCCCGCAGCTCCTTTTCTGCCAACAGTCGTTCGGTGATATCTTCTCCTGAACTCAAAATTCCGATAATTTCACCATCTGGATTTATAAGGACAGAGTTGTGCCAGGCGATAATGCGCTCTTTCCCATCTTTTGTGAGAACCGGGTTTTCATAATACTCAACAGGATCAACGTCACCTCTGATCAATTTATGGTAAACATCTAAGACTTGATCCGCAATTCTTTCTGGCAAACAGGTCTTAAACCAGTTCTTTCCGAAAAGCTCTTCCCCTCGATAACCAAGGATTTCTAAGCCTCGTTTGTTGATTAGAGTTATGTTGCCTTCATTGTCGAGAGCAATCAATGCAACCCCAGCAATATCAAGGTATTGCTCTGCCTTATTCTCACTTTCCCTCAGCGCCTCCTCCGCCTGCTTCCGATCGGTGATATCATGTACCAATGATGCCACGCCTGTAACCTTGCCATCAGTATCTTTTAGAACAGTGTTGTACCAATCGCATATGATCCGCCTGCCATCTTTGGTGATGTTCTCGTTTGTGCTGCGAGTACCACCTTTCTCGGTTAGTAGATCCTGGAAAACGCCATCAACCAATTCTTTCATATCTTCAGGAAGAATAAGTTCGGAAACATGTTTGTCGATGGCTTCCGCTTTAGTATAACCAAATATAGTTTCGGCTGCCGGGTTCCACTCAGCAGCCTTGAAATCCAGATCCCAAGAAAGTACGCCAACCGGTGTATTTAGAAGGTGGGTGGAAAGTTGTTTCTCACTCTTTCGCAGCGATTCCTCCATCTCCTTACGTTCGTTGATAACCTCAGTGTATATAATAATACCACCGATTGATCCGCCGGATTCATACCATGGACGGCATTCCCAGCGCGTCCAATCTACCGAACCGTCTTCTCTATAGTAAGGGTCTTCCTCAGCACTTAACACCTCGCCAGCTAATGACCTTTGGTGCACGTCTCTCCATTTTTGAGGGAGGTCTGGAAAAACTTCATAGTGGTGTTTCCCAATTATATTATGCTCTTTAACCCTGTATTCCTTAAGATATCGTTCGCTTACATATATATATTTCAAATCCCTGTCGTGGACCGCAATTGCGCTTCGGGCATGAGAAATAATGTAATCCATCAAATCGTGAGAATGAATGGGTTGTTCTTCGCCGCGTTTGCGCGCAGATTCTCCATGCTCTAATTCTTGGACTCTTTTTTCCAATTCTTCATAGGTAGGCTTTTTGGGCATGATTTTCACCTGTGTTTTGTCTATCTGTTCGAGTAGCACATACTTGCGTCATCATGGACTTTTTAAGACCAGTAATCAAATTATGCTTTATCCCGATATCCTTTACAAAAGGGGCTCTGAGATACCCAATGTTTGGATAATCATTGTTGAACGGAGGATTTTAGCTCATCCCCGCTTCCAGCGGGATCTCCGTTTCACTTCGACCAGCATCAAGTACTTTACGAATGGAAGCCACAAAATCGAACATGTCCAGCGGTTTTTCAATGTATTTGCGGATACCCAGTGCCTTTGCTTTCTCAGCATCAATCTTTTCGCTGAAACCACTGCAAAGGATAATCGGAATATCAGGACGAATGCTCAAAATCTCAATAGCAAATCGATCGCCGGTCATGTTCGGCATGGTCATGTCCGTGATGATCAGATCAAACCAGTCAGGTTTGGAGCGAAACAGCTCTAAAGCCTCAGCAGGATCGCTTTTTGTTTCAACCCGATGTCCCTGCAACTCAAGACTCCGCTTTACCATTTTCACCAGTGAGGCTTCATCATCAACAAAAAGTATGTTCCCATTGCCTGTGGGCACTTCCTCCGGCTCCCCGGTTACCTGCTCTGCTTCAGCCTCAGTTAGAGGAAATAATACCTCGAAAACTGTCCCTTTCCCCGGTTCGCTTTCAACGGAAATTACCCCGTTGTGGTTTTTTACGATGCCGTGCGCCACGGTCAATCCCATACCGGACCCTTTGCCGACCTCCTTAGTGGTAAAATAGGGATCAAAGATCCGATCGATGATTTCAGGATCTATGCCCGGACCTGTGTCGCTCACCGTCAGCTTGGCATGCTTACCGCTTTTCAAGGCGGGATAGTCTTTAGTCGCTGTATCATCCACCATCACCTTTTCCAATTTGATTGTAATCTTTCCACCAGTTTGTTCCATAGCATGTGAAGCGTTGATGCACAGGTTCATCATGATCTGGTTAATCTGGGCCGGGTCTGCCAGCATAGTTTCGTTCGCGGCTTGAATCTCATGCTGAATATCAATGGTGGTTGGAATCGTTGATCGCAAAAACTTGAGCGCGCTTTTAACGATCAGGGCAATTTCTATGGGTTGCAGTTTTGAGTCGGTCTTGCGACTGAAGTTGAGAAGCTGCTTTACAATCTTTGTTGCCCTCAGGCTGGCTGTTTTGATCTCTTCAAGGCAGGCATAGGCCGGGTTCCATTCCGGAACATCTTTTAAGGCCAACTCTGTGTTTCCAGCAATAATAGCTTGAATGTTATTAAAATCATGGGCGATCCCGCCTGTCAGGGTGCCGATTGATTCTAACTTTTGAGATTGGGCTACTTGTTGCTGAAGTTTCGCCACGCTCCTTTCCGATAAAATTTTTTCAGTTACATCTCGGCCGATACCACTGATGAAAGGGTCACCGTCTGCAGGCCACACGAATGCACTTTTGTTTTCAATAAAGATCTTTTCACCGTTTTTCGTAAAATAAATTGCAATCCCCTCGTGGTACCCCTGTAACTGGAGTGTTTCCAGATAGTCGCTTTCAAAAGTGGCCGCTAATTCAGGCGCCATGAAATCTGATACCTTGCGCCCGATTAATTCGGCATACTCATATCCAAATGCTTCCAAAATGGCTGGATTTACGGAAATAAACTGCCCTTTCAGGTCCAGTGTGTATATCAGATCATTAATGGAGGTAAAAAGTTCCTGAAACTGTTGTTCGGATTTTACCAGTGCCGCTTCAGCCTTTTTACGCTCGTCAACGTTCCTGCCACTCGCTACAATCGCCTCGACCTTATTGTCTTTATTCAAAATGGCGACATTTTGCCACTCCTGCCAGCGCCAGCCTGCTTGCGTCAGTGCGCGCTCTTCAACCTGTGCGAAATAGGGCGGTTTGAAGGCCCTGGCCAGGGCTTCGGCCACAATCTCACGGTCGTCTACATGAATAAGCGGCATAAATTTTTTCCCAAGCAATTGTTCTTGAGTTTTTCCAAACGTAGCGCAATAGGACGGGCTGACAAATTGAAGCCGGCCATCAGGATCGAATTTTACGACCATATCTTTTTGATTATCGATAATAAGTCTGTATTTCTCTTCACTTTCTTTGAGTGCTGCCTCAACTTTCCGGCGTTCAATGATTTCCCGGGAGAGCTTTCTGTTTGAGAATAGAAAAATTCCGATAACAACGACAGAGGCCAAACCAACACCGCCCACCCATGTTAAAATTGTCGCCCAGTTCTTTTTGAGATCAATTTGAACTTTGAACCATTTTTGAACGATGGCGTCCGTCTCTTCTCTGGGAATTTTTGTGATGGCTTTATTCATGATACTGACGAGTTCAGGATAATCCTTACGAACCGTATACATATAAGGTTCCGCAGGTATACCGGCCGGCCCGAGAATTTTCAGGGTAGGATAGCGATGCAATAGATGGCCAAACATGACCATACCACCGAGAATCGCGTCAGCTTTTTCTGAGACGACCGCCGCCAATGCCTCCGCGTATGTATCTGTTTGATAGATCTTGATATCCGGATAATCCTTCAATACACGATTGTAGATTCTGATGCCCCTGACAACTGCGATTTTTTCCCCGTTCAGGGCCGCCAGGCCGCTGATTACCTGCATATCGTTACGGCCGATAACCACCATATTCATATGCATACCCGCCAATGTATTGAGGGCATAATTTTTCCGTTCGGGGATATCAAAGGCCACCGACATGTCAATCCTGGCGCTTTGCAAATAGTCATCCAATTTTTTCGCTGGAATAATTATGGGATCAAAATTCAAACCTGAATATGTACTGATCAAACTAAGGTGGTCCGGATTGATACCTTTGATAACAGCGGCTTCCTTAAAGAATAAAGGCGGAAAATTAGACGGAAACCCAACCCGGATGGACGGGTGCCTGGCAAGCCATGCTTTTTCTTTATCAGTCAGCCTGATTTTTCCAGTTGGCGTCCGGTAGTATTGCTGGTTTGAATCAGGCAGCCACCGTTTTTCTATCGCAGCCAACTCCATATCGGATATGGTGTCAAAGCCCTTATCGATCAATAACAGCAAGGCAGCGTTTTCTTTCAAAACGCCTGCGTGGAATGTTTTTTGAAACAGCAAGCGACTTGTTTTGAATTGCCCGGTCAGCCCCAGGCGGTTTAAATTTGCCGCTGTAGAAGGACCTTCCGCAAGCAGGCAGTCGATTTCCATTTCTAAAACAGCACGGATCATCCGCTCTCGATTTGGGAAAGGCACAACCTCAGCCCCAGGATATTTTTTGTGCAAATACTCTTCCTGGAAGGAGCCTGATGTTGCCCCGATCTTGATTCCTGCCAAATCTCCCCTGAGATCAATTCTATTTGATCCGGCTTTGCAAAAGAGATGCGATCCTACCCCATAAAATGGCTGGGAAAACCTGATCCATTTTGCTCGGGAATCACTGTAAAATAATCCTGAATGGATATCCGCTTTTGAGTTTTTGAGGTTGATGAGCGTGGAATTCCAATTGCCGGTAATAAACGTAATGCCCTTTCCGGTTTTTTGTGACCAGAGGCGCCAAAAATCAACAAATATCCCGGTGGGATTCCCATCTATATCCAAAAGCGTCAGGGGTGCGTAGCCTTTGTCAAAGGCAATTACCAGGGGTTTTCTAAAAGTCGCCTCAGCACCCGCATTAGAACGCGTGGTTCGGTCCGTAGCATCCGCGGTTTCCAAGGCTAATCCCAGACCTAAACCAGGTATCAAAATGAATAAGAAGAGAAAAATGTTCTTAATATTTCGCATGGAGACTGCTCTCTGACCTCATTCCCGCCGGTAGCGGGGTCTACGCTTCGCTTCAACAAGCATCCAATACTTTCCGGACAGTTTTTGCCAGATCCGCTTTTACAAGCGGCTTATAGGCAAAGGCCTTGATACCGATTCCCAAGGCCCATTCATCTGATATTTTTTTGCTGTATCCGGTGAACAGGACAACTGAAATATTCGATCTAATCCGTATGAGTTCAATGGCAAGCTTATCGCCGGTCATATTCGGCATGGTCATGTCAGTGATGACCAGATCAAAATCATCTGGTTTTGACCGGAAAAGCGCCAGGGCCTCAACACTGCTGGTGCAAACGGTTACCTGGTATCCCAACCGTTCCAAAATCTGAGAACCCATCTTAGCTATGGGCAATTCATCATCTACGAACAAAATGCGCTCAGTACCTGACGGCAGGCTCTCTTGCACGAAAGATTGATCTGCGGGATGCTTTCTAATAATAGGCAGATAGATCGAAAAGAGGGTTCCCCTGCCCAATTCGCTCTCCAGCGTTATTTTGCCACCATGTCTCTCGACTATGCCATGAACCATCGCCAGCCCCATTCCAGTTCCTTCACCAACTTCCTTAGTGGTAAAATAAGGCTCAAAAATCGATTCGATGATATCCGGTGTGATGCCCGGTCCCGTATCTGACACCCATAGTTTTATGTATGCACCGGATTTAAGGGTTGCAGCTGTCTTGCGTTTCGCATCCACCTCGATATCGGTTAATCCAACTTCCAGGACGCCTCCATGGTCTTGCATGGCATGGGCGGCATTGGTACACAGATTCATGAAAACCTGGTGGACCTGAGTTGAATCGCCCATGATTAAAGAATCACTTTCAATCTTTTGTTTGATTTCAATGGTAGTGGGAATGGAGGCTCTCAGGAGTTTCAAGGCTTCCTTTGCAACTGTTTTAACTTTGACAGGTTTGATTTCTTCATCGGTTTGTCGCGCAAAGGTAAGGATTTGTTTGACCAGGTCCCGGGCTCGTTTTCCTGCGGTATAAACTTCCTGTAAGTTGTCTTCAAGTTGAGAGCCTTTTGCGACGCCATCCATTGCCAGTTCAGTGAAGCCGATTACGGAAGATAGAATATTGTTGAAATCGTGGGCAATACCGCCGGCCAGATTGCCTATGGATTCCATTTTTTGGGCTTGCTGAAGTTGAACCTCAATTTTTTTTAAATCGGTAATATCTTCACCGATAGCTTGATAAGCAGTCACCTCTCCTTGTTCGTTGAACATCGCATGGTTAGTCCACTTCTGCCAACAGAGATCACCGTCTGGTGAAATGACCCGATGTTCATGGGTCTGGATGGGTAATTGAGCTGTTAAAGATGACAAGTTGGTCATCACGCTTTTTCTGTCCGTTTCGGGAATAAACGAAAAAAAACTTCTCCCTATCAACTGATCGGAAGATTTATCAAAATATCTACAATAAGCATCGTTTACAAAGGTGATTATCCCTCCCGAAATAAACCGGCAAATCAATACAGGCGTATCTTCCACCACCGCTCGATATTTTTCCTCATTTTCTCGAAGAGCTTCCAAGGCCTGTTTGCGGGCTGACAGGATCCCGTTTGTCAACACCGCGATATCTCTGAACTCCCGCAAATGAATGTCTTTGGGGTTTATCTCAATCGCGTCAGTAGTTGCTTTTTTTAAAGATAACGAAAAGGCTTCAATTGCTTTTGTCATTTGATTGACAATCCGATTAGACCAAAAACAGATCAACAGGAACAGCATCACCATGGCAAATATGCTGTTGATGATTTTTTTTCTGATACCATTCTCCAGGGTTTCTCTTTTTGTTGAAATCATATTTTCAACCGTATCCATGTAAACGCCGGCGCCTATCGTCCATTCCCATTCAGGTATTCCAAGAACGAATGACATTTTGGGGGATAGAATCGATGTGCCTATTTTATGCCAGGAATAATAAACAAATCCTCCCTCCGGGTTTTCAACGGCTTTGCGTTGTTCCTGGATAATTTTCACACCGTTGGGATCCGTCAACTCCCATATATTACCGCCATCCAGGGTAATTTTACCATTTGAGAAAAGCGCCCCCCCCCGAAAGGTACTCCCAAAAAAATATCCCTCTGTTCCAAATCTGAGATCAGCAATACGGTTGAGTACTTCATTCTGGATTTGTTTTTTAGCATCATCAAGATATTCTCCTGTGCCGAAATACCAGTCATATGGCTTGAAATACTTTACAAACGATATTTTGGGAAATAGAACACCGGTGCCTTTATCCGGTTTTGTCCAGTAATCCTTGACAAAACCCTCACCAAATTTCTTAATGACATCAATTTCATCCCGAATAATAAAATTGCCTTTCGAATCCTGTAGATCAATCAGGTTTTTCCCTTCAAACTCAGGCCTTACCAGGTACAACTGCTCCACTCCATCCATTGAAACAGCAAAATAATATCCCCGTCCATCGTTGAATCGAATTGGCCGCAAGGCATCCTTGATCATGTTTCCAATCTCAGAAGGGGTTTTTGACTCCTTGTTTTTCCGATATATGTTCAAAGCTATTTGGTGGGCTTCATACACGCGGTCCTTAAGCGCCAGTTTCAGTTCTAGTTCAGCCTGAGCCTTCATATATTTGACATACTTGACAACACCGGCCACTTCGGATTGAAGTATTTGTTTTTGAGATTCGATATACTCCGCGCGCATTGATTCCGATTCGACATTGAAAGCGGAATATTCGCCGTATACCCAAATCAGGCACCATAACCCGATAGAAACCAGGGCGATGGAAATCATATTCCTCAGAAATTTGGCCTGAATGCTTGTTTTATCTCCCCACATTTTATTTATCCAGCACCTTCCGTACGTCCGCCACAAAATCGGACATGTCCAGCGGTTTCTCAATATATTTTCGGATACCCAGTCCCTTTGCTTTTTCAGCATCAATTTTCTCGCTGAAACCGCTGCAGAGAATAATCGGCATATCCGGACGAATGCTCAAGATCTCTTTCGTGAGCTTATCGCCGGTCATCTGCGGCATGGTCATGTCGGTGATGATAAGATCGAACCGGTCTGGTTCCAAACGAACCAGTTCTAAAGCTTCAACCGGGTTCCCTTTCGTTTCAACCTGATATCCCTGCATCTCAAGCATCCGTTTTACCATTTTCACCAGTGAGGCTTCATCATCGACCAAAAGGATTTTCTCATTTCCGGTGGGCACCGCCTCCGGTACCCCGGCTTCTTGCTCCGCTTCGGCCTCAATAAGTGGGAATAATACCTCAAAGAGAGTCCCTTTCCCTGGTTCGCTTGCAACGGTGATTGCTGCATTGTGGTGTTTGACGATGCCATGCACCACGGCAAGCCCCATACCTGTTCCTTCTGCCAGACTCATTGTGGTGAAATAAGGATCAAAGATTTGGTCAATATTTCCGGGATCTATACCTTGCCCGCTATCCTTAACGGTCAGCTTTACATAATTTCCCGGACTTAAATCCTCGTAAAGAAGTGCAGACGTTCCATCAAGAATTATATTTTTTAATTCCACCTCAAGCACGCCGCCTTCTGCCTGCATGGCATTCTTTGCGTTGGTGCACAGATTCATGAGTACCTGGCTGATCTGGGTGGAATCGGCCATCACTGTGTCGGATTTACAAGACAGGTTCCTGCGAATCTCTATAGTCGTGGGAATAGAATCCCGCAGCATTTTTAATGTTTCATGGACAATTGGACTGATCTGTACCGGAATCAGCTGGAACACTGACTTGCGGGCAAATCCTAAAAGCTGACGCACTACGTCTTTTGCCCGTAATGAGGCTGTTTGTATCTCTTCTAAACATTCCCTGGCCGGGTTCGATTCGGGGACATCATTTTTGGCCATCTCCGTGTTACCAATAATTGTTCCGAGGATGTTGTTGAACTCATGGGCGGTGCCGCCTGCCAGGGTGCCCACTGTTTCCATCTTCTGAGACTGCAAGAGCCTGGCTTCAAGCCGTTTCCGCTCCGAGATATCGCGCATGGAACCGATAAGTTTTATGGGGTTGCCTTTTTGATCCCTTTGCAACGTCGAATTAAGTTCAATGGAGTATTGGGATCCATCTTTGTCTGTTAGATGGACTTCAAAGTTGGCAACCTTTCCCGATTCTAAAATTGTTTCTAATAGTTCATCCCTTTCTTCAGGACTCCTGTAAATATCATAAAGTGATTTACCGATTAATTCTTTCCGCTTATATTCTGAGACATTCTCGATTGAGGGGCTGATTTCTAAAATAGTTCCGTCCATACTTGCTTCATAATAGACATCTTGTATATTTTCAAATATTCGCCTGTATCTTTTCTCACTCTCACTCAGCGCGTGCTCCGCCAGCTTGCGGCCGGTGATGTCGCCTACATTGCCTTCGTAACAAACAATCTTATCGTGCTGATCATAAATAGCACGGGTACTGTTGGATACCCAGATATGCGAACCATCTTTACGTTTAACTTTGAACTCGAAATTCTTCACTGTTCCATTTTCCTGGAGCAGCTTCTGATATTGGAGTCGGTCTTCAGGATCTACGTAGTACTGCGTTGCGATATCGGAAATACTTGAAACGAGATCTTCAGGAGATGCGTAAGATAGCATTTTGGAAAAGGCAGGGTTCACACTTACAAAACGACCTTCCGGAGTGCTTTGAAATAAACCTTCTACGGCATTTTCAAAAATACTTCGATATTTTGCCTCTCTCTCTTGCAGTACCTCGTATGACTGTTGAAGATTTACCTGCATTTGATTGAAGGCGTGTACCACCTGATCTATTTCGTCATGTGTTGGTGGCCTCTTTTTTCTTTTCAGCCTAATCCTTGCGGGGATGCGGTTCAAATCGATATTATTGACGAAATCGGCCAGTTCGACTAAGTGGCGGGTGACGAAAAGATGGAAAATGAGCAGGATGAAACCTGACACGAAAAAGGCCCGAATCGCATTGATGACCAGTATGGTAAATGCCTTACCGATTAAGCGGTCGTAGACGTTGTCAAGGCTAGTGGTCACGTTCAGCGTGCCAATGGAAAACGTTTGGTTTTTGTGCCGGAAAGAGAGGGGAAAGTGCCTGGTGATGGTGCGCGTCGACTGCAGTTTACCGGAAGACCATGTATTATCTCCACCGGCCTTGATTTCCAGGTATTCGATTCCCGGAAGCTTTATCAGTCCATCCAGTTGAGTGGTAACCTGCCTGACATCATACATCCATACACTTCTGGAAAGGCTTTTGAGATAGCTGTTTTCGATTAGCGTAAAATATCCATGAATCGTTTTAAGATCTTGTCGATAGTCGGCATATAGCTGATAAGAAGTGGCCGACAGGGTAATAAAGGAACTGAAAATGATCGTGGCGATAACAAGTCGTCGTGCGATGCGGCCTTTTCCGAATGATGGTATGAAAGATTTTCGCAGTTCCTTCTTCATTTATCACCAAAAATGTCTAATTATACAGTTAATTGCCAGATAACCGGTTAAGTGCCCGCTGCCACAGGTGTTCAATCTCTCCGGATGCGGTCATTTCAGAGAGAACGTCTTCCAATTTGTGAACCAGGTCCCTGTTCTTAACGTTGACGAAATGATACAAAGGCGCAGAAAATAGCGGCGATCCGGCCACGTGAATACCGCTCTCTTTGAAGTTTTTCTCTATCTCTATCCTGCCCGCATCAAAAACGGCAACCGCAACTTCAATGCGCCCCTTGTCCAGTAGGGTAAATAAGTGAGTCATGTCATTGGCAAAATATGGGTCCATCCCCCTGGTGCCGATAGTCGAGTAGCGAATGCCTCGGACGACTCCGGTCCTGATACCTTTGAGATCCTCCCAGTGGTCGATTCGCTTGCTGACCGTCTTTGAGAATGCAATGCCCTTGAAATAGATGATCGGGATTTTTACCTGGATGAGGTTGGGATACTTATTTTCGGCTCCTTCGATGCGGGCCACATCGCCATCAGTCAATCCGTTGTTTGCCCACTCTATAGCGCGCTGACCGGGCAAATCGTCAAAATATACTTTATATCCTATTCGGCGGTAGGCCTCCCGCATAACGTATTTGGAAATGGCATGGGTTTGTTCATTAACGATGGCCGAGATCATGACCGTTCGGGAACTCTTTTGGGGTTCGGCTGCAAAACTGAATGAGGCAATTTGAAAAATTAACAAAATCGCTATAAAAATAGGCTTCATAACTCACCCTGTGGTAACCTTGTTGGCGTAACTTTCTGTTAAAAATCAATCAAAAATCCTTCAGGAAGCACTTCAGCCGCCCACACAATTGTGATTGCCCCTTTTCTTCGCTTTTCGTTTTCGTTACAACCAGTACCCCCGCATAGTGGAACTTCCGCTTCGCTCCAACGAGCAACGAGCAACGAGCAACGAGCAACGAGCAACGAGCAACGAGCAACGAAAAGTACAACGACCTCCTCAAATATTCAATTTTCAATCTTCACTGTTCACTATCAATCACTTCCCGCACTTTCCGCGCCAAGTCTTCCGGTGAAAAGGGCTTTTCGATAAAGTTCAGTCCCGGCGCCAAAACACCATGATGAGCAATAGCGCCATCCGTGTACCCGGACATAAAAATCACCTTCATCCAGGGATAGAGCGGTTGCAGCCGTTCTGCTGTTTCTTTGCCGCTCATCTTGGGCATCACCACATCGGTTAGCATCAACTGAATTGGCCCCTCATGTTCCCCGCTGACCTTCAAGGCATCTTCACCATTTGCAGCCACAAGGATTCTATACCCGTGTTGCTGGAGAATTTTTTGTGCAAAACTACGGAGCACATCATCATCTTCCACAATCAAAACAGTCTCAGAGCCACCGCGTTCACTCACAAGCGCTTGTTCTTTTTCTTCCGGTTTTGCATCCTCTTTAACTGCAGGGAGATAGATCTTAAAAATTGTTCCCTTTCCAGGTTCGCTATAGGCCCAGATAAAACCATTGTTTTGTTTGACAATGCCATAGACCGTGGACAGACCTAATCCCGTTCCCTTACCTTGCTCCTTGGTGGTGTAGAAAGGCTCGAATATACGTTCCTGAGTTTCTGTGTCCATCCCGCTGCCGGTGTCTTGCACCGATATCACGACATAAGAGCCGGGGAGATCTTTTATACTGTGCTCGCGAAAATAGTTCTCGTCCAGATTCGCGTTGGCTGTTTTAACAGTGAGCCTGCCTCCAATGGGCATAGCGTCCCCGGCATTGATCGTCAGGTTTATGATCACCTGCTCCATCTGTCCGGGGTCTACATTCACCGGCCATAATGCAGGCTCAAAGATAGTGAGAAGCTCAACATCCTCACCAAGCAGGCGACCGAGCATCTTCTCCACGCCTGATAACAAGTCGTTGAGATCCAGAACCTCGGGCTGGGTAATCTGTTTGCTGCTGAAGGCTAAAAGCTGGCGGGTCAAAGCAGCTGCCCGCTCCCCTGATTTTTTGATCTCCGTGAGTTCCTCTTGCAAGGGGCCATCCTTGCCGACTTCCATTAACGCAAGGCTGGCATTGCCGATGATCGTAGTCAGGATATTGTTAAAATCATGGGCAACCCCACCGGCCAAAGTCCCGACGGCTTCCATCTTTTGGGCCTGGCGCAACTGCTCCTCCAATTTCATCTTTTCAGTGATATCTATAATAATCGCGAAGAATAACTCTTTGCGTCCATCTTTCAAAAGCTGCAAATGGACTTGCACATTATAACGTGATTGGTCCTTACGTTTATGAACAGTGTCAAAAACAGTCTTTTTCTTTTCACCGTCGCGTAAGGGCGCTATTGATTTTGCAAACGATTCAGCCGTGAATTCGGGTTTTATATCAAGGGGCGTTAGCTGCTGAAGTTCTTCCATGGTATAGCCCAGGTTATGCTGAGCTGCGCTATTCACCTGGGTGAATTTCAATGTATCTGCGTCAAATAGATATATTTCATTTAGTGAGTCTTCAAAGATATGGCCAAAACGTATGCTTGCATCCTCTGTCAATTTGCGCTCTAATTTACATACTTTCTTTTCCAATTCTTCATAGGTGGGTTTCGCAACCATTTCAAGAGCCTCCACTTTGAGAATCTCGGCCCGGAGGACCGGGCATGGGCTTGCCCCCCTGTAAAGGGGGCTTATCCCATAGCCATTGAGTGTGAAATGAGTATAGTGGTCTGCAAATGTTACTTTTGTTACCTTGCAGCCCCTCTTTTCTTAAAACCGGCGAGGCAGGCCTTACCCATCGCCCGTAATTGCTCCCGATCCGCCTCTTGCTCCAAAGCAGCTATCCCATCACGAAAAATGGCAAGGGCCCGCTCACGGTCACTGAAATTCAGGACGGCAATATCCATCATGGCGATATAGGGCCCGACTTCCTGAGGGAGCTGGTTTGCAATTTTTGCATACTCCCGCATGGCCTCATCATAACGCCCCTGTTTTCGCCTGATTTCAGCAACCGTATAGATCTCCCCGGGAGGCGGGCGCCTGGTATCGCACGACGTCGCATACATCCGGGCCGAAGGCTGCGCCATAAGCCCGGCAATGGATGGCCCGACAATGGTGGCAACAGCGACAAAACAAGTCATGCCGGCAAGCACCTGCAGTGAAAGGAACAAATTCCCCCGGGCCGTATCAACCAGATACCAGCCCAAAACAAAAAGCGGGCTGGCGATCAGCAGTCGGGTCCCGACTTTTTTCAATGCGGTATGACCGAATTTCATCACTCTCCTTCAATGACCTCCGGCAAAGCTGGAGGTTTACCGATGATTATTATTGCAACTGGCGTGCGAACCGTTTCACCCGCGCCAGAAATCGCTTTACATCCACCGGTTTGGTGAGGTAATCGTCGGCGCCGGCGTCAAAGACCTCTACTTCGGATTCCACATCGTCTACCGCCGTCAGCATGATGATGGGAATCCCGACAGTCGCTTTATTGGATTTCAGTGCTTTTATCAGCGCGATGCCATCCATTTCCGGCATCTGGTAATCGGTAACGATGAGGTCGGGCTTGTCCTTCAACGCCCGCTCCAGCCCCTCTTTCCCGTGGCCGGCCTGGCTGGCCAGGTAATTTTCCGATTCTAACGCGTTGCAAAGGACCTTGCGGGTGATCAGACTGTCGTCAACCACAAGGATTTTGGTCTTTTCAGTGGCAAATGGAGACGTCTCATCAACGGTAAAAACCGGTGGTTCTTCTTTTTGGGGATCTCCCAGCCATATCTCTGCCGGCGGAAAGGCGTCGGCCGGAGGCCGAGTGGGCACTGTTTCAGTGATGGATACGGGTTCAGGGATTGTTTTAGCCGCAGCCCTTGACGAGCGGGCAGCCTTTATTTCCGGAGGGGCCACGCGAAAGGCCTCCTCCAGGGTGGTCAATCCCTGCATCGCTTTTGCGATGCCGTCGGCCGCCATGGTTTTAAACCCCTCTTTGGAGCCTATATTTTTTAACGTCTGGGCGGAGACGCCCGATATGATGTACTCTTTCAGGGTGGGGGTAACCTGCAACAACTCGAACAACCCCATACGGCCGGCAAATCCTGTTTTGTGGCAGGTGTCGCAACCGGCCCCTTTGAAGAAAGCGGCCCCTGCATCTGTGCCAAGATAGGGGCGGATACGGTCCAGGATCTTCGGGTCCGGTACAAACGGAACTTTGCAATCTTGATGAATCTTTCTGACCAGGCGCTGGCCAAGAACGGCCACCAGGGCGGCTGTAATTTGAAAGTCTTCGATGCCAAGGTCCAGAAGCCGCGTTACGGCCGCAGGGGCATTGTTGGTATGCAGCGTGGAAAGTACCAGATGGCCGGTCTGGGCAGCCTGGAAAGCAATCCCGGCGGTTTCACTGTCCCTGATCTCACCCAGCATGACGATGTCCGGGTCCTGCCGCAAAATGGATTTAAGCCCGGCCGCAAAGGTGATGCCGGCCTTGGGATTGATCTGCACCTGGTTGATACCCTCCACGTCAAACTCCACCGGGTCCTCCACGGTAATAATGTTGACCAGGGGTGTGTTGAGCTTGTTCAGGCACGCATACATGGTAGAGGATTTCCCACTGCCGGTGGGGCCGGTAACCAGGAGGGTACCCTGGGGCCTGTTGATGGCCTCCAGCAGATTGTCCAAATCCTTTGCAGCCAGGCCAAGATCTTCCGGGTTCAGTTTTGCCGTGGCCGGATTCAGGATGCGGATGGTCACTTTCTCACCATATGAGGTGGGTAAGGTGGAGACCCTCAGGTCAAAGTTGTTTTCCCCGTATTTTACCTGGGCCTTGCCATCCTGTGGTTTTTTCCGGATGGAAATGTCCAGGTTGGATATGACCTTTATCCGGGAAACCAGGGAGGCGTGGACATGTTTGTCTGTTTTCATGATTTCGTGCATGATACCGTCTACCCGGCAACGGATGATCAGCTTCGCTTTCCGGGGCTCGATGTGGATGTCGCTGGCTTTCATCCGGATGGCGTCGGAGAGAATGGCGTTGGTGAACCGGACCACCGGGGGCAACTCGGCCAGGTTCTGAAGATCACGATTACCTTCTTCCGGAGCGTCCTTGCGCTGGACAATCTCCATGATCGTCTCTTCCCCCTGCTCACCGTTCAGGTGGTCTTCCGATGTTTGGTCCGGATAGGCTTTCTGGATGGCTTCAAGGATATCGTCGCTGGGGGAGACCACGATAAAGATCGGCATCTGGGTAACAAACTGCAGATCAGCCTCGGCGTAAAATTCCAGGGGGTTGGCAATGGCAACCACCAGCCCTTTTTTGACTATCTTCAGCGGCATCAATGTGTATTTTTCAGCTATCTCACGGGGGACCAGGGCGGTAATATTTGCGGGGATGCTTATTTTTTCAAGACGCAGAAACGGAATTTTCAGCTGACTGGCCAGGGCGTTGCCGATGTCCACACTGTCCAGAATGTCCATGCCCATGAGTACCTCGCCCAGTTTTTTCCCCTGAACCCTTTGAATACTCAGTGCTTCCCGCAGGATTTTGTCGTCTATCAGCCCGGCCTTGACCAGCAGGTCCCCCAGCTTTATGTGCCTTTTTCTAATTTTTTTCGCTCTAATGGAATTTTTCATGGCCTACCTGCTTTTATAAGTTAGTGCCTATCCATGATTTTCAATCATGGATGTAAGGTGTTAGCTTTAAACCATTAGCTATTATAAAAAACGGTTGAAATACAGTGCATTGCCTAATTGCTAACCGCTAAGAGCTACTATCGCCATCCTGAAATCTTTGATTTATGGATGGGCACAAGTTAGTGCCTGCTGTGACGACTCGGCTGAAGAGACTGCAGGCTGCAGCCTGTCAGATAAACCGGGATGCTTTACGTTGCTTCTGCCTGGCACACCCGGTTTCTGCCTTCAGCCTTGGCCCGGTAAAGCGCATCATCTGCTCGTTTGATAAGCGCTTCCACATTTTCCTGTGATCCAGTTGCAAAGACAGCCGTACCGAAACTGGCGGTGACCTGGACCGTCTGTAGGCCGTCCGGCAGCAAGATCTTCATCACTTCGATCTGCTGACGCATCCTTTCGGCAACAGATCCGGCCTGCGCCCCATCGACTCCCGGCAAACAAATCACAAACTCTTCACCGCCGTAGCGTCCCAAAAAATCATAGGACCGCATGGCTGTGGCCAGCTGATCCGCGAAGCGCTGCAGCACAAGATCTCCCACCGGGTGACCATATTTGTCGTTGATATTCTTAAAATGATCAATGTCGGTCAGTGTGAATGCCAACGGCGTATTCGCCCGCAGGGAGCGCTGGGCCTCTTGCGCCAGCCTTTCCATAAACGCCCTGCGGTTCAGGACCCCGGTCAGGCCATCTGTATTTGCCAGTTCAAGAACCTGCTGCTCCAGTTTGATAATCCTTTCTCCGATCCGGGTTCGATACTTGAGTTCTCTCTGGCTGAATGGTTTGGTCAGGAAATCATCCGCCCCGGCGGCCAGGCCTTCGATAATATCTTCCTGCCCACCCTTGGCCGTCAGGATGATAAAGTAGGTATACGCTGACTTTCCCAGTTTGCGGATATTACGGCAAAGGTCCAGGCCATCCATCCGGGGCATCATCCAGTCGGAAATTACCAGGTTCGGCGCCCCGGGCGCCTGCATGATTTCCCATGCTTTGCCGCCGTCTGCAGCGACCTGGACATCATAGCCCCACTTCTGTAAATTCACCTCCAGCACGCGCCTGGATACAGGGTCATCTTCTGCGATCAGAATCTTCATGGGTCATCTCCTGTAAAACGGTTTTCATTTCAGCCGCCAGTACGCTGAGCGCCTCTTCAAGCTTTGCAAGACCGTCCGCACTCTTATCCAGTTCCCCGTTTTTTCCTAATTTCTCGAGATGGTAAGCAGCCGCATAGGCCTGGTCGGCACCGAAATTGCCCGCCGAGCCCTTCAGGCTGTGAGCCGCCCGATTCAAAGCTTCAGCGTCCCGGTCGGCAATCCCCGCCCTGATCGACGCCAGGTGGCCGGGTAGCTCCTCGAGAAACACGGCCGCAATCTCCTGGAAAAGCCCCCTGTCACCCAGGACCGTCTCCATGGTTTTTTCCAGATCAAAGGCCTCCGGCGACAGCGGTTGGGCCGCTTTTAAGCCCGGTGCCTGTTGCGCTGCCTTTTTTTCCTTTAATTCATGGGTGCGCTTGCGGATGACATCGAAAAGTACCTGCGGCTTGATGGGCTTGGATACATAGTCATCCATGCCGGACGCCAGGCACTTTTCACGGTCGCCCTGCATGGCATGGGCTGTCATGGCCACGATGGGGATGCGGGGTGCTGGTTGCTGGTTGCTGGTTGCTCGTTGCTGGTTGCTCGTTGCTCGTTGCTCGTTGCTTGTTGCTCGTTGCTGGTTGCTCGTTGCTCGTTGCTGGTTGCTCGTTGCTCGTTGTTCCCACTGGCGGATATGACCAGTTGCCTCATAGCCATCCATCTCGGGCATCTGGACATCCATGAGGATCAGGTCAAAATTACCTTTTTTAAACGCGGCCACGGCCTCTTTCCCATTGGTTGCCAGGCTCACCCGATGACCGCGGGTCTCCAAAAGCCGGATGGCCAGGGTCTGGTTGATCACATTGTCCTCGGCCAGCAGGATGGAGAGCCGTTCCCGCGCTTCATAAACGGTGTGGCGGGTGATGACCGTCGGTTCTGCTTCAACCGCAAGGCCCATGGTCATCATGATGGCATCCAGAAGATCCGACTGCTTTACGGGTTTGGGTAAATATCCTGAAACTCCCGCGGCCTTGCATTGCGCAGAATCCCCCCTTTTTCCCATGGAGGAGAGCATGATAATTTTCACATCCGCACCCCAGGGAGCGACCTTTATCCTTCTGGCGACGTCAAATCCATCCAGTTCCGGCATCTGCATATCCATCAGAACCAACCGAAACGGCTTTCCGGCAGTAAACGCTTGTTCTGACAGGCCCAGGGCCTCTGGCCCTTCGGCTGCGGCCGTCGGCACAAGCCCCCAGGCGGTGAGCATCTCCAGAAGCAGCATGCGGTTGGTGTAATTGTCGTCCACGATAAGAACCGGCAGGCCGGAAAGATCCCGGTACTCAAGTCGCGGGGTGCCGCGTTTTTCCAAGTTTCCATGTTCAAAATGGGCTGTAAAATGGAATATGCTCCCCGGGCCACCCTCAGATTGAGGGATTGGTTGCTGGTTGCTGGTTGCTGGTTGCTGGTTTCGCGTTACGCGTTGCTGGTTGCGCGTTGCGCGTTGCTCTTCAAATTGACAATACGCTGGGCTTTCCACCCAGATTTTTCCGCCCATGAACTCGACAAGCTGCCTGGAAATGGATAATCCCAGACCAGTGCCACCATATTTCCTTGTGGTGGAGCCGTCCACCTGCTCGAAGCTTTCAAATATCGAAGCCAGCCTCTCTTGAGGAATCCCGATGCCGGTATCCGCTACCATGAAGTGCAGCTGCACCGCATCGTCTGATTCGGCTTCCACTTCAACCCGGATCACGACTTCGCCCTGCTCGGTAAACTTGAGGGAGTTCCCCGCCAGGTTGACGATGATCTGGCGCAGCCGGCCCGGATCGCCGACCAGCGCAGTGGGCACGTCCGGCCGGATGTGGCAGGCCAGTTCCAACCCCTTTTCGTGGGCTTTGAGGGCCAGCGTGTCGGCTGCATTTTCCAGGGTGTTGCGCAAATTGAAATCGATCTCCTCCAGTTCCAGTTTCCCCGCTTCGATCTTGGAAAAATCCAGGATGTCATTGATCAGGGCCAGCAGGGAATCCGCGGACATCTTGGCCATACTCAGGTACTCCCGCTGCTCGGGGGTCAGGTCAGAACCCAGCACCAGTTCCGTCATGCCGATGATCCCGTTCATGGGGGTCCGGATCTCGTGGCTCATGTTGGCCAGAAACTCACTCTTGGCATGACTGGCACTTTCAGCCTCAATCCTGGCACTTTCCAGTTCGGCCATGATCCGCTTTTGCGCGCTGATATCCTGCAGATTGACCACGATGCCCTCAGGGGTCCCATTTTCGTCCCGAAGCATGGCCGCGCCGATCCGGACATCGATAATCCGGCCCTCTTTGGTGAATCTCCGGCTTTCAAACCAGGTCAGGTTTTCACCTGCAAACACGGCCTTGATCGCCTTTTGGGTCTCCGGCAGGGCATCGTCCGGAACAAAATCGATTCGTTCCCCGAGCAGCTCTGCGGATGTCCAGCCGAAAATCTCCGTAAAGGCGGGATTCAAATAGGTTACCCGCCCCTTGTTATCGTACACGACAAAAGGGTCTGCGCAGGTATCCATGATCGCCCGATGCTTTTTCTCCTTGTCGCTCAATGCCTTTTCGGCCGCTTTAAGCTCTGTGATGTCCATAAAGGCTTCGAGCACTACCGCTTCATCATTGATCGTGATGGGCAGGGCCGTTTTTAATATGGGAATATGCCGTCCGTCCTGATGCACCACGATTTTTTCAGACCGGTCCAATGTTTTGCCTAAATCGGTAATGGGGCACTTGCCCGTCTGGGCAGGGCAGACATTGGCGTGACAAATTTTTCCGACAAGTTCCTTTTCGGAATCAAATCCGATAATTTGCAGGGCTCTACGGTTTATCCGTCTTATTTTTTTGTCTTTTCCGACCATCATCATGCCGATGGGAAGGTTATCAATAATTTTCTCAGTGGTCTTCAGGGACTGTTGCAGTTTTTTCTCGATCAGCAAATATTCAGTGACGTCCCGGCCAAGGCCCTGGAACCCGATGGGTTCACCCTGGTCATCTACTATCAGTGATACAGAAGCTTCGACATGCCGACGGGTTCCGTCTTTTCTAAGAAACTCCCAGGATGCCCCGGATACGGGCTTTTTTGTCTCGTAAACTTCATAAAAAATTTGAAATACTTTTTCGGCGTTTGCTTTATCCATAAACTCCCGGTTGTTTTTCCCGAGCAATTCGTCTGCAGGACATCCCAGCATGTTACAAAATGAATGGTTGAAAAATTGAAAATTGCCTTCAAGATCAACCTCCAGGTAACTGTCCTCGATTGTCTCAAGAATCGTCCGGTATTTTTTTTCGCTCTCCGTGAGTGCCTGCTCCGCCCGTTTGCGGGCGGTGATGTCTTCTCCGGAACTGAGAACCCCGGCCGTTTTACCACCGGAATCTTTCAAAAGCGTGTTGTGCCAGGCAATGATCCGCTCTGCGCCATCTTTTCTCAGGACAGGATTTTCATAGTATTCGACGGGTTCAACATCACCTTGCATCAATTGGTGATATACAGCCGAAACATCTTTTTGAACCTCATGCGGAAGACACGTCTTGAACCAGTCTTTTCCCAGAAGTTCTTCCCGCTGATACCCCAGCGTTTCCAGGCCGCATTCGTTGATTAAGGTAATCCTGCCTTCAGCATCTAAAGCAACGAACATGACCCCGGCCATGGCAAAATACTGCTTGATCCGGTATTCACTTTGCCGAAGCGCCGCCTCTGACTCCTTGACTTTTCTCTGTAGTTCTTCGTAGGTTGGCTTTAGGGTCATTAGAGAATCCTCCGATCAACTATTGGCTTTTCTGGGTTTTCAGGCAGCTTCGCAAGCTACACCTGGTTGCGACATCTCAACCTGGCAAACTTCCACCGGTTTGCTAAACCCCTCTAAGTATAAATATTCTACAGGTTTGAATTGCATTATAGGGCCTATACTTTCAGACAGCTTCCTGGTAGTCAGGATCTGATCTGAATTGGCGTAAGAACAGAGGCGGCGGGCAAGGTTGATCGGGGTGCCGAGAACCGTATAGTCCATCCGCTTGGAAGAGCCGAGGCCGCCAATAAAAACCTGCCCTGCATTCAAGCCTATTCCAAGGCCTAAGGCATCAAAAGCCGGGAATTTACGCACAAATTTTTCTTTCAGGGTATCAAAGGCAGCGATCATCCTCCGGGCAGCTCTAATTGCCGATGTGGAGGCGATCTTTAAAGATTCGGGCGCGTGAAATATCGCCATTACCTCGTCTCCAATAAACTTGTCAATATAGCCGCCTTGAGAAACTACCACTTCGTTCATGATGCGATAGAATTCATCCAGAAAATCTGCGCAGGTGTTAATATCCAGTTTTGCCATGAGCGCGCTGAAGCCGCGAAGGTCTGCAAACAGAATAGATATTTCCGTTTTCGCCCGAAGTTCCCTGGGCTCTTTACCGGTGTTCATTCTTTTCATCAGATAATCAAGAACCGACGGTGAGTGCAGCTTTTCGAAAGCCGCCTGGATACGCTTTCGTTTGGCCTTTTCCTGATTTAACATTGCATTTCGAATCGACATGGCGGCGTTGTTGGCAAACACGGCCAACAGCAGCAGATGAGAATCTGAAAAGGCTGTTTGCGCATTGCAAAGATTCAGGTTGATCACGCCGATATTATCGATTCCAGACTTCAGCGGTACGCACATGGCGGACTGTATCCGGTTGTCTTTGAGGGGCGTGCCGGGAAACTGGCTGGGGCTTACTGTTCCTTGGAGCAAGACCGGTTCTCCGGATTTTAATACCCTCCCGGCCACACCTTCTCCCCATGGCATTTCAGCATTTTCAGCCTTATCTGCGAATCGGCCGTGGGAGGCAAATGTGTTAAGCGTTTTTCTGCCTTTGTCATAAAGCATAATCGAGCAGTAATCTGCCTTGAAGCAGGCTACCATTGAGTGCGCCACCTTACGCAAAATTGTGCGCAGATCCTCATGGGAGTTGATGGTTGCGCTTACATTGAACAGGGTGGACAGGATTTCAACATCCTGTGATAATTTCAAGCGCATGTCTTTCTCTTTGACCAGGCTCCTGGACACATCAACCAGCTTGCGGTAATACGCGATCATGTAAGCGCACAAAAGCAGAATGAGGATTGCCAGGGGTATGCCGTATTTCTTGGCATTCTGGCCTAAAACCGACATTTCCTCGCTCCCTAACATATCCGTAAACTGCAGCAACAGCAGTGCCAGGGCCAAAAAGAGAATCGTCAATACGGCCAGCAACACGAGGTTCCAGAGTCGATTTTCCAGTCCTCCCAAAGATGGTACCGGATTGTTTTGTTGTTTAAACATCAGCTGTCACCGTTGTTAGTTAGTGCCCATCCATAAACGGCATCTTTCGGCCCAGAGCGGCGTTTTCACTCATTTGAAATCCTCGGAATAGCGCACTATGCCTGCGGTTTCAAAATCGCTCATGCCTTGCTCTGAACCAAAATCTACCATTTATGGACGGAAACTAGTTATCCAATTGATAGCCACCATTTTCGAACAGATCACAACAGGCATCCACGACGTTTGGCTCAAAAACGCGCCCCCTGTTGTTACAAATTTCCTTTAAAGCGGTTTCAATGCCCAGAGCCGGGCGGTAAGGCCTGTGGGAAGCCATGGCCTCTACCACGTCCGCCACCGCGATTACTTTTGCTTCAATGAGAATATCATCACCTGATAACCCCCGGGGATATCCTGTGCCATCCAGCCTTTCGTGATGCTGATACACCATTTGGGAAATCGGCCAGGGAAAATCTATTTTTTTTATTATGTCATAACCAACTTGCGCATGTGAGCGGATAATTCCAAATTCAAACTCGTTGATTTTGCCAGGTTTGCTGAGAATCTCGGCGGGTACGGCAATTTTGCCGATATCATGAATGATTCCGGTAAGGCGAATGCCTTCGGTTTCATTTTTCGATAAACCCATTTTTTTCGCGATAGCTGTGGCAATACCGGCTACACGCACCTGGTGGCCGGCTGTATAGGGGTCCCTTTTCTCAACTGTTATTCCCATGGCCTCTATGATGCCTTTCAGGGTCGTTTTCAAACTATCCATCGTGTGCCGCAGATCTTCCGTGCGACTGGAAATCAGCTCTTCCAGATTCTCGCGCTGACGCCGTTGCCGGGCCTCCAGTTCCTGACGGCGCAATGCATTGGACACGCTGATAATCATCTGGTTGGGGCTGATCGGTTTAACAAGGTACCCGTATACACCTATTTCCAGGGCAGTTTCCGCAACCTCCGGGTCATCAACACCGGTCACCATGATCACCGCGATATCCGGGCAATCGGCAATAAGGTATCGAATAAAGTCGAGTCCGGACTCACCCGGCATCTGAATATCGCAAAGAATCAGATCAAAACGCTGATTTTTAAGGAGTTCCCGTGCTTCTGCGGTATCGGCAGCCTGGGTGGACGCCATTTTATTCACCCTCAGGATATTCCCAAACAGGTGCCGGATGGGTGCTTCGTCATCTACTATCAGGATGCGGGGCCCGGCAGTTCCCAACCCGATTAAGTCTGTTCCGCTGGTGTCTCCTGCTAAATTAACCATTTTTCCCCCCGTATTTTTTATCCAGCGCCCTGAGAATTTCCAGCGAGTCCAAAGTGTTCCAGCCAGGACGATCACCAAAAGGCACAAATTGAATACCGGTAAGCTTACTTTCAATTCCCGAAATGATCGCCTGTCGCCGGATAACAGCATTCAGGCTAAAAGGCGTTTCATTGGGAACCCATATTTGAACCATCAACTTTTTACCAATTGCTAATTTTTCATTGCAGTAAAAGGCCAGTCCGCCTTTGCTGATATTCTCCAATGGGTATGACTCTGAAAATCCTTTGCCCCAGGCCAGCAGGCCTGTTTTCTTATAGCTCACGGCTGCACCACCGATTTCAAACCGCCCGCACTTTCTTCTTTCAATCTCATAAGGCATAACGATGGCCTCTCAATGGTTTAATTCGTTTGCAAACGGCGATCAGCGGTTTCATTTTCGCCTCTCCGGAAAATTTCGAGTTCAGCTGTCAGGGCCCTGATTTCTGTTTCCAGCTTTAAGAATGCGTCCGCCGCCATTTCCATCTTTCCCGCTATACCCAACTTTTCAAGACGGTGGGCGGCCTCATATACGGCCCTGGCGCCAAAATTCCCCACAGAGCCCTTCAAGCCATGCGCCGCATGTTCCAACGCACGGTCATCATTGGTGGCAATGCCCGCTTTAATCCCGTCCATATAGCCCGGTAATTCTTCCAGGAATACCCCGGTGATCTCCCTGAAAAGTTCCTTGTCCCCCAGGACCGTCTCCATGGTTTTGGACAGGTCAAAGGTCTTCGGAGACAAGGGGGCGGATGCCTTTGAGATGGACGCAGGTTGGCGCCTTTTTTTATTCACTGCCTGGCGGGTCTGTTTCTCAATCACTGCAAAAAGTCTATTCGGGTTGATCGGCTTGGAGACATAGTCATCCATACCTGCCGCAAGGCACTTTTCCCGGTCACCCTTCATGGCGTGGGCGGTCATGGCCACAATGGGGGTACGGGGGAGGGGCTGACCAAGATTTTGGGATTGAGGAATTGAGGAATTCAAGGATTGGGGGCTGGTTGCTGGTTGCTGGTTACTCGTTGCTCGTTGTTCCCACTTGCGGATATGAGCTGTGGCCTCGAAGCCATCCATTTCGGGCATCTGGATATCCATGAGAATCAGGTCGAAATCATTTTTTTCAAAGACGGCCACGGCCTCTCTTCCGTTTACCGCCAGGGTGACCTGATAGCCTCTTGTCTCTAAAAGCTTGGTTGCCAGCATTTGATTGACCAGATTGTCTTCTGCCAGCAGGATATTCAGCCGGATACGGGCTTCCTGAACGGTATGACGGGTAACGACCGAAAAGTTTTCTTCCAGGGGCTGGCCCAGGGTCAACATGATGGTGTCCAAAAGTTCAGACTGCTTGATGGGCTTGGTCAGGTACCCTGAAATGCCCACTTTTTTGCACTGGGTCGTATCGCCCCTTTGTCCCATGGAGGTGAGCATAATAATTTTTACATCCCTTCCAAAGGACGCTTTCATAATCCGTGCGGCCACGTCAAAACCGTCCATTTCCGGCATCTGCATATCCAATAAGAGCAGGGGATACGGCTTTCCGGAATCAAAAGCGCCTTCTAACCGGGCAAGGGCTTCCTTGCCACTGGTAGCCATGGTGGGCACGAGGCCCCAGGCCGTGACCATCTCCTGGAGGATGATCCGGTTGGTGGAATTGTCATCCACGATGAGAACCGGCAGGCCTGAAAGATTGTGCAGGTGGATACGAGGGGGACTTATATCTTTTGTGCGGCTCAGATCATAACGAACCGTAAAATGAAAAACACTGCCGGGGCCACCCTCGGATTGACTATTGACTATTGAATATTGACTATTGGGTGAAGGCGATTGGCCATTGTTTTGGTTTTCTGGTTTTTCATTTTTCAATCGACGATCTTCAATTTTCAATTGACCATGCGCCGGGCTTTCCACCCAGATTTTTCCGCCCATCAACTCGACAAGCTGACTGGAGATGGATAACCCCAGCCCCGTTCCGCCGTATTTCCTTGTGTTGGAGCCATCCGCCTGTTCAAAGCTTTCAAAGATCGATCCCAGTTTATCCGGCGGGATTCCGATGCCGGTGTCCGCTATCATGAAATGGAGCCGCACTGAATCATCCGACGCCTGTTCCACTTCGACTCGGATAACGACTTCTCCTTTTTCGGTAAACTTGAGAGAATTCCCCGCCAGGTTGACAATGATCTGGCGTAGCCGGCCCGGATCACCGATTAAAGCGGTAGGCACGTCCGGACGGATATGGCAGGCCAGCTCCAACCCCTTTTCGTGGGCTTTGAGGGCCAGCGTGTCGGTAGCATTTTCCAGGGTGTTGCGCAGATTGAAATCGATCGTCTCCAGCTCCAGTTTCCCGGCCTCAATCTTGGAAAAATCCAAAATATCATTGATAACAGCCAGCAGGGAATCCGCCGACATTTTTACCATTTTCAAGTATTCCCGCTGCTCTCCGGTCGGGTCGCTACCAAGGGCCAGTTCCGTCATGCCGATGATGCCGTTCATGGGGGTGCGAATCTCGTGGCTCATGTTGGCCAGAAACTCACTCTTGGTGCGGCTGGCAGCTTCCGCTTCCCGGCGGGCCAGGACAAGATCGGTGACGTTGATGACATTTAAAAGGACACCGTCATATTTCTCCTGCCGGTAAATCGGCTGCACCCGGAGGATGGTCTCCGTCTCACCAATCGGTCGTTGTATGATAAGCGGTTTGGAATCCGGATTTTCCCGGAAAGAGGATATAAGATCCAGCACCTTGTACAGAAGCGGACCGGAATGAAAATCATCGATTTTTTTCCCTATAATGTCACCCGCCTGCTTACCTACAAAATCACAGAAATAGGGGTTGACTTGACTGAGGACATTGTCGGCATCGGCAAACACCACGCCTTCTTCCATGCTCAAAATCATGGCGGAAAGCTTGGCGTTCTCCCGATTGGCAGCCTCTTGGCTTTGCAGCAGCTCTTTTTTCGAATGGTTGATAATTCGGATGTCATGGATAATGAGCACAAACCCCACCGCCATAATCACCAGCAACGCTGTAATGGCCAGAATCCAGTAACGGTACTTGTTGAAAACATCCGCGGGGGTTATTTTCCCAAAGTCTTTGTAGGGCCCGATTTTCAGTGCTTTAAGGCATTCATGCACTGGCTGGTAGCTCAGGGGTATCGTCCAGCCGGCGCAGATGGCTGCCCTTGCGGCATCTGAGGCCCCTGGCATTTGAAGCAGCGCCACCGTAACTTTTTCAGCCAGAACATTCGAAGTATGTTTCACCTTTGCCATGGGCCACTCGGGGTAGGCCCGCGTTGAATGCAAAAATGGCAGGTGCACCTCGCCGCCGCCATGCTCATGGATCACCTTGAAATTTTCTATTTGAATCTTGCCCTCCCTGCTCATCCTCTCCAGGGTATCGGTTCGCACCGTACCGGCATCGGCGATGCCGTCCCGGACCGCGTAAACCACTGCATCGTGACTCCCGCCAAAAGAGATCTGTGAGCAATCACGCTGCGGGTCAAATCCCTTCTCCTGCATCTCCCGCCAGACCGTCAGCCACCCGCCAAAAGAGTTTTCTTTGACCCCCATCAGCTTTTTCCCCTTGAGGTCGGACAGGCGCACGATGTCCCTGCGTTCGGATCGGAAAAAAACCACGCCGGCAAACTCGGTATAGTCGCCCAAACTCCTCCGGTTAATTAGCGTGGCGATCCGGTTAACGCCGTACAGACTTTCCAGCTCCACGTAGATCGCTGGATTGGTCAGGACAAAATCGACCTCGCCCTTTGCCACCGCCCGGTTAATTCGGTCAAAATCTATGGGTATGATGCTGAAGCGGTGTTCCGGTATCTTTGCGGTCAGGTATGCAGCTGTGGGATTCCATTTCATCAGACACCGGGCAGTACCCCGTTTGGATAACACGCCGATATGAACCGTCTGATCTCCCGCGAGTGACACACCGGCTGCCAAAAGGACGATCAGCAGGCCGAATATCAATCGATTAACTTTTAACCGCCTATACATGGTATGCTCCATCCTGTTGCCTGTTCCCGTTTTTTTTCTTGTAGTTTACGAACATTTTTTCCAACACCGCACCGACTTCCAGTTTGTTACCATCCACATACGTCAAAAACCGGGGGGCCAGGCTGAACCCTGCGGCCGTAATGTCCGCTGCTCTCTCAGGCAGGATAAGGATAACGGGTATCTCAAAAAAGAGATCGCGAATCGAAATGATGCCGGCCAGGTCTGCCCTGTTGCCCGCCAGGAGAACCGCGATGGATAAACCTTCCGATGGCCGCCTAAGCCGCCGCGAAAGGCTCCCGATGTTTCTATATAGCTGCGCCGAGGCTTGTGCCGGCAGCATCTTAACCACTGCATTCATCCATTCCTGCGCCGCAGACGTTGCCGGTATGTAGAATATTGCGTTCATGGCCGCATCCTTTAAAAAAATTTCCTGTTAACGGAAATAATACTCAAGAAATATGCCAATGTCGTATGTTAGTAGGTATTCGGTTTTATTTTAGCAGGTTATGATAGATTTCAAGCTGACTTGCGATGGGTTGATTCGTCCTGTGGAATGGGATTTGTCCTGCCGCGCAGGACGCTGTCCTGCGCGGCAGGACGGGGGGGCTGGGGGATTAGTTGCTGGTTGCTCGTTGCTGGTTGCTGGTTGCTCGTTGCTGGTTGATCATTTCCACTGGGTTGAAACATACTGAATAAATTTGTTAATTTTTCTGCCTAGTTTATCGTTTTTCTCCTTCAACTCTATATATACATCATCAGCGATATGCCCTGAATCGTGGATGAAATCCAAATGAACTTGGGTTTCATCGCATGAAGCTTGGGCATATACCAGAAATCTCACAAAGTCCTTCTTGTATCGTTTTCTCCCATAACCTTCAACAATAGTGGAGGCAATCCCTTTTGATGACCTTCTGATCTGACTACCTTCCTCGTAAAGCTCATATTTAGGTAGCTTCAAGGTTATCCGATGAATCTTCATCGCAAGTTCATATGACAGTTGATAGATTTCCAGATCACGATAACTTTTCGCTTTCAATAGAAGCGCCTCTCAAATCTATGCAGTTGATATCTTGTGAATTAACTTATTTTTCTCTCAACCAGCAACGAGTAACGAGCAACGAGTAACGAGTAACGAGCAACGAGTAACGAGTAACCAGCAACGAGTATCAACCCCTACCGGTTAATTTTATATTTATTCAGGAGATGGTACAAACGGGATCGGGAAAGCCCGGAAATGCGGCAGGCCGCTTTCACGGTACCGCCGGTGACCTGCATGAGCTCCCGGAGATAGCGTTCTTCGGTTTTCATAAGCATGGCCTCCCGGACTTCCCGGAGGGGGGGCAGGGCAGGGTCGGATTGGCCGCCAATCTCTGGTTTTTCACTTATTGTTTGAGCCTTGCCGGCCTGGGCACGGGCTTTATGCACACGAATGTGAGTGGGCAGATGTCGCGGAAAGAGAGTCGGTTCAAGGCTGGCCGCTGCGAGAACACGCTCTACGGTGTGAATCAGTTCCCGAACATTCCCGGGCCAGTCATAAAATGCCAGGGTTTCAAAAAAATCAGACGAAAAACCTTTGGTTTCCACTTCGTAGCGTTCACATAATTTGACCACGTAATGCATGGCAAGATCCTTGATATCCCGGGGGCGAACTCTCAGGGGCGGCAGGGCGATGGTGGCGGATCGGAGCCGAAAAAACAGGTCCTTGCGGAATTTACCGGATTGTACCATTTCCTCCAGATCCCGGTTGGTGGCTGACACAAGCCTGAAATCGCTCTCGATCTCTTTGTTGCTCCCCAGGGGCCTGAGCCGGTTTCCCTGTAAGACTCGCAGGAAATCTTTCTGGATCGCCAGGGGGAGTTCCCCCACCTCATCCAGAAAAAGGGTGCCGCCGTCCGCTTCCTTTATAAGCCCTACCCGAGATTTCCCGGCCCCGGTAAAGGCCCCCTTTTCATGCCCGAACAGCATACTCCCCACAAGGGTTTCAGGCAGTGAGGCGCAATCGACCACCACAAATTTTTTATCAGCCCGGTGGCTGTTTCTATGGATGGCCGTTGCGAAGATCTCCTTGCCGGTCCCCGTCTCTCCGGTAATGAGCACGCTGAGGTCACTGCCGGCAGTCAGGGCGACAAGCTCAAGGCAGGCTTCCAGTTGAGGGCTGGACCCAATAATCTCCTCCCTTTTCAGTATCGTCGCCGGTTTTTTAACCGATTTTTCACTGCGATACTGGAGAAGGCGAGCCAATTGCAAGGTCAATCCATCCATGGACGGCGGCTTTTCCAGATAATCCCAGACACCGCTTTTTATTGCCAGTTCAGCGCCATCCGGATCTCCGCCGCCGGTAATAATAACAACTTCCGGCAATGAAGCGACATGTTGGATAATCGGCAGAGCCTCTAATCCATTTCCATCGGGCAGGTTTACATCCAGATAAACCACATCAAAAGTTCCCGCTGAAACCTTTTTGATCCCGTCTCCAAGGGTCAGGGCATAGGCAGTGTCGTGTGCCAGATGCTGAAACAAACGGCACAGCGTTTCACAAAGGCTCCGGTCATCGTCAATAATTAGGATAGAGGCCATACTCGTTGCCCTGTATAAAGTGAAAACTGAATAGTGAAAATTGAAAAGTTACGGATGTCGCTTCAGGCTTCAGGTTACGCCCTTGTCTTCCGACTTCGCACTACCAGCTACGACAGGACAAGACGACCCGACACGCCGCCCTGTCTTTATATTATTTAATCAAATTCTCACTATTCACTATCAAGCACTTCCCGCACCTTGCGTGCCAGAACTTCCGGTGAAAAAGGCTTTTCAAGAAAATTCACTCCGGGCTTCAAAACACCATGATGAACAATGGCATCGTCCGTGTACCCGGACATATAAATGACCTTCATTTGAGGGTAGCGGGGCTGCAGCCATTTGACGACTTCCCGGCCGCCCATTTTCGGCATCACCACGTCTGTTAAAACCAACTGGATTGCCCCTTTATATTCTTTACACGCCTTCAAAGCATCTTCGCCATTGTCTGCCTCCAGAACGTTGTAACCCTGCTGCTGGAGGGTCTTGCAGGTGAAATTTCGAAGCGAATCGTCATCCTCCACGATCAAAACGGTCTCAGTACCGCCAACGTCGCCCGCAAAAGCTTGTTCTTTTTCTTCCGCCTCAATATCTCCCCTCAACCCGGGCAGATAGACCTTGAAGGTGGAACCCTGTCCCGGTTCGCTGTAAGGCCATATAAAACCTTTGTTCTGTTTGACAATACCATAGACAGTGGACAGGCCCAATCCGGTGCCCTTACCATTTTTCTTGGTGGTAAAGAAAGGTTCAAACATATGCTCCTGGGTGTTTTTATCCATTCCGCTGCCGGTATCGCTTACCGCTGCCATTACATAAGAACCTGACTGCCCCGATTTAATGCCGTGCTTACGCAAATAGTTTCTGTCCAGATCCACGTTAAGGGTCTCAATAGTGAGCTTACCACCCTTGGGCATAGCATCCCTGGCATTGACCGCAAGATTCATGATTATCTGTTCCATCTGTCCCGGGTCTGCCTCCACCTGCCATAATTCAGGCCCCGGAATCATCAATAGCTCAATATCCTCCCCGATCAGGCGCACAAGCATTTTCTCTATACCGGTTATCAGTTTATTGAAATTCAAGATCTTCGTCCGGGTAATCTGCTTGCGGCTAAAGGCAAGGAGCTGGCGGGTCAGAGAGGCGGCCCGCTCTCCAGCCTTCCTGATTTCCTCTATCTCTTCTCGCAGAGGGTCATCCATACCCTGGGTCAATAGTGCAAGATGGGCATTGCCGATAATCGTGGTGAGGATATTGTTGAAATCATGGGCCACACCGCCGGCCAGTGTCCCGACAGCCTCCATCTTTTGGGCCTGGCGGAGTTGCGCTTCTGTATTCCTGCGCTCGGTAATATCCTGGAAAGTTTGTATCGCACCGGTGATAGTTCCCTCGGAATTTTTCAATGGTGCTGCCGTAAAGAAGATCCATTTACCTTTCTCTCCCATATCAGGGAAAAAATTCTCCCCCTCGTACGCCCCTTCAAGCAGAATAGATTTTCGATGCGTCCCCCCATAGTACCTGTCTATCTCTGCCTCTGTTGCTCCACCCACTATTAAATCGGCTAAAACCGGTCTTTCTGCCGGATAGAAGCAACGCCACTGATTTTTTGTACCCACCAATGCAGTTGCAGAAAAACCAGTCAGGTTCTCACACGCCTTGTTCCAGTGGGTGGTGATGTGGTTCTTATCAATCACAAAGGTCGGGATCGAATTTCCTTGAATGGCCTGTTCTAGCCTTTTCTCGCTTTCCCTAAGCGCCGCCACTGCCTGTTTATGCTCGCTGATGTTCGTCACAATGCCTTCGTAGCGAACTACTTTGCCGTCCTCATTAAAATAAGCACGGGTGCTGTTGGATACCCAGATATGCGTACCGTCTTTATGCCGAACCTTGAACTCGATTTTTTTCACATATCCATCTTTCTGGAGAAGCCGCATATACCGGATCCGATCTTCAGAGTCTGCATAGTACTGTTTTGGGATGTCGGAAATGTTGGCGACGAGCGCTTCCGGAGATTCGTAACCGATCATTTTTGCAAAGGCCGAGTTAACACTGATAAAACGTCCTGCGGGCGTACTCGCAAAGATACCTTCAACAGAATTTTCAAAGATATTCCGATATTTTTCCTCGCTTTCCCGCAGTGCTTCTTCGGCCTGTTTGAGCTCAGATTCTGTTTGCTCTAGTTCCTGAATCCGTTGCTCCAATTCTTCATAAGTAGGTTTTTCAGCCATTGTAGGCAACTCCGATTGCTAAAAATGGGAATGGCGCTAAATCAAATTTGAAGGGGATATGTCACTATAACTTAAATCGGTACTAAAACACAAGATATGCTCTATCCGTTTGGCGTAGGGACCACACATGGTTGGACAAGCACCTCATTTGGCCGAGGATTTGTTCCAATCGAATAGTGGTAAAGTATAGTTCAATTTGGCCCGTAAATCTGTTTTACGCCTTATAAACCTGTTTACATCCACGATTTAGTGTCGTGGTGAATTTGTCGTTGATCCTGTATCCGCTTTGTTATAGGATTACCTGAATTGTTGAACAACAACAAAGGAGCACCGCATGTACTTGCCTGACATTTACAAGAAATTTTCTGAAAAATTTCCGGACATTTTCAAACACTATGAAGACCTGGGGATTGCCTGCCGCAATGCCGGACCACTGAGCGAGAAAGACCAGAATCTGGTTAAACTCGGTATTGCCATCGGTGCCAATTCACGCGGCGGCATCATGTCGCACACCCGCAAAGCCCTGGCTGCCGGGGCCTCGCCGGATGAAATCATCCATGTTGTCCTGCTGGGTCTGACCACAGCCGGGTTTCCCCAGATGATGGCAGCCATGAAATGGGTGGATTCAGTGCTGAGCGAACAGGATCCAGGATAAATGCGCACCATTTAGCGGCCGGCAATTCCCCGTATGGCCGTGTAGATATCCGCGGCCCTTACCTCTGCCTTGGCAGCCAGTTCACGCATGCCGGTCTCTGCGAATCATGGATGGGCAAACAGAGTACCTGCGGTCTGAAGAATCCGTTCTTTTGAATCTGGTTTTTTGTGTGTTTTTATCAGTATTTTTTTCAATCCGACCATTCGTTTAAACATTCGTTTAATTTCGAAAAATCATTAATCCATCCTGAACATGTTAAGTTCACCTTGAAGAAACCGATTTCATTACTATAGTTTTAGAATAATAAAAAAAGCCTGCCCAGACAGGCACGCTGACCAAAGCTGCCTGTATCACGGGTCACAGCCTGCGCGTATCAATTTTTACAATACAATAAGGAACTCATCATGTCTCTTGTTACCGCAAGTAATCTTGAAAAAACCTACCGGATGGGTGAGATATCGGTAACGGCCATCCGGGGCGTCGATTTCACCATTGAACCGGCGTCCTTTGTCACATTTGTGGGGCCTTCGGGCAGCGGCAAAAGCACCCTTCTCAATATGATTGGCTGCCTTGATCCGCCGACAAAAGGGGCCCTTACCGTTGCCGACCAGGACATTACCCACATGGATCGGCAACAGGCTGCCAATTTCCGGGGTGAGCACATCGGGTTTGTCTTCCAGGATTTTAACCTGATTCCGGTGCTCACTGTTTTTGAGAACATTGAATATCCGCTGCTCATGGTACAGAACTGGCCCACCCAAAAACGTAAAAAACGGGTGAACGAATTGCTCGAAGCCGTGGGGATGGGGGATCAGGCCGACAAATACCCCGGACAGATTTCAGGCGGCCAGAAGCAGCGGGTTGCTGTGGCGCGGGCCCTGGTGACCAGGGCCAAACTGGTGCTGGCTGACGAACCCACGGCCAATCTTGACGGGGACACCGCCAATCGGATCATCCGTTTAATGAAAAAAATGCGCGATGAGTTTGACACCACCTTTGTGTTTTCCACCCATGACCCGAAAGTGATGCGCAATGCGGAAATTGTGTTCACCCTTGAAGACGGCCAGCTTTCAAAACACAATAACGAAGAAGGAGGGGCTCATGCTTAACATCATCAAAATCGCCGCCCGCAATCTTCGACGGTATCAGCGGCGCACATTGCTGACCTCTACCTTGATTACGCTTGGCGTGGTATCCGTCCTGCTCTTTATCTCCATTACCGGATCCTTCAAGCAAATGATGGTGGGCCAGATCACCGACTCCATGATCGGCCATCTCCAGGTTCACCGCAAAGGGTACATGGCCTCCATTGACAACCTGCCCCTCAATCGCAACCTGAACCAGAAACAGGTGACCAGGGTCAAACAGGTTCTCGACAATATGAAGGGGGTTGAGTCATTTTCCATGCGCATTAAGCTGGGCGCCATGTTCAGCAATTTTACCGAAACCACCAATATTCGCCTCAATACCATAATCCCTCAACAGGAAGTCAAAACAGTACCGCTGCTGCCAGACCGTATCATTGAGGGAAAAAAGGACGACCCCCTGCTGAAAAAAGGCCAGATCATCATTCCCGAGCTGATTGCAAAAGGCATGAAGGTCAAGGTGGGCCAAAGTGTGGTCCTGGTGGCCAACAACAAAGACGGGTCGGTGAATGGAAAGACTTTCCTGGTCAGCGGGATCCTGGAAGGCATATCCGGCCCGGGCGGGCGTGATGGGGTGATTCACCTGGAAGATGCCAAAGAATTGCTGCGGATTCAGGGTGTTGAAGTCAGTGAAATCGCCATCCGGCTCAAAAGCATGGATGACCTGCCCAAAATTGCTAAAAGCCTGAAATCCCAACTTGAATCCGTCCGGGATAAAAATGACAAACCGGTGTTTGAGGTGCACACCTGGGAAAAGTTGTCCCCCTTTTACAACATCGCCAAAATGATCGATTTGATGACCCTTTTTATAAAGATCATGCTGGTGGCCATTGTTCTGGTGAGTATCATGAACGTGATGATCATGGCCGTATACGAGCGGATCAATGAAATCGGGACCATTGCCGCCATCGGCACCCTGCCGGGAAAAATCATGGGCCTGTTTGTGGTTGAGGGATTTCTGCTCGGCGTGCTTGGCACCGTGGTGGGGACGGTAATCAGCCTGATCAGCATTGCCGCCATTAATGCCGCCGGTCTTACCTTTGATTTCGGGCGTCAGTCCAACCTGGTGCTGTCGCCCACTATTGGTGCCGGAGATGTGATCACCATTGTTTTGATCGTCATCGGGATTGCCGTAGCTGCCAGTGTGCAACCGGCCTTTAAAGCCGCCCGAATGGACCCCATTACCGCCCTGCGGCATGTGTAAAAAAGGAGATATTTCAATGACGTCACATAAAATGCTACTGACCCCGCGGAAAGTTTTTTTCACATCATATGTGCTGCTTGCCGTCCTGCTGTTATTTAGTGCACCGGCATCCGCCCTTGATGGCAATGAGATCCTGCTTCAAGTGGATCGCAACCTGCAGCCCGAGTCCTATGAAATGTACCGCAAGCTGATTAATATTGAACCGGACGGCAGCAAAAAGGAGTTTGTCCTTTATACGGTAAAAAAGGGCTCTGACAAGATGGTGGCCCTTTTTCTGTCCCCGGCCAGCGAAAAAGGACGCGCCACTCTCCGGCTGGGGGAAAACATGTGGCTTTATATTCCCAATGTAGGCAAACCGATTCGCATCACCAGTCTTCAGTCGGTGGTAGGCGGGGTCTTCAACAATTCGGACATCCTGCGGCTGGATTATGGCGCTGAATACAATGCCACCATTAAGGAAGATAAAAAAGAGGCCTATATTCTCGAATGCAAGGCCAAAACCGCGACCGTGGCCTACGACCGTCTGATCATGGTGGTGGACAAAAAAACCATGGTGCCCGGCACCATTGAGTGCTATGCCGCCAGCGGCATGCTCATCAAGACCCTGTATTACAAAGATATCAAAAAATTCGGCGACGACCTGATGCGCCCGGCGGTGCTTGAAACCGACAGCCCCCTGTACAAAGGCTATAAATCGGTCATGCTCTATGCCAAAATCAACAACAAAAAACTGGCCGATGAGGTGTTCACCTTAAACTACCTGCCCCGGGTCAATGAACTGCGCTAAAAAAAACCATGGCCGAATTCTGGCCGGGGCTCTGTTCGCACTTTTGTATCTGGCGGGCTTTTTACCCGCAGGCCCGGCAGGTGCGCAGGAGTACAGCTTCGAGGTTGAAGAATTCGAGTCCAAACCCTTTGAGTGGGGCGGATATGCCGAGGTCAAATACGAGCACCTGCAACTGGATCAGGAGTCCGTGTTTTACGGCCTGAACTTCTACGACGACCCCCGCAGCACCCTTGATCGCTACACCGGCACCCTGCAGCTGGAGCTGGATTATAAAAAGGGCATAGCCGCGTTTAATGGGGTGCTTAACGCCCAGGCCGCCAAAGATGACCTGGGAAGTTCGGACCGGGCCGACATTTTTGAAGCCAACCTCAGCCTCAAGCCGACGCCGGCTGTCACTGTTGACCTCGGGAAAAAGGTGTTCAAGTGGGGCACGGGGTACGCCTGGAACCCGGTGGGATTTATCAGCCGACCCAAGGACCCTAACAATCCGGAAGAGTCCCTGGAGGGGTATGTGGGGGCCGGTGTAGATCTGATCAGAAGTTTCAGCGGCCCTTTGCAGACCCTGGCGCTCACCACCGTTGTCCTGCCGGTTACCGAGGATGTGAATCCCGAGTTCGGCAAAGCCGATCATGTGAATCTGGCCGGCAAACTTTATCTGCTCTATCGGGATACGGACATCGACCTGGTGGCTTTTACCGGTGACAGCCGGACGCCTCGCTTTGGCATCGATGTCTCCAGAAACCTGGCCACCAACTTTGAGATTCATGGCGAGTATGCCTACCTGAAAGACCTTGAACAGAAATACCTGACCGCAGCCGGCACGGTGGCGACGCGGCAACGCTCGGTGAGCCAGTACCTTCTGGGCTTGCGCTACCTCACGGCAAATGACATTACCACCATTTTTGAATATTACTATAATGGCGCCGGCTTTACGGAGTCGGAGCTGAGTCGCTTCTATGCGCTGGTAGATGATGCCGACGCGCAGTTTATCGCATCCGGCTCAGACAGCCTTTTGCAAAAGGCCCTGACCATCTCCCGCAACGGATACAGCGTTCCCCAGGCAGGCCGCAATTACCTGTACCTGAAGGTTAACCAGAAAGAACCCTTTGACATTCTCTATTTTACACCCGGCCTCATCGGCATCTATAACCTCGATGATGCCAGCTATTCGTTGACCCCCGAGGTGGTGTACACCAAATTTACCAACTGGGAGATACGGGCGCGTTATACCTGGCTTGACGGCAGCCATTATACCGAATTCAAGGAAAAGCAAAACCAGTCCAAAGCGGAAATCAGGGTTCGGTTTTATTTTTAGATTGAAAAATTATCATTCGTCAAAGCTGCTGTTTTGACAATTGACTTTCAAAACCAGCTGTCTGCTCTACGGCAAGCACAAAAGCAATGCCTGTTCCCGGTTCGCTAAACCTTCCAGCCTCTTTAATTACAGACAGGACTGGCTCAACAAGCTCACTGTCCACCAGGAAGATTACCAGATCCGTGCGAATATCCAGACTAAGGCCGAAAAATGTTTTGGCCTCACGAGCACCTGTACCCGAGGCGGGTATGATTGTCGCGCCAGTAGCACCTACCTGTTTTGCCGAATTGACGATCTTGTCAGTTAAGTCCGGCTTAACCATTGCAATGATAGATTTATACACCATTGGCACCCTCCTTTTCACCCGCTGCCTGCCATATAGAGGCCGTAGGGCCGTGGAAAAAAATAATTACACATCATCGTTTTTTACGGCTTCGTCGTTGCACACGCCACTGAACCAGTTGAGCATAGCCCAAAACGCTGATAATTGGAAACAGGCTGGCAAATGCGATGAGCCCGAATCCATCCATAACCGGACTTCGGCCCGGAACATTAGATGCCAGCCCCAGGCCAAGGGCTGCCACCAGGGGAACGGTAACCGTAGATGTCGTCACCCCACCGGAATCATAAGCCAGTGGGATAATCATCCGGGGCGCAAATACAGTTTGAATGACCACCACCACATATCCAGCCATAATATAAAGATATAGCGGTGTCCCGGTGACAATTCGAAAAGCACCTAATGTTATCCCAATAGCAACCCCGATGGCCACCGCGATACGCAGCCCCAGGGACGAAACCGATTTGTGCGAGGCTTCATGCGCTTTCTGGGCCACAGCAATGAGGGATGGCTCTGCTATTGTAGTGGAAAAACCCACCAGAAAGGTAAAGAGATAGATCCACCCATAGGCTGTCCAGGCGACCGTACCATCGTTCTGAGCACCCTCAACCAGCTGAAGCGCCATGGCTCGGCCAACTGGGAAAATAGCCAGATCCAGCCCGGCAAGAAAGCAGGTCATACCTACCAGGACTGCGCCGAAACCAAAAAAAATTCTGCCCGGCCGGGGGATTGGTCTTTTTAGAACAAGGGTCTGGAATATTACCAGCAGCCCGAGAACCGGCAGCACGTCTTTGGCGGTGGCCAGCAGCAGCAATATGGGGTCAAAAAGGATTTCCATGTTTCACCTGAGGGCTCGCGTAAAAACAATTTCACATTTTCAGGCAAACCCTAATGTACGATCAACCCGAAAAGCATCACAAAAATCATGGGTGTCAGGGATGCCAGGGCGATGAGGCCAAAACCGTCCGTCAAGGGGTCTCTGCCGCGTATCGTGCGCGCAAGTCCCACACCCAAAGCCGTAACGAGGGGCACCGTGACAGTTGAGGTGGTGACGCCACCCAAATCATAAGCTAAGCCTACGATTTCTTTCGGCGCGAAAAAGGTCATGAGCATTACCAGCGTGTAACCGCCAATGATTAAAACCGGCAGGGACCAACCGCGCAGGATACGCAAGACCCCAAGAACAATGGCAGCCCCAACGGACACTGCCACGGTCAAGCGGACACCCAGTGCATAACGGTCTATCGACACTGCGATATTTTCAATAAGTCCCGCTGCGGCTACGGCTTTAGCCCCCTCTCTGGTTACGGCTATAAGGGCCGGTTCGGCTACAGTTGTCCCCGTTCCTAAAACAAATGCAAAGAACAGCAGCCAGAACAGGCTGCCTTTACGCGCAAATTCTTCTGCCAGGGTTTCGCCCAGGGGAAACAGGCCGATGTCCAGACCAACCACGAAAAGGGCCAGGCCGACAATGACCAATCCCAATCCAGTTAAAATGGGTAACAGCTCCGGGAAGGGTTGCCGCAAGACCAGAACCTGAAACAGAGCGATCACCGCAATGATAGGTGCCAAATCACGGGCTGCCCCGAGAAGGGCCCGTCCTAAAGCGGAACTGAATTCGGTTAGGATTGTTAACCGCATGGATGGATTTAGTTTCATCCGTCAGACGCCTCTATTTCGCCTGGGTCCAATCTCGCATGTCTTTTACGGCGGGTGGTCTGGAGCCGCTCCTTGAAAATCTGCCGGTAGACCCCGAGTTGCCAAAGCCAGTCCGGATCACTACCCAGCAAATAGTAGGAGACAAACCCTTTTTGATTGACCAGGGCGGCCTCAAGCCCTTCGGCTGCATGATAGGCGGCAATGTTTTTATCGATGATACGGGCAAAGCGTTCATCCACATGGTAGGTATACCATACCAGTACCATCCCGCCTGCCGAAGTGACCAGCACAAGTGAGAACAATAAGGAGTAAATCCGGTGGTGCAAACTGATTTTGTTCCACATGTTCATTAATCCCTTGGGACTTTGTATCGAGTGACTAAAGTGAACTAAAGTTTGAAGTGATCTAAAGTTAAGGTATCCTGCCAATCAGATAAAACCAGCGGAGCGTAGCGACTCCACAACTTTAGATCACTTTAGTCACTTCACACTCAGCGACTTTGGGGAGAAGCCCCTTTCAGGGGCAACCCAAAGCCTGGCCCTCCGGGCCAGGCTTTTTACCTAATCAGACAGGCCCTCCAGTGTTTGAAAAACCGCCGCGAATACGTCTGTCAGACGTAAAATCCCGACAACTTTACTGTTGCGAGTTACCAAAACGGATTGGTGACGGCCCATAATCAAAATGTGAGCGGCTTCATCCAGAGCTGCATTCTCATTCAGGCACTCATCCGCAGAAAGTGTGTGCATAAACTCTTTTACTTTTAATGTGTCAGCCTTTTTTCTTAGATCCTCCAGCGGAGCGTCAAACAGGCCGTGGTGATCCAGCATTGATTTTAGAAACATCCTGCTGAAATGCCGAAACGCGGATTTTGTATCCTGGCCCTGGATTTCCTTGTACTTGGGCTCCAGTGCTTTTAAAGCGTCCCTTTGACTTACCTTGCCAATAACATGCCCGGCCTTGTTGAGCACAAGTATCGCCCGATGGCGGTATTTGGTGTGATCAAAAGCCTGCTGGGCACGCTCCAGGGCACGAATGGCTTCAGAAAGAGTCGCTTCTTCGAAGACCGTTGCATATTCTTCAAGCGGAACCATCAAATCCTTAATTACGATTTTTTTCATTACCTGAATCCTTGAATTCTTCATTTATATCAACTCTTTTGGAGATGATCCAAAATTTTAAATATTACCGCCGCGGCGCAGGAGTTGTCTAACTTCGGCTTTTCTGATCCGTTCATCCTGTTCTTCTTTTTTTTCCCTGGCACCGGCCAGTTTTGCGGTGAGATCGTCAAAATCGGCCGGCTTCTGGAGGTAATCGAACGCACCCAGCTTCATGCCCTCGATGGCGGTTTCTGTGGTTCCGTGCCCCGTCAGCAGAATCACTTCGACCAGCGGGTACATTATTTTTATTGTCCGCAAAGCCTGGATGCCGTTCATGCCGGGCATTTTAATATCCAGAATTACGACATCAACAGGCTCTTTTCCCAGTATATCGAGGCACATCTGGCCGTTGTAGGCCGGGGTTACTTTTTCGCCCGCCTCTTCGAGCCGCAGGGCAAGCATCTCCACAAAATCCTTTTCGTCATCAACCAGTAATATATTCGTGGGGACTCTGATCATTTTTATTCTCCTCCTTCATGAACACCCATAGTTGCGTCTGCCGCGACCTTGCTCTGGTCTGGAAGCCTAACCGTAAATCGTGTTCCGTGACCAACCCGGCTGATAACGTCCAGGCGCCCACCCAGTTTTTCGATGATTTCCCTTGTGACGAACAGCCCGAGCCCGGTGCCTTCGCCCGCTGCCTTGGTGCTGAAAAAAGGCTCGAAGATCTTTTCCAGATTCTCTTTTGGAATTCCGGACCCGGTATCTTTGACGTCAATCGAGACGCCGCCGTCGGTGTTGTCCACCTGGATGGATATATGACCCTGTTCCGGCGTGGCCTGGATAGCGTTGCTCATCAAATTTATCAGAATCTGCCTGACCTTTTCGGGGTTCACCCAGATTGCTTTTTGGTTGTCGGCTCCATGGAGCAGTACGTCTATTTTTTTGTCCTGGGCATCTTTATTAACCAATTGAATTGTTTCGTTCACCAGTTCGCCCATATCGACTTCAGCCAAGACAGATTCAGTTTTCCCCACGCTCCCTAAAAGCTGGTGGGTGATGGTCCGGGCCCGCTTAACGCTGTTTTCGATCTTAAGGAGCGTTTTTTCAAATACCTCTTTGCGAGGCATGGCGGCCAGCTCATCCTTTTTCAACAATACGGAGAGGTAGCCCGCCGCTTCCTTGATGATGGCCAGTGGATTGTTGATTTCATGGGCCACGCCGGCCGCCAGGGTTCCCAGCGCTGCCAGTCTTTCCGTGGCAATCATCTGTTGTTCAATGCGGGCCTTATACTCGGCTGCTTTTTGTTTCTCTTTTTCGGCCAGAATTTTTCCATACGCCTGGATAATTTTACCCAGCAGGTGTTCAAACTCCACGGGCTTGGTCAGGTAGTCAAAAGCACCGGACTTGATGCCGTCCACGCCGTCCTGGGTGGCGGCATGCCCGGTGAGCAATATGACCTCGGTTTTAAGGTGTCGTGCCTTGATGCGATCAAGGACATCAATACCGTTCATGCCCGGCATCTTGACGTCCAACACCACCACATCCACGGGATTGTCGGCAAGCACGGCCAGACACGCTTCTCCGTCCCCGGCCTGTAACGCAACGAGCCCTCTTTTTTGCAGACGCCTGGCCAGGGCGTTCCGAAAATCGGTTTCATCGTCCACGAGAAGCAATCGGATCTCTTTTATCTGTTCAAGCTCCATATCTTCCTGCTCCATATTTAGATACGCAACCGCTTAATTGGTGTCCATCCATAAATCCTGAATTTATGGATGGGCGCCGTTATACCAGCCCCAAGATCTTCCACCAGACAGATGCGACGGTAATCAGGAGGACCAACAGCACCGGTGTGGCCACTAGCCCGGCACGGGTGATATCGGCGGCTTTAAACTGCTTAAAACTGTAGGCGATGGCATTGGGAGGACAGCCGATAACCAGCAGCATGGCAAAAGAAGTGGCGGTGCCAAGGCACAGGGCCAGTACAGTGGGATCCACCCCCTCCAACTGGGCCATGGGGATAACTATGGGCAAAATCAGAGCCGCTGCTGCTACATTGGCCATGGCGTTGGTCACCAGCGCGCCGAAAATCGCTACTCCGGTAAAGAGCAGCAGCCAGCCCCCCCCCTGGATGAGCGGGAAAAACAGATTGGCAAAATAGGTAGCTGCCCCTGAGTAGCCCATGGCAAGTCCTAAAGAAATACCGCCGCCAAAAATGAACAGGGCCGTACCCCATTCTAAATTTTCATGTATATCGTCCCATTCCAGAATTCCTGCCAGGATAAGCCCGGTAACCCCCATCATCCCTGTAACGGAATAGTGCAGTCCGTGAAATCCTTTTGTCAACCAAAGGAGAAATGAAAGCGCGACGATCACCAGTGTAATTATCTCCTGGTTAGACCAGGGCGGGAGCTCTTCTTCAAGCTGCGGCAATTCTAAGGTTGTATCCGGACGAAAAACCAGGAAGACAACAACTACCGATGCCGGTACGGTCACAACAGCAAGAGGCATGGCGTATTTGATCCAGTCCATAAAGGTTATCTCAATACCGGTAAATTCCTTTAGAAAGGCGGCCGCAACCATACACCGCCCACCGCCCACCAGACTTCCCATGCCTCCGCATGAACAGGCAAATGCCAGCGAAATCAACATGAATTTAGCTGTGCGGGAATGGGGTTCAATCCCGGCTGCCCGCATAAGCGGCAGCATGGTGACGATACCGATAGAAACGGATGCGGCGTCATGCATGAATGAAGATGCCAGCCCCAAGCCGATAGAGATAACAAATGTAAATTTGACCACATTAGTACCGGCCTTGGCAACGATATAATGTCCCAATCTTTTGGTAATCCCCGCTTTGTCCAGGGCGATGGCAAAAATAAGGCAACACATGATAAACACCACCACCGGATGCATATAGGGCGCCCAGGCGGTTTTAACATCCACAACTTGCATGACCACCAGCGAGGCACCGATCAGAATGGCCGTAATCTCCAGCGGGATGGGCTCAACCATAAAAAGAAAAACCAGCATCAGGAGAATGGCTAAAAAGCGCTTGGCTTTGGGGGAGAGCCCATCAACATAATCTACCCGAACATCCGCGTTTTGATATGCGCCTGCTTTTTCTTTAAGAAACAGTCCTGGAGATTCAAATGTCTGGCCCTCTTTAATCTCTACAACATATGAATCGGCTTCTGTTTTTGCCTCTGGAGCCAGGCTGAAATGGGAACTGATACTTTTGTAGAACACTTGGCCACTGTCACCTGAAATTTTGAATTTTGTTCCTTCGGGTCTGGGCAGCATCAGAACAACGGCCCCAAGCAAAAGGGCAATACACAGTTGAAAATTCCTGGATTTAACAATCGCGGCCATCTATAGTTCTCCCTCTGGTCGGTAATCACAAAACAAACACAGGTTGACTCAATGCGCTGATGGGTGTTGATAGGCTTCCTGTATTTTTCGGATCAATTCATCAAAGTTACACGGTTTGGTCAGGTAGTCAAAAGCACCCTGCTTGATTCCTTCATGCGCGGCTTCGGCCGAACCGTGGCCGGTGAGCATGATGACGGCAAGCTCCGGAGCCATTTTCTTCAATATCTTCAGAATTTCGATGCCGTCCATATCCTCCATTTTAAGATCCAGAATGGCCACATCGAAATCCCTCTGGCGCATGATCTGAAAGGCTTCGGACGCACTACAGGCTTTGCCTACCTCGAAATTACGCTTTGACAGTCGGTTGGAAAGAACATTGACATACCCAACTTCATCATCAATCAACAGCAGTCTTATAGGGTCTGGCTGAATGTTATCCTTTTTAACCATAGCTGTCCTCCCTGAAACCGTTAATTCTGATATGGTTGCATAGACGATATGGCAAACAGGGTGTAATCGTCCGTGTATAATGCAGCTTATGGACGCCGGAGAGTAATCGCCTGCACGCGGGCCTCCATGATCTTTTCCTCATGCTGCCGTTTGTGTTTTGCCGCCTGCTCAACCTTGGTGATTAACTGGTCCATATCGCAAGGTTTCATCAGATAATCAAAGGCCCCCTTTTTCATACCCTCAATCCCGGTCTCCACTGTGGCGTGGCCGGTAAGCATAATCACTTCCACCAGAGGGAAGTTGCTTTTAATCTCCTTTAAAGTCGTCATCCCATCCATAACCGGCATTTTAATATCCAGGATAACAACTTCAAGCGTGCCATCCTCCGCAAGTTTTTCCAACGCTTGCTTGCCGTCGAATGCGGGCACGACGTCAACATCTCTCTTCTGAAGTCGTTTTATCATGGTTTCCACAAACGGCTTTTCATCATCAGTCAAAAGAACTTTTGCGATAGTCATTTTTAACCTCCCTTCTTTTTAGTCGAAAACCAGCCAGGTAGAGTGGTTTTCATATATTATTTTCATACTGGTCATTGCGATTCTATGGGTCTTTTTCCGCATCGGGAGTCTTCGCCTCGTTGTTTATGGGAAGTCGCATTTCAAAGGTTGTTCCCTTACCGTTGGTACTCCGGGCGATTATATGCCCCCCCATTTTTTTGATGATCCCATAACAAATGGAAAGCCCCAGTCCCGTCCCCTTGCCCACCGGCTTGGTCGTAAAAAAGGGGTCAAATATTCGCGACAGGTTGGCTTCGGCAATGCCCGGACCGGTATCGGCCACCGTCACGACCATATCGTTTTTCTCTTTTTTCGAGGTCAGCGTGATGGTGCCGCCGGTGTTGCCCATGGCATCCATGGCATTGTTTATCAAATTGAGTAAAACCTGTTGCAACTCGGATTCTGAAGCCTGTATCGCCGGTAAGTCCTTTTCAAATTGGGAACGGATCTTTATGCTGTCGTATTTTGCCCGCTGGGAAGACAAGTGGATCATCTCATCAAGCATTTCGTTCACAAAAATGTCTTTGACCCGCGAGTCTGTCTTGCGTGCGAAGCTCAACAGTTTATGGGTGATGCCCTTGCAGCGCTGGCCCTGGGTGTTGATCTGCTTCAGGGCCCTGTTAAATTCTTCTAAATTGTCGCTTTTCTGAAACTCTTCTTCCTCCAGCAGGTCTTGAATCCAGCCCGCCTCTTCAACCATAATGGCCACCGGGTTGTTTATTTCATGGGCAATACCGGCCGCCAACTCGCCAATCGATGCAAGTTTTCCGGTTTCGATGACCTGTTGGGACATGATCTCTTTTTCATCATCTGCAATTTGACGTTCCTCGTCTGCCAGGGCAATACGATGGATCAATCTGCGTGACAATATCAATGCGCTTGCGATGATGCCCAGGCTGCCGATCAGGATAATCAGAAAGGCAATCTTCTGGGTGTTGTTCAGATCAGCAAAGGCATCATTGTAATCCTGTTGAAGCACCATCAGCCATTCACCGTTGTTTAAAAAGGTGATTGCATACAGGATTTCTTTGCCGGCATGGCCTTGTTGCCTGAAAATGGTATTGGAACGATCCACCTCAATGCTGTTATCATAAATCCTGATTATTCTTTCAGGATCTATATCTGACAGGGGTTTGGTTTGAAATTGGCCGGTCCGGTTCAAAATAAACGCAAATCCGGTTTCTCCGATGCGTAGATATTCCACAATATTATTAAACTCTCTGAAATCGATGGTGGCCCTCAGAATCCAAGGTTTACCGTCCTGCTCGTGCCTCACTGTTATGATAAAATGGGGCTCCCCACGCAGCCCTTTAAAAACATCGCTTATATAGTACGGACTGGAGATGGCTTTTTTAAACCAGTCTGATTCAAGATATCCTGCACCGGTTAAATTGTGTGGTCCGGCATAGGCAACCTGGTGCCCCTGATGATCGACCACCCCGATGTCTACGAAAGTACGTTCAAAGGCGCGTTGCAGCTCAACAAATTTTCGATTGAGCTTGGATTCATTACTTAAATCCTCAAAACTGTTAGTACTTGCGACCAGACGAATGTCCATCAGTTTTTCTTCCAGAAACATATCAATATTCTTTTTATGCTTCCTGGCCAGCAGCTCTAAATGACTGTACACCTTTTTTTTATAGGAAGTCCGAAACTCATCTAAAATGAACAGGCTGACCACCATGGTCGGTGTAATTGCCGTCAAAAGGATCGTAATAACAACATTGCGTAGCAGCGTCCGGTAGTATCTGGTACTTGTTTTATGTTTATCCATAATTATTGTTCCTCAACCTGCACAACTGCCAATGGTTTGCGCATGTCTGATGAAAATCACGGCCCTCTAATTAGTGTCCACCCATAAATCCAAGAGTTCAGGATGGAGCTATTGGCTCTTAGCGGTTAGCGATTAGGTAGTGCCCTGTATTTTAACCGTTTTACCTAAAACCTAATGGCTAAAAGCTAACACCTTTCATCCGTGATTTCCAATCATGGATGGACACTAATTATAAAATAGCAGTTAGCGTGCCAAAATAACAGCCAGAGGACAACAGTCGCCGCCGTTTCCATATAAATTGTTTTTACAAATGGTTACGATATATTATCCGGAAGGCGACGCCTTGGAGGCGGTCATGGATCGGGATCAAGATGCAGAGTCAAAGTTGGGGCGATTTGTTCCGGCGGGGTGAAACTCCCCGTTATTCGGGCAGGTCCATTTTTTTTATTTTTAATCGAAGAGTTTTACGGTCTATCTTCAGAATCTTAGCTGCCCTGGTTTTGTTGCCGTCAACATTCGCTAAAACATTCGCGATATGCTCTGCTTCAACTTGGGCCAGAGATCGGTTTTGCCCCGTTTCCTGACTGATACTGAAGCGCATTGGGTCAGGCAAATCGGCAATATCTATAATATCCTCGTCCACTATCACTGCTAATTTCTGAATCAAATTTTCAAGCTCTCTGACATTTCCCGGCCAGGCGTAGTTCGTCAAAGCTTTCAGGGCCCGATCCGAAAACGTGATAGGTCGGCGACGCATCTCCCGGCAAAAGCGGGAAACAAAAGAGTGAATCAGCAATAGCACATCCTGTCTGCGCTCACGCAGCGGCGGAATGGGGATGTCGATAACATTGAGCCGGTAATAGAGATCTTCTCTGAAATCCCCCTGGATTACCTGAGATTGCAGGTCCTTGTGGGTGGCAGCCACGATGTGCGTATCCACTTTGACAACCTGGCTGGAGCCTACCTTAAATATTTCCTTATCTTGAATGACGCGCAGCAGTTTGGCCTGCAAGTTCTGGCTTGCATCACCGATCTCATCCAGAAATACGGTTCCACCATCTGCGATTTGGAAAAAACCGGCCCGGGCCACATTGGCACCCGTAAAGGCTCCCTTGACATGTCCGAAAAGTTCACTTTCAAGCAGGCTTTCCGGAATAGCTGTGCAGTTGACGGGAACAAATGGCGCGGATGCGCGTGAGCTGCCATAATGGATGGCACGCGCCACGAGCTCTTTGCCAGTCCCGCTTTCACCTGATATCAGGACATTGGCAGTCATGGCCGCTGCTTTGACAATTAATTTGAAGACGTCTTTCATTGGTCCTGAGTTACCAATAATGCCATACGGTTTTTCCGGTTCACTGACAGCCTGAACTCTGCGCCGGCGTATCAGCTTTTCCAGAACACTCTGGACAGCCGACAGGAGTTCCTCATCGGTAAAGGGTTTGGCCAAAAATTCCTCCACGCCTGTTTTTACCGCTTCTACAGCTCCGTCAATGGAAGGGTAGCCGGTAACCATAATGATTCCGATATCGTTGTAATTCTCGCTGACGTGCCTGACCAGATCCAAGCCGCTGTGTTTGGGCATTTTCAGATCGGTGATTAACAGATCTATCTTTTGGTCCTTTAAAATCTCCACGGCAGCTTGAACACCATTACTGGTTGTAACATTGTAACCGGCCGTCTCCAAATTTCGCTTAATAATCTCAAGGGCGTTCAAATTGTCATCGACTGTCAATATTTTATATTGCTTTTCGTTTTTTTTAGCCACGCCCACCGCCCCCACTATTTATAAAGGTAATTTTATCTCAAAGGTTGACCCCACGCCGGCCCGGCTGTCTACTGTAACGGTTCCACCATGCTCTTTGATAATGCCATAAACCACAGAGAGCCCCAGCCCCGTGCCCTGATCGACTTCTTTGGTAGTAAAAAAAGGTAGAAAAATTTTATCTTTGATATCCTCTTCGATCCCCACACCGGTATCCTGCACCACCATTGAAACGGCCCTTGGCTCTTCCCTGGTTTTTATGGTCAGGATTCCGCCTTCAGGCATGGCGTGGATGGCATTAACCACCAGGTTGATAAGCACCTGGTTGAGCTGAGCAGGGTCACCTGACACAGACGGCAACTTTTGCTCCATCTCCAACACGGTTCCAATATTATTCTGGGCACATCGGGACTCGATAAAATCCGCCCACTCTTCTATCAATTTGTTCAGATTGGCTCTGGCCTCACGCGGCTGGGTCTGACGACTGAACAGCAGGACTTTTTTTATAACCTCACGCGCATACAGGGTGGATTTAACAATTTTAATCAGGTCCCGGTAAGCCGGCTCCGGCAGGTCAGGATAATTAGACACCAGTTGAGCAAAGCCCAGAATGTCTCCCAGGGGATTGTTCAATTCATGGGCCATTCCGGCTGCCAGCTGTCCAATGGTTGCCAGGCGATCGGCATGCCTGAGTTGCTCTTCCAGGGCTTGTTTTTTTTCATTTGCCTCCTGGCGAGTAATAATGAAAGCCACTTTGCGGGCTGCCGATTCCACAAGCTTAATTTGCTGGTCCGAATAAACCTCTTTTTCATTCGAAGCAGCACGTCCGCCTTTCAGGTATCCCACCTCTATGCTACCCCGCACGGCTCCGTTTACAATGATATCCTTCCCGTACAGATTGCGCACTGATTCAAACCCGGGTGTTTGATAGAACTGCTCATCCAGTCGGACACGCACAGTTACCTCTTCCGGATACTCAAATGCCTTGGGGATCAAATCGATGACGGCCTGGAGCGTTGCGCCGAATGAATAGCTGTAATCAACCGCAATTTGAGCAATCTTGTACAGGCATTCTAATACTCTATTTTCTTCAAGCAGCTTGCATTGGCTCCGGCGCAATTCTTCGTTCGCCAAATCGGCACCTGTAGGATCATCCATCGAACACCTCTCTGATGGCAAGGCAAATTAACCCGAAAATATGTCATACTAATGGTTTAGAACCCATCTCAAAAAAGTCTTTTGGCCCTATTGGCTGAAAAACTCCCAAATGTCTTCGTAGATATCCATACCTGACGTTCCCTGTGGGGGTTCAATTGCCGCGCCATTGGTGTCAGGAAACCGTCGGAAACATTTCCAGGTTGGTGTGCGGCAGAAACAGGGCCGACGTAAATTCATCCATATAGCGACTGTTACTGGAAAAATCGACATAGGTCATGTTGTTGCATATTTCCAGCGCCTCCTGGCGGAACGTGTTGGACAGCAGCGCCATGTAGGCTCCGGCAATGGAGCTGTTCCCCATGTAGGCAAACTTGTCCCGCTCAATATCCGGCAGCAGACCGATCCTTACCGCTTTTTCCACATTGAGATACTGGCCGAAGCCCCCGGAAATGATAATGCGGTCAACCAGGCTAAAATCCAGGCCGGCTTCACTGAGCAGCGTTGTAAAACCCGCATAAACGGCCCCCTTGCTGTAGATCAGGTTTTTCAGATCGGATTCGGTAAAAACAATGTCCTCTTCCATGGGGGTCTCTTTCGCAAAAGCGAGGACATAGGCGGCTTCGTCATTCACCCGGACAATCCTGGGATTATCCGTTTCGGCCTGGAACGTCCCGCTGCGGTCAACTATCCCTGTTTCCAAAAGCTCAGAAATCAGGTCGATCATGCCTGACCCGCAGATACCCCGGGGGGCCTTGTCTCCGACCGTCGTATTGTCAGGCTCCAGCGTGTCCGGCTCGATGGTCACTTTTTCAATGGCACCCTCCTCGGCGCGCATGCCCCAGCGAATTCCCCCGCCCTCAAAAGCGGGCCCCGCGCTGCAGGCGGCGGTCATGAGCCACTCGTTGTTGCCCAGTACGATTTCGCCGTTGGTGCCGATGTCGATAAAGAGCGTCAACGGCGCTTCACGGTGAAATCCGGTGTAGAGGATCCCGGAGACGATGTCGCCGCCCACGTAGCTGGCCGGTCCGGGCATGATGTAAACCGCAGCCGAGGGATGGGCCTTGATGCCGATCTCGCCGGCTTTTAAAATCGGGAACTCCGACACCGTCGGGATGTAGGGTTCCCGCCGGATATACTGCGGCTCTATCTTGAGCAGCAGGTGTGCCATGGTGGTATTGCCGGAAACCACTACGTTTTTAACCCGTCCGGGCGCGACCCCGGCACTTTCCAGGGCTTCGCCGATCAGGTTGTTGATGGTGGCCAGGGCCATGGCGCTCAATTTTTTAACGCCGTCTTTTTCCGCGCAGACGATCCGGTTGATCACGTCATCCCCGCAGGCCGCCTGCCGGTTGTGCCCGGACGCTGCGGCCAGCACGGTGCCATCGGTCATATCGACCAGATAGACCACGATGGAGGTTGTTCCCACATCTATGGCCAGGCCGCAAATCCGATCCTCTCCGTTTCCCGGACGTACCTCCAGAATTTCGTTGGAACATTTGCGCCGGATAATTGCGGCGGTTATCTTCCAGTTATCTTCGCGCGCCGCCTGGGCCAGCTGGCGCATCACTTTGATGCCCACGTTAAGCCGGGCCACGTCACAGCCCACTTTCTTCAGCCCGCGGTTCAACCGGTCCAGGTCGCTGACCGAATCTTCCAGAGTGGGAGGGAGCAGCTCCAGAGCGACTTCCCTGAGCATGGGATCAATCTCCTCCACCAGCCCCTTGAGACGCTCAGTAACCACCTGACCCATGCCGGCCACCTTGAGTTTCTGTTCAACGACCTCTTCGGGAACCTTCACCACCACATCCCCGGTCACCTTGCTCAGGCAGGCCAGCACATATCCTTTTTCTTTCTCACCATCGGTCAGCAGCGGCGTTGCGACCTGTTCAACTTCCCCGGATTCGACAACCAGCTTGCACTTGCCGCAGGCGCCTTTGCCGTTGCAGGAGGCATTGATATGGACATCGGCCAGGCGGGCCGCATTCAAGAGGGTGGTGCCTTCCGGAACCTTGACCTGCCTGCCATCCGGCGCAAAGGTCACTTCGTATGCCTGGCTCTCTTCCACCGCAGCCCTTTTTTCATCCGCATCCAACCCTTTTTTCCGCCGGGTCATGAACCAGATGGGGCAGGCTGACCTGAATTTACAGTATATTTTCGGGTCGCGGCACTCAAGGCACTCTTCACACATGTAAATATTGTGTTTGGAACATAAATAGCTGGTTTCCCGGTCCGGATGATTGACACATTTTCCCATGGTGGTCCCTCGATTATTTGTTCAGGTTCTCAACATAATGCCCGGCCGAAAATGCGGCGATGGCCGCGTCACCGACCGCCGACGCAATCTGGCGCAAAGGTGTATCCCGCACGTCACCCACGGCATACACGCCCGGGACAGACGTTTCCATCCGGGCATTAACAACAATAAAACCGGCATCATCAACTGTCACGCAATTATTCAAAAAAGCAGTGTTCGGCAGGATGCCGACCCAGACAAAGCAGCCATCCACTTTCAAGTCCCGGGCTTCACCGGTTTTCACATTTTCTATAGCGACCGTATCGACCGCAAACAATCCGCTGAACCGGGTGGGGACCGTGTCCCACAGCATTTCAATTTTTTCGTTCGCCAGGACCCGCTCCTGGAGGATTTTAGTTGCCCGCAACTCGTCCCTGCGGTGAATCAGATATACTTTTTTCGCGAACTTCGTCAGATAGATACTTTCCTGGACAGCCGTGTCACCACCACCTATGGCAGCCACGACGCGGTCTTTGTAAAAAGGAGCGTCGCATGTGGCACACGTAGACAACCCTTTCCCGAAAAACTGATTTTCCCCCGGAAGACCCAGCTTACGAGGTGAAGCACCTGACGCAATAATAAGTGCATGGCTGGTAATAGTTTCTTTTCCCAGGCTAACCTTTTTTAAGGCACCCTCCACTTCAATGGACCGGACTTCTTCGGTGATGATTTCCAGATCGAAACGACCAGCCTGATCCGCGATCTTCTGGGCCAGGTCAAATCCGCTGATGCCCTCGGGAAATCCGGGGTAATTTTCTATCCAGTCGGTAACCAGAATCTGGCCCCCGGGAACCATCTTTTCAACCAGCAGGGTCTTCAAGCGCGCCCGGGAAGCATACAGGCCTGCGGTAAGCCCGGCCGGCCCGCCCCCGATAATTACCAGATCATAATGTTTTGATTGCATCTTTTCCTCCTGAATATAGCGTTTGTCAAAATAGCGTAATAGATGTGGTAGTTTTTGAATCTTCACGGGAATATCGATGACATCAAATATTGCCTCAGCCAAACGCTATAAAAACTGTCCTTCATTTGTACACAACTGGTTATTAGGGCCTCGGAACTCGCATCAACAGTCAAATATCCACTCCCTCGGCGGGAAAGGATTATCTTACGCACCCTCACCCCGACCCTCTCCCATCAAGGGAGAGGGAGCTTTTTCACCTTTTGTTCTTAGGTAGTGCCATCCTGAAATTTTGAATTTATGGATGGGCACCAGGTAGCCGGACCACCAGGACAGGCACGGCACTTGTGCGAATTACCTCGCTGGCCACACTGCCGATGATGGCTTCCTCGAATTTTCCATGCCCGTGTGTTCCCATGATCACCAGATCATAGGCTCCTTTTTCAGCGGTTGAAACAATTTTCTTTACAGGGTTGCCGATTTTAACGAGAACATTTTTTCCGTTTACCGGGCACTCTGGTATTTCCTGTTTTACCTTGAGTGATGTTTTATGGATGCGCCTGGTAATGGCCGCCCGCGCTTTCTGCAACCCGTTTTCATTAAAGTTTTCCCAGTCTTTACTGTCCATGTGGTCCGCCAGATTGATACCGGCCCCACTGGACAGTTCGTCAACCAGGTCGGGAATAACATGTAAAAGGGTGACCTGGGCTCCGTAACGGTGGCCGATACTACAGGCGTAGCGCACCGCGTGCCGGGCGGTGTTGGACAAATCAGTAGCATAAAGAATCTTTTGAATATCCGGGACCATGGTTTCCGGTTCACCCGCAAGCTCCGGGGCAAAAGGCGCGGCCTGGGGTTGCGCAGGAGCCTCGACGGTCTGCGACGGCAACTCTTTTTGCGGTGCTTTCCCAAAAATCTTTTCCACAAAACGCACATACCAGGCCGCTGACTGGATCTGGATGACGTAGGCCAGGGCGATCAGCAGGGCGATGGTAATCCCCTGCTTGCCAAAGGCGGTCATGGCAATGGCCAGGGCGATCGACAGGTCCCGCATGACCACGCCGAAGACCATGGCAATGGCGTCTTCCCTTTTGAAAAACAGCTTCCCGACAACCGACAGGAAAACATAGGAGACCAGGTAGAAAACCGCCAATGGAATCAGGATGGTCAGAATATCGCCGGGATTGGCGATAATATGTTTCGCTTTCAGGGACATGGCCACAAAGGCGATCAGGACCACTCCCAGGGCCGATATGGGTGGGAACCTGGGTTTGATTTTCTGGTTCCACTGCTTCTCGCCAAATTTGTTCCTGGCATAGGCCTGGGTGGCGAGTCCGGCGAAAAAGGGAACAAAAACAAAAATAGCAATCTGCTGGAACATGTGCAGCATGTCGACATCGACCGTGGCCCCCATGAAGACCTTTGTATAGACCGGCGCCGCCGCAGACCCGATCACCAGGCCGAAAACCACCATCTTGATCGCGGCCTCCTTGTTGCCTTTGGCAAAACCGGTCCACGAGATGGTCATCCCGGAGGTGGGCAGCACGCCGATCAGAAAAAGGCCCACCGCCCAGAGTCCGTATTTTTCAGGACCGCCGCCGAAAAACAGTTTGCCGACGTAATAGGCTACGATCGGAATCAGGATAAAATTGATCAACTGGGTGGCAACCTGGATCTTATAATCATGCCCCTTGAAAACACTTTTGACATTCAAGGTCGCCATCATGGGATAGACCATGATGAAAGTGACCGGAATAATAAATTGTTTTAGCGGACCTGCATTAAAAAGGTAGCCATACAAAAGCCCGCAGGCCATGGATATGGGGATTGACCAGACCAGATTTTTCTGCAGCAGGGATAATACTTTCCACATGTGGTTCTCCTTTTAGGGACTGTTTCTAACTTGCCTTTCCCATATCAAGTTCTGTGCCAATGATCCCGACCCACTACGTTTGTATAGATTCCTATATTGTTTCACTTAATTAGTATCCATCCATGATTGGAAATCAAAGATGGAAGCTGTTAGCTTTTAGCCATTAGGTGTTAGAGAAAATGCCTAAAATACAGTGTATTAGCTAATTTCTAACCGCTAAAAGCAAATAGCTCCATCCTGGAATCTTGGATTTATGGATGGGTGCTAACTAAATATCCAGGACGTGGGAAAAGAATACATATACGGGCCCTGCCGGCGTGCAAGAGTGTAATGGATTACGCAGGCTTACACATGGTGACGTTACCAGAGCACAGCGGACGTTACGGTTACTGCTTTTGTAGCAACTCAGTTGAATAGGCTGAAGCGTGTTAGGAAAAAACAAATTTTAAAGCCATGGATGGTGCAAGCATCAGATATTTCGGCAAAAACACGGATATCGTGCTTTGCTGTCCCCGACAGCCTTCAGTCTAAACAGCTTCGGCCTGACCCGGTGCGTAGTTACATTCTGGTATACACTATCGTGGCACAAATATTGCTAATATGGTCTCCAGAAAGTTGCTACCACATTAAAGGAGGTCATATGAAAAGTAAAACATGGAATCCCTATATCGCCGGAGCCCTGGCCGGACTGCTGCTGGTTTTATCGGTCCTGGTGGCCGGTAAATATTTAGGCGCATCAACCACATTCGCCCGATCGGCCGCCGTCATCGAAAAGACGGTGGGTATTGATACATCCGGAATCGAATATTTCACTACCAAAAAGGGCAAGTACGGCCCTGGCTCCCTGCCCAACTGGCAGTTGTTATTCGTTGTTGGTGTTTTTGTCGGGTCTTTAATCTCCGCCAGTGCTTCCAGATCCTTTGACATTGTAAAGGTGCCGCCCATGTGGGCGGAAAGTTTCGGCGATAGCCAGGTTAAAAGAGGCGTTGCCGCATTTATAGGGGGCGCCATAGCCCTGTTCGGGGTACGGCTGGCCGGCGGCTGCCCCAGTGGGCACGGTCTCAGCGGCCTGGCCCAACTGGCGGTCAGCGGCTTTATTGCCATGACCTTTTTCTTTCTTGCAGGGCTGATCACCGCCCGGCTTATGTATAAAAAATAAGGGAGGTGTACCATGAGCCTTGTATATGGATTGTTAACCGGAATAATTTTTGGAGTCCTGCTTCAAAAATCTGAAGTAATAAGATTCGAAAAACAGGTCGGCGCTCTGCGGCTGATGGACATGACCATTTTCAAGTTCATGCTCAGTGCCATCGCGGTGGGCACGGTGGGGATCTACCTGCTCAATGATCTGGGAGTTGTTAAGCTGAGCATCAAGGGAACCTCCATCGGCGCCCAGGTGGTTGGGGGGACCTTGTTCGGCATAGGCTGGGCTGTTTTAGGCTACTGCCCCGGAACGGCCGGGGGGGCCCTGGGTGAAGGCAGAATTGATGCCTTATGGGGAATTCTCGGGATGCTGGCCGGTGGCGGCCTGTATGCCTATGCGTACCCATTTTTTAAAGCAAACGTTATTGGTATCGGAAATTTTGGAAAAATAACACTGCCCCAGGTACTCGGGATCAATCACTGGATCGTCATCATTTTGTTCGTGGCATTTATTGTATTCTTGTTTCGATTCTTTGAGAAAAAGGGGCTGTAGCAACTACTCACGTAGTCAGGCTGAGTAGTCACAAACTGCCTTAATCATAGCAATTGGACGGCAGATCCAGGTCCCAGTCCATCTCTTTTTGAAATGAAAAGGTGCCCGTGGTCATCAGGTTCAAGCCGTCTGCGCCATAATCCCGGGCATGCCCGGCCCAGGCGAGGATCTGCTCTTCACCGAAATCCACCGCTTCTGCAAATATCCCGGCCTGCTGGGTCAGCGAGCAAAAACGGCAGTTCAGCAGGCAGGGGGCCACATTGGCGCCGATATGGAAATGATTTTCGCCCTTGTTGCCGAACTGCTCACGGGAAAGCCGGTTGGCTGTTTCCATCAAGGCGTAAACCTCTTTGGTATGCAGGGCAAGCGCCATCAGATCCAGGGCCTGAGGACGGCCGATACCCTCCCCGCCGGCGCCTTGTTCAAGAATAGCTGCCACCGGCAGTGAAATTTTCCCGCCCATACTGCGCCTTTCAATCAGGTCGTACCGATTATCATTGGGGGATAAATGAGAACAGACAACAGTTATTACCAATTAACAAAGATCCATGACTTAGTGTTCCGTCCTAAAAATCCTGACCACTATACTGGCAATTTATTTCCCCTTTGATTTTGAAAAAAATCACCTTATCTGATAAAGCTGGATCATGAAACAAACAAATTCTATCATTCCCAAAACAGATCTGGACCTGATTCAAGTGATCGAAACCCTGCCAGAAGCGGTGATGCTGATTGATGTCGACTTCACCGTCCGGCTGGTGAATGCAGCCTTTGAAAATCTGCTGGGGGTCCGGCGGCAGGCAGTGCTCGGGAAAAAGTGCTACGTTGTCTTTCCGGGTGATTTTTGTCGTACCGCGGCCTGTCCCATGAGTCGCATCGGCAAGGGGGTGGAAAAGCTTTGTTATGAAGCTGATAAGCATTGTGCATGGGATCGCAGCGCTCCCGGTATCATTACTGCCAGCGCCTACCTGGCAGATGACGGGACACTGGCCGGTATGATCGAAATCGTCAGTGACCTGACCCCGCTATACGAGAGCCGGGAACGGTTTCGCAAGGCCATGGGCGGTGTGATCCACGCCATGTCGCTGATTGTCGAGAAGCGTGATCCATACACCGCCGGCCACCAGCGCCGGGTCAAGAAACTGTGCCGGATGATTGCGGAAGAGCTGGGTTTTTCCTGGGAACGGACCCAGGGCCTGCGCATGGCCGCCGCCATTCACGACCACGGCAAGATCCTCGTCCCGTCGGCTATCTTGAACAAGTCGGGCGAATTGTCCCCGCATGAACAGGCCATCATCCGCGAGCACCCACAGGCTGCCTATGACATTTTGAAAGAGATCGATTTTCCCTGGCCGCTGGCGCAGACCGTTTACCAGCATCACGAGCGCATGGATGGTTCCGGATATCCGAAGGGTCTCAAGGGAGAGGCCATTTTGTTTGAGGCCCGCATTCTGGCGGTTGCAGATGTGGTCGACGCCATCACCTGCTTTCGCCCTTATCGCCAGGCAAGAGGATCGATAGCGGCGCTGGCGGAATTGAAATCCCAGCGTGGGAAACAGCTAGATGCGACGGTCGTGGACGCCTGCATACAGGTTCTGGCCCGGGAAAAGGGAAAATAGTAAAATTAGCCTAATCCTTTCCAATGTTTGGGTAAAAAATGCCCGGCCCAAAGGACCGGGCATTGGTTTGCCCTTGAAGGGAGCTTGGTTCTTACACCAGCAAGTTGAAAGTAACTGCAGAATTCCTCAACAAGATCACTTATAACTTAGCCCCCTATTAAGGTATAGCCAGTTGGCTCTGACCATACCCAAAGGACGCAGTTTCCCACGTTACGCGATTCTATTCTCCCTTCATCATCGCTTCGATATCAGCCGCCACCTCACCGGTGGGCTTGATATTAAATTTTTCCACCAGTACATTAACCACTGTTGGAGACAGAAAAGCCGGCAGGGTGGGCCCCAGGCGGATCCCTTTGACCCCGAGGAAAAGAAGCGCCAGCAGGACGGCCACGGCTTTTTGCTCATACCAGCCGATGTCAAAAGAGATCGGGAGATCGTTGATGTCATCCAGTTCGAAGACCTCTTTCAGTTTCAGGGCGATCACGGCCAGAGAGTAGGAGTCGTTACATTGCCCGGCATCCAGAACTCTGGGGATGCCCCCGATATCACCGAGATCCAGTTTGTTGTACCGGTACTTGGCGCAACCGGCTGTCAGGATAATCGTATCTTCAGGAAGCGCCTCGGCGACTTCCGTGAAATAGCCCCTGGCTTTCTGGCGACCGTCACAGCCGGCCATGACCACGAAACGCTTGATGGCACCGGACTTCACGGCATCCACTACCTTGTCCGCCAGCGCCAGCACCTGGTGATGGGCAAAGCCGCCCACTATTTTACCGGTTTCGATCTCTTCCGGCGAACTGCATGTTTTGGCCAGCTCGATCATTTCCGAAAAATCCTTTGCGCCGCCTGCAGGCCGGTCCGCTATATGTTTGACATCCGGATATCCGGTCATGCCGGTGGTAAAAATCCGGTCCTGATAGGTATTTTTTTTCTTTATGGGAATAATGCAGTTGGTGGTCATCAGGATCGGGCCGTTGAAGGATTCGAATTCCTTGTTCTGGTGCCACCAGGAACCGCCGTAATTACCCACGAAATGATCATACGCTTTAAATGCCGGATAGTAATGGGCCGGCAGCATCTCACCGTGGGTATACACATCCACCCCGGTCCCTTCAGTCTGTTTGAGCAACTCCTCCATATCCTTCAGGTCATGGCCACTGATGAGAATCCCCGGATTGCTGCCGACCCCGAGGTTCACTTCGGTGATCTCCGGATTGCCATAGGCGGAAGTGTTGGCCTCGTCCAGCAGCGCCATGGTGGTGACAGCGGTTTCGCCGGCCTTCATTACCAATCCGACCATTTCATCCACGCTCAGGTCCTTGGTGGTGGATGCCAGGGCCTCCATGATAAAATCATAAATTTCATCCTTTTCAAATCCCAGCAGCGCCGCATGGTCCGCGTATGCGGCTACCCCTTTCAAACCAATGATCAGCAGTTCTCGCAAAGACCGTACGTCCTCATTGTCGGTGGCGAGAACACCAACAGATTTGGCCTTTTCGTAAAATTCCGCCGCGTCATCGGAATACCAGGTGGCCGAATGATGCAGGTCATCAAACTCCTTACCCAATGAATTTTTGATCGCTTCCCGCCGGGTCAACGCTTCCTTGATCAGTTCGATAAACCGGTCATTGTCCCAGTTGGCATTGGTGATGGTGGTAAACAGGGCCTGGGCAACAAACAGGCCGTCCCCCCGGTCGTCACGTCCGAGTTCCCGGGCTTTTTCACTGTAAACGGCGATGCCCCTCAACACATAGATCAAAAGATCCTGCAGGTTGGCGGTCTCTTCCGGTTTCCCGCAAACACCCTTTATGGTGCAGCCGGTGTTTTTGGCGGTTTCCTGACATTGAAAACAAAACATGATGTGTCTCCTTTGGTAAGTGTAATTAAGGTTTTGGCACTGCCGACGCATCAGGTGCGTCAATAATACCTTGAAAATACTGAATCAATTCTTCTGGATCGTACCCGTACTCTCCGGCAACGTCCTCCACGGTATGGAAGGCTTCCGTCGGGCAGCCCACGCACAGCAGGCCGAGATTCATGAACGGCTGCAGGAGCTGCGGATAGCGGTCCAGAAGTTCCTTAACTGTAGTGTCTGATGATAAAGGTGAATTCATGACCCGTACTGTTTTCCTTTCCGGTGTGGTTCAAGGGCCGGACAGCTTTCAAACAACAAGTTCCAGCAACATGACGGCAACAATGCCGAAAATGAAAAAAAGATAACTAATATTTCAACGCGTGTCTTTGCGCTGGCGCAAACAAGATGACTTTTTTTCAAACAGAGGGCCGAAAAAATAATACGAAGGAAGATTTTGATATAGCCTCAGGGTTTTATCCCGGATCAAGTTTTGGCAAGTGGGGCTATCAGGTTGGCGCTCAGGCGGTTTCAGCGAATCGGACCAGGGCGTGGGGATCGGTGATAACGATCTGCTCGCGTCCTGACCTGACCCAGCCGCTTTTTTCCCAGGCGCTGAGGGTGCGGCTGACGGTGTACAAGGTGGTCCCTGAATAGTCAGCGATATTCTGGCGGCTAAGGGGGATATCGATTCGGATTCCATCTCGGGTCTTCAAGCCCGCCCGCCGCATGAGTCGCAGCAGGGAGCGGGCGATACGTTGATTCACACGCTCGGTGCAAACCTCCAGGTAGCGATTCTGCACATCATCGATGCGCTCCAGAATGATGCCCAGCAGGTTGATTGAGATATCCGGATAGCGGCGCATCAATTGCATCATCGTCGGTTTATCCCAGCCGGTAACATCCGTCTCTTCTGTGGATTCAGCAGTGAGCAGATAATTCCGGTTCTTGAGGAGGGCGACTGCGGCAATCAGTTCTCCGGCGCCAACGTAGCGGAAGATAACCTCCTTGCCCTGCTCGTTGAGTTTGGTCATCTTTAAGCGACCCCGATTCACCAGGAAACAACTTTTTGCCGCATCACCCTGATGAAACAAAATACTTTTGGGCTGGAGTTTTATACTTCGACCTATTTTTATCAGATCTGTTAACTGCTCGCTGGTAAGGCCTTTGAAAACCTCTGCTTGATGTAAGCTGTCTGATAGGGGTCGATTTTGTTCCATGCGTAATTATATCGTTTGTCGGGATATTGCAAAAAGGTCTGAATGTTGATCTGCTACCGATAAAAACAGCTTGCATTAAAAAGGGGTGAAGTACAATGATTTTCTTTACCATCTGTTTATCCGCAAATTATCAAAAATCTTCAGGGAAGTCTGCATCAGTTACACACTCAACTTTCGAGTTTGATCCAAAAGTGGGGTTTGCATCAATGTATACCCTGACGTTTCGTTATGCCTGTCACTCTGAGTACAGCGAAGAGTCCCCTCCTCGCAAAGGTGATGCTTTTTTGGGGATTCTTCGTCGCTACACTCCTCAGAATGACAAGATACTTACAGCCGCTTGCCATTGAGAGGGCCAAAACACAAATAATATCCTGATATGCACCGGCGGATCTGCCTTGCTGACGAACCAAAATCCGGCGCAATCTTGCGCAATTATTTTGTCCCGAGACCCTTACGAAGCAGGATAATAGTATGGTTTTTTACAGCCTTTGGAAAACTGGGTGCCCAGGGGACATAACCCATAGAAATCAGCGATCGCATCAGAACGGCTGAAAATTCCGATGATCTTTCCGTTCTTCACAACAGGCAGACGACCGATATTGTGCTTGACCATCAAGCTGGCACCATGACCCGGGCTTTTCTCCGGGGCGATTGTCACAACAGTCTGTGCCATGAAAGCCTTTACCGGCCCTTTCAGGTGAGATTTTTTCTTTATTTTCTGGAAATCCCTTTTTGATAGAATACCGACAAGTTTTTGACCGTCAACCACCGGAGCCCCTTTGTAGCCTTTTCCCCGCAGCAGTTGCCCGGCTTTGCTCATGGCCATGTCAGGGGCCAGTGTCCAGACTGGAAAGGACATCAAGTCCCGTATTTGCACAGAGCTCTGCTGGCGGTCGCCGATCAGCTCCCGGATCCAGGTTTCCACCGCAGCCGGATCTATGGATTTCAGCAGGACGGATCCGGCGGCCGGATGGCCACCGCCACCCATGCTGCGCATGATCGCCGCGATATCAATCCCCTCTGTCCTGCTCCGGCCGATGACAAGGCACCGGTTCTTATCCATGCCGAATACACCAAAAGCCGCATCCACGTTCAAGATCTGGCGGTACATCTGAACAACAATCGCCAGGTTGTTTGTGTAACCGCGGACCGGTAATCGACCTATGCTTACAAAATACCCGTCAATCATTATCCTCTCTGACTGGCGAAGCATCCGAAACAGCACATCTTTCTGTTTCCGGCCATATGTCGGACTGAGAAAGGACCCGATGACGTGAAGATCGGCTCCGTTTTCGAGCAGGTAGGCAGCGGCATGGGCATCCTCAGCCTTTGTGGAGGGAAACGTGAGGTTCCCGGTATCTTCGTAAAGCCCCAGCAGAAAAAGACTGGCCTGAATAGGTGTTATCGGTGGGTGACCGTCTTTGAGGTATCGTAGCATCAGCGTAATATTGGCCCCCATCGGTTCCTGGCATTGCCAGGCAGGGCGAATATCCCCGTGATTCCCGTGATGATCGAACAGGCGAATATCCAAGGGTTGCCGTTGTTTCAAAGCATCCAGACGATCCAGACGGTCCCACCGATTCGTGTCAACCACGGTCAGCTTATCCACAGCGTTAAGATCAATCTCGGTGCTACCGCAAAAATCGAACAGATCCCGGTGCAGAGATAAAAAGGCCCGGACGTTCGGGTTGAGGCTTGCCGGCAAAACGGCGACAACATCCGGAAACAGCAAACTTGCAGCGGCCACCGATGCCAGGGCGTCAAAATCGGTCCCTTTATGGGTAGTAACGATGTGCACAACTGTTTAGTCCTATCAGGGGCGTTATATTTTCTGGTTTCATCTACTCACGAACCTGCCGGCTTTTAAATCACGACGGATTGCAACCTCAAACCAAGGCCTTGAAAAAAACTTCAATTGATAGCGTTTGCCACAGGTCATACTGTAAATTAACATGCATCTTAAAGCGATGCTAAGAACCTGCTCAATCGGAATATTATTCTGCAAACGCTATAATTAGTCCGAATCGCCGTGCGTCTCACCTTCGGGAATCTCCTCACCGGGACGCCAGGTGTCATATTCACCGGGACCGACGGAATCTCCGCTGCCTATCTCTTTCTCGATCCAGACAATCCGGGTGTTGCACTCCCACACCTTCCTCCCAAGCTCCTCTTTTCGCTCTTCCAGGGCTTGTTCAGATTCCTGCCTGGTTGCATGTACCGAGATCACTTTCTTCTGAGGTCTATCAAGATTGTGTTCGTCATATATCAGGGCGTACATGGGAACCTCCTTTCATTGAATCGTAACGGGTTAATGTTTCTACGGTGGAAAAATGATGGGACCGATCAAGAACGGTCCTGTCATTCTAATATATCTCAAGATTTATGCCAGGTTTCGCAAAAATTGCGTAAAGGGAGAAAAAAATTATAACCGTTTATTTTTACAATGTATATTGAAATGTTGTCCTGGCGCGTCTCGACAAAATCGTTACTATTGAAGCGGAAAGGAGCACCACAAAGCGTCACATTTCCCCGGGGTTACGATAAGTGACGCTATCGTGGCGCTACTCCTATCCCTTTCCAGCAGAAGGCGTCGGCAGGTACCTGCATACAGCGGTCATTGACCTTCCTTTGGGGTGATATATAGACCCTTCTAAAAAGGGTCTCAACCTGGCTGTTTCGGGAAAATACCGCCGACCAGTGCTTCGTAGACTTTGTACTCGGTTTCCACGCCGGTAAGCTCGTCGATTTTCTGTTGAATAGCGGACCGCTCTACGCTATGTAGCCATTCTTGCCACTGGCCATGGGATTGCCAGGTGCTTCTAATCAGGTATTCATCGTCCCCGGGAGGGTCGATGCATTTCAGGGATTCACTGGACATGTATCCCGGCTGCGCCCGGGCGAGGGATCGCAATTCCACCATGAGCGAGGCCACTTCCTTTACTTTTTCTTCGACAACCTTTCTGCGGATCAAAACTTGAACAGCCATGGGTTACTCCTTTGTTTTTGTAAGATTTGTTGAAGAGGGGGAGCGATCATGTTATTTTGCCCCCAAAGCATTTTAATAAGAACGACATATTATAAAGAAAAGCAACTTTGGTGCCAACAATGAAAATTGCCCTGCCGGCCGGGACGCCGGATATGACTGCCCGGGTTGAAAACAAACTGGGTACCGCACCCTATCTTCTCGTCATCGATACAGACGATATGACATTCGAAGCCATTGAGGGTCCGCCACTCTCTGCCGGACCGGGGTCCGGCATCCAGGCGGTGACCCTCGTTCTGGGCATGGGGGCAAAAGCACTGCTGGTCGGGACTATATCGCCCGGTATTGCCCAGACCTTGCGCAAGAGCGGTATCGAAGTCGTCACCGGGGTTGGCGGGACGGTAAAAGAAGCTGTCGAGAAATACCGGAGCGGTGGCTTTTCCAGGCCTGAAACCGCTGGTCAGCGAGCCGAAACAGAAAAGGCTTCCTCTAAGATGCCCCTGTTTCTGGCTGCATTCAAAAGAACAATCCGCCAGTTTACAAGCATGCTTCCAACCCTGTCAGGCGTAATTCTCCTCGTGGGCCTTTTTCGAGGTTTTGTTCCCGGAGACCTGCTGATGGCCCTCTTTTCGGGAAATGCGATTCAGGACACCCTGACAGGCACAGTGGCCGGCAGTATGCTGGCCGGAAGCCCCATCAACAGCTATGTTTTGGGCCAGACCCTGCTCGAAATCGGCGTGAGCCTGTTTGGGGTGGCCGCCCTGATGCTTTCGTGGGTGAACATCGGCCTGATCCAACTCCCCGCCGAGATCGCGGCCCTCGGGACCAGATTCGCTGTGCGGAGAAATCTGGCAGCATTTATCATGGTAGGGAAAAGGGGGCCTCCGACTTTCACCTGGCTAACTTTCTGGGATGCCGGGCTGTCAAGCCGGTCCTGATGCCGTTGATGGTCACCTATTTTGGGTGGCAGTTTTCTCTTATTTTCATACTGGTCAATTGGCTGGGCGCGTTACTGGTATCAGCGGCTGTCGCTTTTTCAGGCGAAAACCAGAACAAGAGTTTCTAAAAGTATTCAATAACCTCCGGCAAAGCCTGAGGAATGGATTGTTAACCGCTACAGCGGTCTTGATAAACAGATATTTTCAAACGCACCGCCGGTCATTGGATTTATAATAATCATCACCTCAGCAGTTCGTTATATCCCGGAACTGTCAAACTACGATAGTATCCTCAGTAATGCTAAGGGTTTACAGATGATTATTATTCCCGCACCATGTCTTTGCCGCACTTGGGGCATTGCTGCCCATAGCAGGGAACGCCCCGTTGATGGGGTCTCTTCTCACCGCAGTTCGGGCACATGCAATTGCCACCCGGTCCCGGGGTAGAACCACCGCCCTGCCCCCGGCCCCTGCCGTTACCTGCCCGCGGCCCCTGGCCACTGGGTCCTTTTCCATTTTTTCCAGGCATGTTATTCACCTCCTTTAGATCTTTTCATTTTACTTTTTCAGGCCCCCCCGACCGGAAGGCTGTGATGGCCTAACCTGTCAGGTCGGGCAAGCTGTTTTACCCGTTGATTGCTTTTCCGCTCCCCGGGCCAGCCAGGCCAGAAACCTTTCTATCAACCCGATTTTCTCAGGTCTTTTTTGGGAGAAATTTCTTTTTGTGGCTGAAACAATACGGCTATTCCCAGGGTTGTTTCGATTTTTGGTTTCACGCTCCATTGGCTCCATCTTCTTGTTTCAAATTGTCAGCAAATCCTAATTAGATATAATGGTTGACAGTTCAAAACCGACAAGGCAGTAGCTGTACCCCGCGAA
>CAZWPX010000018.1:0-79832 GCA_964636125.1 uncultured Desulfobacterales bacterium | reverse complement strand
GGCCTGAAAGGTTTTAGTAAGAAAGCCGCGATTGACGTGTTTTCGCGGTCTGTAATCCAACGTTGGGGATATGATGCCGAGATACTCTTCCTGACTAGAAAACTCGACTACCGCATTGCTGAAATACCTGTTGAGTGGTATCACTCTTTCCACTCAGCGGTGAATGTCGGCCGGGACTCGGTGGGGACTTTTGTTGAGATGATTCAGATCGCAATCAATTATCGCAAAGAACGTTATGATCTTCCCTGAACATGCTTGAACCTGCTACCAGCACAATAATCTCCGGTCAGGAGAACAGTTGCCGAAGCCGGTACAAAATCCTGCTTGTGGTGGCCTTGCTGCTTCTGCATGTCGTACTGGCTGTCAGCAGTGTGCGCCACAAATCCAATACATTTGACGAGTACATCCACCTCACAGCCGGTTACAGCTACTGGACCCTGAACGATTATCGACTGCAGCCTGAAAACGGGAATCTGCCCCAGCGTTGGGCGGCACTACCGCTAATTTTCAGCCGGTTGTCGTTTCCTCAGCAGAATTCACCCGTATGGGAAGATATCAACGTGTGGGAGGTTGGACACCGGTTTTTCTACAAAATGGGAAACCCGGTTGAAGACATGCTGTTTAAAGGCCGGGTGATGGTTTGCCTGCTAAGTGTCTGCCTGGCTCTGACCGTATTTCTATGGTCGCGGCAGGTGTTCGGGACACTGGGCGGGTTTATCTCCCTGGGCCTGTATGCTTTCAGTCCGACCATGATCGCCCATGCCCGTTTGACCACTTCTGACATGGCTTCCGCCCTTTTTTTCATTCTGGCTATAAAACTGCTTTGGAACCTGATGCACAGGATCACCTGGCAGCAGGTCGTCATGACGGGTCTATCTGTAGGTGGGCTGCTGCTATCTAAAATGTCGGGTGTGCTGATTGTGCCCATGGCGGCAATACTCCTGGCGATTCGGCTACTTTCGAATAAGCCACTTAGCATTAACATCGGGAAAGAAAAAATCATAGCGGGCCGTTTGCAAGTATGCGCGGCCATCACCGCGAATCTGGCTATTGTGGCCCTGATCAGTACAGTGGTTCTGTGGGGATTTTACGGATTTCGGTTTACAGCCATGGAAAATCCGCCCGCCGGCCAGGCGCTTTCATTTCCAAAATGGTCCGCAGAAATTGAAAAGGCTGAAAACGTAGGCAAGGCCGTTGCTTTTATAAGGGACAGACAACTGCTGCCCGAGGCCTACCTGTTTGGGTTTACCTATGTCATCACGCATGCCAAAATACGCCCGGCATTTTATAAAGGGGCTTACAGTACAACCGGGTGGTGGCAGTTTTTTCCCTTCTGCTATGCGGTCAAAACCCCGCTCGCTTCCATACTGCTGCTATTAATTGCGTTGCTCGCAATTATCCGCCGTAAAGATGGTTCGTTGCGTTACAACCTGGTGCCGCTTGTTGTGCTTACCTGCGTTTACTGGCTCGTGGCGATGAATTCAAATATCAATATCGGGCATCGCCATATCCTGGTCACCTATCCTGCATTTTTCATCATTTCAGGCGCAGTGTCTATCTGGTCGGTTCGATTTATAAGGATTTGCAGGGTGCTTGTCCCGGTGATGTTCCTGGTGTACATGGCTGAGACCCTGCCTATTTGGCCCGATTACCTCGCGTTTTTCAATGTGAGTGGGGGGGGACCGCAACGCGGCTACCAGAATCTAGTGGACAGCTCTCTGGACTGGGGCCAGGATTTACCGGCCTTGAGCCGCTGGCTGCAGGAGAATAATTATGATGGAGACCAAGCTCAGGTACCGGTATACCTGAGTTATTTTGGAACTGCCAGCCCAAAGCACTACAATCTTAGCACCCGCATGATCGTTTTTCGTAATTTCCCCTGGGCTCGGGATATAGTAACCAGGGCCACCAGCCTCGAGCCCGGAATTTATTGCATCAGTGCAACCTCACTCCAACAGGTCTATGGCATGTTTGGAGGCTGGCGACAGGACAGTGAACAGCTGTACTGGAAACTGATGGATGTAAAGCAGGAATATGAAACGGCTCGGAAAACGCCCGAAACCTGGTCCGCTCTTACTAAAAAATATGGAAGTGCCGCTCAAATCTCCAGGCTGATACAGGTGTTCAAAGAAATGCAGTTTGCCAGGCTGTGTTACTACCTGAAACAGCGTGAACCCGATCACCAGATCGGGCACTCAATACTCGTCTATTTCACAGGACCTCGTGAGCTGTGGAAAGCCATCGAGCAGCCCTGGCCTGAGGTGCAATGACCCGTATCAAACATCAAGGCGCTATGCTTGAGATCGCAGCGGCGGTTCTGATTCTGTGTGCTGCATTTCATCATTTTTCATATGTAACGGCAGATCCTGATCTGTGGGGCCATCTCAAATTCGGACAGGCCCACTGGGAAAGCGGACATCTGGACAGGACCGACAGTTACTCTTTTACAGCTTGCGGCAGAGAGTGGATCAATCATGAGTGGCTGGCCGAACTGGTTTTCTATTTTCTATTTAACATATTTCAAGGTTCCGGGCTGTTATTTGGCAAACTCATCTTGGGCCTTTTAGTTGTGGCGGTTGTGCTGGCAACCTGCAAAACCAGACGTTCTTCCCCAACCGTGACAGCTTGTGTGATGATGGCTGCAATCTGGGTTATGAAACCGGGCTTTATGATCAGGCCGCAGCTTTTTTCATTCCTGTTCTTCAGTATCTATCTGTTGGTTTTTCATTTGTTCTTCAACCGAAAGATTAATTATCTGTACTGCCTGCCGGTGACAATGGTTTTCTGGGTGAATCTCCACGGTGGTTTCTTGATGGGCTGCGTTTTGATCGCAATTGTGGTTGCCTCCGAATCGATGGCCCATATTCGGTTTAATAACCGTGTGTCAGACCTTAAACAGCTCTGGGTCTGGGGTGTGATAACGGCTGCGGCTGTTTTTTTAAACCCGTATGGGTATCACCTGATCGTGTTTTTATATAAATCATTGAGCCAGCCGCGTGAGATAACTGAATGGATGCCGGTTTCCCTGCATGGCACCTCATACATGCACTTTAAACTGAGCGTCATCGCTGTCCTTGCGATCTTGTTCTGGCGTGGCAGGCGCAACCAGGGGTGGGAGGTTGCCGTTCTGCTTTTTACCTGTATTTTCGCCATGATGCACCAACGCAACATTGTATTCTTCGCCATAGCCGCGACCCCCTGTCTCACTGCAGGTTTCTCCGAAATTGTGGCGGTCGTCGTCCGAAGGAATGAAAAGCTGAGAATGTCGCACGCTTCCCGGGTATTTGTTTGTGTTGTTTTTACAGCCGCAGCCGTCTGGCACGCGGTTTTAGGAGGCAGGATCTACGCCGCTAGCAAGGGGGGTATATTTGTGGATCCAAACAAGTATCCGGTATCAGCTGTGGCGTTTATCAAGCACAACCGGTTTAAGGGGAACCTGTTTGTGTTTTTTGACTGGGGCGAGTACGCGCTATGGAAATTATACCCTGACTGCCGCGTGTCAATTGACGGGCGTTTTCGGACTGTTTATCCCGAATCTGTTATACGGGATCATTTTATACCCGGACACAAAGTCGGCATGTGGAATCAGGTGATAGAAAAGTATCCTGCTGATATTATTCTCTTTCCACGATCACCGATTACCGCCGCTCTGATGAAGGCCAAAAATGGTTGGGTATATGTCTATTCCGACCCCCTGGCATTTGTCTTTCTGCGCCGGAATGAGAAAAACCGGGCGTTGATCTCCCGATTTGAAACATCCGGATTTGGTTACCCGGTGTTAGATAATCCTTTTGCATTCCCTTGAAAGGGCCCGGTGGAAAATATTTGAGCAGGGCCCGGTATCATCCCCAAATACCGTATTTGACAATACAGTACAGCGCTTTGAAACCATCCTTCCAGTTTATTTTTTTCCCCTCATCATAAGACCGACCGTAATAGGATATCCCGATTTCGTATACCCGGCAGTCCATTTTTGCGATCTTGGCAGTCAGTTCAGGCTCTATCCCGAACCGATTCTGTTCGAGGGTGATGTTCTTGAGGACACTGGTTTTGAATACCTTGTAGCAGGTTTCCATGTCGGAAAGATTGAGGTTCGTAAACATGTTGCTGAGCAGGGTCAGGAATTTGTTGCCCACATAGTGCCAGAAAAGATGAACGCGATGCGGACCTTCTCCTGTGAATCGGGACCCATACACCACATCCGCCTTATTTTCCACAATGGGTGCAATTAAACGGGGATACTCCTGGGGATCATATTCCAAGTCGGCATCCTGGATAATGACGATGTCGCCGGAAACATGTTCAAGACCAGATCTTATGGCCGCGCCTTTGCCCTGGTTTTTTTCGTGGTAGATTACTGTGTCCACTTTTGATGCGAGTTCAGCCCGTATTATTTCAGTGGTGCCGTCGTTTGAAGCATCGTCGACCAGGATGATCTGTTTTTTTTCCACCGGTGCGATTATAACATGCTCAATCAATGTTGGTAGAAAATCCTTTTCGTTGTAGCAGGGAACCACAATGGATAGGCTGTAATCATTGCTCATTTGGATGTCCTTGGTGATATGGATGCGCCTGTTTGCTGGATCTCACAAATGCAAATCGAACGATGAACAGTGTGAAGAACGATATCACAGACAGAAGCAGGAAAAGATAGAAATTTTTGGGGTAGAAAACGAAATCGATTTTGTGCGGTCCTTTGTCGAGCTCAACACCTTGAAAAAACAGATTTAACCATAACACTTCCTTTTCAACCCCATCTACGTAGACCCTCCAGCCTGGATATGCGGATTCTGCCAGGACAAGCACAGACGGCCGGTCATTATCGACATGGAACGTGAGATGGCTGCCGGTGCGGTAATCGATCGCGTCCACCGGGCTGAAAAACGGGTTGTTGTATCGGGAGGCCAGGTCGGCTGAGCCCAGTGAAGACCGGGCAGGATCATACGAGGTTTGCAGGAAATCCACCAGGGTGCCTTCAGAGACCGCCTGTACATTTCCCACAAGCCATGCCCGCGGCAGGTTCCCTTCCAATTGATACACCAGCGGGCTTTTTTGCCGGACGTGACCAGCCAGGTCCGGATCTCTTTCCAGCGGATGGGGAGAAACAATATATTTTACGTTGGCCATTTTCAGAAACAGGAGTTTTTCCGACCAGGATTTGGACAGGATTTCGGTGATGAAATATTGGTATTTAAGTTCGAGGCCGGTTTTCCCCCCCACTTGATCGATACCGTGAGTAAGCCCCAGGTTTGGCATCATCAGAAGTTGCCAGCGGGCATGGTGATCCATCATTGTCTGCTGCTTGACGGGGCCAGGGCCCGGGCGGGCGTCTACGAAGATCCTAAAAATAGACGGGTCCTTGATAATGGGCTCAAGATCCGGGTGGTAGTGCCGGTAGGTTCCCGTGCCCGTTATGGGGTTCAGGTAACGGTGGCTGGTGAACAGGTCGGCCGTCAGGATTGCAGCCAGCAGCATGGTGATCAGGAGGGGTCGGATCTTATAATTGTCCAGTGGGTGTATAATTGTATCAATACCCCCGGCCGCCATAGCCAGAAGGCAGATATTACAGATAAAAATAAACTTTTCCGGATAACGAAAAATTGGAACAATTTTGTAGAACAGCGCATATACAGGTGTATTGTCGCCCAGGGCCAGCAATAGGGAGGCACAGAAAATGATTAACCAGTAAAAGGGATGCCGAGATTGCCTGCCCAAAAGGCCGGTTATTGCCAGGGGAACAATTATAAACCCCGGATAAATGGTCAAGAGCCAGGGCATTTGGCCGCCCCCCGTGAAAAAAGAGGCTAAACTTATAGGGCTCGTCATGAAATCCGACGGGAAAATAAGCGGGAGCAGTAAATGCTGCAAGGACGCTACCGGCAGTGAATTTTTAGCCGCCTCTTCAAACGGCAACCCATCCAGCCGCACTGAGTGGAGATAATCAGTGTACATCGGGCCCAGTTGGAACGTTGTGATACCAACGGAAATAAGGACCATGAAGAGTGCGATGGCGGAGGCCTTTATCTTCAGGGACAACGGCTGCACATCGAAAGAGATCAGGCCCGGCAGGATCATCACGCCCGCAATGAAAATAAACAGCTGAGGCTCTCCTCCTAAAATTGCGCAGCAAAGGAAAAAGACCGGGAATAAGAAAGATTTTCTAAAATCACTTTTCAGAGTCCAGCGGAAAGACGCCATGGCCGCTGGCAGCCAGACAAGGGTCGTCAAATTATTTAAAACATTTATAGATGACAAGGTGTAGCCACCAAAGGCATAGGAGAGGGAGGTGATCAGGCCGGCGCTTGCGGAAAATCCAAGGCTGCGGATAAACAGGTGGAAAAACAGGATAGCCAGAAGAATATGGGTAAGCACAAAAATATTTAGTGAAAGTGGGTACGGGAGCAAGCCGAATAGAACCGATAAGGGGTAAAACACGCCGGACTGGATATCACTCATAAAGGGTGCCCCGCAGAAATAATTCGGGCACCAGAAGGGGATGCTGCCAGCCTTGAATGCTTCGCCCAGAAAAAACTTCATGGGATAGAACCACCTGTGGATATCCCTGAAGTAGAAGGTGTTTTCAGCGAAAATAATACGATGGAAAAAAAGCAGGATCAGTGCTAAGCTGAGAACAATGTGAAAGAGTTTCAAAGGGCAAGTGCGTAGCATGAAGATGAAGATATCATATCTTTTTGGCAGCTGCAATCTGCAAAAAAGGCTTAGGCGGGTCCGTTTATGAGCGCTTTTGGAAGCGTTGCACCTGACCGTCCGCCAACAAGTCTGCCCTTCAGAGAATCGCTGGCTTTACTTATCCTGACGGCGGCTGTCCTTTTGTGTTATTCGAATACCCTTACCAATCCCTTTATATTCGATGACATTCCAAACATCCTCGAAAACAAGCATATCCGGCTTGACCGTATTAACTTTGACACGCTTTTGGAAGCCGCTTTTGGCAGCCCTTCGCAAAGACGCCCATTGTCCAACCTGAGTTTCGCGTTGAATTACTATTTCAGCGGCTATTGGGTGCAGGCATACCGAATTGTTAATATTCTCATCCACATCGTAACGGGCATCCTCCTGTATTACGTGATAAAATCAGCGCTGCAAGCGTCATGGAACCGTGCGGGTAAATGGCGTGTCGCTCCGGTAAACCCCACCAGCGGGTGCCAGGATGGAAAAACCCTGGGAAGAACCCCCATTTTGCCGTTTATGACGGCGTTTGTCTGGGTTGTGCACCCACTGCAAATCCAGTCGGTAACCTACCTGGTCCAGAGGATGAACGCCCTTGCGGCCATGTTTTTTCTGTTGGCATTTTTCCTGTTTATAACTGCTGATACGGTGAGGCAGACACACAAAAAAGTGATGCTCTATGCCCTTTGCGGAATATCCGGGGTGGCGGCCCTGGCGTCCAAAGAAATTGCAGCCACCTTGCCATTTTGTCTGCTCCTATACCGCTGGTTTTTCGTACTGGATCTCAAATGGCAGCACATAAAGAGGGAACTGCTGGCACTCATACTGGTTTTTGCGATTCTTGTCGTATTGACGATTTTTTTCCTGGGGAGCCATCCATGGGAGGCAATCCAGGCCGGTTATTCGACACGACAATTTACGATGCCCCAGCGCGTCCTGACAGAATTCAGGGTGATTGTTTTTTATGTGTCCCTATTTCTTTTTCCGCATCCATCCCGGCTGAACCTCGATCACCATTTCCTGGTATCGAAATCATTGACCGAGCCGATTACGACGATTTTAGCGCTAACCCTGATCATTGGTACCGTTGTTTTTACAGCAGGCCTATCCAGGAAATTCCGGGTCGTTTCTTTTTGTATCCTCTGGTACCTGGGCAACCTCCTCTTAGAGTCATCAGTGATCGGACTGGAAATCATTTTTGAACATCGAAATTATCTGCCCTCCATGTCGCTGGCATTTCTGTTGGTTTGGCACTTGTGCACACGATTTAAATCCAGGCGAGTGCTTCTTATTCTGCTTTGCGGAATAGTGACGGTGTTTTCCCTCTGGACCTACCAGAGAAACAGAATCTGGTGGGATGACCTGACACTTTGGCGTGATTGTGCCCAAAAATCTCAAGCCAAGGCCAGGCCGGTCAATAAACTAGGCGCCGCCTTGGAAAGACGTGGCCGACTTCAAGAGGCTTTGCATTGTTATATGCGGGCGAACCAGGTTGATCCGATGGCATTGTTGCCTTACTATAACAAAGGCAACGTACTTACAAAAATAGGCCGGAATGAGGAGGCGATTGTGGAATACCATCGGGCCCTGCATCTTTACCCCGGCTTCACCAAAGCCCGTATTAATTTGGCTCTGGCCCTCGCGAATCAGGGGCAATTGGAAGCAGGCATTGCCCAACTTGAAAAAGCGATTGCCGAGTCACCGTCTGACCCTGTGGCTCTCAACAACATGGGGACGTTGTTGTTTAAAGCCGGGCAACTAGAAGCCGCTGTGGGCCATTTCCTAAGGGCTATAACGCAAGCTCCCTCCAATGCCACCCTGCGCTATGCCGCTGGGAATGCCCTGTCTGCGCTGGACAGGTTGGATGAAGCCATTGTACAATATCGCGAGGCCTTAAGAATAGACCCGTCTAATGCGATGGTGCACAACAATCTTGCAATTACCCTGCACAAAAACGGGGAGATTGAGGCAGCTATCAAGGTTTTTGAGGCCGCCCGGAAGCTGAACCCGGATGATGTGTCTATCCAGCATAACCTGGATAAAGCTCGGGCCGAAAAGAAGAACGCTCGTCACTAATAGGAAAATAAGGAGAAGGTATGAGTGCCATCCCTGAAATCGAGGAAGCCCTCAAAATAATGCTGCGCAGGACCACGCCCGCCGGAGGCTTTTCAGCCACTGATAGAGGCCCTTTCAGGCCTGACTGTACCGCCTGGGCTGTTTTAGCCTTTAGAGCCTGTGAGTGTAAAAACCAGCTGATTCAGCCAGCCTTAACCATGCTCGCCAAGCATCAGCTGGAGGATGGGCGGGTACCCCTGCTAAAAGAGTTCAAGGAAGCTTATTGGCCGACCGCCCTATCCTTGCTGGCCTGGGATCAGGAGCCTGGATTTGATAAAAACTACCACAAAGCCGTTGACTTTCTCCTGTCCACTAAAAGCCTGACCTTTCCATACGATGGCAAAGCGCACGGGGAGAACAATTCTACACTGGTCGGTTGGCCATGGGTAGAAAATACCTATGCCTGGGTTATACCAACTGCCTTGGCCATGATTGCACTTAAAGCGCATGGCCTGCAAAACCACCCCAGGGTATCTGCGGGAGCTGAACTTCTGTTGGATCGTCAATTGCCGGATGGAGGGTGGAACTATGGTGATACCTTCGTTTTCGGGACCCAGTTGCTTCCGTTCCCGGATACCACCGGGATTGCCCTGGAAGCCCTCAGTGGCTTGTGTGACCGCACCCAAGTTGAAATCAGTATCCGCTACCTGCTTGATGCCGTCAGCGGGGTACGATCACCGCAATCCTTATCATGGGCAATTTTAGGCCTGGGAGCCTGGTCTTCAAAGCCAGAGAGTTACAGAGCCTGGCTGGGGCAATGTGTTGCCCTTCAAAACAGGTACGGGCAATATGACACGGATTTGCTGGCCCAGATTCTTGTAGCCGGCTATAATCAAACCGGGTTTTCAATGGTTTCAGTAAAAGGGGAGGGGTAAATGGAACCGCTGGAGCAGGCCAAAAGAAAGGAAATCATATCCCGCCGTAATTTTTTAAAGTTAGCCCTGACGGGCGGCGCTATATCCGCCGCCGCACTCTCCGGGAAATATCTGCTGCCTCAGGATAAGTATCAGGCCGCAACGTTCATAGCGGCGGTTAAAGACTACGACGATCATTTAAAAAAACACCTGCTGACCGGGTTTAAAGCAGTTGGACTGACCCGGGACAATCTTGCCGGTAAACGAATCCTGCTAAAACCGAATCTCGTCGAACCGCACGCCGGGGCCGGGCACATCAATACCCATCCCCTGGTGGTGCGAGCCGCCATCGCGTCTTTTTTTCATCTGGGGGCGTCTGAAGTAATGGTCGCGGAGGGATCCGGCCATCGTAATGATTCTATTCTGATTCTTGAAGAGACCGGCCTGGCTGAAGTCCTGTCTGAAGATAAAGTTCCGTTTTTAGATCTCAACCGGGCTGATATTTTTGTGGTCAAGAACCAGGGCCACAGAACCAGTTTGAGTCACCTGATCCTGCCTCTGGCACTTATAGAGGCTGATGTCATCGTTTCCATGGCCAAAATGAAAACCCACCACTGGGTGGGTGCTACCTTGTCCATGAAAAATCTTTTTGGTCTCATGCCCGGCGCATTTTACGGGTGGCCCAAAAATGTGTTGCACCAGGCCGGTATTAAAGAGTGTATTATAGATATCAATGCGACCGTAAAGCCTCAAGTGGCGATTGTGGACGGTATTGTCGGGATGGAGGGTGACGGGCCCATAATGGGATCACCCGTAAACGCAGGTGTTCTGGTTGTGGGCCGGAATCTGCCCGCAGTTGATGCAACCTGCGCCAGAATTATGGGGCTGAACCCTGAGAAGATCGAATACCTGGCCGAAGCTTCCCCGCTTCAGGGCCCGATACAAGAAGCGTATATAGAGCAAAGAGGTGAGGATATTAAACGTGTCCGAAGACCTTTCCAGTTGATGGATGATATCCTGGCTCACCGGGGCCTGCGCCTGTTATAGAGGCGTGTGGGCGCTATGTCAAACAGCTTGCAAGCAGGATATTACGCCGGCCACTAAGCTGAGATAATGGATTTTTCTGAGCAGAAAGAGATGGGACCGCATGTTTAAAGATAAAAAGGTAGTTGTTGTCATGCCGGCCTATAATGCGGCCGAGACCCTTAAACGGACGTATGACGAGGTGATGGGGCAAGGGGTCGTTGATGAGGTTATTCTTGTGGATGACGGGAGTTCTGATGAAACTGTCTCTATTGCTAAGAATCTTGCGAACACAACAGTCTATGTTCACTCAAGCAACAAAGGGTATGGGGGCAACCAGAAAACGTGCTACCATCTGGCCCGGAAAGCAAATGCCGATATCATTATCATGGTGCATCCTGATTATCAGTATACGCCCAAGCTTATTCCGGCTATGGCGGCACTGATTGGCAATAACGTCTACCCATGTGTTATCGGATCGCGCATACTTGGAGGCTACGCTCTTAAGGGCGGGATGCCTGTCTGGAAATACGTGGCCAACCGTTTTCTTACGTTTGTGGAAAATCTTCTCATCGGGGCAAAACTGTCAGAATACCACACAGGATACAGGGCCTTTTCACGGGAGTTACTGGAAACAATCCCCCTGGAACATAACTCAGATGATTTTGTTTTCGACAATCAGATGCTGGCACAGATACACTGGTATGGCTATACCATTGCCGAAATCAGCTGTCCGACAAAATATTTCAAGGAGGCCTCCTCCATTGGGCTTTTCCGCAGCATTCGATATGGCTGCGGGTGCCTGGTCACGGCTGCGGCTTTTCGCCTGGCGCGCTGCGGACTCAGGCCATCCGTTTTGTTTGCTAGACGACCCGGGGGAAATGACCCTATCCAATGAATAAACGGATTGATATCGCCCTGGCTGTAATTATTTTTATCCTGACGGCAAACGTTCTGATTCTATCGTCCGTACCACCCGTAAGTAAAGATGCCTTAGCTCACCACCTTGCCGTGCCAAAGCTCTACCTGGAACAGGGCGGGATTTATGAAATCCCCACGATTCTCTTCTCGTACTTTCCCATGAACGTGGATCTGCTGTATATATTTCCGCTTTATTTGGGCAACGATATAGCCCCGAAATATATCCATTTGGGATTTGCCCTGTTAACCGGGTTGTTGATATTTTTACACTTAAACAGAAAAACCGGTCGGACCTACGCCCTGTTCGGAGTTGTCTGCTTTCTGTCTGTGCCCGTCATACTCAAACTGTCCACCATTGCCTATGTGGACCTTGGGCTTGTTTTTTTTACTACTGCCGCCCTGTTATGCCTGCTTAAGTGGGTTGAAAGTAATTTCAGCGTCCGCCCCCTGATCATCGCGGCGGTTTTTTGCGGACTGGCCCTTGGGACCAAATACAATGGGCTGATATCGTTCTGCCTGCTGACCCTTTTTGTACCCGTTCTGTATGTTCGGCACAATCGTACTGCCGGATCACAATGGCGGGCGGCAGGTCATGGCGTGCTCTTCTTTTTCATAGCCCTCGTGATATTTTCACCGTGGATGATTCGGAACTTTGTCTGGAAGGGCAATCCTGTTTACCCTTTGTATAACAACCTGTTTGCAGCCCGGGATCAAGCTCCTGAACCGATATCTGAAGATTCGTCGCCAGGAGAAATAACGGGTCTGGCTCAAAAGCCGGCGTCTGGCCCCCTCAGTCATTTTACGTATCGGGGACTTGCTTTTGGTGAATCGGGCTGGCAGATAGCACTCATCCCTGTAAGGGTGTTTTTCCAGGGTAAGGACAACACACCAAAATATTTTGACGGAGTATTAAACCCATACCTGTTTTTTTTTCCTATCCTGGCATTCCTGTTCATAAGGGGAGACCCTCCTGATAAAAAAATGGAAAAGACGCTATTGGGCGTCTTTTCCATCCTGTTTCTGCTACTTGTGTTTCTTCAGGAAGATATGCGCATTCGGTGGATCACTCCGATCATTCCGCCTCTGGTGATCCTGTCTGTGTATGGATTGCAGGCACTCAACCAGGCGATAGACCAGTATCTGGAAGGCCTCGGAGTAATCGTCGGAAAACTATCTGTAACCCTGGTTTTTGGCCTGTTGCTTGCCATGAACATACAATATATGGTGGGACTTTTTGACCGGATTGCGCCTCTGGAATACATCACCGGGCAGGTGAATCGGCCTGACTATATCAGCCGATATCGCCCTGCCTATAAACTTCATGAACATGTTGGCCGCACCCTGCCGGCAGACTCAAGAATTCTGGGTTTGTTCATGGGTAACCGGCGTTATTACAGCCGCCGGGATATCATCTTCGAGGATGGTATTTTTAAAAGACTGTTCAATCGCTCTAACTTTGAGCAGGCGCTTGTGAACGAATTTAATTCAAAAGGTATCACCCATCTGATGCTGAAACAGGATCTGTTTGAGGAATGGGTCTCCAATAATTTTGAAAAGGACGACATATTCACTCTCAAGGCATTCTTTCAAACCCGTCTTACCCGGGTATATACTACCGGTGGATATATTCTTTACGAGTTGAATATAGCCTGATCGGGATGACGCGTCAGGTTTGGATCATTACTTGAAAGCTGCCGGTTTGAATGCTATTAATCTTGGCAGTGTGATTGCGGCATGTAAACCAGTGTCCATCCACAAACGATAAGATATGTTTCTGCCGGAAAATAACGGCAGGCCCAACAGGAGCTGTACGGACCATGGCGGCGGTATCAGTAATAATCCCTGCATTTAACGAAGAAAATACCATCGGCGATATTGTTCGGGAAATACGCGCCTTGCAGCCACATTTTGAGATCCTGGTCATCAATGACGGCTCAACGGACACTACCGCAGTAGCAGCCAGCGCTGCCGGCGCAAAAGTGTACAGCCATCCTTACAATATCGGCAATGGGGCCTCCATAAAAACTGGCATTCGCAAGGCGCAGGGTGAATTTCTGGTATTCCTGGATGGTGATGGCCAGCATGATCCCGGGGAAATAGAGACCCTGCTGTCTTACCTCCCCGAATTCGACATGGTTGTAGGCAGTCGGAAGATATCGGATCAGTCATCTTTTTTACGCGGTATCGGAAATCTAATGTACAACCGATTTGCATCGTACGTGGCCAAGTTCAAAGTTCAGGATTTGACTTGCGGCTTTCGAGCGGTAAAAGCGGACATTGTCCGCAATTTTGTCTATTTGCTGCCGAATACCTACTCTTATCCCACGACGCTGACCCTGGGCATTCTGCGAACGGGAAGGAGCCTCAAATATGTTCCCATCAGGGTACGTAGCCGGGAAAGGGGTGAAAGCCGGATCCGGGTTGTAAAAGATGGCGTACGTTTTCTCATGATCATTATCCGGATTTGTACGCTGTATTCACCCATGCGGGTCTTTTTGCCGGTCAGTTTTGCGATGTTGTTGCTGGGCCTGATCAGATACGCCTATACCTATTGGCTCAATGGGCGATTTACCAACATGAGCGCTATCTTGCTGGTTACCTCCGTTTTAATCTTCATGATGAGCCTTATTTCAGAGCAGATATGCCAGATGCGGGCGGAGAATACGGAAGAGAGCTGCGTTGTAGATGCTGCCTGCCCATCTGATAATGAGGACTGAATCATCGTGTACCTGTCTGTCATAGTGCCTGCCTATAACGCTGAAAAGAGCCTGCCGCTTCTCCTGGCATCACTTGACAATCAGACCTGGCCTGACTTTGAGGTCACGGTTGTGGACGACGGTTCGAGTGATAACTCTGCCTTGTTAGTCGAAAGGTCCGCTTATACATTATTGCAAACCAGTGGCAACCATGGCCCGGCCCATGCCCGCAACCTGGGCGCAAAGGCTTCCCGGGGGCACATATTTGTCTTTACAGATGCCGATTGCAACCCGGAACATGACTGGCTTGAGCAAGTGGCCCAACAGTTTTCACGGAGGGAGGTGGCCGCGATCATGGGCCGTCTCATCCTTGAAAATTCGAATTGGCTTGGCAATACCATCTCTTCTCTGGGGTTTCCGGCAGGAGGCAGCCTCGGGTTCGATAAAATCTGGCAGGTTGCCCCGGATGGCAACACCAGCAGTCTCAGTACCTGCAATTGTGCTGTCCGTAAAGGGGCCTTTCAGGCGGCGGGTGGATTCGATGAGTCATTTCCATTTCCGGGAGGTGAAGACACCCTGCTTGCAAAAAACCTCATCGATAAAGGGTATTCTATTAAATATTGTCCGGACGCTGTGGTTAGACATGCCGCACGCAGTGATTTACGAGAATTTTTCCGGTGGCAATTTAAAAGAGGGCTCAGCAGCTATATCTTCTCAAGAAAAATAACTTCCCCGGGATCGTTCATTAAGTTGAGGCTCTGGTCTGCCGGGAATGTCCTCAAGACTGGCGCTACGCACGGGAACCTGGCGGCCGTTGCCCTCTTTCTGACCATCAGCTACCTGGCCCAATTAGCAGGTTATATTGGCGCCCGTTTCGACAGGAAATTTTATGAAAGTATTGATCATTAACCCGCCCTGGCCGGGCAAAGGCTTCGGTACACGCTCCCAAAATCGCATTATCAAGCACCGCAGTGATAAATACCTGCAATATCCTATTTTCCTGGCCTACAGCGCGGCGCAGCTTAAAGCCAGCGGGCATACGGTGGCTTACATTGATTCAGTGATCCAGGAACTTGATATGCCGGCAACCCTTGAACGTGTCAGGCAGGTTGCACCGGATGCTATTTTCATGGAAACCACCACCCCATCCATTGAAGCGGATTATCACAGCCTGGAAGCCCTCAAGGCGCATACCGCAGCCCATATTCTTGTGGGAGGGCCGCACGCAACCTATTTTCACACCGCAGTGTTGCAAGAATGCAGCGCCATTGATGTGGTCATACGGCATGAATTTGACACCAAGATAGCATCTGTGGTTTCAAACCTGTCTGATCTTAAAAGCGTGGCCGGCATCACCTACAGGAATGGGGACGCGATCCGGGACAATGGCGATGGCCAGGTAGGGCAAGACCTTGATTCGATTCCCTTTCCCGACCGGGAAACCATACCCTGGCAATGGTATCTTGAAGCCTGGTATTCCCGCAAACCCTTCATGAACATGATGACCGCCCGGGGCTGCCCCTATCATTGCTCGTTTTGCCTGTGGCCGCAAAGTATGTATGGCCACAGACAACGTTTCCGCAGCATAGAAAATGTGATCGCCGAACTCAAACTGCTGGTTGACAAATACGGCCTCCGGGAAGTGAACATCGATGATGGAACCTTTACCACGAATAAAAGACGGGTATTGCAGTTCTGCGATCAACTCAAGCGAGAGAAATTAGGCCTGATCTGGACCTGTAACGGTCGTGTGGACAATCTGGATGATGAAATGCTGCGGGCCATGAAGACCAGCGGCTGCAAGATGATCAGGCTCGGTGTTGAGAGCGGATCGCAGGCGGTGCTGGATAAGATCAGGAAGGGGCTTACCCTTAAACAGATCGAAGACGGGGTCAGGCTTGTTAAAAAACACGGGATCCAGGCCCTGGGCGGTTTCATGTTCGGTTTTCCGTATGATTCCCGAGAAACCGTAATGCAAACACTCGAATTTGCAAAAAAGCTGTCACCGGATCAAGTGCAGTTTTCGATCAATATGTGTTACCCGGGAACCTCTCTGTATGAATATGCCAAGGACAATGATTTGCTGCTTGCCAAAAGTTTTAAAGAGTTTGATATGACCTATGGACCGGTTGTAAAAACTATCGATATGTCCCGGCAGGAACTTGAGCATATTCTTGCGAAGGCCTACCGTGAGTTTTATTTCCGGCCTGGATTTATCCTGCAAACCCTGCTGAATCTGCGTGATATTGATGAAATTCGAAGGACAAAACGATCCCTGATAAGCCTTATAAAGACGATTCGGTTGCATAAGGGGTAAAGATGAGATCCCCGGGGCAGAAATACTTACGAATCCTTATACCCATTATTCTGATCCCGATGGTTTCCATGCTGTTGTTTTCGGGCAGGATATTGACTTTTGTGGGCGAATTCTTGGTCATGAATGAAACGCCGGTGCGTTCAGATGCAGTGGTTGTCCTGAATACAGGTATGGAATACTATCCCCGGCTTGTCGAAGCGGCCGCCCTGTACCGGCAAGGTTTTGTTGCCAAGCTTGTCATCAATGGCAATCGGAAAACAGAGACGCTGCGTGAACTTGAAAAGATGGGACTCAAATACTGTTGCCCCTGGTATGAAGAGCGGATCCGCATTCTGGAACTCCTGGATGTACCCCGGAAAGATATTGTCACCATCAGTGCCGAGGATGTGTATGATACGATCAGCGAGGCAAAAGCGGTGGGACGGGGTTTGATCGCAAACAATCTGTCGAAGATCATTATCACGACCAGTAAATCACATACCCGTCGTGCGCGGTATATCTGGAAAACGGCCTGGCCGGAACAATTTCGTATATTGGCGGTGGCGGCCGGCAGTGATCCCTATGCACCGGCAGGCTGGTGGCGGGAAGGGCGGCAGATTAAGTGGGTTTTGTCAGAATACGGGGCCTGGCTATTTATGCACTGGCACCATTTGTGGGGGGGCGAAAAAGAATCGGCAGGTTAGCTGGTCATGTGTTTTAGCGTTTTAAGACCCTTTTGCTGAACTCGTAAATAATTGCAAAGGGCACTCTGGCCAGCCATGTGAGGATGTAACCGGGCGGGAAATGTTTGAACAGCACTCTTAAAGAGCCAATAAAATAGCGAAAATACCTTCTAATCGCTTTTTGTCTACCACTATCATGCAAAGCTTCGTTTACGAGGGGCACATCGTGATAAACGATCGCTTCCGGAAGCATATATAACGCATACCCCTTTTTCTTGAGCCTCAGTGAATAATCCAGGTCTTCCCCGTACATAAAGAACGATTCATCAAGGTAACCGACGTCTTTTAAAATTTTTGCCGGGATTAAGACGGCACACCCGACAATGGCGTCCACCGCAAGCGGGGCGTCAAAGCTGGTGGCGTCCACCTTTTCTTTATTGATCTGACAGGAGAGGGCCAGTTTCGGGCTTTTGAACAGGTCCTGAAGAGTGAAAACCCGGGTCCCGATCCACCAGATCCGCCGGTTCTTTTTAATTAGAATTTTGGGCCCGAAAACGGCATTCTTATGTCCACCACTCCCTATCAGAAGTTTTTCCAAAAGATCTTTTTCAACAACGGTGTCTTGATTTAACAGAAAAAGATAGGGGCTTTGGAACTGCTGCAAAGCATAGCGCATGCCGATATTGTTCGCTTTGGCGAACCCGAGATTGCGGTTGTTTTCAATCAGGTGAACATCGGTACATGTGCTTTGATATTTGACGATTATTTCCCTTGTATGATCACTGGAATGGTTGTCTACAATGACAATTTTGAAGAACGGATGGGTTTGCACCAAGAGCGAACGCAGACATGCGTCGATATACTTTTCAGCCTGATAGGAGACAATGATGATGGCTATGGAGGTTTTCATTCAGGAGGACCCCGATTTCTGCTTGAGTCGAATATAGAGGGGAAAAAATAGGGATAACAGCAGGTGACCGATACCGCTTCTCAGGAGACCGGCAATATTTTTAAGACTGATAAGGCGGCCAATATAAAGTGCTTTCATTTGAAAGATACTTCTTTGAATTTCATTGTCGTTAAGAATACCGCCGGTAAGGCCCTCTGGGTTCATGTATATCAGGGTGTCATATTCCGGTAGCAACGCTGCGTGATAACCTCGGGATACAGTTCTCACCAGAAATTCATAATCTTCCAATACATAAGCCGGATTGTAGTACCCCAGGTCTGCGTACAATTTTCGACGCACCATCCAAGTGGCATGAACCATCAGGTTCTTATACAAAATTTCTCTTTTAAGGTTGTACCCGGGTGACTTTAGTTTAGCGTTGAACGGGTATTCGCCAATCACATGCCCATGGCGATCAATCCATTGTGCGAGCCCGCCCACCAGAGCGATGTGTGTGTGTTTCTCCAGATAATCAAACTGCCTTCGCACTCTCCCGGGCAGCGCAATATCACCACAATCAATCCTCAGGATATACCGGCCCCTGGCAGACCGGATACCTCTGTTTAAGGCCCGGGCGATGCCTTGATTGAGGTTGCCGGTTATTATTCGGCAAGGGTGATGAGCCGGTGTTCTTTTTAAAAGGGCCGTAATGCGCTCTGCACTTTTGTCGGTCGAACCGTCATCAATAACCACGAGTTCAAGGCTGGCATCCACCTCCTGGGTGAGGATACTCTGCAGGGTTTTTTCGAGAAGCGGGTTGGCGGCCTCGTTGAAACAGGGTATGACGACCGATATATCTATGGGGTGCATGGGCAGTCGTTTAAATGTGGGCTGGCTCATTGTTTCTCAACGCAGCCTGTTTATTACTCTTTTAGTGGTAACAAGGGGGTTTTGCAGGAACAGCCTAAACGTCTTTATCAGCATTCGTTTTTGGTGCAGGCGGGCCGCCTGGCGGGTCAGCTTGAAAACAATCTTTTGCCACTTTGCGTCCGGATATTGTGAAAAATTCATATCCGGGCTGCCCTGGTGATATCGTGACCAGTCTTCCGACGCTATGTTGATTTTGCCCTCGGCAACCAGGTTCTCGAATAGCGCAGTACCGGGCAGAGGGGTGGTCAGATTCAACTCGAAATCATCGAAAGGTAGTTTTTTGATAACCGCCAAGGTTTGCTCCATATCCGCTTCTTTTTCCCAGGGAAACCCGATCATAAAGTATCCACACACCATGATATGGTTCTGTTTGAACAGTTCTATGGCCCGGGCAACCATTTCAAGGGAAATATGCTTATTGATGATCCGCGCGGTAGCTGCGGAACCGGTTTCAACGCCTATCCAGACAAGGTTACAACCGCTCTTTTTCATAGCGGCAGCCAAAGCCGCATCAATCAGGTCGACCCGGGTGTTGCATTCCCATTTTACATTTTCAGCCTGCAGCAACTCACACAGGCGGAAAGCACGGTCACGTTTCAGGGAAAATGAGTCATCTTCGAAACGAAATGAACGGATGCCGTAATGCTTTTTCACATGGGCTATCTCCTGTAAAATATTCTCGGGGGATCGGAAGCGAATCTTTTTATCACTGGCGCAGTAAATGCACTTAAACGGGCACCCCCGTGCGCCGATGATCCGCCACTTGTATGATGCCAGCTTAATCCCTTTTTCAAAGTCGTAGGTGTTGATGGATGACTTGAATATCGGCAGGGGCAAGGTGTTGATATTTTCAATATAGGATCGCGCCTTTGTCCACGCGACATTGCCGCGGCTATCTTTGAAGGCGATACCGCTTATCTGTTCCGGTTTATGACTGTTAAGCAGCAGCTCTTCGAATGTCTCTTCCCCTTCACCGATTACGACTATGTCAACTGACTTGTTTTGCAGTGTTGCCTCCGGGAGGGCTGAGGGATGTTTGCCCCCCATAACCACCCGGATATCCGGTTTGCAGTTCTTGGCGATTTTACTGACATTCAAGGCCGCCGGATAAGACGCTGTCATGGCACTGATTCCGATGATATCCGGGTTGAACGCGGTAATGGTCTGGCGGACTTCTTCCCAGACGGGATCATTGAAATCGTGGAGCCGTCTCAAATAGACTGGGTGCAGCTGTGCATAACTATGGCTGCTGAACAGCGGATCCAGGGTGTCGGAGTGATCGGCGTTGTAGACATCTATATCCACAAGCGGGAGTTTGCTGCGGATATAGGCGGCGATATAATTCAGGGCCATGGGGGCGATGGACAAACTGCCCCCGAAGAACCTTAGCCAGGGGGGATGGATGAGCAGTGCTTTCATCGCAAATTATCCTTTTGAAGACCAGCGACATGAGTATCGGTAGGGGGAAGAATATTGAGGGTGCGGCTTACTACCCCTTGACGAGTGTTCGCAGCTTGTTGATCCCCCCGTAGATGAAATTCAAGCTCGACAATTTGGCATCCAGCCGATCAGGGGTATCTGTGATATCTACCGGTATGCGAGGCAGCCGGTAAAGATCAGGCGATGCGCCAACGTGTTCGCACTGGCCGGTAACAGCCGTCGCGAAACCAGCTTGGGCAACGATGTCGACCTCCCGGTTTCCAAAGTTATTCAAACTACCGTAAGGATAGGAAAAATGGGCAACCTTGCAGCCCAGTTTCTGTTCCAGCAACTCTTTGGAACCACGAATCTCTTTTCTGGCATCTGCCTCGGAAAGCTCCCGGAGGCGGGCGTGGGACAGGGTGTGGGCGCCTATGGTGATAAGTGGATTCAGGCTGAGGGAACGAATTTCTTTCCAGGTGAGGCAGTTTTCAGGGTACCTTTTGATCGGGTCGTTTTTTCTGATCAGAGCCATTATTTGCGGGCGTTCCGAATCCGGCAAAGAGAGGATCAGGCTCTGGACTATATCATAACACCTGCGTTTTTTCTCCAAGGTGTCAATGCCCCACCGATACGGCTGGTTTTTCCAGATAAAATCAAGACGGCGGCGCGATTGGCAGATATCGGCCAGCTCATACCACCACATTCGGCTGTCGCCTTCCGGGAACCGGGTGGTGACGTAGACCGTTGCCGGGGCTTGATACTGCTTTAAAACCGGGAGGGCATACGCCAGATTGTCCTTGTAGCCATCATCAAAGGTGATGGCAACCCTGAATCCGGTTTCTTTCTGTAAGCTTTGTGGCAGATCGTCCATGGCAACCAGTTGATGTTGCCGCACCAGGTAGCGGATCTGGCGCTCAAATAGTTCCTGTGATACCAGTATGCTAGTATTCAGGTGATTGCCCCGGCGAATTTCCCTGGCCGGCAATACGCGGTGATAGGTCAGGATGGCGGAGGTCCCACGACAGGCCATGGCAATCCTTTTAACAAATGAGAATTGTTTCAATCGGAAAAGTGCGTCAGGGAGCTTTTGGGGAAATTCTAACACAAATAGTTACAGAGGACTTTTGAAAAATCTCAGTCTCGCACGCAGCCGGGGTCTGCTGCGGACAAAATTTTTAAGCCTGTTGGCCAGCCGGTAAGCCTCTCCCCGGCGAGTATTTACCTGCAAGTATTCATACAGCCGTAGTTTGCTGTTACACCAGTCCCTTTTGTAGGCCTCACCGCCAATTGTGAAATCAAACACCTTAAGCCGGGTTTTAAAAGCATATTCCAGAAGGTGTTCCAGCAATAGTCGGCCCGGAGAATACTTTTTCCAGTCACCGCCGGCAAAAGTCGGCAGCAGGTAATAGAAGCGATCTTGGTGAATCATACCCCAGTGCGTTGCTATAACTGTGTCATCCAACATCAGGGCTGACAGGTGCAGGTGTCCAGAAGTCATCAGGCCCCGGGACACCTGTAGATAGAATTGGCTGTAAATCGGGTCGTTGAAAAGGTCGGGTGCGTTGGTTTCCTGGTAACGTCTTTTCTTCTGGGCGATCATTGTCCTTGTTATGTCGCTGATACCGCGACTGTAGTTAACCATAACAAAGCGCAGATCACCCAGCTGCGATAGCCGCCGGCGCTGCCGTCGGGAGTCCGCCCGCAATCGTTTTTTTACCCGCGTTTGATAGTAACTGTCCCAGCTACCGGTCAGCTCCAGGGAATAGCTGTTTTCGTGAAACGGTACTGCCGGCAATGCCAGTAGGGGATTCATCTGCTGATTGATAATGCCCGGGATCTTTTGAAAATGGATCACATCGCACGGTGGTAACACCCTGCATATTTGTTGCCAGATGTCGGTAAAGGCACCGGATCCGCTGAGTTCGGTGTACTTCGGATGTACTAGGGGGCCATTATAATCGGCGATCCGGCCATCTGCAAAAGCCAGGCAGGTGAGCCCCATCTTGTTCTGCATCATGAGCGGAAACAGCAGCAGAGGGGCGTTGCGGTCATCTGCCACCAGGACAATGCAGGGCCGTGCATCCAACGCGGGTCCAACGACACGGTACCAGTGACAAAGCCATTCATAAGTCTGGAAACCATAGCAATCCGCCTCTTTCTGGAAATCCCGCCACAGGGCCTCAATCTCTTCAATGGTGTTATAGATGGAAACCTTCACAACGCCGCCAGGGGGTAGATGTCCCGCTGAACGGAGACATCCTGGTGGACTGGAAAACAGAGCAGCTTTTCCCATTTACGGATGCTGGGTGCGCGGGAAACCCTTAACGCCTGCGGTAAACTGGGCCAGGTATGAATATCCACCAGATGCTTTTTACCCCAGTCCAGCCAACGGTCCCTGGCCCGGATATTTGCTGCATAGCAGGGATAAACCAGAGGGCTGGTGCCTGCCGGCAGGGTGTTGAAAACAGGTTCCAGACCTTTTCGAATACTGAAATTGTGCCAGGCACAATAGGCCCGGCGCCGGATGTATCTGTATTTTTCCAGATTAGCAGCCATATGTTGCATCAACCGTTGGGAAAGTAAATCCATCTGGCGCGGTCGCCTGTCCGTCTCATCGCTCGGTGTCATTTGGTGGTACGCGTGCCTGTTAAACCGATTCCAGGGGAGCTTCGTCCAGCGCAGGACGTAGCCTGCCAGGCGCCAGCATTCTTCCGCCCCGGGGCGATAGCGCAAGCGGCCCAGCGGCATCATTCGGGAAGCCAGGGTCTTTGAGTTGATTTGGAGACTGGCCCCATTGACCAACGGCAGGACTTTTCGCAGGCAGGCGACACTGATATCCCCAAAAGAGCCCAATTCTTTATCCCGGTAAAGGCCTCCATAACCATGGGCGTTGTCTTCCACCCACCAGATGTTGTGCCTGTTGACCACCTCGCGCCATTTTTCGAAGCTGGCCGGGAATCCGAAAAAGTTTACCGATAGAACTGCTTTTATTGAGTCGTTGATCAGGCTTTCCAAAACGCCCCAGTCCGGTTGGAAATCAGACTTGACCGGATAATAATGAACTTTCAACCCCAGGCGATGACAGGGTACCAGGGTTACGTCACAAATATAGTCTGGATAGAGGATCCCGTCTCCGGGCTGGAGGCCCATGATCTGGAAAGCATCTTCCAGGGCTTGCCGGGCATAACCGTAGTAGACCTGCCGATGGAAGCCCGGGGCAGGTTTGGTACTGACCAGCGATTTTAAACAGGATTGAAATCCTAAGGACGGGTTTGAATGCAGCATATATTTTGCGGGTTCAACCGGGCGCCACGATGTGGGGCTTAATAATTCTGATAATCCTCATTACCAGGGGTGCAGGCAGCAGCGACATCAGGAACAATAACAAGGCCTTTTTATTTTTGAATATTGCGGGTCGCAATAAGTTGCGGCATTTTTGACCATTGCCCTGCTTCCAGAGGAAAAAGGCGGCATCCAGGGTGACACCCTGCTGGAGGGCTCTGATTTCTAGCGCATACCGGTGGGCAAAGGCCGGTATGATCTGGTGATATCTGGCCAGCATCTGTTGCGTTTCGGCTATGATCGTGTGCCCCTTTTTCCAGGACCAGCTATCGGCATGCACGCGCCATTTAGCCAGGGGTTCAGCGACCATGGCAAGCTTCCAATGGTAAGCGATCCGCCTGAAAAGGTCGCCCTCCTCAATCATACTGAAGCGGACATCAAACCACTCATCGAGACTGTTCAGCGCTGAACGCCTGATGACAACGGTTTCAAGCGACAAAAAGTATTGAGACAGCAACTGGCGAAAGCAATTGCCGGTGTAAAAGCCTTTTTTTTCATAGAACCGCTGCGTATCTCCCCGATTGTTAAAGAAAATCGTATCACAATACACCAGTCCCACCTCGAGATCTTCAAACAAGGGTACCTGTCTGGCCAGTTTGTCCGGCAGCCAAAGGTCGTCCTGGTCGATGAAAGCGATCAGGCGGCCGCCGGATAACTCAATGGCTTTATTGCGGGCGGCGCCGAGGCCGGCGTTTGGCTGTGAATGATAGATGATCGGGAAGCCCTGTTCCCGATATGTATTGACAATTACTTCGGTGTTATCCGTGGACCCATCGTTAATGACCACCAGTTCCCAGTCACTGAATGTCTGGCTGACAATGCTCCTCAGGGTTTCATCCAGGTATTTTTCACCATTATAGCAACATAGATTTATACTGACGAGGGGTGCCATAAGATTGAATGCGGATCGGTTGATGCTAAACGTTTTCTTTTTCAAAATTCAGGACTGCGGCGATCACCGACCGGACGTCGGAAGCAGACAGGTCATAAAACAGAGGCAGGGTCACAATTTGCGCACCAAGCGATTCGGTGACCGGCAGATCTGTGCGCACAAATCGCTTGAAATACGGATGGATGTGATTGGGAATGTAATGAATCCCGGTGTCGATTGCCTGTTCTTTAAGGCGGGTGATAAACTTCTCGCGCAGGTCGTCTGCAACGCGGACAATATACATAAAAGGTGCTGTCGCCGCATAATCGACCTCGAGCGGTGCCACTGTTTTCAGGCCTTTGAAATGAGCATCGTATTCAAGACAGATCGATCGCCGTTTTTCAATGAACTTTTCAATCCGTTCAAGTTGGGAAATACCGATTGACGCGTTAATATTCGGCATATGATAGCGATAACCATTTGTCGTTACGGCATAAGACCAACTGCGGGTATCACGGTAGCGATGCCACGTCTCCGTGTCGATACCCAGTATCCGTTTACGGCGGATGAGTTCCGCCTTTGTATCATCCTGCAAGGTTACGGCGCCGCCCTCGCCACAGGTGATAATTTTTATGGGATCAAAACTGAAACAGGTTGCGTGTCCGAAACTGCCGATTTTTCTTTGTCCGCAGGTTGATCCAAATGCGTGGGCCGCATCTTCAATAATGTAAAAATCATTTTCTGCGGCCAGGGCCAGCAATGCATCCATGTCGCAGGCTTGCCCACAGTAGTGGACCGGCATGACCGCCCGGGTGTGCCGGGTAATTCTCCTTTTCAAATCATCAATGTCCATGAGCAGGTTTTGCTGATAGCACTCACAGAAGACAGGCACAGCACCGGTTGCCAGGATTGCCTGAATACACGCGGCATAGGTCATGGAAGGCACAAGGACCTCGTCTCCTGGACCAATTCCAAAGCCGTCCAGGGCGATATGCAGTGCTGAAGTCCCTGTGTTTACGGCTATCACGTGCTCACACCCCAGGTAGTGTTTGATTTTTTCTTCAAACTCGTAGGTGGAACTACCCATACCAAGCCAGCCGCTGTCAAATATGGAGCCCACCGCGGACAGTTCTTGCGCCCCTAAAGAGGGCCTTGAGACAGGAATCATCGTTCCTCCGTATAGATCAAGTTGAGACCGGTAAAAATTTCCTCAGGGACGCATGCACCGTTACGATTGGGTTTTTAACAAAACAGGTGTTATGCAAGTACTACCTGGCGGTAGAATGCAATGAGCCGCTCCTGCCAGGAGAGGGGTGCAAGGCAGGGCCAGTTGATTATTTCCTCGCAAACACGTTCCGCTGTTGGACAACTCCCCAATGCATACCCCATCTCCTGAGGGGTCTTTTCACATTCGACAACAGGTTCTCTGAACCAGGTCTGCCGAGTATCGATCCGTTTCGACATTCGATTACGGTGTGTCTGTGCTTCAGGATGACAGTAAACAAACCGCAGGGGGATTATGTCGACTTGCGGGTCAAAATATATTCCCGGCAGGACATTTTTTATGCCAGAGTCTTTAGCAATTTTCAAATAGGTGTTTAGAAGGTTTTTCCTCCGTTGCGCCTCAAACGGCCACTGGTCAAGTTGCCAGAGGCCAAGTTGCGCTACAAATGCCGGTAGCTGGGCCGGGTATGGATAATAAGATTGCAGCAAATTTTCTGGTCGCCCATAGTCTGTTTCAAGGCCTTTTAAATCCGGGGTTTTTAAAAGGCGGTTTTTTGCAGCATTTAAAAAAGAGAAAATCCTTGCCCGGGGATATTTTCCGGGCAGCATCCAGCGTCTTTCAAACAATAGTTGTTTAAAAATGCTGAGTTGATGAAATGGATCCAGACTAGGCACCGCTGGAAAATTTTTCCGGACACTTTTTAAAATATTCAAGTTATTGGTATATAAAAAACCACCGGTTACGGTGTTGAGGGGTTTGTGATGGTCGGTGGAAAATATGGCAACATCTCCAAAATTACCAGTCTGGGTACCATTGCGACTGGAACAGAAGGTGATCGCACTGTCTTCGACCAGATAAAGATTCTTATGGGTTGCAAGGTCTACGATGTCATTGATTTCGCAAGGAATGCCGAAAGAGTGCTGGGCGATGATGACTCTTGTTCGCCCGGTGATTTTTTTATCTATAGCCGCCGCACAAGACCCGAATGTATGCCTGTCGATATCACAAAAAACAGGTTTTGCTCCGGTTCGTAAAATCGCGTTGACCATTACAGAACAGGTGAAAGCCGGCAAGATGACTTCGTCCCCAGGCCCTACCTCTATCGATTTGAGAAAACAATACAGGGCCATTCTACCGGAGGCAAAACTTATTCCGGCGCCCCTTCCAACCATTCCCGCAAATCGCCGGTTGAATTGCTCCTGAATATCGTTACCGGAAACGTTGTCAATCAATTTTTCCAATTCGGAAATTCTTTTACGGTTCAGCTCAGTATGACCATACATGAAACCAAATTCATAGCTTGTACAGACTTTCCGAATCAAACGTGAAAGCTTCCTAATTTTTGCATCAATGTTTTTCAAAAGATAAGTAAGTGATTAGAGTTTCAAGTTCAGGGAAACCAGTGCCTCAAAAGACCTTTGTATGTATATGGGAAAATCATTCGGGTTTCGTGAGGGTGGATATTCATTCAGTTTTTGTTCCAAAGCCACTATTGCAGGCGCCAGTGTAAGAAGATCCATCGGAATATTTGACAATTCCGCGTACATGACAAATGAATCCCTTACAAAATTTAAAAGGGGTGTACCCTGCAGCAATGTGTCCAGCAAAATTTTTCTTTTAGCATATTCATGGCTTAACAATATAGGATTGAAAACAAGAGTGACAAAGTCGAAAAATGGAAGCCCTTCCATTTCAAAATGTTCGAAGTCGAATACCTTTATTCCGGATTGGCCAAACATAATATTGTAAAAAAAATCATAATCACCATGAACCCCGCACAGGGGCAGGCGTACCCCGTTCATATCCATTATCCGGCGGATTAATTGTAATATACAAAAATCAGTTTTCGGAGTTAACAGCCCTTTACATTTTAACAATTGTCTTTGCTTCTCGAGTATCGGTGCCAGATAGTTACTTGCATCAACAGATCGGATTTTTGTGTGTTCCTGGAATCGAACCAGAAATGCTATTGCGCTTTTAATTTCCGGGGCCATGCGATTGAGGTTTTTTTTGTTTAAGCGGGTATTAAAGTCAAAAGAAGCCCTGTGTCCGGTAATATAGTTTGTGACCAGAAAGGTAATTCCTTCAATCTTTCCGAAAAACAGCAGTTGCGGTAAATGAGTTTCTATATCCGTATTCTTAAATACTTCTCCGACAAGCCGTTTCAGGTTTCCAGCCTCATTTTCCAGAATACTGGTTGAAGTTTTATGTCGACAGATTTTACAAAAATATTTGGCTGTTTGGCCGCCATCAGTGTAGACTGCGTAGTTCACCGTATGATCGTTGCCACTGCGGCTGTTTAACATAACAACTCGATAATTAAAGAAATCTGTCTTCAATAGTCCTGCGATTTTGAGCAATCTTATAATTCGCGGTTCTTTTCGCCGGGTGGAATTTTGCTTTAGCGCAATTGAAATCAGGCTGGGGGATAAGTGATGGAGCATGCTGGGAGGGATAAATTGCAACAGGAATTTGGGCACCCGGGTGCTATCTGCCTGAATGTCAGCCTTGGTGCGTCCGACCAGATCAAGTGGTAAGGCATAGGACGCACGGATATAGTGTGGAAAAACGCCGTAGAAATGGGGCCGTTGGAAGTTGGCGGCAGACAGCAGCGATCGCAAACCTGGAATTGTATAAACATAGGTCCGATAATCGCATCCAAGCAGAAGCCTTGTAATTGCATTTGCAATAATTCTAGGCAGAAAGCAGACGAAAGGCAAATTCATATGGTCATCTGGCCATCCGGCCAGGTAAATAAATCCGATCCGATTTTCAATTGCCAGGTAAAGGCTTCCTCCAGGCTTGAGAACACGGTTCATTTCTTTTAATACTCCCAGCTGCACCTCTTGAGGGTCAGAACTATACCTCTTGTTTCTTTCCAGCTTTACCCCCATCCACATTTTTGACCACTGTGTTTTAAGGTCCAGGTCTTCATCAACAGCAACCCATTCTAGTACGCCGCTGAGAACAACATGATCGAAAAAATTGTCTGGAAAGGGCAGAGAATCAAGAGATGAGGCCACAGTGCGGATATTATCGAATCCCATCTGGGCAGCGCGAATATCAAGAAATTCAAGCGTTTCAATCGTTTTGTCGACAGCATAAACTTCTTTGTGATATTGTGCCGCCGGAATTGTGATACCGCCCCACATGGAACCTGCATCGAGAACCTTATCGTCTGGTGCAGTTGGCCACAGAAACTGATTGTCGGCACGTTGAAAGGGCTCTATGTGGGGTTTGTAAAGTGGGATGAGCTTTTCGGCAGATGCTTCCCAATCTCCGGATTTTTTAGATATTTCTATAAGCTCACGCATTTTTTCTCTTCCAATATTGCACCAGTAGTGATCTCTGGCGCGAAAATCGGGGATGCCACGGTGAACTGGGTAGATCGCTTTGCAGTTGCTGCAGGTCAAATCATTTTCGGTTTTCAAAAGCTGTCCGCTGCAGACAGGGCAAATAAGTGCCTCGTGATAAATAGTGCCCCTGTTCGTTTCTTTAGTTTCCAAAGTTATACTCTCCTGAGAACCGGTGTCTTAGGTACAAAAACCAAAATATGGGTCAAGTTCTAAGCTTTAGAACCTGTGCAATAACCCTTTTATATTGACGGTCAAGGCGTAAATACCAGCATACCATCGAGGTGAGATAGCAAAATCCCATACAGATGAGTATTTCGATGAGATTGGGTCGGAAAACGAATTCATGGATGGCTAACGCCAGTATTGCAGAAAAAACAACATGCGGCAGGTTAGGAATAATTGACTTGGTGAGGAAACTTCCAGCCGGCAGTGAAAGCAGCCTGCAAAAAATGAACAGGTAGCCGATCCCGAAAACTATCCAGGGAATTGCGGTACCGAGCGCAACCCCGGAAATGCCAAATTGTTTTACAAGCAGGAGACTCAAAACCAGGTTGGAAACAGCCACGCAGGCATTTATCTTGACAAGGATCGCAACTTTTCCCACCCCTCCGACGACGGCATCTGCCAGCACTTCAGTAACGATATTAACAAAAAAATAGCTTACTAGAATCCGTGCCGGCATGATCGCGTTTGAGAATTTTCCGCCAACCCAGGCGATGATAAACAAGTCCATGTTGATGACTATAATTACGAGAAGTGGTATCAGGATGCCAATGTGCATCCGGGCCAAAGTAGTCACTTTTGAAATGACATCTGTCTGGTCCGGTTTCGCGAATTCGGTGGCCAGAATGTGGTATATCGGACTTCCCAGTAATCCGTTAAAGGATCTGACCTGCTGGTGTATACTGAAAGCTATGGAGTACATGGTGATTGAACCAAGACTCAAAAAAGAACCGATAACCAGGTTGTCCACCTGAAAAATTATAAGGCCGCATATACCGGCCAGAAAGTAGTATCCACTGAACGAAAAGATTTCCTGAAATACTGATTTTGAGAGCCGGCGCCATTTGATTTTAATAAACGGAAGGAGTTTAAATACGTAATGAATATTGTAAAACGTGGTGGCCACCGTGAATAATTGCAGCAAAAATATGTATAGCAGGTAAGAATTGTATAAGTATAAAACCGATATGGCCAGTGGGAAATTGAGTATGGAAACGACTAGATTGGCTTTGTGCGGGATGTCCTCCCTTTGTAATCCAAAAAGAACTCCCTTGAAAGTTGTATTGAAAATCAAAAAAAAAGAGGCGGCCGCATATATCTGGAATAGCGTTCTTCCATGCTGGATAAGATTATCATCTATCCTGAAAAGGCGTTCAAAGGAAAAAGATAAAAAGAACAGGACCAGAAAAGAGAGAATAGCTATCGCGAGGAAAACACGATTGCCGATATTGACCAATTCATTCAAATCCTGGTTTCTGCCTTCTCCTCTGTATTTCGAAGTGTAGCGGCTGATACCGGCATTCATTCCGAAATCCAGATAAAAAAAGTATCCGGTAATCGACACCAGCAGTACGTTTAATCCGTATAGGGACGCGTCAACCCGTTCCAGAATAAAGGGGACCAGCAGAAGCTGCCCTAAAATGGTTGCGACCTTGAGATAAAAAGAAAATTGAAGATTTCTGCCGAATCTGGCTATGGATGACATGTCAATCCGTAATCCTGGCAATGAATTGACGATACTGTTTTAAAGAAAAGGGTTTGACGTAGGTAGAAATGAATTCGTTGTTACCATGGTTGCAGGACTTTGTTTTTGATTGCATTGAAGATAACTGTTCGTGCAATTGCGAAATGGTTTCAGAGTAAAAAACACGCTTTTTCAATAACCGCAGGGCATCTGAATGAATTTTCCAGGAGTTCTGGCAATTCATCAGGAAAACAGGGCCGCTAAATCGGGTTAGCGTTTCGATTAAAGGCGTTGAAGGGGCATCAAAAATTACGAACGCCGGTGGGGGTGTTATTACGCTATCATAGCCACCATCCCCAAATGAGATATACGGACAGTTTTTTGAATCGATATAGGTTTTCAATAGTGAATGTGGTCTGTGGCGATATAACCCTTTGATTTCGATGTTACCGAATGTTCCAGATGAGAAGATGTCAACCATTTCCTTTAAATTCATGAATTGTCGCACCGCGTCCCAGTCGATCCGGGCCTGCGAATAATAAGTGGCGATCACAGCCGGTAGAAAAAGGCCTTTTGATGGTTTAGAATTCTTTGCATGCACGCGGTTTTTGAATTTTCGTGATGGGTAGATATAGTGAGTGCCCATCTCAACCTGCAGACAGGCGTTTTTCGCGAAAGGCTGATCGTGATTGCCATGATGGGACAGGCCATAGGACAAAAATATATCACTTGGGCGATAGTCAGTGATATTGTAGTTTGGATGGTCCGCATACCCGTAGAAGCCGCCGTGCTGACGAGTAATAACCTTTGCACCCTGCTCCTTTACCTTACGGATTAGATAGTGGGACGTCATAAAAACAGGCGGCAGACTGAAAATTATTGCTTTAATACGCTCTTTTCCGGGTAGATGTTGCCACCACAAATCCACACTGTGGCGAGTTTCAGCCAGGCGCTGGAGATAGACCCGAATATTTTGTTCAAAAAGTCGGCCAAAGTTAATGCAGTAATCATCTATGGTGAAAGAAAACTCGGGTACTTCAAATTTGGTTGTTGTTGCGGGTTTTTCTCGAAACAGATCACGATAATATTTAAGGATTTGTCTGAAGGAGTGAAAATAGGGAATAGAATCGTCGAAAAACACCTGGGGCATTTTCGAATCAGGGTAAGCAAAGGGTGGCAGAAAATCAATGGTGTTGTCATAGGATGGATCAATGAGAAGATAGGAATAGTCTGGTTTCCGGTAGGACAAACTTTTCCAAAAGAAAAATTTCAGGGCCCTTTTCAGGGTGCTTCGCCAGGTGTTTTGACCATAGTGATAAAGAGTCTCAGATGGACCGTTTCCGTTATTTCGTGAAATAGACTGAACCGTTACACCGCGATGGCGAAAATAGTTTTCCACAATGCGTGTCAGGGCGTGGGCGCTTATCTGCAGACCCGCAAACTCTATGGTTTTTTGCCTGTGAACCAGCACTACTTCGCTAACCGGTACTTTCCTATGAAGGTTTTTGCAGAATAGAATCAGTCTGTGAATCGCTGTAAACAGACAGTACCAGAAATATTCAAGGGGAAACCCTTTCTTGAAATTTGCAGGATTGTCGAATCTGGGGTTGGATTGAAACAAGTCAGCTAAAAATGCCTGGCAAAGTTCGAAAATGGCCTTTGAGTCCGTCTGTTCAGCAAAGCGCGGTCCTGTATCCGGAAGGCAGTATTCTCTGCTGTTATTTCGAAACAGTAATTGCTGCATTGCAACAAAGGATACCGGGAAATAGATCCTTTTCTCGGAGTTCGAGGCATCCCATTTATCGAAAAAGTTTAGGTCTCTTTCATCCAGAAGCAGTATGGCCTTAGCGGGCACCTGGTTGATTGCAGTCATAATCTAACCGTGCCTTCTTTTCTCTTTATAAAACAATCGCTTTGTTTCTTCGATAAGGACTTGAAGACCCTGCGACTTCAGCACCCGGTAAGCGGTGAAAAGTGGCCTGAATATAAATCTGGCCATTGAAAAGAATCCTCGTTTGCGATGCCAGGCGTAGCTCACATCCCGGATAAGTTTATCTCTTTCTGATGCCAATGTCCTGTTGTCCAGAGTTGAATAGTTAATCACCAGCCTGTCAGCATTGTCGACCTTCTGCATGTAGGCATCAACGTCTTTGATATACCCATTGGAGATTGCGTACTCAAACAGGTCTGATTCGGGATAGGCAGTAGCAAAGAAGCATCCAAAACTCTTTGTGTCAGCCTGAATGAGTAGTTGTTTTGTCTCAGCAATCGTTTGAAGACTTTCCAGCGGCATGCCAAGGACAATTGTAAGGGTAGCGTTCAGTCCAACATCTTTTGCCGTTAAAAGGGCCTCAAGGTTCTGCTCGACAGTCACCTGCTTGTTCATCTGCCTGAGAATTGCCGGGCTGCCGCTTTCTATACCAAAACCGATGTCGCAACAGCCCGCAGCCTTGAGGGCCAGCAGCATCTCTCGGTCGACAGTGTTCACACGAGAATTCACACGAAATGGGATCTTGATTCCCGATTCTTCGTATTTGGAAAGAAAATCAAGCACCCACTCTTTTTTCAAGGTAAACAGTTCATCGGAGAAGCAAAGCCGGTCGGGTGAAAATTTCGATACTACATATTGAATATGAGCGATGAAAATATCAGTACTGTGCTGCATAAAGCGCCGACCGAAATTTCTTGAGCAAAAAAAACAGCGGTGCGGGCAACCGCGGCTTGAAAAAAGTACAAACTCGAGGACTTCCTTGTCGACATCCCAATTTTTCCACCTGTACCGATCCGGGTCCACGAGACTGTAGCTGGGAAGGGGAACTTCGGTATCCATATTGACTACCCGGGCTCCCGGCCGGATAATAACCTTAGCACTCTCCCTGTACCCGATGCCGTCCAGGCCTTGTAAAGAGGCGCCCTTTAGAAGACGATCCACCAACGGGTTGATAATGGGTTCTGCGTCTCCCGTACAGATTGCGTCAACTGGAATATGCTTTAAGAATGTCTCTGGCAGTGTCGAGGCTACTGAACCGCCGGCCATGATTGGTATTTTAGTGCCAAACCTGCTTCTGAATAGGGCAACAAACTCTTTCCAGAAATAATAAGCGGTCGAAATACCTGAAATCCCGACAATATCGAACTGGTAAGACGAAATTCTATCAATTGCGCTGACCGGTGTATGATTCTCAAGGTGAAAGTCAATCAGCCGGATGTCATGTCCTTCAGGTTCAAGTGCAGCTGCAACGGCCATTAAACCGTGCGGCATGCTTCTTTGTTCGGAACGACCGCGATAGGTCGGATTGAGGAGTAATATTTTGGCCATGTTTTATCCGTTGTTCAATTTGGTCACCCGCCGTGTTGCCAATGAAAAGAGCACGGCTTTGCTTTCATGTGCGTGTGTTGAAATTGCTTTTAGCATGGAGGCAATCGCTAACAAATATTGACCGGTCGGGGGTGTATCAGGGTGCTCAAACCGGTTAAACCATCATCCGGCGGCATTTGACCGGATTACCCACGATCTGAGTCCGGTTTTGTCAAACGCGATCGGTTCGGTCCGCAACCCTTTTCCGGAAAGAACCTGGCGCAACCGAGCCCGATTGAAGGGCGTGACATAAAAGAGAAAAAAACCACCGCCGCCGGCTCCCATCAATTTCCCGGATATCGCCCCGTTTTCTTTTGCGCATTGATAAATAGCATCCAATTCCGCATCACAGATTGAGGCGGTGTACTGGCACTTGAGCTTCCACCCCTCGTCGAGTAGCTGGGCAAAATCATTAAGGTTGTCGTGCAGCAGCGCCTTTTTCATCCTCTGGGTGATCGTTTTTGTCTTTTGCATGACCTCTATTAGTGCGGTGTCTGTTTCATAGGCCTTTTTTTGATCGGCGTGGATATCACCGGAGTCTCGCCGTCTGCCGGTAAAACAAATCAGCAGGTTGGATTCCAACTCATTCCAGATGCCCTGGCTGATTCTAAGCGGATGGACAGTGGTATCCGTATCGGTGAATTCAATAAAATTAAACCCGCCGAAAACACTGGCGTACTGGTCCTGCCATCCGCCCAGAACCCCCAGTTCGATCCGTTCGGCCTGAAAAGCAAGTTCTGCGATTTCATATGCACTCAGGGCGTCTTCCCTGAATTCATTGAAACAGCCGATGACCGCCGCGGCGATAGCGGCGGATCCGCCCAGGCCACTGCCGGGCGGGACATCGCTGTAGGTGATCAAATCAAAACCGAATGCGGGTTTCAGAAGTTTGACAATCGCTTTGAGCAGCCCCAGGCGCCCGTGTGTTGCACGTGTCGCGATCTGCTCGATACTCTCAAAATCTTCTCTCAAGTCAAAATCACCCGAGTAAAGCACAATCCGGCTGTCCGGACGTTTGGTGAGGGTTGCATGGCAGTATTTTTGAATTGTGGTGCTCAGGACCGATCCTGAATTTTTTTTGAAATAGTGGGTCAGATCGGTTCCGCCCCCGGCAAAACTTATTCGGACAGGTGCCTTCCCACGTGCCGTAACGCGCCGGTATTTCGGAAAACTATAGTTGTCAGAGGTGATAATGGACAAAAGCCGCCTCTGGTCATCGACTTCCGGGACTGCCAGGATTTTCTGGTCAAACAGGTGCAGGATGTTTCTGCGGGTCGTGCCGCTTGGCACCGTCACAGGGGTGCTGCACATACAGTTGCTGATATTTTCATCCAGTTTGCCGCCGATATCGGCAAAGCGGCAAATGTCACCATCGGTAACGGATCCGATAATCTGCCCGGCCAGGTCGGTCACAAAGACAATGGGGCACGTGTTACCCCTGATCCGGGCATCAGCCTCTTTTACGGAGGCCTCCGCAGTCAGAAGAAAGGATTTATATGCGGCTATTTTTTTCATATTTACCTGAATTCTATTTGGATTTTCGATAGAGCAGCGTCAGCATATTCCCCCAGAAAGGTGGAGAAATCCGGGTGGGTGCCAACCCGCGTCCGCGCCCCCTACGGGCTTTCTGGATCTGCAGGAAATCGGCTTTTAGATTGGCGTACGGGGTCTCTGCATATAAATATTGACTGGCAATCAAACGAAAGCCCGTCTTTCCCAATTGGTCGGACAACAACGTCTCGTTGAAATAAAACAGGTGGTCTGGACCCACAAGGTTCCACTTCCCCCGGTAGATTTCCGCACAGATACTGTCCAGATTGGGTGTTGAGGTAATATAGAGGAGACCTCCCGGTTTCAAAAACGCACCTGCCATTTCAAGAACCCGGCGCGGGTTCGTAAAATGCTCGATAACACCCCTGAAAATAAGTGTATCGAACGGGGCCTCTCGAATCTGAAAATCCGGAAAATTTCCCACGTAACATTTGAAACCATATTGCTGCTTTGTATAATCAGCGGCCACCGGATCAATCTCAGTGCCGATTTTAACACAATGCCGAGGGAAAACGTTCAAAAAGTGGCCACCGCCACAACCCACGTCCAACAGGGAGACATCTCCCTGGAGGTGATCAAGGAGAAATGAGGCTTCCAATTGATACATCATTTCCCGCTTGAGGGTCATCTCGCGGTCCGCGGTCCGGTTGTTGAAATAATCCGCATAAAAGCGGTTCAAACCTTCTTTGTTTAGCCGCGGATTGATAAAGACGAGGCCACATTGACTGCAGCGTTCGAGGTGAAAAATGCCTCTGGTCCCCCAGGGCTCCAGTATGGTGCTGCCGCAAAAATTGCAGGCCCGACGGGGCCCCAGATAGTCCTTGTATTCAGTAAAATCCAACGCGCGCTACCTCTCCAATCGGATGGCAAAAGAATCACCGGCCCGGCACAGGTTACGGTTATGGGTATCATTCCGGCAGACATTGCAAATGGTTTTTGGGGAAATGGCCTCTTGATTACCGAATTCCGCCCTGGCAGATTGAAAACAGGCATTATTCCATAATTGGTAGACCGGTTCCTCAAAGGCATTCCCAAAATCCGCGCGGAAGTCTTCAACGATGCAACAGGCTGAAACGCCACCGTCCCAGTTAATGACCAGGCCGCTCCAGGGCCAGTGACACGGATAATTTTGGGCATCCTGCCGGTAGGACTTGTAAACGTATCCCGGGTCTGCCGGGAGCCAGTCCCGGGTCGTGTTGGGATTGATCTGCAGTTTGCTGATGGCATGTGCATCGACGGGCAGCTGCTTGCAGAAATCAGAGAACCTGCCCAGCTGATGTTCGTTGTGATGCATGGCGATCATTGTGGCCGTGATTTGAGGATCTGTACGGTTGAGCTCCTGTTTTATCCGGATTGCTGACTTCAAGTTCTCAAGCACCTTTTCGAGCCGTCCGCCCCGGCGGTATTGAGCATAAACTGCTTGAGAAAGGCCATCCACATCGACGGTCAGGCAGGCAAGCCCGGATGAAATCAGACGTTCCAGATAATCGGGTTTAAGATCAAGAGCAAAATTTGTCGAGAGATGCGTCCAGATTCCTTTTCCGGCGGCGTACCGTATCATTTCAGGCAGATGGGGGAGCAGGGTCGCCTCACCCCAATTCTGCAGGTACAATTCAATTGTATATTTTTCACAGGCGTCGATGAGTTTTTTGAAATCCGCCAGGGGCATGTTTCCTATAGGGCGGGAAGTGGCACCACTCCCGGTTGGACACAAGGGACATTTAAGGTTACAAATATTGGTGGGCTCAATCACCAGGTGATAGGGCATTGATTCCAGGATGATCGCTTTGCGGCCTTCCTCCTTTCTGGAAGTAATAAAGTTTTCAAGTTTCAAGGGCGTCAAAAACCGATCCGGTATAAGGGCCAGGTAATCCCAATCACCGGCTGCAATGAGGTGTGTTTTCAATTTGTATAGAGTATTGTTCATGATATCGAAGCTCGCAGCAGGTTTAAACTGTTGTTAATATCTGCGATGGTAGCGTTTCTCAATTCCAATATCAGGGGGGTATCCCTGGATAGAAGCGGCAGGTATTTAAAGATGTAAGAGCCCTGGACAAGCGGCCGGTGCTGGTCGTCGGTGCAATTGCAGTGGCTGAGTTCGGCGGCCTTGATCATGGAATTGAACGCTTGAATGAACGTGGAAACCGAAAACCCGAAAGACTTCGATGCCAGAAGCGTGTGGGCTATATTTAAATTGATGCCCAAGTCCTGGCCGAAACGACTCTTGAGACTCTCAAACTCTTCCGGTCGTTGCATAAGCAGCTTGTCCGGATGTCTGCAGGAACCCTCAGTTTCAATGGCGACCGGTACGCCGGCAGCCCGGGCGTAAACAATAATTTCATCCAGCGATTTTGACATCCTGTCCATGGCAGATGATGGTTCGTGTCTGGATTGTGAAAAAATGAAGTCATAATTTTGCAACGAGTTTCCCGGGCCCGCTGGATCTACTGTAAATCCGGGGTGAAGCGTGTAAAGGCGTGCGCCAATATCGGAGGAGAAATCAAGACAGCCTTTGATATGATCAATACTTGCGCGGACGATATCGGGGTCAGCTGAAGCAATGTTCAAAACCAGGGAATCCTTGGCCGGCGGACAATAGTTGTGGACCATAAAGCGGGTGTCCGGGAAATTGAGAACGGTCTCTTTAAAGGATTTTGAATAGTAATGGGTCGAACCAAGCTCCACGCCGTTGACTTTCGACTCGGATAACATTTCAAGCGCCAGTTGAATGTCAGATCGTCGAGGTCCCAAAAACGTGGTGGAGGCAAAGATGTCCATTTGCATGTCAGCCTATTTGTCTTCCCAGTAAAATTCAGAACATCGTACGGCGGCGTCTGTGGTGGCGACTATCAGTTGCTTGGGGCTTTCTGCGATAATGCTCCCGGGAGCGTAACCACGCTGATTTACTGGGTGCGGTGCACAGGTTCGGATAGCACAGGCTCTACCGCGTATTACGCCGCGGGCGGGCAGGTGGGGGGGGAAATACATGGCCCGGACAAATCGGCAGAGGTAGTCACTGCGCCAATTCCAATCAATCCATCCATCATGGGGTAAATCCCTTCCATAGGTCCTGCCGGTATTTATATCCTGTTTAACACGGGGAACGTTTTGCACCCCGGTAAGGTATTTGCGGAATAAACGAAATGCCTGCAGTCTGACTTTTTCATATAGTGAGACGGCTGTATCAGACTGCAGAATGTTGACTTTTCTAATTTCTACGATATCACCGGTATCAATACCTTTATCCATGAAGTGCAGTGTTACACCGGAGTCGTCTTCTCCGTTTAGAATAGACCATACACCGGACAGACAGCCTCGATAATGGGGCAACAGCCCTCCGTGAAAATTCAATGCGCCCCATCTGGCGGTATTCAGCAACGAGAGGGGTATGATCAGCGGGTAGTAGCAGGAGAATATGATGTCTGGAGAAAAATGTTTGATTTTATCCGCATGCGCTTGAGTGAACTGAGTGCCGGTCACCGGAATACAGGGAATCCGGTGCTCTTTGCAAAAAAGAATTACCGATTTCCACTGGGCCGTGTGCTTGCCGGAATCCATGGGCGCCGTGACGACCAGAAGCTTGTGACTGGTCTGGCGATGGACGTAGTCAGTACATTGAACCCCAAAATTGGTATACGCAAATAAAAGGATATTCATACAAGCCTCAGGGCGTCACATCATCAAGGGTGATCAAATGATCTCCCGGCAGATTCCGGCTGGTTTTTTTGCCCAGAAAGCGAGCGTACATTTCCGGAGCGGACCCGGTACCCGGACGTTTTATTTCCAGATTGTCTCTGGTCAAGACTGTACCCGCCGAAATGTCTCTCGAGACAACCACGCTTTTTCGAAGTTTCATCAGGTTTTCATTTTCACAGGGCAAAGGCGCCTTGCTCCCCGTTCCCAGGGCCAATTCTGTATCCCGGATGTCACGAATCATCTGGGCAAGTTCTTCCGGTAGTAAGGAGGCCTGGTGATCAGGGCCCGGCAGGTCCTTTGAAACCGTGAAATGTTTTTCCACAAGCCTGGCACCGAGCGCGACCGCTGCGATCGGGTTAATCCGCGACAGGCAGTGGTCTGAGTAACCGACCGGAACGCTAAATTCTGCTGCCAGGGTCGTCATGGCCAGGAGATTGCTGTTTTTGGCCTCACAAGGGTAATTGGCCGTGCAGTGCAGCAGGATCAAGTTCCGGTTACCGGTCCGGTGGATTGTTGCAACGGCTGTTTGAACCTCCTCGAGGGTGCACATGGCCGTGGAAAGAATTATGGGTCGTTTCTTTTTCGCCAGGTGTTCAAGAAAAGGAAAGTTGTTGGCATCCGTACTGGCCACTTTGTAAGCCGGGATGTCTAAATCGTCCAGTAAATCGGCAGAATCCGGGTCATAGGGTGTGCTCAGAAACAGGATCTGGCGCTCACGGCAATAGTTTATTAATTCCCGGTGCATGCCCGGGCTGATTTCCTGGCTGCGCAGCAATTCGAACCAGGACTGCTCTGCGTCACTCGGCGTGGTGCGCAGGTGATAGGAGCTTTTCGGTGCGGTCCGGGTGTTAAGTTTATGGGCCTGGAAAGTCTGGAATTTCACAGCATCCGCCCGGGCCGCCACCGCTGCATCTATGAGTTCCCGCGCCAGAGATGTGTCACCGTTATGATTGACTCCGGCCTCGGCGATGACGAACACGGGTGCGTTTTTACCCACGGGTATGCTGCCGATCTTGAATTGATTATTGAACTGCATGCCGTATTCCTTTCTTCTGGTGCTGCATTACATATTCGCAATAGTCCCAATCCTTCTGGGTATCGATATCTATAAAAGGCACATTGCTCCTGAAGAGGGCATGGATTTTTCCGCACACCACCTGCCTGTAACGGCGGACGGAGTCGACCCGGCTCATGTCCACATAGCCATCACACATAACGGTCCGGGGAAGATCCTGACGACGGCTGTATTGATATTCGGAGACTGCCTCCGTAAAAGGCGCCAGGCATCCCTGCGAGTCAATTTTCTTCATCCAGTAGGGCGGGTAGGGAACCGGACGGGCCGTGCGCACTGAATCGATTTCGGGGCGCCGACTGATAAGCTCAAAGGCTTTCTCAATTTCCCCGGAGGGCCTCAGCGGCATGGTAGGCCTGAGAAAAAGTAGAAAATCGGGCTTCCAGTTTTCTGATTCGTTGAGATAGTCCAGGCAGTGTTCAGCCACCGGGTAGTCAAGGATATGGTCCCGGGCAAGTTCCGCAGGACGCAAAAACGGGACTTCAGCTCCCAGGGACCGGGCGATTTCGGCAATTTCCTGGTCCTCTGTGGAGACGATAGTGCGGGTTACCACATCCGCTGCCAGGGCAATTTTAATGGAATAATGGATCAACGGATGGCCTGCCATCACTTTAATATTCTTGCGTTTTACGCCTTTTGAACCGCCGCGTGCCGGGATCAAGGCAAGGAGTGTTCTCATAAAAGCCCATGCTCTTTGATATAGGTTTGAAAACGTGTGTAATCTTCGGGTGTGCCGATGTCGATAAAGAAGCCCTTGCAGATATATCCCTTGACCGGCTGACGGTTGAGGATCCACCGGGGAAACAGGTCCGTTTCAAGGGAACAGGCGCCCGGTTTTAGATTCCGAAAAAGGGCTGGCTGCAGGAAATAGCAGCCGGCATTGACCAGACCGTTGGCCAGAGGCGTTCCTTTTTCCGAAAATCGTTTCACATTGCCGTGGGTGTTCAGTGTCACCGCACCATATTTGCCGGCAGCGGATTGTGGCGAGAGAACCATTCCGCCTGTTTGATCTGTGATGGTGTTGTAGAAGCTGGTCAGGTCAACATCGATAAACGAATCCCCATTGAGCAGGAAGAAGGGCCGGTTCCAGGTCAACTGCATCAAAGCCTGGATAACAGCGCCCCCGGTTCCAAGTGGTTGCGTCTCCCGGACGTATTCAATCGCAAGATCCCACTTCGCTCCGGTACCAAAGTAAGATTCGATCATATCGCCCATATGATGAACGAGCAGCACGACGTGGCGAATCCCCTGGGCTCTGAGCCATCTCAGCAAATGTTCAAGGAATGGTTTGCTCCCAGCGATAGCCATGGGTTTTGGGCGGTCAGCGACTACCGGTTCTAAACGCGTGCCGAAGCCCCCGGCCAGGATAAAAGCAGACGGAAGCGCCGTGGTCGGGAATGTATGTGAACCCGTATTCAAATCAGGCCGCATCTTTGCTGGCATAAAATGTCATCACATTCTTATAAAACGGTGGGGAAAGTTTCCGCGCATCCCGCAACCGTAGAAGATTTGACAGGGTGAAATAAGCGGTCTGGAAAAATGGAAACTCCTTCCGGGTGACCGTGAAGCCTGCTTTGGCAAGCATGGCTGTCAATGTCTTTTCATTGAAAAGGGATAAATGCGGATGCCCCAGTAGTCTGAAATTCCCTTTGAAACGGCGGGCACAGAATCCGCCGATGTTGGGTGTGCCGAGGATCAGGGACCCGCTATCTTTGAGCAGGGCTCGGATACTGTTGAGAACAGCCAGAGGGTTTTCCAGGTGCTCAAGGACATGATAAAGAACGATGATATCAAAATCGTCAGGCAGGTCGGGGCAACTGTCCAGGGTTCCCTTTCTAACTGTTATTTCAGGGTAGTGCCGCTTTATATGGCCGATGCAGAGATCGGATATTTCCAGGCCGAATTTTTTGTGGCAACCATCAATCGCGGAGAGCAGGTGTCCCGGTCCGCAGCCGACATCCAATATCTTGCCAGGCGGCATCCGGTTGATTAAGTCAGGGATATTGCCATACCAGTTTTTGATCCTGAAGTCTCGCTCTTCCAGCAGGTTCCTGGTTTTGCCGTCCGGGTCCGTGACAGCTTGCCAATAACCCTCACCATAATCAATGCTGTCGTGATAAGGATTTTGTACCACCATGCCGCAGTTGTCGCATACCTGGAAGCGGTTATTTTGCCAATCGACGCAATAGTCCCGGAACTGTGCGCGTGCGCAAAGCGGGCATTTATCTCTCCGTTTCACGGTCCGGTTTCCACTTTCCGATAAATGATCGCTTCTCTTCTTCCCAAAGTAATTTCGGCAACCGGGACAGAATCCGGGTAGCGATCCAGAAACGGTATCAAAATCGGGTTGTCTTCCCGGTAAGGGGCCTGGTTGAGCAGATAATACTCGATCTCGGGGGAGGTGAGGATATTTTCCCAGTTCATGTAGTTGGGTGGACTGCCAACAACCAGGGTACGATACCCCGAAAGGAATGAGGCACTGATGACCAGGGTGCTGCCGGCCATGATCACGGGTTGCTGCAGGGCAGATAATTCGGAGAGACGCCGGTTGCTTTCATACAAGGTATACTGTCGATCTGCGGCCCAGACGAAGAACTGCCCGGCCTGGGAGCAAAAGTAGGCACTCAGGATGAACGCTATTATTGTGGTTTTGGTTGCGGGCGATGTGTTCAAACGGTGTTTGATGACAGGCGCGGAACGCATCAATAGCACCCCACCCAGGACAGACGCGGCGAATACCAGCAAAAAAGACTCCAGGTGCGCATACCTGAAGGCTGTCAACCCTTGGAAAAAAAGGATTCTGATGGTGCTGAAACAGACGATGTAGCCGAAAATGAAAAGCGCGGTCGCGGCCGGGCGTTTATCGATGCGCAGGGCCGGTTTCGGCCCCAGGTAGGCCCGCAGGAACTTGGCCGTCATCACGGCCATGGGGGGCAGTAAAAACATGTACCGCCGCAGCATCGGGTTTTGCCCGCCCTCTGCCAGGGGCATGGACAGGCCGAAGAGAAACCACATGGCGAGATAAAAGTCTGGCAGGTTCATGAGGCCATTGGTCCGGAAAAAGGCCCGCATGCCCAGGCGGAGCCGGTCTGCCGGTGCATGGGCTGTCCCTGGCTGGGAAGGAGAGGGTGCCAGCGCCTGGCGCAAACGGGTTGCCAGCCAGGCCAGCCACAGAAGCGACCCCAGGCAAAGTATTGGCTGGCGAAAGAAAAAAAAGCGACTGACTGTAAAGGTAGCCCCGGACATGAAAAATCCCAGCAGCGATTTTGGCCGCCAGGCGTTTCCAATGAGGCTGTAAAACGTTAAGATTTCATTGAGACGAGATTGAAAAAACACCAGGTAGAGAAAACCGGTGCAACCTGCGCCTAAAAGAAACAGGGCCAGGTTGCGATAGGTTCGTTTCCGTGAAAATTCGAGCAGGTAGACACATAATCCCGTTGCAGGAATGATCAGACCAGTCGGTTTGTAGAGCACACAGAGAACCGCGGTGCTGCCGAACAGGAAGCAGCCCGCACCGGCCCGCCGGCCCCAATGCCATAGGCCGTAGCAAACAACGGTCATGAAAATCAGACCCGATTCGATCAGAGCCGTCTTGTTCAGGGCGACGGCAAGATAGTTGGTGCCCCAGAAAAATGCACTGAGCAGCCCGGTGGCCTCATCATCGGTGTGTCGCAAGATCACGTACAGCAGGAGAGTGGTAAGTAATCCGAATAGCATGGATGGCAGCCTGGCCTGCCAGAGCCCCACACCGAACAGGCTGAAAGAGAGGTAGCTCGCCAGGTTGTGGAGCGGCATAAAAAGCGATGTCGGCCACTTGTCCAGGACCCAGGTGCCAAAAAGGGCCCGGTTGCGTGCATCCTGGGCCCAGGCGTTGCCTTCAAACGTAAACAGCTCACCGGTGATGGTATAATTGAGGGCTTGGTGTTCGTAGGGTGGATCGACCTCCGGGAACAGGAAGCGGGCAAACAGGGCTGCCAGGAGGATCGGTACAATGAGATATCCACTTTTCATTGGATTCAGGCTATCTCCCGAGGTTTTTAAAGACCATTAGCTCTCTGACACCGGCCACTGCGGCCGACAGCTGCCGGATACCGACAAGCGACCCTTTTCCACGGGCCCGTTCCAGAAAGTCCACGGGGACTTCTTTGACCCGCAATCCCATCTGACAGGAGCGAACGGCAATTTTGGTTGTGGTCATGATGGGGTCAATTTGGATGGAGTCGAGTACCGGCAGCAGCTTTTTCCGCTGGAAAAGCTTGAAGGCGCAGTTCGGGTCCTGCAGCCTGAGCTGAAACAGAAGCCGGATCAACAGGATGTTGCCGATCGTGAAAAAAATACGCCCGTAGCTGTCGCGCTGGATCACCTGGCGGGTTCCCCAGACTGCGTCATGCGCCTGGCGGTGTTTCCACAGCTTCCAGAAATCTGCAGGCTTGTGGGAGTAGTCCGAGTCCGTCCAGATGATGAAATCTCCGCGGGCCTGCCGAATCCCGCGCGTTATCGTAGCCCCATATTTCAGGTTTTTTCTGTTGGTCAGAACTTTGAGACGGGGCAATTTGAGGGCAAGTTCAGCCAGAATCTCGGGGGATGAATCGTTTGAGCAGTCATCCACAATAATCATCTCGAAGTCATCCAGCCCAAGGGCGAGTTCTTGATACCAGTTCTCAACAAAAGAGTGCAGGTTTTCGGCTTCGTTGAAACAGGGGGATATCAGTGTCAGTGGAATCATAAGTCCAGGTGAATTGTCGCCGTACTTTTAACGAGCGACGGTAAGGGGTTGGATCAGGCCCTGCCTATTTCGGCCTCACCGGCAGCCTCCACCAGGTAATCATACCATTCGAATACCTGTTGGGCATTGCGGTGGGCGATGCGCGGGCGTTTGCCAGTGCCGCCGGTTGCATGCTTCTGAAAATCTCCGACGGTTTGAAATTCTGAAAAATCGGTCAACCTTGCGGGGTTGTAATATTCCGGGCAATTCAGGGCTTCTGCGTATGATGCAGTGCCTGGCAGGGGCTGAAAAATATGAAAGCTGAATTTGACCCGGCCGTCTGTTTCGTTAATGATTCGTTTGACAAATGCGGCTGTGAGTTTGACGTCTTCCCAGGTTTCGTAGGGGAGACAGCCAGTCATCATCTGAGCCCGAACCTTCAAATCGTATTCAGCGGTCTGAATCAGCGCCCGGTAGTTCTGGCCGGCGGTGTTGCCCTTACCCAGGCCGGTGAGGACCCGATCAGAGAAATGTTCAATGCCGTATACGATTCCGGTGCACCCGGCAGCCACCATGCGTTCGAGCTTGTGCCGGTTAACCCGATCCGTTCTGCCCAGGCAGAGCCAGTCGAGGCCGCTGCGCGGCATTTCATCACACAGCGCCTCAAACATACTCCGTTTGGAGAGCATTTCGTCGTCGTCGAAATAGACCCGGTTGATGCCCCAGCGTTGTTTGTATTGGATCAACTCATCCACCGCCCGGGCAATGTTGCGGTGCCGGATGCTTTTCGCACCGGTTTGCCCGCTCATACAGAACTTGCAGCCGCCATAGCAGCCGCGGCTGAGCATGACATTGAGCTGCAGATCTTTTTCACTGCGGTTAAAAAATTTATATGTCTGCGGATGCAGGTAGCGGTAAATACCATAATCCTGAAAACGGAGCGGATAAAATTGTTCGATATCCTTCTCCAGGGACCTTTTGCCGGTGCTGACGACGGTCCCGACCCTGTCCAGGTATGCGAATCCAGGTATCTCCGCAAGGGGTTTGCCGCCATCCATCAAATCAAAAACACAATGCTCGCCTTCTCCCAGGGCGACCACATCCGCATTGCGGTTTTTCAGGCAGTCTGCGGGCAGGGCGATGGCGTGAGCGCCGCCCATAATAACAACGGCCCGGGGATTTCTGGATTTTAAGAAGGCCGCCAGTTTTTCGGCGTAGAAAACCTGGCAGGTTACCGTCGAAATTCCGTATAGATCCGCATCCGGTATCATGGGCCACAACTCCTCCCGGGTTCCGGCCAGATCCACCAGGATCGAATCGAGTCCGTTTTTACGCAGGTATGAATGGATGGAGAGCGGCCCCCGTGCCATTATCTCTGTGTCTGATTTCAGGTGTTCGGTGGGCAGGTTGAGGATGATGATGCGGCTGCGGTCGATATGATTCAGGTGCATAATTTTCCTGTCAGGCTGAAAGCGGTTGGATTCGGTTTTCAAAAAGATGGAATGCGTTTGCGATGGCCTCATCCATGTTCAGGTAGCAATAGGACCCCAGGCGACCCCCAAAAAGGACATTCGGGATTTGGGCAGCTGCTGCATGGTATCTTTCCAGGAGCTTTCTATCCTGGCGGGTGTTGTTCGGGTAATAGGGGGTGTTGGACACCCCCACCGGCTTTGGATACTCCCTGAAAACCAGGGTCTTGTTAGCGATTTGGCGTTCCGGGTGATAATGCCGAAACTCGTGGGTCCGTGTATATGGCACGGCCTCGTCGGCATAGTTCATCACCGCGGTTCCCTGAAAATCCTCGTATGCGTACACCCTGCGTTCAAACTGCAGGGTTCGCCAGCCGAGTTTGCCATGCTGGTAGTTGAAATACCGGTCAATCGGGCCTGAAAATATAATCAGGGTTTCACCGGGTATGGAGGGGGCCAGATCAAAAAAATCGATCCCTGTCCGCACCGTGATCCGTTTGTGGTTTAACAGCTCCCTGAAAAGAGCGCCATAACCTTGACTCGGGATTCCCTGGAAGGGGTCGTCAAAGTAATCGTTGAGGTAGTTTTTTCGAATGATCAATCTGTCAAAAAGTCCCGGGGGCAGGTTCCGGGGGTCTGTTTGCCATTGCTTTTTTGTGTACCCCTCTATAAAGGCCTCGTAGAGAGAAATTCCGATACTGGAGATGGCTTTTTCATAAAAATTCTGTGGATCTGAAATGTTTTGAATTTCACCTTTTTGCCGTAAAAAGGGCTCTACTTCGTAGGGCCGCAGGGCTTGAGCAAAAAAATCATTGACAGTTGACAGGTTTATGGGAAAGGCGTAGACCCGCCCGGCTTGGTTTGCAAAAACCCTGTGTCGGTAATTGGAAAACCGGGAAAATCGATTGATATACGCCCAAACCTGGCGATTGGATGTGTGAAAAATGTGGGATCCGTACTTATGGTATTCAATCCCGGTTTCAGCGTCGATTTCACTATGGGAATTGCCGCCCGTATGATTGCGTTTTTCGATCACCAGGACTTTTGCCTTCAGCTCCTGTGCGATCCTTTCAGCAATGGTCGCTCCAAAAAAGCCAGCTCCCACTACGATGTATTTGAAGTTATTCAGGTCCATACCACTTCATTGGCTTTAGGGGGGGCACCATTACCGGGCTATACATTGCTGAAACCACTTTTCCTGATAACCTGATACCCTTTAACCAGTTCCCTGATGCCATTCTGCAGACTGAAGGCCGGTTTAAAACCAGTGGATTCGATGCGATCGTTGCTGACAATATAATTGCGTTTATCCGGGTCTTCACCAATTTCGGATTCAACAAAGTAGAATCCGGGAACAACCTTGGCGATCTCTTCACAAAGCTCCCATTTTGAGAGGTTGGCGTCGGACAACCCTACATTATAGGGTTGATCCCGCATGGTTTCGAAATTTTCAAGGCCGTGAATAAATACCCGGGCCACATCCCGGATGTGGATATAGTTGCGTTTGAAATGCGCCTCGAACAGGACGATGAAAGCATCCGTGACGGCCCGGTAGGTAAAGTCGTTCACCAGAAGGTCAATGCGCATCCTCGGGCTGATGCCAAAAACAGTAGCCAGGCGATAGGTAATGACCCCGCCGGTATCAAGCAGGAGCCCCTCGATGTCCACCTTGAGTTTTCCATACAGGGAAATCGGGTTCAGGGGTGTCTCCTCGGTACAGAAGATGTCGGCTTTGCCTATCCCGTAACCGCTGTTGGTCGTCGGGAAAAGTATGATCTGATCCTGGCTTTTTTGCTTGAGAAGGTCGGCGATGGCATCGTAATTGATAGCTCGGGCGGCCTCGGGATCCCGATTGCAGAGTGGGGCGCCCACCAGGCAGGCCAGCGGAATGATGCAGTCCGCCGCGGCCAGGTATTTTTCTGTAAGCGCCTTATCGCGGACATCGCCCCGGATAATGGTGAGGTTTTTGTGATAACAGCAGTCCAGGAGCGCTGCCTGCCCATACATGAAATTGTCGATAACGGTTACCTGGTGATTCTCGCCAAGCAGGGCGGGCACCAATACCGAACCGATATATCCGGCGCCGCCGGTGATGAGGATGTTCATGGTTTTCCTTTATCGGGTTGGCTGATTTTGTATAAGTGATTCCGTCTCTTGGTTGATGTGGGTAGGCCCTGCATCTGCTCAGGCTCTTTCGATGGCCGCCAGCAGGTGTTCGATAACATAATCCTGTTCCTTCTTTGAAATTCCGAAGAACATCGGCAGGCACAGAATGCGGCTGGCAGCTCTTTCGCTCACGGCACAGACGCCCTGTTTATATTTGGAAAACGGCTTCTGGTCATAGATAGGGTGGGGCCAGGAGACATTCGTTTCAATTCCGTGTTCAGTGAGACGTTGTTTTACGGCGTCCCGGTTTTTAATCTGAATCGGGAAAAGAAACCATGCATGTCCGACCTGGGACTCGACCCGGGGCAGTTTTATATCAGCGTGATTTTCAAGCCTCGACAGGTAGTAGTCTGCCGCTGCTTTGCGGGCGGCCAAAACCTCTTGGGCACGGTTCATCTGGGCCAGGCCGATGGCAGCGTTAATTTCAGTCATCCGATAGTTATGCCCCACCAACGGGTGGGCATATTTTTCCCCCGGATCTTCACCCTGGGAACGAATGATCCTGGCTGTCTCCGCAAAGTCGTCGTTGTCCGTGAACAGCATGCCGCCTTCAACCGTTGTGAAAATTTTGGCCGTATGGAAACTCGTGATGGCTATATCCCCGTGAGAACAGTTTTGCCTGCCCCGGTAAGTTCCTCCCAGCCCGGGGGCACCGTCTTCAACCAAAGCAATACGATGATTCTTGCCAATTTGTTCCAGCTCGTCAAAGTCAGCTGCGTGACCGCCGTAGTCAATGGCAATGATGCATTTTGTCCGCGGGGTGATCTTCGCCTTGACGTCATTGGCATCTATGTTGCTGTTCTTTGGATCAATGTCGGCAAATACGGGTGTCGCATGCTGGTATAAAACTGAATTGGCTGTGGCGATATAGGCCAGGGCGGGGATGATAACCTCGTCACCGGGCTGAATGCCGATGCATTTTAAGGCGGTATCAAGGGCTGCGGTTCCGGAGTTGACTGCAACGGCATGCTGAACTTCCACATGGCGCGCCATGTGCGCTTCAAACTCTTTGACCCGCTTTCCCATCGAAACCCAGTTTGATTTCAGAACCTCCAGAACCCGTTCAATTTCAGCTTCATCCATGTAAAGTTTGGCCCAGGGAATTTTCAAAGTATTTTCTCCAATGAATGGCTGTGTCTCTAGGGTTTCAGCGACAGCATGCAAGGATAGCTCCGCCCATTAAGTTACAAAGGCAAAACTATATAACTAAAAGAAATAATACAATATATCAATAATTCTAAGGCTACCTGGCCTTGATCCATACCCGTTCCGGTATTAATCGGTCGCTACGTCTTTTCCTTTCCAGATCAAAAGATGTGGACGCTGTTTCAACTTGGGTAGAAAATCACCAAACTCAGACCGGGACAATACCAGCGGTCGAATTTTGCGATTAATGTAGCGTTCAGTTTTCCTGCTCAAATCGTTCAGGTGGTATTGATCAATAGCCCCCACCAGGACCAGATCAAGGATACCGGTGTCTTTGCCTTCGGCATAATCATCAATCAGGTAAGCCTTCTCCAGATCACCCAATCGTGTAACGATTGAATCGATGACCTGATTGATCCCCATGACTTTGGCAACCATTGATTTTAATTCAGGAAACAAAGGATGTTCGGTATTGGCACTATAGAGTACCTGGCGCCCCTTTTTTTCAGAAATCAGGAGCTGGGTCTTGGTTAGCTGGTTTAATTCTTCCCTTACCGAGTTGGTGGAGAGGCTGAACTCCTTGGCCAGTTCCCGCAAATATGATTGGGTCAAGGGATTGAAAAAGAATCTCGTGAGCAGTTTGATTCTCGTTTTTGATGCTATGAGTCCCTGAAAAAGATTATCCATGTGACCGCCAAATGCTTATTGAGTAGTATACCTACTCAAAAATAAATCAGACTCTTTGTCAAGCTTAATTTGAACTCCAGGCTATAATCTGTTAATAAGCGACTGGGGCGGGACACAGGTAATTTTTCAGTTTATAATCAGATAAGTGTGAGTTTCCATTAACCGTTTGGCTTTTCACCGGAGGTGGTAATGGACATCAGGACACACGAACAGATTGACCAGCGGCTATGCGGGATGCCAATCCAGGCGGAAAACGGGGGAAGCAGGGTCACCATGAAGACCAGTGCCGATATGGCGGTTGACAGTCCGGGACTGGTTCACGGAGGCTTTATTTTTGGGCTGGCTGACCATGCAGCCATGATCGCGGTCAATGACCCTCACGTGGTCCTGGGAGGTTCCGAGGCGCGCTTTTTAAAACCGGTACGGGTGGGTGATACTGTGGTGGCCACTGCCCGGACCGAGGAAATCAAAGGTAAAAAGCATACCGTGGCCGTGGATGTAGCCTTGGGCGAGGATCTGGTATTCCAGGGCACCTTTACCTGCTTCGTGTTGGAAAAACATGTGCTTGCGGGCTGATTGGCCCGAACAAGTTGGAACTGAACTAACGTTTCAAATGATCTTTTCACTCATAACTGGAGGTGTGACATGGCTAAAAAAGTGGGTGTTCTGTTGTCCGGCTGCGGCGTGTATGACGGGGCTGAAATTCACGAATCCGTGTTGACCCTGCTGGCCCTGGACCGGGCGGGTGCCGAGATTGCCTGCATGGCGCCTGATATGCAGCAGCTGCACGTGATGAATCACCTCACCCAGACGGAGAGTGAGGAAGATCGCAACGTCCTGGTCGAATCCGCCCGGATTGCCCGGGGGGATATCGTAAATCTTGCGGATGTCAGCGCCTCCCAGATGGACGCGCTGATCATTCCCGGGGGCTTTGGCGCTGCCAAGAACCTGAGTGATTTTGCAGTGAAAGGACCCAAGGCTGCGGTTCACCCCCAGGTGCAGCGCGTGATTGCTGAGATGCTGGCAGCCGGCAAACCGGTGGGGGCTTTGTGCATCGCACCGGCCACGCTGGTCCGGGCCATCGCCGACCGTTCACCGGAAGTTACCATTGGCAATGATACCGGTACGGCTGCGGCCATCGGCAATATGGGTGGTGTCCATAAAGATTGTGCGGTTGACCAGATACATGTGGACCACAAGAACAAAATTGTCACAACCCCGGCCTACATGCTGGGACCCGGCATCAAAGAGGTCGCCGTGGGAATTGAGAAACTGGTGGAGCAGGTGATGGCCCTTTGCTAGACCGAATTGATAAGTTTGAAGTGACCTAAAGTGCACCACGTAAGGTACTTGCTTCGGGACGCCTAAAGTTCTGGAGTCACTCCGCTCCGCTGGTTGGTTTTATACAATCAGTAGAATACCTTATACAAAATCACTTATAACACTTGCCCCAGCCTGCAGGGCATAGCCAATTATCTCTGACCTGGCCCTGGGGACCAGGTTTTAGGACTGAATAAACACTTGACCGGCTGATCTCCTTTTATCGGGAGTTATCCCGATCGGAAACCAGGCCAATACAACCAAGATTGAAGGGGTAAGTGCCTTTAGATGGAGACAAAGGAAATAAAGGGGACCAGCAACAGGATACTGAAAGTTGATCTGAGCCAGGCAACTTTTTCCGTTTATGAGGTTTCCGAATGGGAAAGACGGCTCTTTCTCGGTGCTAAGGGATTGGGCCTCAAACTTCTTTTTGATCGACTCCAACCGGGGTGTGACCCCTTGGGGCCCCAAAATATCATTGCATTGATGCCCGGGATTCTCATGGGCACCGGCGCGCCCTGTTCCGGGCGCTTCGAAGCCATTGCCAAGTCGCCGCTGACAGGTATTCTGGGAACTTCTTCCTGCGGCGGTCCTTTTGGCATGATGTTAAAAACAGCCGGATGGGATGGATTGCTCATCACTGGCCAGGCGTCCGCGCCGACCTGTTTGGTGATCGATGCAAGCGGTGCAAAATTTGAGGACGGCGCCCATTTGTGGGGTCGGGAGATACCGGATGCCCAGCAAGCCCTGGAAGAGAAAAAAACCGCCGCCCTGGTGATCGGCCCGGCAGGTGAGAACCTGGTCCGGTTTGCCAATATTGCGGCCGGGCATCGCTTTTTAGGGCGCGGCGGCCTGGGTGCTGTCATGGGATCAAAAAAACTGAAAGCGGTGGTGGCCCGGGGTGGCGCCGTACGCATACGTCCCTTTGACCCCAAAGGGTTTGCCGCGATCAAGAAAAGAGCCGCGGTTTATATCAAACAAAACGAGATGACCGGCAACGCTTATCGCAAATTCGGCACCAATGCCAATGTCAGGCCTGTCCTCAAAAGCAATATGCTGCCGGTTCACAATTTTCAGGACGGTTGGCATGCCCAGGGGGATCGGGTAGCCGGTGAGACCATGGCGAGCGAGTACAGCACCCGGCACCAGACCTGCAAACCCTGCACGATCCGCTGTGGCCACAAGGGCACTTTCAACGGTGAACAGATGGCCGTCCCCGAATATGAAACCATTGGCCTGCTCGGCACCAGCCTGGGAATTTTTGACCCGGAGCAGATCGCCCTATGGAACCAGATCTGCGGGCGCCTGGGGCTGGATACAATTTCTGCCGGCGGTACCCTGTCCTGGGTTATGGAGGCCGCGGAGAAAGGGCTTGTGACCAGCGATTTGCGCTTTGGTTCGACTGTGGGCGTCTCGCAAGCATTAGAAGATATCGCCAATCTGGATGGATTCGGGGCTGAAATGGCCATGGGCAGCCGGGAATTGTCACGAAAATACGGTGGCGAGGCTTTCGCCATGCATGTCAAAGGGCTTGAAATGGCGGCCTATGACCCCCGGGGCAGTTTCGGGCAGGGGTTGGCCTATGCGGTGGCCAACCGCGGCGGCTGTCATCTCTCGGCTTATCTGATAGGCCAGGAGATCTATTTCAAATTGCTCAAAGCCGATGTCACGACCCATAAAGCTCGGTGGGTGAAATATTTTGAGGATCTGACCTGCTGCATCAATTCTTTGCAGACCTGCCATTTTACCATGTACGCCTATTTAATGGAGTCGCCCCTGAGCAAGTATACGCCGGACCGCATCCTGGGCCTGCTGATGCAGGTTCTGCCCCAGATTGCGATTCCGCTGGTTGATTTTTCAATCTACAGAGGATTCTGGAATACGGTGACCGGTCTGCACCTGTCACGCAATGGCTTTATCCGGGCTGGTGAGCGCATCCATGTTCTGGAAAGATACATGAACACGCGCGAGGGCATCGACCGATCCGGCGACACACTGCCCCCACGACTGCTTAAGGAGGGACGACTTTCCGACCCGGAAAATAAAACCGTGCCGCTGTCCAAAATGCTGCCGGAGTATTATGCCCTGCGCGGCTATGACAGCAACGGCATTCCGACTCAAACTGTGCTAAAACGGCTCAAAATTCTGTAATGCGGTCATACACGGTTTGACCTGTTTTTCAGGCCCTGAAGCACCCAGAAAGCACCCCAGATGACCAGCAGCGGTCCCGGTCCGATATAAACAAACCATTTCCACTCTTTTTGCCAGGGCTCAAAATAAACGACCCAGAAGGCTATCCAGACAAAAGAGACCAGGAGGGCCAACCGCAGCCTCCCGGACAGGCTGAACCCGGGTTGGCGCCTTGCGAGGCGCTGGCTGCGGGCGGCGTTTCGGGATGCGGCCAAGCGCGGCAGGAAAATCAGGGCCAGAACGATGACTGCGGTCAGCAAAATTTCGTTAATTCCGGAAAACATAGTGTATACCCGTTACAAGCGGGTCCTTAAGCAAAGGATGAAGATGCCGTTTGCCTGCTATCACAAATGAACCGTTAAGGCAATGCTCATGCCTTTGTATTTCCAGGTGCTGCGTGCTATAACAGTCCCGACACAAGAGTTTAACCTAAAGTGAGCGTTTCATATTTTTGAAATATTTAATTCACGAGTGTTTTAAAGGAAAATAGAATGAAGCTGCACAACAAAGCCATACTGCCCAGGGGGTTTACCTGTGCGGGCACGAACTGCGGGCTGAAGAAAGAGGGCAAGGACCTCTCCATTTTTTATTCAGAGGTCCCGGCTGCGGCCGCAGGTGTATTCACCCGCAATAAATTCCCGGGTGCCCCCGTTATCCTGGGACGTGAAATCATCAAAAAGGGCCTCCTGCGGGCCATTGTGGCCAACAGCAAGATCAGCAACGTGGGCACCGGCCAGACCGGACTCGATAATGCGGCCCGGATGGCAAGGGCCGTTGCAGCTGAATTCGGCATCCCGGCGGAGCAGGTGCTGATGAGCTCAACCGGGGTCATTGGCCGCCAGCTGCAGATCGAAAAGATTGAAGCCGGCATCAGGGGCATTTCCGGGGTGCTGGGCAACGAACCGCTGGATGGAACTGAAGGCATCATGACCACCGATACCTACCCCAAGGCCCTCTCCCTGAACGTGGGGGAGGCTGTTTTGACCGTGGCCGGTAAGGGCGCCGGTATGATCGAACCCAACATGGCCACCATGCTTGTTTACATCTTCACCGATGCAGCCATTGAGGCTCCGGCGCTCGATCATGCTTTGCGCCAGGCCGTGGATGTTTCGTTTAATATGCTGTCTGTGGATACCGATACCAGTACGTCTGACACCTGCATTGCCATGGCCAACGGTCTGGCCGGGCCGGTGGACCTGCAGCTCTTCCAGGCGGCGCTTGTTTATGCCTGTACGGAAATGACCCGGATGCTGGCCCGGGACGCGGAAGGCGCCACCAAACTTCTGATTGCCAGTGTTCAGAAGGCTGCTGACAAACAGCAGGCTGTGGTGATCGCCAAGTCCCTGGTCAATTCTCCCCTGATAAAAACGATGGCCTATGGCGCGGACCCCAATATCGGCAGGGTCCTGATGGCAATCGGAAAGTGTGTCCAGTGTGAGATTGATCCGGCCCGGATCGCGATTCGCATCAATGGGCAATTGGTCTACCAGGATCTGGAACGGGTGGATTTCAACGAGGATGCCGTCCGTGAACTGCTGGGTGGTGATCAGGTCCTGATTGAGGCTGACCTGGGTGTTGGTCGAGGCCGGGCAACTGCGTACGGCTGTGACCTCACCGAAGGGTACATCGAGGAAAATGCCGCCTATTACTCATCATGACGCTACCTGTAGATGCAATTCTGCCCGCCCTAAAAGCCACTTTACTAAAGGGCCTCAATGCTGTCATGCAGGCACCGCCGGGAGCTGGTAAAACCACGGGGGTGCCCCCGGCGCTGTTAGGGGAAACCTGGCTGCAAAAGCGCAAAATAGTCCTGCTGCAACCCCGGCGTCTGGCTGCCCGCGCAGCAGCCCGACGCATGGCGGATCGCCTGGGTGAAACTGTCGGCAGGCAGGTGGGTTACCGGATCCGCTTTGACAAGCAGGTATCCAGGCAGACCCGCATAGAGGTGGTCACCGAGGCGCTGCTCACTCGCAAGCTGCAGCGCGACCCCGAACTTGCCGATACCGGGCTGGTTATCTTTGACGAATTTCATGAAAGAAGCCTGCACTCCGACCTGGGACTGGCGCTCTGTCGAGAGGTACAGACAGAACTGCGTCCAGACCTGCGGCTGCTGGTCATGTCCGCTACCCTGGAGGGAGAAGCCGTCGCGCGAATTCTGGGCAATTGTGATGTGCTGACCTGCCACGGTCGACAGCACCCTGTTGAAACCCGCTATCTGGATAAGCCGGTGCCCAGTCCCACACCTGCGTTTATAGCGCTGGAAATCAAAAGGATTCTGGAAAAAGAGGTGGGCAGCCTGCTTGCCTTTCTTCCCGGGGCCGGAGAGATCCTGCGAGTCAAAGCACAGTTGGAAAAAAGACAACTCCCATCCAATGTGAAGATCGCGCCCCTTTATGGCGACCTGCCTGGAAAAATGCAGGATCTGGCCATCCAGCCTTCTCAAACCGGGCAGCGCAAAGTTGTCCTGGCCACCAGTATTGCCGAAACCAGTCTGACCATTGAAGGCATACACATCGTGGTGGATGCTGGATTGATGCGCATCCCAAGGTTTCACCCGGGCAGCCTGATGACGGTACTGGAGACAGTCAGGGTTTCCAAAGCGTCCGCAGACCAGCGGCGGGGCCGGGCCGGACGGACGGGACCGGGCATCTGTTACCGATTCTGGACGGAGCATGATCACCGTTCACTGGTGCCGTTTAACAAGCCGGAGATCGTGAATACCGATCTTTCCCCGCTGGCGCTTGAACTGGCTTGCTGGGGGCCCGTTCGCATGGATGCCATGGCCTGGTTGGATGCACCGCCGGTCCCGTCAATGAAACGCGGCTGGGAACTTCTCCAGACGCTGGGTGCGGTTGACGGCAACAGGCGCATCACCCGGCACGGGCGGCGGCTCAATCGGCTCGGGGTCCATCCCCGCCTGGGGCACATGATTCTCAAAGGCGCCGCACTGGCTGCCGGCCCTTTGGCCGCCGATATGGCCGCCCTGATCAGCAGTCGTGATATCCTGCCCCGGACCGGCCAACGGGGCGATGTGGATATACGCACCAGGCTTGAAATCATGCGAAAGGCTGCCTCCGCAACACACCCGGCCGGCCGGCAGCCTGCGATAAAACAGCCGGCCGTAAGCAGGGCCCGGCAATTGTCGAAACGGTGGCAGAAAATGGCCGGCGGGTTTGGCCGGGGCGACCAGCGACTGGATGAATCTGGAAAAATCCTGGCTCTGGCTTACCCGGACCGGGTCGGTAAATTAAGGGCCGGCGGTCGTAACCGCTATGTCCTTTCCAGTGGCCACGGAGCAATTCTGCCCGAATGCGATCCTCTGTGCGGGACGCCTTTTATTGTAGCGGCGCGTACAGATGGCAAACCCCACAATGCGCGTATTTTCCTGGCTGCGGGTGTCACAGCTGCAGCGCTTGAGGACACGCTGGGTGCTCAAATTTCAACCCGGGACCTGATCGGATGGGACAGTCGGCGGCAGGTTGTGGTGTGTCGGCGCCAGCAGCTATTGGGTAAAGTGGCACTGCGCGATAAAGATCTGATAAACCCTGATATGGAGATGGTTTGTGATTGCTTGCTTAAGGGAATACATGAAGCCGGAATCGACTGTCTGCCCCTGAGCCGGGATGATCATAACTGGATCGCGCGGGTGCAATTTGTCAGGACCCACAGCCGGGAAAGCGATCCCTGGCCGGACCTGTCGGACCAGGCGCTGCTGCAGAACCTCGCAACGTGGCTCCGACCGCAGGTGATCGGCCTGCGCAGCCTGGCCGCCCTGAAAAAATTGAATATGTCCAAAATACTGGGAAGCCAACTTACCTGGCGGCAAAGAGAGCGGCTCGAACGGCTGGCCCCTGTCGCCCTGAAGGTTCCCAGCGGTTCCAGAATCCGGCTGCAGTATGAACCGGGTAAAATACCGGTCCTGTCCGTCCGCCTCCAGGAAGTCTACGGCCTCAGGACCACACCGACGGTTCTGGAGGGCAAGGTCCAGGTACTGCTGCACCTGCTTTCCCCGGCGGGCAGGCCGGTCCAGGTGACCCGGGATCTGGAGGGATTCTGGAAAGGTGTCTACAGCGATGTCCGCAAGGAGATGCGGGGGCGCTATCCGAAACACTACTGGCCTGAAAATCCTCTTAAAGCTGTGGCGACTAGCCGGGTCAGACCGAAATTAAAATAGCTGCCAATGCAGAGCGGTCACCTGCTTAAACTTGCGAGTAAAGCCCCGGCCATAACAGACTGGCCTTGAAAAAAGCGCGTTCAAGGAGTATAATTATCGCTCTGAAGGTTCCCGGTCCAGCGTTCTTTTTTCCGGGCCCTTACCGTACGGTTAAAAACGTTTTTGCTTTGTGACTCTAAACCTTTGAACCCTGAACGGTTACCAAGGAGATAACCCATGCAAAGAACCATTATCAGGTCAACCGGCAAATACCTTCCGCCCCGCATCGTCACCAACGATGACATGCGCCAGTGGATGGATACTTCTGATGAGTGGATCGAGCAGCGTACCGGTATCAAACAACGCCACTGGATCCCTGAAGAGGGCGGCGTCGGCGCCTCGGACCTGGGCCTTGAAGCTGCTAAAATTGCCCTTGAAAGGGCCGGTTGGCAGCCCACGGACATTGACCTGATCATTTTTGCCACGCTTAGCCCTGACCTGAATTTCCCCGGGTCAGGCTGTCTGCTGCAGTACAAGCTGGGCCTGTCGGACACGCCCGCTCTGGATATCCGGCAGCAGTGTACCGGGTTTTTGTATGGCCTAGAGATTGCCGATGCTTACATCAGAAGCGGCATGGCCCAAAAAATTCTGTTTGTGGGCGGAGAAGTCCATAGTACCGGTTTGGATATCTCCACAAAAGGCCGGGACGTGGCCGTCATTTTCGGTGACGGTGCCGCCGCTGCGTGTCTGGAGGGTATAGAAACTGAATCAAATATTGGCGTGCTTGCTCATCAGCTGCATTCTGAAGGGAAATACGCGGAAAGCCTGATGGTAGAGGCGCCGGCTTCCCGGTTGAATCCCCGGTTCACTGAGGATATGTTCGCGGCAGGTCGTCACTTCCCGACCATGGATGGAAAATCCATATTTAAACTGGCTGTCCGGCGCTTGCCCGAAGTGACGCTAAAAGTGCTGCAAAAGGCGGGGGTCCCGCTCGAGGCAGTTGACCTGTTTATCCCCCACCAGGCCAACCTCAGGATCAACCAGTTTTTTGCCAAAGCAATGGAACTTCCCCAGGATAAAGTCTTTAATAATATACAAAAATATGGCAATACGACCGCAGCCACCATCCCCCTGGCACTGGATGAGGCCATTGCAGAAAAACGCATCGGAAAATCTGGCGACGTCGTGGTCTTTCTTGGTCTGGGAGCCGGTCTGACCTGGGGTGCATCGGTGTACAGGTTCAAATGAAAACAAAAACGAATAACAGCCTGCAAGATCCTGAACGGCGGTCTTTTATCGGCACCACTGTTAAAGTTGCTGCGGCGGCTGCCCTGCTGCCCGCCATGGGGTGCGCGGGGTCATCAACTATGGAAAAAGGCGCCGGCCAGAACCCTGCGCCGCCGGCCCAAACCTGGGCAAAAAACCAGCGAACCCCGCGAATCTGGGTCGCACCGCGTCCGGAACGCCTGCTGCTCAAAGACGGTCTGATTGTCGACGGTACCGGGACAACTGCCTATTTCGGTGATCTTCTCATCAGCGGCGATCGCATTGAGACGGTCACCCCGGGAAAGATAGATTTTAAGGGGCCTGCCATTGACTGCCGGAAAATGGTCGTGGCGCCCGGGTTTATCGATTGCCACTCCCACATGGACTGGGTACTGCCCATGCCGGGCCGTATGGAACTCAAGACCCCCTTCACCGAACAGGGCGTCACTACAGTGGTGGGGGGCAATTGCGGGTTTGGCGTGGCCGGTTTTCGCAAAAACAGCCCGAATAGAGAATTGACGACTGTTTTTGCAAAAGGATTGCACAGCTTGTACTGGGAGCAGATGGCCGACTACTTTGACCATCTTCAAAAACAGGGTCTTTCCCACAACCTGGTCAACCTGGCAGGGCACGGGACAACCCGGACATCAATCCGTGGATTCGACCCCACCGCCCTGCGGCCGGCGGAGATGAAGCAGATGCTTTACCTGCTTGACCAGGCCATGGAGCAGGGAGCCCGCGGTGTTTCCCTGGGGCTGCAGTACGAACCCGGTGTTTTTGCTACACCGGAAGAGCTGCAAAAGATTGCGGAACTTGTTAAGAAACAAAATGGTATCCTGACCGTGCACATGAAGGCTTATTCGGCCCTTTCCGGAACCTATCCTTTAAAGTTCTATGGCCGCCCGCACAACCTGTTGGCCCTTGAAGAGATGATCCAACTGGCCCGTGAAACCGACGTTCGCCTGCAGCTGTCCCACCTGATCTTTGTGGGGGAACGGACCTGGGAGACCTGTGAAGAGGCCGTAGGCTTGATTGCGAGCGCCAGAAAAGAAGGCCTGGATATCCAGTATGACACGTATGCCTATCATTGCGGTACTTCAGTCATAAATGTGTTTTTCCCCAAATGGTTTCTGGCCGGGGTACCCGCAGCCTACAGTGACAGCACCAGCCTGATCCGGCTGCGGACGGAAATTATGCTGATCAAGGCTTTGCTTGGATTCGGTTATGGGGACATCCAGATCACCGATGCACGGCATCCCGAACTCAATCGATACAACGGGATGTTCATTGACGAAATTGCCAAAGAACGCGGCCTGAGCGCTTTTGATAACTTTGTTGACATGGCCCGCAAAAGCGGGGGGCAGGCCCGGGTTCTCAACCATCGCTACAGCAGCCTCGACAATGTGCACCTGATGATGCAGGATCCCGCTGCTCTTTTCATGACCGATGCGACTCCGGCACCCAAAGGGGTCCAGAATCCGGGTGTGTATGGAAATTTTCCGCTCTTTCTACAGTATGCCCGCGATTACCGGCTCACGACAATGGAAACGTGTGTCCGCAAGATGACGGGTGCGGCGGCGGACCGGTTTGCAGTCCGGGACCGGGGATATCTGCAAAGAGGAATGGCCGCAGATATCACGGTGTTTGACTATGCCCGTATCCGGGACAACAATACGCGCCAGGCAACCAACCGCAAACCTTCCGGGGTTGCATATGTTATCATCAATGGGGAGCAGGTCCTGATTGATGGGCAGGTGCAGACAGAGACATTGGCCGGCAAGGTTCTTTAGAAGTTTGCCCGAAGTGTATCGCGATTCAATATTAAGTAAAGAAGGATCAATCAACCCTTTTCAGAGAGCCGTTTGACCAGCGTGGTGGCAAAATTCTTGAAAAAAAGCAACTGGATAGATTCAGAGGAACGATCAATAAGGGTGGCGTTGATTTTCATCAGGATGCAGTCTGTATCCGCTATAACGGCTGCTACCCGGGCCTGACCGGCAATGCAGGCCATCTCGCCAAAACATTCTCCAGCACCGATTGTGGCGATATCCCGATCTCCCTGGCGAATGAGCGCGCGTCCGCTGAGGATAACAAAAAAGGCGTCGTCAATGTCGCCTTCATCTACGATGTGTTTGCCTTTGTGGGCCTTGATCAGCGTACTGTCCGAAATCAGTTCGCCCAGTTGTTCTTTGGAGAAATTGTGGAAGAAGGGGATGTTGTGAACGAGGTCCAGCACATCCTTGGCTTTCCCGTTAATCGTGTTGTCGGTGAGTCCCCGCAGGGCCACCCGGAGGTCATAGGCAAAATCCAGGCAGGATTGATACCGCACGTTATAATCTTTGTGCATGGCCTTGTGAACAATATCTTCCAGGATGGGCGGAATCTCCGGGCAGAGTTCTTTGATGGGGCGCGGTTCCGTGTTGGTGATTTTGTACATGATGCTGAAATTGTTCTCACCCTGAAAGGCCTGCTGCCCGCCAATCAGTTCATACAGGACACACCCCAGTGAAAAAATATCGCTGTAACTTCCCAGGGCCTCTTCTTTGATCTGTTCCGGGGACATATAGCTGGGTGTGCCCCACAGACCCGTCTCAGATGTATTCTCGGTTATCTGGGCCACGCCAAAATCAGCCACCTTGGGGGCGTAATCTTCATCCAGCATTATATTGGATGGTTTGATGTCACGATGAATCACTTTCTGCTTGTGCGCGTAGTCCAGCGCATTGCAGATTTGAAAAATAAGTTCGACAGCCTGGTTCAGGGGCAGCCGCGAATCCGGATGACAATACTTTTCTAGGGTGACCCCTTTGATATACTCCATGGTGATGTAACAATAGGCACCGTGCATACCGGCATCGTAGATGGAGACAATATTGGGATGATTGAGGCGGCCGGCGGACTGGGCCTCAACGAAGAATTTCTGGCGGGTGTCGTCTGAACTGGGTTTGGATATTTTAACGGCTACATAACGGCCGATGTAGGGGTCAATCCCATGGTAAACCACTGCATTACCGCCCTGGCCCAGTTTGCCGGTAATTTTGTACCGCCCCACGGAATCTAACCCTTCAAGACCGGCTAGAAAATTACTTTTTCCTGATGCGCTGGCATTCATTTGTCTGGTGAGTCAGCCCTTTTAAGTTGAAAAGGTCATTCTGAAGACAACAGTAACTATAGAGCCCTGCTGCACATGTGTCAATAAAGACCTTTGGATTGCGCTGAACCTTTACGACAACAGGCCAAGTTCAGGTCCAATCCAAGGTCAAACCATGGGGAAAGGATGTTTTGACCTGAGGGTGTTCTGTTGGTCTTCCAGGTTCAATCGGCCCTTATTCTGGAAGTTCGCCTCTAAAGAGCATGTCCAGGTAAAAAGAGGCAATCGGCGTAAGGTTTTCGGAATCCGCGGGTCCGGAAGCATTCCTGTCTGCCATGGCCTGGCGCAGTCCGGCAGCCGTTTGCTTGCCCAGCTCAACCCCGAATTGGTCAAAGGGGTTGATTCCCCAGAGAAAGCCCTCAAAGATGGTTTTAGCCTCGTAGAAAGAGAGCAGCGCCCCCAGGCTTTTGGGCGCGAGGTCCCGCAAGACCAGCGTAGCGGAAGGGCGGTTCCCGGAAAATGAGCGGGCCGGGTCTGCGGAGGATTTGCCAACCGCCAGCGCATCTGCCTGGGCGATAAGGTTGGCCCACAACTCCTGGTGTGCGGTGACGCCTTTGGAGAGCGAATCATACTGGGGGCAGTCGCTGTTCAAGACACCCACAAAGTCAATCGGCAAAGCCTCTCCCTGGTGGGCCAATTGGAAAAATGAGTGTTGGGCGTTGGTGCCCGGTTCTCCAAAAATAAAACCGCCGGTCCGGCCGGTGTGCACCTTTCCGTCAAGGGTTGCGGATTTACCATTGCTTTCCATACTGAGCTGCTGTACGTGGGCGGCCAGTTTATCCAGGGGGGCGGCATAGGGCACCAAAGCTGTGGCCGGGTATTTGAGAAAACTCCGGTTCCACACGCTGATCAAGGCTGCGGTTAAAGGCAGGTTTTCCCGGGCGGGAGCGTCAAGCGCGTGGCGGTCCATCTCTGCTGCGCCCTGCAAAAACACTTCAAAGCATTCGGTTCCGGCGTAGAGGCTGATGGGCACACCGCCCACGGCAGATGTGACGCTGTAGCGCCCGCCAATAAAATCGAACATATGAAAGGTGGCCAGTACGGGGTTGTCCGGCTTGTCGCCCGGGCTGCCTTTGCTGGTCACCGTGACCACGTGGCGGGCGGGTTCGAGGCCGTGGCTGTGCATGAATTCGTAGGCCAGCCGGGTGTTGGCCAGGGTCTCTGCCGTGGTGTAGCTTTTCGAGATAACGATCCAGAGCGTGGTCTCAGGGTCTACGGCGGCGGTGATGGCCCCAAAATTATGCGGGTCCACATTGGAGAGAAAGTGGATCTGGAGGCTCGGGTCAGCGCGGTGCTGCAGGGCATTGGCAATGAACTGGGTTCCCAGATAGGACCCGCCAATTCCGATGACAACGGCGTGCTCGAAAGGCCGGCCGGTGCTGCCGGTCAGGCGTCCGGAGTGGACGTCTTCCGTAAAGCGGGCCACCCTCCGGCTGACAGCGCGGACATCCGGCAGGATATCATGGCCATCCACCCGGACCGGCGCTGCCTGAAAGCTGCGGCAGGCCGTATGCAATGCGGCTCGATTTTCCGACCGGTTGATCTTTTTTCCCTGCGCCATCTCCTGAAAGTATTTCTGGGCCCTGCTGGTTTGCGCCAGGCCGTGGAGCAGATCCAGAGTCCGGGCGTCCACCCGCTGGCGTGAAAAATCATAAAAAAGTCCGGCTGCCGAAAGGGAACAGGCTGCCAGACGATCCGGCTCGGAGACGAGCACCTTCAGGTGCTTTTCAGGGGCGGCGAAACGTTTTGCCCGGTTCTCCAAAGCCATCCAGTGCTGTAATTGGTTCATCGCTATTCCCCTAAGAACCTCTGGAGCAGGATACGCTTTCCGCCATAACAGAATGGATATTGTCCAGTATCCGGCACGTATTGATGCATTTCGGAAAGAGAGGTCTCTCTTCACAGTCCCGGCAGGGACTCTTTACCAGGTAGCCGATTTCAAAATCAAAGCGGTATTTAAATGGTTTCTTTTTCAACTGAGTGTCCATATTTATTTATTACTGCCTTTTACTCAGGTAGCGCTGGTACTCAAACATCCTGGCAAAGGCTTTGACGGCACGTTCCGGCGTTTCATAGAACAGGCCCTTATAGTCATCATCTCCAACCCGATAGACAGTCTGATCTTCCTGGTCCGTGAGCAGGCTTACGCCGAATACGGGCTTTTCATATTGATGCATGAGGCGGACAACATGCGCAATATACCGGCTTTCAAAATCAATCAGCATCTGGTTGGCCATATCAAGAATATCCGCTGAATAATCTTTGTCGGCTTTGCGCACGGAGGCCGTCATGCGCTGTACAAAAATGCGGCGCCCCATAATTCCCAGATTTATAACGGCGTCACAGCCGTCCCACTTAAGCAGCGCTTCGAGGGTGGTGAGGGGGATGGACGGATCATTTTCACCCACAATATCCACCGGATTCGATCGACTCCAATAAGACGGTAGAATGTCATCAAGAAGAGACAGCAGGCTCTGGGACAGGGGGGGCACCTTTAGGCCGTAATTGGCACACAGGTCTGCGGTAATCACACCCCAGCCGCCGCCCAGCGTCATAATTGCCGTGCGGTTGCCCCGGGGCAGCGGGACCGACGCAAATGCGGCGGACAGGTCCAGCAGGTCCATGGAACGGTCCACCTTGATAATGCCCGCCTGTCGGCATACGGCGTTAAAAACCCTGGCATTGGAACTCATGGCCCCGGTGTGGCTGGCGGCGGCCCGGTTTCCGGCCTCGGTCTGTCCGCCCTTCAACAGGACGATGGGTTTCTTTTTTCCCACCCGGCAGGCACTTTCGTAAAAGCGACGCCCGGATTTGACACTTTCCAGATAGAGCATCACGGTGCGGGTCAACTCATCAATCTCGAAGCCTTCCATGTAGTCTTCAATGGTGATCATGGCTTCGTTTCCCGAGCCTGAAAAGGCGCGGATCCCGATACCCTGAGCCTCGGCAAAGGCCAGCAGTTGCGTGCCCATGTTGCCCGACTGGGCCACAACCGCAGTAGAGCCTGCCTGGGGCCGCACCGGGCTGCCGGTGCAGTACAATTGCGTGTGGGGGTTGCAAATCCCCATGGTGTTGGGTCCCAGGATCAGGATGCCGGCGTCCCGGGCGGCTTTGACAAGTTCTTTTTCTACCTGTTTGCCCTCCGGACCGGTCTCCCCGAAACCGGACGTAATCAACAACATGTTCTTGATCTGCTTGTGCTTCATCTGCCGAATGAGATCCAATACCGCCGCTGCGGGAATGGTGACCACCGCCAGGTCCACGGTCCCGGGGAGATCGGCAAGGCTCCGGTACACTTTGCGGCCGGCAATGGATCCGCCTTTGGGATTTATCAGGTAAATGTCCCCTTTGTAGCCTCCGCTGATCGTATTGGCCAGGAGCATGTTGCCCCATTTTCCGATCTGGGCTGAAGCGCCCACAAAGGCAATACTTTTAGGGTAGAACAGAGCCCCAATGGCAGCCGGATCTACCGGTTGATATGCTTCAGTGTTCTTTTCAGGTGCCCCTATCACCACCAGGGCGTCAACCGCTGTCAGATCTCCCTTGGATGATGCGAGCAGGGGGTTGATATCGATTTCGGTTATGGCGGGATAGTCCAGGCCGAGCTGGCCGATACCCACCAGAATTTCGGTTAATTTGTCTACATCAATTGCCTTTTCACCTCGAAAATCACCCAGCAGGGCCCGGGCCTTAATCTCTTCCAGCATGTCCTGGACATCCGCTTTGGAAAGCGGGGCCAGGCGAAATGCCACATCCGCCAGGGCTTCCGTCATAATGCCGCCGATACCGAACATGACCACCGGGCCGAATTGAGGGTCCCGGAAGAGCCCGGCTACAAATTCACGCCGACTATCCAGCTGGGGCTGAATCAGAAAACCTTCCAGGTCCTGCCCGGCGGCATCCACGACCTGGGCTGCAGCCTGTTTAACGGCCTGGCTGCTGGACAGGTTCAGGTGTACCAGACCCCGCTCAGTTTTGTGCAGCAATTCAGATCCCAGCCCCTTTAACACGACCGGGTACCCTGTTTCTGCGGCGACACGAACGGCCTGTTCCGGTGAGTCTGCCACCTGCTCGGACACAACCGGAAGGTCATAGGCGTTTAAGACCTGTTTGGCTTGAAATTCAGTCAGGGCCGTCTGCCCTGCCTGCAGCGCCTGGTTCAGGATCTGTTCAATTTTCATCGCGTCTCCCATATTCTGTTTCAATCGCATGGCGGCGGCCCGCTTGCGGCTGGACACGCATTATCCGCATCCATGAATGGTGTCAAGGGATATTGGATAATCGGTATGTACAGGCTGATCATTTTCAATTATAGTGGAGATTATGTCACGATTCCGGTTCACAGTAAAGGTCAACGGTCAACACGGCGCCCCGGAGGCCGAATACAGCCGCCCAGACACTGTTAGGCGACTTTTTCCCATTTGTATTCGCCTGAGCGAATGTGACTCCGGGGGTTGCCGTTGATGCCGGCGGTATGGCTGACCATTTTGAATTTAGCGTTTTTATTGACGGTATGGGCGCCCTTTGCCCTGGCGGCCGATGCCCTGTTTCCCAACGCTAAAATATGCAAGGCAGGCCTTTCAGTGGCCATCGGAAAAAACCCGGATACGATCAAGATCAATGAAACCAGAGGCGACATAACGATATTGGCCTTTACGCATCCGAACGGCGGCAATAAAAAGATTTATCGGTGCAAGCTGTCTGATGACAGGGTGGTCTGGGCCAGCGGTGACGGCCGCTGGCGAAACTCCCAATATGATACTCAAATTACCTATGTAATCGAAGGTGAAATGATTCAGATTGTCAGTGGCATCAGTGCGGTATCCGCCACCCGTAAATCGTTTGCACCGCATCAGCTGGACTGATGGGGAGGAAATGTGACTGTTAGAGTGGGGCAGGGCTTTGATGTCCACGAGCTTGTGACGGGCCGTCCGCTGGTTCTCGGCGGCGTGGCTGTGCCCTTTGCAAAAGGCCTGGCCGGGCATTCGGATGCGGACGTGCTTGTGCATGCAATTTGTGATGCGCTGTTAGGGGCCGCCTGCCTTGGAGACATCGGTATGCAATTTCCTGATACGGAGCCCGCTTACAAGAATATCGACAGTTTGGTACTGTTGACCCGGGTGGCCGCATTGCTGTCTGCCAGGGGCTACACCATCGGCAACGTTGACGCGACAATCATCGCCCAGGATCCCAAAATAGAACCCTACCGGGTGAAAATGCAAAAGACCCTGGCGCAAACCCTCAACCTGGATCCCGACCAGGTCAGTATTAAAGCGACCACCACAGAAAAACTGGGGTTTTACGGCCGCGGTGAGGGCATCGGCGCCTTCTGTACGGCCCTGATCAATAATTTTCAAAAAGAATAATCAACATGTTCAAACTCACGAGCCCCTTCACCCCCAAAGGTGACCAGCCCGGGGCCATAGAAACCTTGAGCGCGGCCGTAGAACAAGGCTGCCGCCATCAGGTGCTGCTCGGTGTGACCGGTTCGGGTAAAACATTTACCATGGCAAATGTCATTGCCCGGGTGGAAAAACCCACGCTGGTACTGGCTCCCAATAAGACCCTGGCCGCACAACTCTACAATGAATTCAAAGCCCTGTTTCCGGAAAATGCGGTTGAATATTTTGTCAGTTACTATGACTACTACCAGCCGGAAGCGTATATACCCACAACGGACACCTACATCCAGAAAGACTCATCCATCAATGAGTTGATTGACAAACTGCGGCATTCGGCTACCCGGTCGGTACTTTCAAGGCGGGATGTGATTGTGGTTGCCAGTGTTTCCTGCATCTTCGGACTCGGAGCACCGGAAGACTACCTCGAAATGCGCCTGGAAATTGAGTCGGACATGGAAATAGAGCGGGACGCGCTGCTTAAAAAACTTGTGCATATCCAGTACGAGCGCAATGACACGGATTTCCATCGGGGGGTGTTTCGCGTGCGCGGCGACAGGGTAGAGGTTTTGCCTTCATATGAGGAGGAAACCGCCATACGCCTGGATTTTTTCGGTGACCAGATTGAATCCATATCTGAAATCGACCCCCTGCGGGGCAAGGTAAAGAGCAGGCTCGACAGGGTCGTTATTTATCCGGCCAGTCACTATGTGACCAAAAACACGACGCTTAAAAGGGCGGCGGAAACGATCCTGACCGAACTCAAAGAGCGGACAGCTTACTTTTACGATGCGAACCAGTTGATCGAGGTACAGAGGATAGAAGAACGTACCAATTTTGACCTGGAGATGATCCAGGAGATCGGTTACTGCAACGGCATTGAAAACTATTCGCGCCATCTGACCGGCCGCAAGGTCGGTGAAGCGCCTCCGACACTGCTGGATTACTTCCCGGATGATTTCCTCTTGTGTATCGATGAAAGCCACATCGCGGTCCCACAGGTCCGGGCCATGTACAAGGGTGACCGTTCACGCAAAGAGACCCTGGTAAGGTTTGGATTCAGGCTGCCGTCAGCCCTTGACAACCGCCCCCTGACCTTCGAAGAGTTTACTGCCAGGGTCAATCAGGTCATCTATGTGTCGGCGACGCCTGCGGATTACGAGTTCGAGAATTCCGGGACGGCGGTGGTCGAGCAGATCGTCAGGCCCACAGGACTCATTGACCCGGAAATAGAGGTCCGCAGGGCCGAAAACCAGGTTGATGACCTCTACGCGGAAATCAGAAAGAGCCTGGAACAGCAGCAGCGGGTCCTGGTGACCACCCTGACCAAAAGAATGGCCGAGGATCTCACCGACTATTATGACGAACTGGGCATCCGCGTCAGGTATTTGCATTCCGACATTAACACCCTGGAACGAATGGATATCATAAGAGATTTGCGTGCCGGTGAATTCGATGTGCTCATCGGTATCAACCTGCTGCGGGAGGGGCTCGATATACCGGAAGTTTCCCTGGTGGCAGTTATGGACGCGGACAAGGAGGGGTTTTTAAGGTCTACCCGTTCATTGATTCAAACCTGCGGCCGCGCCTCGCGCAACGTTTTCGGCAAGGTGATCCTCTATGCGGAAAAGGTAACCCGCTCCATGCAGCAGACCATCGACGAAACCAACCGCCGCCGCCAGATTCAATCCCTTTACAATCAGGAGCACGACATCACCCCCGAAAGCATTGTTAAACAGGTGGCCACAGCCCTGGGTGATCTCTACCGGCTCGACACGGAAACCAATCCGGCCAACGTTGCGGAAGATACGCAAGCCTATGAGAAAGGGGGGGCGGATCTTGAACAGCATATCCGGGAACTGGAAAAGGAGATGGAACAGGCGGCCCGGGAACTGGCCTTCGAGCGGGCCGCTGAACTGCGGGACCGCATACGGGATTTATCTGAAATGATGCTCTTTTGATATGCACAAGGAACTGAAAGAAAAACTGGCAATAGTCGGAACCGGACCGGGTGTCTACCTGATGAAAAGTCCGGAAGGGAAAATTATTTATGTCGGTAAGGCGCTAAACCTGAGAAAACGCCTGGGTTCGTATTTTAAGCCGAAACGGCAGATGGATATGAAAACCGGCGTACTGGTGGATAAAATTGCCGCGTTCGAAACCATTGTGACGGCCAGCGAACAGGAAGCCTTGATCCTGGAGGCCACCCTGATAAAAAAACATCGGCCGCGCTACAATGTAATTCTCAAAGATGATAAACGCTACCCCTCCCTGAAAATGGATATGCAGCATCCCTATCCAAACCTGACGGTTGTCCGTAAGCCGGGCAAAGACGGGGCTCGCTATTTCGGGCCGTTTTCATCTGCCCTGGCGGTCAAACAGACGCTTAAATTTATCAATAAAAATTTCAAACTGCGCAAATGCAAGAACAGCACCTTCAGCCGCCGCATGCGGCCCTGCCTGAACTACCAGATGGGGACCTGCCTGGGGCCCTGCTGCCTGGATGTGGATGTCAGGCGTTACGCCCGGATTGTGGCCCAGATCACCCTGCTGCTGCAGGGCCGGACACCGCAACTGATCGCCCAGGTAAAAAAAGAGATGCAGGCGGCCGCAGCCAGTCAGTCCTATGAGAAAGCAAGCATCCTCAGGGACCGTATGTTCGCCCTGCAAAAACTGGTGGAAAAACAGGTGGTGGTCACCCATGATTTCAAGGACCGGGACATTCTGGCTGTGGCCGGATCCCGAACCCTGTCGATTGTCACCCAACTCACCGTACGGAACGGTTATCTGCTGGGTTCGCGCCACTTCAAAGTGGAGCAGACCCTTGCGGACAAGGCCGACATAATAAGTACTTTCTGCCATCGACACTATACAGATGCGGTGGACATTCCACCGGAAATTCTTGTGCACCGGCTTCCCGAGGATCATGGACTCCTGGAGTCCAAACTCAGCGGCCTGCGCGGACGCCGGACCCACATTATCGCGCCCCAGCGGGGCGAAAAAGTAAGGCTGGTGAGGATGGCTGCTGAAAATGCGGCCAGTCGGCTCAGCGAAGTCCGGGCGGAAGCGGCCGGACGCGGTGAACTGCTGGATAACCTGAAAAAACGACTGCGCCTGAGTCGCCGGCCGGAGCGCATTGAGTGTTTTGACAACTCCAACCTGTTTGGTCAATCGCCCGTGGCGGCCATGGTGGTCTATGTAAACGGCCGGCCGGAGAAATCGGCCTATAGAAAATATAAGCTAGAGACCGTGCAGTCACCGGATGATTACCTGTCCATGGCTGAAGTGCTGCAGCGCCGCTACAATCCCGATAAACCCGGTAAGAGAAAGCAGCCCCGACCCGATTTGCTTATGCTGGACGGTGGCAAGGGTCAACTCAACATTGGCCTTGCCGTCCTCAAGGAGATGGGGCTTGCCGGACGCATTGACTTGATTGCCATCGCCAAAAAAGATGAGAACCGGGGTGAAACCAGGGATAAAATTTACAAGCCCGGCCAGATGAATTCCGTGAACCTGGGACGCCATGAAGAGCTGCTCTTGTTCCTGCAGCAGATTCGGGATGAAACCCACCGATTTGCAATCAGCTTTCATCGGCACCGGCGCGGTAAGGCTGCAGTGTATTCCGTTCTGGATGGTATCAAGGGGATCGGGGAAAAAAGAAAATCAAGCCTGTTGAAGCATTTTGGCAGTATCGGGGGCATCAAGCGGGCTTCGGTCGCCAAGATAGGTGCACTGCCCGGTATGAACCCCCGACTTGCGCAACAATTGAAAAAGGCGCTGAAATCCGGGGTGGACGCCAGCGCCTTATAAACTGCGAATCTTTAACTTTAACAAAAAACTTTAATAATCTGAAAAGTTATCCCAAATTTTTCAATATATCCTTTAACTCCTGTACCGCCGCGGCTGATTTGGCCAGGGCCGTATTCTCATCATCTGTGAGTTTGATCTCAATGATCTGTTCAACGCCACCGGCGCCCAGTTTTACAGGCACCCCGATAAACAGATCGCTAAGACCGTATTCGCCTTCCAGATAGACGGCACACGGCAGCACTTTCTTTTTGTCTTTTAAAATGGATTCGGCCATTTCCACGGCAGCTGAGGCGGGGGCATAGAAGGCGCTGCCGGTTTTCAGCAAGCCGACGATTTCCGCGCCGCCGTTGGCGGTACGGTCCACCAGGGCGTCAATGCGATCGGCCGGCATCAACTCGGTGATCGGGATACCTGCCACCGTTGAGTAGCGCGGCAGCGGTACCATGGTATCGCCATGGCCGCCCAGGACAAAAGCGTGTGTGTTTTCAACGGACACATCCAGCTCCATGGCGATAAAAGCGCGAAAACGGGCCGAGTCCAGAACACCGGCCATGCCGATGACCCTGTTTTTAGGGAATCCGCTGGCTTCATAGGCCACATGGCACATGGCGTCCAGGGGATTGCTCACAATAATCAGCACCGCCTCCGGAGAGAGTTTGGCGACTTCCTGCACAACACTTTTCATAATGCCGGCGTTGGTGCTGATCAGGTCATCCCGGCTCATACCCGGTTTCCTGGGAATACCCGCGGTAATGATGACGATATCGGAATTTGCCGATTCGGCGTATCCGTTGGTGCCTGTAAGGTGAGAATCGTGTTTTTCGATGGGGGCGGCCTCGGTGAGATCCAGCGCCTTGCCCTGGGGAACACCTTCCACAATATCCACCAGGACCACATCGCAAAGTTCCTTTTCACAAAGGCGTTGAGCGGCGGTGGCACCAACGTTTCCGGCTCCAATAACTGTTACTTTTTTGTCCATGTTGGTCTCCTTAATATGATTGAATCAATCTGAGAAATAAACGATCACACCGGGTGGAGAAAGGGATAGCATACTTCTGATTATTGTCAATATATTTATATGCAGACCAATTATTGACATTTTGGTAGGAAATAGGGTAAGTTAATGCGAATTATGCCCCATGCTTTGGGGCGGCACTTCCACAAAGAAATTTCCTGGGTGTATTTTACATCTGACGGGGAGCGATAGATGGACATCGGAGCGAAAATCAAGACCTACCTGAAAGAAGCGGAGCTCTACCGCGGTCAGGGTCTTCTGACCGAATCAAAACAAGGTTATCAGAATGCTGCCAAATTGATAAAAACCATTGGACAGTTAAAAAACAAGGACAAGTTGCTGAAAGGCATTGCCGCGAAACTCAAGAGCCTCGAGGCCGAAATAGTCAAGGTTGAAAGTGCACCTGAAAGCCCGGAAATAGGGGCCGAATCGCAGACGCTGATCAAAAAACTTTTCTCGTACGCCAAAAACGACGACGGGGACGCCGTGGCGCTCGAAGAGGCCATTACCTTGACCAAGTTCGGGCAATATGAAAAAGCCATCGAAGAGTTCAAGGAGCTCATCCCCAAGGAGTCCGTCAGGCTGGCGGCTGCCAAGAACATTATCCGGTGCTATATCGCCAATGAGAACATTGACGGCGGTCTCCAGCAATTCAAGGAGTGGCTGGAAGGTGATGATTTGAGTGGGGACCAATTGAAAAAACTGCAGCTGTTTTTTCAAAACATCATTGACAAAAAGGGCCTTGATGTCAAAGTTCCCGGTGCTGATACGGATGTAGAAGAGGTTGAAGAACCCGAGCTTGAACTGGAGCTGGAAGTCGAAACGGAGGAAGCAGAGGAAGAAATCCTTGATATCAACTCCGTGGGCATTACCTTTGAGTCCGGCCCTAAAAAGGGTGAAGTAATTGAAATGGAAGTGAGTTTCCAGACCGGGAATGTGATCAGCGTGCTCATCAACAGCCGGGACAAGGATTTGATTGAAAGCTTGAATCCCGGGGACAGGCTCAGTGAGTTGCAGTTCTACTCTCCCATCGCGATATTTCAGGGAACCGGAGTTGTCAATGCGAAAACCGAAATTAAAGTCGGGCCGCGAAAAGGCGATTTCAGTATAGATATCAAAGTGAGCAGTTCATAAGCTGGCTGAACACTAACAACAATTCACGGTGCAGAAGGCAGGTAAAAACTATGGCAGTATTCAATGCGCGCAAACGTGAAATTGAATGCAAGCTGGTCTATTACGGACCGGGCAGATGCGGCAAGACGACCAATATTGAATCAATCAACAAAGCTTACCACAAAAACACCGAAAGTGAGATGGTTTCCATTAACACTGAGGGTGACAGGACCCTGTTTTTTGATTTCCTGCCCATGGGGCTTGGCAAGATTAAAGGCTGTGATGTAAGGGTCCAACTGTACACTGTCCCGGGGCAGGTGAAGTACGCCTCCACTCGAAAACTGGTACTAAAAGGTGTCGACGGGGTTGTCTTTGTGGCCGATTCAATGAAAGTCCGTCGCGAAAAGAACATGCTTTCCCTGAAAGACCTTCAGCAGAACCTTAAAGATTACGGGATGAACATTTTTAAAGTGCCCCTGATCATGCAGTACAACAAGAGAGATCTGGAGAAAGAGGGTATTCCGACAATGTCTGTCAAACAGATGGATCACGACCTTAACCGGCAGCTTAAAGCACCTTCCTATGAAGCCAGTGCGCTTTCCGGAGAAGGTGTCGGACCGACTCTCAAAGCAGCATTGCGGGAAACACTGAAATACCTTCAGCGTGAAATGAACTGGGCGGGATAAGTAGATCATGGACAATATTGCAGAACTTTCGGGAAATCTGAAATTTTTAAGCTTGGCGGATATCATGCAGCTTCTGGGTGGCAACGGAGACAGCGGCGTTCTCCGCCTCAAGAGCCCCTACACAGCGGATACCGGTGTCGTATTTTTTTTCAATGGCAATCCGGTGGACGCCTTTGCCGGCACAATGACCGGCATTGATGCCCTGTACGCACTCTTTGGCTGGGTGGAGGGGCAGTTTGAGTTTAGGACGGAAAAATGCCCTGAAAAGAAAAACATCAAGCAGGGCCGCATGGAAATTATCCTGGATGGATTGCGGCAGCTGGATGACGGTGAAATTGAGAGTCTCGGTGCGGTGTCCAAAAAAGCAACTGCACCTGTCGGGGACGGAGAAACTGTTTTAAAGGGCCCCCTGGTGGACTACATGTACGTGGTCGATGAAGAATCTTACGCGGACGGGCATGAGCTCGTCAGTCAGGGCAAACACGGTGATTGGATCTGGGTCATTCTTGAAGGTGCGGTGGAAGTTATCCGGGAAACCGCCAAAGGACCGTTCTCAGCCATTACCATTGGTGACGGAGCGTTTATCGGCAGTATCCAGTCTTTTCTCAATAGCTCCGTAGCCCGGAACGCCACGATAAAAGCCTGTGGAAAGGTTCAGGTCGGTGTTCTCGATGCCAGACGGCTCTCCACGGACCTGTCGCGGCTTTCAAGAACGCTCAAGACCCTGGTTTTCAGTCTGGACAGTCGCCTGAAAAGTGTCACGGACTGCATGGTCGACATCACATTGGGCCAGAACCGGCTGTCTGAATTCGTTAAGGGCCGGAAAGTCGTCATAAAACAGGGCCAGAAAGAGGAACGGCTGCTCAAGATTGTGGCCGGTGAGGCATTTGTCGTGCGCAAAACCAAGCACGGGCAGGTACCGCTGGCCAAGCTTCAGAAAGACGATTTTTTTGGCAAGATACCATTTGTGGACATAGGCTGCGAACCTTACTCGGCAGCCGTGTACGGCTCGGAAGATCTAAAGGTGGATACGGTTGAACCTGAACCCCTGCAGGCTGAATTTGACGGTCTGCCGCCAACCATCAAGCACATGATTGAAAGCACCGCCATTTGTATCGCGGCTTCCGCCCAGAAAGCGTGTACTTTGAAAAAAGGCAAGTAGGGCCATCGTAAATCCATGAGTATGAAGTGACTAAAGTGATCTAAAGGCTGTTTTCATCACAACAGGAGCATCGTATGACTTCCGCAGACAAGCGCAGACACGTGAGAGTTGATTCTCTCAATCTTTCTCACATAGCTGTCACCGAACAGAACCGGATTGTCCGCCAGGGTATGGGCCGGACACTGAATGTGTCCGAATCGGGCATTTTGCTTGAAACCAAGTTTCGCATTCCAGACGGGAGTGATTTGGTGGTCAGTATCGGGCTTGCAGATGATCTGATGGAACTTAAAGGGCGGGCCGTTTTTGTAAAGGAAACCGAACCGGAGATGCATGAAACCGGGATAGAATTTATTGACGTTGACAAAGCCACACTTCCCATGCTGCAGGCGTTTATCAAAGCTTTTGAATCATAAAAGGAGACATATGCAACAGGCAATTCGAGAGACAGAGTTTCATGACTTAACCCTGCTGCAACGGGGGAAAGTCCGGGACATATACGATCTTGGCGACGCACTTCTAATGGTGACATCAGACAGGATCTCGGCCTTTGACGTTATTTTGCCCAACCCCATGCCCGGTAAAGGTAAAGTGCTTACCCAGATTTCTCTTTTCTGGTTTGAAATTATGGAAACCCTGGTGCCCAATCACATTATTTCCAGTGATGTGGCTGATTACCCGGAAGCCTGCCGCCCGTATGCCGATCAGTTGCGTGACAGGAGCATGCTGGTTAAAAAGGCCCAGCCCCTGCCCATTGAGTGTGTAGTTCGGGGATATATATCGGGATCCGGTTGGAAAGACTACCAGAATTCCGGAAAGGTCTGTGGCATTGAGCTGCCGGCCGGTCTGCAGGAATCAGACAGACTGCCCCGCGTCCTGTTTACCCCCTCTACAAAGGCCGACCTGGGTGAGCACGATGAGAACATAGACTTTGAAGGCGCGGTGGCCAAACTGGGCAAACCTCTGGCCGATAAGGTACGTGACCTGAGCATCGCGATTTATGAAAAAGGATCTGCCCTGGCCCTGGAAAAAGGCATTATCATTGCCGACACAAAGTTCGAGTTCGGGCTTGTGGACGACGAACTGATCCTGATCGATGAAGTGCTGACACCGGATTCATCCCGGTTCTGGTCCCAGGCAGACTACCAGCCCGGCGGCTCTCAAAAGAGCTATGACAAGCAGTATCTGAGGGACTACCTGCTGACTCTGGATTGGGACAAAACCGCTCCGGGGCCGAACCTGCCAAATGAAGTGATTGACAACACGATGAAAAAATACAAGGAAGCCCTCACCCAGCTTACCGACCAGGAATATGATCTATAAAGCCGGAACAGTCCGGATTTCCCGGATTGAGACGGACGATGAAACTTATCGGATTACCACCGGGGATGATATCCAATCCCTGGCGGCCTCCATTGCAGCGGTTGGTCTCATCAACCCGCCCGTGCTTTTGCCTGCCGACCATAGACCCTGCATCGTCGTTTGCGGATTCAGAAGAATACAAGCCTGCCTGCGTCTGGGCTGGGACCGGACCGATGTCAGGTTTCTGCCGGCCGACACGCCCGTGATACAGTGTGCCCTCATCGCCATCGCCGATAATTGCTCCCGGCGCAATTTGAATCTGATCGAAACCTCCCGGGCCGTCAACCTGCTTTACGCCGAACTGCGCGACGCTGAGGGCGTGGCGGCCATGGCAGGCAAAGCGGGCTTGCCGGTAGCGGCTCCCGTCATCCAAAAAATCCGGCCCCTGTCCAGTCTGCCGCAGCGATTTCAGCAGGGGCTCATCGATGAAACCCTTTCCCTGGCCATGGCGGAAAGGCTCCAGCGCCTGTCGAAGCGCGATGCGCTTGAAGTGCTTGATCTTTTTTGCGAAATTCGAGCCGGGCTGAACATCCAGCGGGAGATGCTGGACAATGCCGAGGAATCCGCTTTGCGGGAAGGTGTGTGGATCGCTGATATACTGCAAAGTAACGCAATGCTGGAGCTGAGGGACTCCCAAGACCTTGACCGCTCCCGTAAAACCGGGGAGATCAGAAAACGGTTGAAACAAAGAAGGTACCCGAATCTGTCCGTTGCAGAGGAAAGGTATGCAAAATTGGTTGGAAAACTGGGCCTGAGCCGAGATATGCAGCTCATACCCCCGGCGGGCTTCGAAGGTCCGGACTACTCCCTGGCGTTGAAATTCAGCAGCCTCGACCAACTACGCCAGCAAAAACAGGCCATTGAGAGGTTGTTGCGGGGTGGACACCTGGCCCGAATTCTCGGTATTTGATACGCGCCACTTACCTCTGAATCTGGCCACACCGGCCTCGAAAGCACTGTTAAAGATAAGGCCGCATTCGTGTTTTACGAAACACGCCAAAAACTATACCACGATAAAAATGTGAACTAAAAAGCACTTGACAAATGACCACTATAGAATGTAATGAAGTACAAGCAATAAATGCTATTCAGTATATTAATCGAAGCATGGGTCCCTTGCCGGAAAGCCCCGGCTGAACGTGACAGCCTTAAGGGCGCACACAGAGATTTGCACTAAACCCATAAAGATTGTGAGCATGTTCCGATTCCCCACAGCTACCGTCTTCAAAATAGCGCTGGTAATCCACGCTGTTTTTAGATGTGCTTGCACCCCAATTTCCGAAAACAGCGATTTATCAAAATTGACACTGTTCGGGTGTCCGACCGAGTAGGTGCCCCGGTCGGACATTGTACTTATAACTTGAATCAGGATGGAGGAAAAAGCCAGGCGACCAGATATTCAACTACCGACAACCTATATATGGTACTGTTCGAATAAAATTAAAAATAGGGAGGTGTTCATGGCAGAGAAAGAAGTAGTCGAGACATCGGAAGCGCAGATCGCGGTACATTGGAAGGAAGAGGATCTCGTATACCCTTCACCGCAGTTTATTGCTCAGGCCAACATGACCGACCCTGGTATTTATGACCGGTTCTCTCTGGATAATTTTCCCAACTGCTTTAAGGAATACGCGGATCTACTGGACTGGTACAAGTACTGGGACGAGATTCTCGATGCCAGTGATGCGCCCTGTTATAAATGGTTCAAGGGCGGTCAGATCAACGCCAGCTACAACTGTGTGGACCGACACCTGGCCGAATACAAAAACAAAACAGCGATCCATTTTGTTTCTGAACTGATCGAAGAAGGCTACCAGCACGTCACCTTTCAAGAATTGTATGTGCGGGTAAATGAAATGGCGGCTCTGCTCAGGGATTTTGCCGGCCTGAAACGCGGCGATCGGGTAACCCTGCATCTGCCCATGACACCGGACCTGCCGGTGACCATGCTGGCCTGCGCCCGGTTGGGTGTCATCCATTCACAGGTGTTCGGCGGCTTCAGTGGCAAGGCCGCAGCCGACCGGATTGAAGATTCCGGTTCGCGGGTCCTGATTACCGCCGATGCTTACTATCGCGGCGGCAACTTGCTGGATCACAAGCAGAAAGCAGACATTGCCTGCGACATGGCCAAAGAGATGGGCCAGGTTGTGGACAAGGTGCTGGTATGGCAGCGCTACCCCGGTAAAAATTCAACCCCCACCCCCATGGTTGAGGGCCGGGATTATTTTGTCAATGATTTGCTGAAAGATTACTACGGCGCCAGGGTCGAACCGGAAAAGATGAACGCCGAAGATCCGCTGTTCCTCATGTACACCAGCGGCACCACCGGCAAGCCCAAGGGCTGCCAGCACGGTACCG
>CAZWPX010000017.1:24077-80459 GCA_964636125.1 uncultured Desulfobacterales bacterium | reverse complement strand
ATCCGGCCACCCAGGGTACAGATTACCTATGATGTAGAAATTGGTGATGCTATCCAGATGAAGGAACTCCCTTTTGTAGGGGGTATCCTGGCGGACCTTTCCGGCCAGCCGGAAGAACCGCTGCCCAAGGTGAAAGACAGGAAATTCGTTGAAATCGACCGGGATAATTTCAATGACATTATGGATTCCATCAATCCCCGACTGGTTTTCCAGGTGTCCAATAAGCTGGTGGATGATGACAGCAAAATGAACCTGGAATTGAAATTCAACCATATGGACGATTTCGATCCCGTGGCTGTTTTAAAACAGATTAAACCCCTCAAGCAGCTGTATGACGCCCGCCAGAGGCTTTCCGATCTGCTGACCAAACTGGACGGCAACGACGACCTGGACAACCTGCTGCAGGATGTTATTCAGAATACGGAGAACATGGAAGAGCTCAAGACCCTGACCGCATCCGCGGAGGGCGGCGATGAAGGCGCAGCCGACGAAGGCGGTGACGATGCGGCGGATGAACCGGCAGAGGAATAGTGACAGGGACCGGCAATACTCCCTTTACCGAATAAGATTAAGGAGGAAATAAAATGGCTGAGGAACAAGAACAAGCTGCCGAAGATCTGAGCCTGCTTGATAATATTATTCAAAATGGACAGATGGTCAGGGATGATTCCCAGGTTCCCTATGCCAAGGATCTCATCGGCGAATTTGTTACCCAGATTCTTGACGAGGGCATGACCATCAGCGCTGATACGGCTGCGATGATCAATGACCAGATAGCGAAAATAGATGAACTTTTAACCGCCCAGCTCAATGAGGTGGTGCACCATGCGGATTTCCAGAAGCTGGAAGGCTCCTGGCGCGGATTGAATTACCTGGTGATGAACACCGAAACAGGTGTCATGCTGAAGCTGCGCCTGCTCAATATTACGGCCAAAGAGCTGCTCAAAGACCTTGAAACTGCGGTCGAGTTTGACCAGAGCCAGCTTTTCAAGAAAGTGTACGAAGAAGAATACGGCACTTTCGGCGGCAGCCCCTACACCATGCTGGTTGGCGATTATGAGTTCGGGCGCCATCCCCAGGATATGGCTCTGCTGGAAAAGATTTCCAGTGTTGCGGCGGCGGCCCATGCACCTTTTATTGCGGCGGCCAGCCCCAAACTGTTCGACATGGACAGTTTTACCCAGCTGGGTGTCCCCCGGGACCTGGCGAAAATCTTCGAAAGCGCGGAGCTCATTAAATGGCGTTCGTTCAGAGACAGCGAAGATTCCCGCTATGTAACCCTGGCAATGCCCCACATCCTGATGAGGCTGCCTTACGGGGCCGATACACTGCCCGTGGAGGGGTTGAACTTTGAAGAAGAGGTGGACGGCCGCGATCATTCCAAATACCTGTGGGGCAATGCCGCCTATGCCTTGACCCAGAGGGTCACCAATGCCTTTGCCCTGCACAAGTGGTGCGCGGCGATCCGCGGTGTGGAGGGCGGCGGGCTGGTGGAAGGACTGCCGACCCACACCTTCTCAACCGATGAAGGCGATATCGCCCTCAAGTGTCCCACCGAGATTGCCATTACCGACCGACGGGAAAAAGAGCTCAGCGACCTTGGGCTTATCTCCCTGGTGCACTGCAAGGGGACCGACTATGCGGCCTTCTTTGGCGGCCAGACGACCCAGAAACCAAAAGTGTACGACACTGATTCCGCCAACGCCAACGCGAGAATCTCGGCGGTTCTGCCCTATGTACTGGCGGCTTCCAGATTCGCCCATTATATCAAGGCGATCATGCGGGATAAGATCGGCAGCTTTCAAACCGCCGACAGCGTCTCCACTTATCTCAACCGCTGGATTGGCAATTACATCCTCGGGTCAGATGATGCGCCCCAGGATATCAAAGCCAAATACCCCCTGCGCGAAGCCAGGGTGGATGTGAGCGAGATCCCTGGAAAGCCGGGATGTTACAACGCGGTTGTATTTTTAAGGCCGCATTTCCAGCTTGAAGAGCTGACGGCCTCCATTCGGCTGGTTGCTGAACTGCCGCCGCCGGCAGGTTGATCAGGCTGATTTTGAATGTGCCTGGGTGCGAAATGTTTTTCCATCATTTCCGCAAGGCGGTGATGGAAAAAGCGCATTAAAGATGAGGGCCATCTGAGGACTACCGCGAAGACCGTCGATGCTGTGTGACTGACGGTCCTTAAAGCAAGAAAGGAAAACCGCTATGTCTACAAACATGTTTTTGAAACTTGAAAAAAAGATTGAAGGCGAGTGCGCGGACGAGAAACACGCCGGCTGGATCGAGATCCTGTCCTGGAGCCACAGTTTTGAACAGCCCGCCACGAACTTCAGGGCTTCCACGGGATCCACCCTGGAAAAATGCAAACACGAATTGCTTACTTTCCAAAAGTACATTGACAAGGCCACACCGGAAATTCTGAAAACCATCTGGTCCGGAAAGCAGCTGGATACCGGTGAGATTCACTGCTACCGCTCCGACGGTGAAAATGTACCGGTGCAGTATCTGAAGATCCTCATGGATGACGTCATCATCTCGAGCTATTCGATCAGTGGTGGCGAAGGGGATATCCCCCAGGAGGACATCGGCTTGTCCTATTCCAAAATCACCTATTTTTATACGCCGATGGACAAATTACTGGGTACACCGGATTCAGGCGGCGCGATTCCAGCCAGCCAGGATCTGATAACAAATATTACCGGCGCCGGATAAACGGGATTCAGGCAGGCCGGCCGGATCTGCCGGCTTTGCCTGTCTGGAACTCTCATCGGCGGTTGTTTAGGATCGGGGAAGAAATAAATTGAACGAAGATTGCGAAGGATTTTGTTTCATATTCAAGGCGTGTTGAAGGTCGCATACTCTTTTGTATGTGGGCTTTAACGCAACGAAGAAGATGGAACAAAAGACAAGTAATATCGTGCAAGTTATTAAATTCGCGATCCTTAGTCTACAGGCAGGTATTGGCACCCGGTTGTTTCCCCAGGGGGGATTGCTGTACGGCCGTTGCCGTGAAAAACGGCCGTACAGCAGCTCCGGGAAAGCTCAACGGAGGGGTGCGCTCTTATCGTACGGGGGAAACCTCGTCCACTTGTGGTTCCTCCCACCGGCATTATCAACCAGAATGTTCGGCTTCCCCAACCGGCCAGCTGACTCCGGCGGCCCTCATGGCAAGGTGGCTTACATAAGGAGATTGGACGCGCATGGCCAGCAACATGTTCATGAAGTTTTCCAATAACATCAAGGGCGAGTCTGAAGACAAGGCCCATATCGAGTGGTGTGAAATTACCTCCCTGGACCAGGAATTCACCCAGGATGCTTCCCCCACCGAGGAAGGCGACCAGGATACCAGCAAAGCCGAACACGGGGAAGTGAAGATCACCAAGTATATCGATGAAGCCTCCACTGCATTGATGAAAGCCTGCTGGGACGGCACCAAACTGGACAGGGTGATGATCGAGTGCTACCGTGCATCCGGGGGCAGTGGCCCGGTCAAATACTTCATCATCGTTCTGGAAGGGGTTATCATCAAAAAATTCAATTACAAGGGCGGTGAAGGCGATATCGTCAGCGAGGATCTGGAGCTGGTGGCGGCCAAAGCCACCTACACTTACCGGGCCATGGACAAAAAACAGGGTACTGCCAAACCCAGGAAGATAGCCAGTCACGATTTAAGGAGCAATGTTGTCGCCTGATCAGTGTTGAAAGCGATTCGTATGGCCATACCACCACCATTTTTTAAAGTCCGGGCCTCACTGCTGGACCGGCTGATAGACCGGACCCCCCGTGAAACGAGGGAACTGCGGCCTTTGCGAATCATGGACCGGCCCGATATCCGGGCTGCCATTGCCAGGGACCTGGGCTGGCTGCTCAATACCCGGACACCCCTGACCGCCGGTGAGTTTGCAGACCGCAAGTTGACTGTCATTGATTACGGCGTGCCCGATTTTGGCAAGGGAACGCCCTCGAACGTTAAAGACCAGAAGCAGCGGGCCGCCCTTACGGAAAAGGCCATCCGGGCTTTTGAGCCCCGGCTGCAGGATGTCAAGGTATCAATCGAAATGGAAATGGACAGCGAACGCAGCCTGCAGATGAACATTGAGGCCGTGATGGTGGCCGACGATGTCCGTGAACCAATTTCGTTTATGACGATTTACGATGCCGAGACAGGTAAGATGGAGATCCATGCTGACCAATACTGACGATCTTTTGGAGTATTATAAAAGGGAACTGACCTATCTTAGGAAAATGGGCGCGGCCTTTGCCGAGGATTATCCCAAGGTGGCTGGACGCCTGGAACTGGGCATGGAGCAGAGCCCGGACCCGCATGTCGAGCGACTGATTGAATCGTTCGCTTTCCTTTCCGGAAGGATTCAGTATAACCTGGAGAGTGAATTCCCCCAGCTGGCCACGGCGCTTTTAGGGACCCTGTATCCCCAGTTTCTGGCGCCGGTGCCATCCATGGCGATTGCCTGCCTGGAGGTGGATCCGACCCAGGGCGGTCTTACCGGCGGGCACCTGGTGCCCGAGCACACCCCGTTGTTCACCCGGGCCGGTCAGGGGCAGGTGTGCCGGTTTCGGACCGGCTATCCGGTGGTCCTCTGGCCTTTGCAGGTCACCTACGCGGGTTTTGAGTCCACGGATCAGTTCGATTTTCTGGATGCCCGGCCCCAGGTGAGCCTGGTCCTGAGGCTTTCCATTGAAAGCCCGGAAGGCGGCCTGGGGGAAATGGGGCTCTCCCGGTTGCGGTTTTACCTCAATGCGGACAGCATGCTGGCCCATGCCCTCTACGAATTGCTTTTTGGCCATGTTCTGGATGTGGCCCTCCTTCCGGAGAAGCGTGAGCGGCCGACCTATCTACCCAAAGGGTCCATTTTGCCGGTGGGGTTCGGGCCGGACGAAGGCCTGCTGCCCTACCCACCGGGCAGTCACTACGGCTACCGGCTGCTGCACGAATATTTTACGTTTCCCGAGAAGTTTCTTTTCCTGGATATTGACAATCTGCAGGCGCACAAGTCTGAAAACCGGTTTGATATCCTGATCCTGTTAGACCAGGTGCCGGGCAGCCGGCTGACCATTGATAAAAGCACTTTCAAGTTGGGCTGCACACCTATTATCAACCTGTTTAAGAAAACAACCGACCCCATCCGGCTGGACGAAAAACGGGCCGAGTACCTGCTGCATCCGGATCAGCGGCGTGAGAGTATCACTGAAATCCATTCCATCCAATCTGTATCGGCCATCAAGCACGACAGCGATCGCGCCCAACCGGTGGAACCGTTTTACTCATACAGCCACAATCTGGAGCAGCGCGGGCAGCGCGCCTTCTGGCAGGCCCGGCGGGCATCCACCGGGCGCAAGGAATTGCCCGGAACACACGTGTTCCTCTCCCTGGTTGATCTTGATTTTAATATTTCGGTGCCGCCGGCCACCACCTTGTATGCCAAGACACTCTGTACCAACCGGCGGCTGGCCGAAGAAGTTCCGGCCGGTGCTGTTCTGCAGATTGAGCGGGCAGCCCCCCTGGAACGTATTTACACTCTGGATAAACCCACGCGCCAGATTGACCCGCCGTTGCGCGGACGCGCCCTGTGGAGACTGGTATCCCATCTTTCACTGAACTATCTTTCTTTTGGAAGTGGCCGTGAGAGCCTCAACGCCCTGCACGAAATTCTAAAGCTTTACAGTTTCCTGGACCCGGAACAGACCTACCAGCAGATATCGGGCATCCGCGAGATGCACTGCCGGCAAGTTGTCCGGAGGATCGGCACGGATGCCTGGAAAGGATTTTGCAGGGGTATCGAAGCCACTTTAGTGTTTGACGAAAAACTCTACGTGGGCAGTGGGTCATTCCTCCTGGCGGCGGTATTGAACCGGTTTTTTCCACTGTACGCATCAGTGAACTCTTTTACACAGCTCATTATTAAAAGTAAGCAACGCGAAGGGATCTGGAAGAGATGGGAACCCATGGCTGGGGAACAGATAGTCCTTTAGATCGGACTCTATTTAAACACGGGTACAGCTTTGATTTTTTCCAGGCCGTCAAGCTGCTTGAAATCATGTACCCCCAACGGCATCGTGTCGGTGAAAGTTCGCAGCCCGAACGGGAACCGTTGCGCTTCAGCAGCCGGGTGGGGATTGAATTTCCGCCGGGTGATATCGACGAGATTACAGCACCCACCCAGGAAGGTGAACCGGCCCGGGTTTCGGTCAATGTCATAGGCCTGGCCGGCGCCAGAGGCCCCCTGCCGGCGGTATATACCGAACTGGTGCTTGAAAGGGTCTGGAAAAAAGACACCGCCCTGCGCGATTTTTTAGATATTTTCAACCACCGGCTGGCTTCAATGCTCTACAGGGTGCGCAAAACCTGCCGGATCGGGTTTGACCACAAATCTCCCCAGCATTCAACCGTGGCCCGCTACCTGTTTTCCCTGATGGGACTGGGGACGGCCGGGCTGCAGCACCGCATGCAGGTCCCGGATCGGGCCCTGCTGTTTTATACCGCCAGTTTCGCCCGGCAGGGACGCTCCATGGTTGGACTCGAGCGCCTGCTCTCCGACTATTTTGGCGTGAAAATTCGAGGTCGGCAGTTTATAGGCCAGTGGCATCAGATCGCTGAAGACCAGATTACCCGGATCGGCCGGTCGGGACAGAATCAGGTTCTGGGCGACACAGCCACCATCGGTACCCGCGTCTGGGATCAGCAGGGCAAGTTCGAATTGCAGGTGGGCCCCCTCAGCGCGGAGGAATTGCTGCTCTTTCTGCCGGATGGAACGGCCTTTGCACCCCTGTGCGAACTGACACGGTTTTATGTGGGCAACGAGCTGGATTTCGAAATTGTTTTAATGGCCCGTCAGGGTGATATTCCCACACCCGGCCTGGGCGGTGATTTTAGCCCGCGGCTGGGCTGGACATCCTGGCTGGGCACCCGGGAGCGGGAAGCAAAGCACGATAGAGTGCGGCTTTCACCGCGGCTGCTAACGCTGATGCGGGAAGGACAGTATAACCAATGAGCCTGGATCTGCAGTCACTGATCGAGAAACTGGATCCCGCCTGTCGCCGGGGCCTGGAAACGGCAGCGGAACTGTGCGTTTCTCAAACCAATTATAACGTGGAAATTGAGCATCTTCTGCTGAAACTGCTGGATGCCACGGACAGTGATATTCACAGGATCTTGAGGTACTACGATATTGAAGTGGCCGGCCTGCAGAAAGAGCTCACCAGTGCCATAGATCGCTTCAAACGCGGCAACAGCCGGACCCCCTCCCTGTCACCCTACATTCTGCAGCTGTTCGAGCAGGCCTGGCTGGTTGCGTCCCTGCAATTGAAATCGGAAACCATCCACAGCGGGTCGGTATTCAAGGCCATCCTGGATGATGACAACCTGCGCGGTGTCATCCTGGAATCGGCACCCGCCTTGAACCGGATCTCGCGTGAGGCGGTTAAAACCGAATTTGATGAAATTATCCGGGTTGGAGACGCAAAACCGGGCACCCTTGATCAGGCTGATGACCGGCCGTCACAGCAGGTCGACAGGTCCCGGCGACCCGGCCAGCCGTCCCAGACGCCGTCCCTGGACCAGTACACCATCGATCTCACGGCCCGGGCGCGCGACGGACTGATCGACCCTATCTATGCCCGTGACCTGGAAATTCGGCAGCTGATCGATATTCTCACCCGGCGACGCCAGAACAATCCCATCCTCACCGGTGAGGCCGGGGTGGGCAAAACCGCCGTGGTCGAAGGCTTTGCAATCCGGATTGCCCGTGGGGAGGTGCCCCCGGCCCTGAAAAACATCTCCTTGAGACTCCTGGATCTCGCGCTGTTGCAGGCCGGTGCCGGGATTAAAGGAGAATTCGAAAAGCGCCTGAAAGCAGTGATTGATGAGGTCAACAAAGCCCCCCGGCCAACCATTCTGTTTATCGATGAAGCGCATACCATGATCGGTGCCGGCGGGCCGGCCGGGCAGGGCGATGCGGCCAATCTGCTCAAACCGGCGCTGGCCCGGGGTGAACTGCGGACCATTGCCGCGACGACCTGGTCCGAATACAAAAAATATTTCGAAAAAGACCCGGCCCTGGTGCGCCGTTTCCAGGTTGTCAAAGTGGATGAGCCGGAAGAGTCAGCGGCGGTTGAAATGCTCAGGGGGGTGGTGGCAAACCTGGAAAAGCATCACCGGGTGACGGTTCTGGACGAGGCCGTCTGGGATGCGGTCAGGCTCTCCCATCGTTACATCACCGGCCGGCAATTGCCTGACAAGGCCATCAGTGTTCTGGATACAGCCTGCGCGCGGGTTGCCATCGGCCAGACCGGGAAACCGCCTGAAATAGAAGATGCAGCCAGCCACATGGAGCAGCTGAATCTGGAACTTGCGATCTTAAGGCGTGAAAATGTTTCCGGACTGGACCACACCGAAAGGATTGCCGATCTGTCCCGTGAACTGGATGAGGTCGCCCGGGCCGGAAAACTGCTTGAAGAACGCTGGCAAAACGAACTGGACGTCGTTAAAAAAGCACTGGATCTGCAAGAGCGCTTATACAAAAGTGTCCGGGACGATCAGGCCGAAAATGCCGGCGAGCTCGATACGCTAAAAAGTGAATTGTTGCAGGCCAAGGCCAAACTTGAAACGCTCCAGGGGCAGGTGCCAATGGTGCCGTTGTGTGTAGATTCGGGCGTCATTGCCCGGGTCATATCGAATTGGACCGGCATACCAGTGGGCAAGATGATGACCGACGAGGTTGAAACGGTACTGCGCCTGAAAGAGAAGATGAGCCGCCGGATTATCGGCCAGGACCCGGCCCTGGATGCCATTGCCCGGCGGATCAGAACCTACCGTGCGGATCTGGATGATCCCGGAAAGCCGGTGGGCGTTTTTCTGCTGGTAGGACCCAGCGGGGTCGGCAAGACGGAAACCGCCCTGACCCTGGCCGAGTTGCTGTATGGCGGTGAACGCAACATGGTGACCATCAATATGTCGGAATACCAGGAGTCCTATACGGTTTCCGGGCTCCGGGGGGCGCCCCCGGGTTATGTGGGCCATGGTAAAGGCGGCGTGCTCACCGAGGCTGTCCACCACAATCCCTATACCGCCGTACTCCTGGATGAGGTCGAAAAAGCCCACCCGGATGTCATGGAACTTTTTTACCAGGTGTTCGACAAAGGCATCATGGAGGATTCCGAGGGGTTGGTGGTTGATTTCAAGAACACCGTGATCATGCTCACGTCCAACGTGGGAACCGATGCGATCCTCCGGGCCTGCGGGGAGAGCAGCACACTTCCGGATACCGAGGCCCTGGTTGAACTGGTGCGGCCGGAATTGTTAAAGCATTTTAAACCGGCCTTTTTAGGCCGCCTGGTGATTGTACCCTATTATCCTCTCAGCGACGATGTGATCGGTTGTATCGTGGAGCTTAAACTGGAACGAATTCGGCAGCGCTTTGCCGAGAACCACCGGGTTGATTTTGCCTATTCCACGGAGTTGGTGACCGCGATTGCCAGGCGCTGCACCGAAGTGGACAGTGGGGCCCGCAATGTGGATCACCTGCTCACGCAGACTGTTCTGCCCGAAATTTCAGCGGAAATTTTAGCCCGCATGGCTGCCGGTGAGGACTGTACCGGCATCAGTGTTGATATAGATGCCGAAGAGGGCTTTGTGTACAGTTTCGATCCGCCCCGGGAGGAAGATGCCGGCGAGGCCGCCACACCGCGCCTGTCCACCACGTTAAACCGTCCGTTGCCGGGCAGGGTGCCGGCGGGATTCAAACCGGAGTCCATCAAGGATCTTCTCGAATCCAAAAAGGAAAAGCCAGTCCTGCGCAAGCGGATCCGGGTTAAAAAGAAACCGGCCCGGAAGTCGAAAAAATGGCGGGATTTATTGAATAGATTATAATAATCATCGGTGAACTTCCAATCTTTCTGGGGTGACTTTCGGCGTTTGACAGTGCCGGGATTCAACCAATTGCCGAGGCGATGATTTTTATAGATGGAACTATAAACAACCTGATATGTGTTGTTCAACGTTCTATATTGGCTGGAGTTTGTTTGAAAATTCTTGTAAAAACGGTAACTGCTGCCTTCAGGAATCAGCATTCAATGACCGGCAGTTGGCCTGAAACTATCTTTTATTCAAACCGCTGTAGCGGTTAACACTTCATTCCTCCGGCGTTACCGGAGGTCATTGAATTATGAGTCGTATATCGGACAAAAAATTATATCTCAACGTGACCACCCCCCTCGACTCCGGGGGACGAAAATTTTTTATCGAGGAACTTGTCGGTGAAGAGCAGATATCGGAGCTGTTCCAATACCGATTGAAAATCAGATCGGCGGACAACAAGGTCGATTTTACCAAGGTTCTCGGCAAGAATGCCGCGGTCTCAATAGAGCAGTACGGGGGTGCGAAACGGTACATCAATGGCGTTGTTACCCGTTTTCAGCAAGGTGACAACGACGGCTATGTCAGCACCTACTTTGCTGAAATCCGGCCCTGGTTGTGGCAGCTCTCCCTGACCACCGATTCCCGGATCTTTCAAAACCAGACAACCCTGGAGATCATCAAAGCGATTTTTTCGGATTTCGGGTTTTCCGACCACAGCGATAAGACCAAGGGCTCTTTTACCGCCCGGGAATATTGTGTTCAATATCAGGAGACGGCCCTTGATTTTGTGACCCGGTTGATGGAAGACGAAGGTATCTGGTATTTTTTTGAACATACCAAGCAAAAGCACACCCTGGTGCTGGCCAACGATGCCGCCACCCACAAGGACTGCCCCGGGTTGACCGAGACGCGCTATCTGGATGCTGAATCGACCTCGAAAGGGGACACCCTGGTGGACTCGGTGACCCTCGAAGAGCAACTGGTTCCCAATAAATATGCGGCCGAGGATTATCACTTTGAAACGCCCGAAACCGACTTGATTGCCAGTGTGAACGCCAGCAAGTCGGGTAAGTTGAGGATCTATGACTACCCGGGTGATTTCACCAAGACCAAGGCGGGTGAAAAAATTATCGGCCGGCGGATTGAAGCCCATGAGGTGACAGCTAAAGTACTCCACGGCAAGGGGTACTGCCGGGCCTTTGCCAGCGGTTTTAAATTTAAACTGACCGGGCACGACCGGGCCGACATCAATGCCAAGTATGTGATCCGGAGCCTGTTCATTCACGCAGATCAGGACCAGTACACCAACAGCTTTACAGCCTTTCCGGCGGCTGTTCCTTTTCGTCCCCTGCGCCTGGTAAAAAGGCCGAAAATATATGGAAGCCAGACGGCCGTGGTTGTCGGCAAGAAGGGCGAAGAAATTTTTCCGGATAAATACGGGCGGGTGAAAGTGCAGTTTCACTGGGACCAGGAGGGCAAGAAAGACGACAAGAGTTCCTGCTGGATCCGGGTGGCCCAGATGTGGGCCGGCAAGGGGTGGGGGACCATGTTTATTCCGCGCATGGGATCCGAAGTGGTGGTCAGTTTTCTGGAAGGCAACCCGGATAAACCAATCATTATTGGTTCGGTTTACAATGCCACCCAGACCGTGCCGTATGCCCTGCCAGGAGAAAAAACCAAGAGCACCATCAAAACCATTTCCACCAAAAAAGGCAAGGCCGGCAACGAAATCCGGTTTGAGGACAAAAAAGACAGTGAAGAGCTATATTTTCATGCCCAGAAAGACCATGTGATCCTGGTTGAGAACGACCGTAAGAAAGATGTCAAGGCCAACGAGACCATCACGATCACCAAGGACCGCAAGACCACCATCACAGAGGGCAATGAAACCCTTACCGTTTCAAAAGGCAATCGAACCCTCACGGTCACCAAGGGCAATGAAACCCACTCCGTATCCAAAGGAACCCGCAAGTTGACCGTCAAGGATGCGGAAACCCACACCAACAAGGACGGCTTTACCCACAAGGTAAAGAAAAACTATGTCCTCAAAGTAGACGGAAACCTGACCATTGATGTCAAGGGCAATGTGACCATAAAGTCCAAGAAGAACATTACCTGCAAGGCCAGCAAAAATATCCTGAACCAGGCCAGCAAAAAAGTGACCATCAAGGCCGGGACCGAATTGATGAATAAGGCCGGCACGAAATTGTCAAACATTGCCGGTACAGACCTGCTGAGCAAGGCGGGTATGAAACTGACAAATAAGGCCGGGATGGACCTGGTCAACAAGGCCGGTATGAACCTGACCGCCAAAGCCGGCCTGGAACTTAAGGCCGAGGGCACCATGGTCAAAGTCAAGGGCAGCGCCATGGCCGAGGTGGATGGTGGCGGGATGCTGACCCTCAAGGGCGGGCTGATCAAGGCCGGTTGATGGGGCTTTAACAACTTATCAGTTTTACACCATGGGCCTGGAGATTTTACCTGACCGGGACAGTAATGCGGAGTACAACGGCAAATGAGCACGGATAAACCAGACAGTGAAGCCGGGCTGGTTACGGACGTTACCGGAGCCGTGGACGTCGGTGCCGCAGCAACCGACGGGGGAATTCCGGCGGCGGCCCCTGTGCTGCCCGGCCAGTCTGATCTGGCCGCAGCGTCTGACATCCCGGACGTTGACCTTGCAGTGGAGCGTGCACCGGGACCTGAGAAACAGACCGGCACATACGCTGATGGCTCCAAAGCGGAGGCTGTTTTCAAAGACGGCGAGATGGACGGTGAAGCTGTTGTCTACGATGAGGATGGCCGGATTGTTCAAAAAGCAGTATTTGCGGATGGCCAGTTGAACGGCAGGTTCAGTGCTTACGACCAGGAAGGCCTTCTGGCCCAGCGCGCCTTTTATGTGAAAGACCGCCTGGAAGGCGAGCTGACGCTGTATGAAAAGGGCATTATCCGTTCCCGGATTGATTACCGCAACGGGAAAAAACAGGGAAAGGGCCTGCATTACAACGAAAATCAGCAGGTCATCTGCAGTGAAACGTATAAAGATGATGTTCAGGACGGCAACCTGATCTGGTATGACAACCAGGGCCGGAAAATGATAAAAGCCAGGTACAAAGAGGGCAAGCTTCAGGGTACCCGCTACGAATACCATGAAAACGGTGTGCCCCGGGAGCGGGCTTATTACATGAACAACCTGCTTGAGGGCGAATTGAATCGCTTTTACGAAAGCGGCAACCTCAAAGAGCGTATTTTTTACAGGGCCGGCCAGCAGGTCGGACCGATAGAAAATTTCCACGAAGACGGGCGAGTCAAAAGAGAGCCCTGGCGAACCAGGCTCTGGCGCTGGCTGCAAGGTAGAAGAGCAAAGGATATGGATACGTCTGCAGGCATAGGCGGAATTCGCGGATAGAGAGATTACCTATGAGTCAGGATTTTTCATTAGACCAGAAAACGACCACAACACTCGTAGCGGTGTTTCTGGTACTTTTTTTTCTTGTGTATGTGGCCGGGTACCTTTCAGGCATTATTGTCGGGCTGCCGGACCCCGAACCCCAACCGGCGGTTAAAGCACCTGTGGCCAGGCCGGAAATGCGACCCGTCCCCCAGCCGGTAGTGGTGGTGGAAGCGCCTGAACCCGAACCACCTGCCCCGGTGGAGGAACCGGAACCGGAGCCGGAGCCAGTACCCGAGATAGAACCGGAGCCAGACCCGGAAGAACTGCTTCCCGAGGCGCCCTTGTATTCAATCCAGATCGGGTCTTTTATCACCCAGGTGCGGGCCCAAACCCATGTCCAGAAATGGCGTTCCAGGGGGTATGATCCTTATATTTACCATGGGGCCAATTCAAAAGGGGTGCTGTGGTACACGGTGCGAATTTCCGATTTTACTGATCTGGACGAGGCCATTGCCGCGGCCCGCGGCTTCAGAACCAAGGCCGGCGGGACCGTTTTTCTCACCGAGTATAATTCTCTTTTTCTGGCGAGAACCCCCTCAGGTCATAAGATTGAGGTTCGGCCCTACGGGGAATCTTTGGAGGATGAAAGCCCTGCAGTTGAAGATGCGGTTGCGGAAGAACCTGACGAACAGCTGGATGAAGAGGATGTCACCGGAGATGTCGTCCCAGAAGATGAAAGCGCTGCAGATGGTGACACCGAAACAGGTTTAGATTCATTTCAGGAAGAGTTGGAGGCCGCTGAAACGGACCATGGGATCGTTTTTAAAATACCAGAGCCGCAACCCGAAGAGGACCAAGCCGTCAGCGGCTTGATAGCCGCCTCCGAGGAGAAAAAGTTTTCGGTGCAGATCGGGGCTTTTTTAAACCATGCCAATGCCGAAAAATTTGCCGAAAAACTCAGGGGCCGCGGATACCCGGCCTATGTGTTTGAGTATCTTGATTCTGAAGGCAATGCCTGGAATGCTGTGCGGACCGGGGACTATCCAGACCCGGAAGCTGCCTGGGGCGCCGCGGTTGCGTTCCAGGAAAATGAAGGCATTGCGGCCATTGTCACCCGGATAGACGGCATATCCATGGTGTATGCCAAATAAAGAACCATGGTCTCCAGTGAACTAAAGTTTGAAGTGAAGTTAAGGAATCCTGCTGATTTGATACAATCAATGGGGCGCAGCCACGCATTATCTTTAAGTACTTTAGTTTTGTCATTTCTAACGCATCGATTATTTGAGTTGTAAGTCCCTTCAATGTCCACCCAAAGCCTGGCCCTTTGGCAATGATTCTTTACGATTAAGTATGCCTGTTCCTGTCGCGGTATAGTTTTGTGCGTTCGCGGGTGAATGCCGCGTGACAGGCCTCAACGGCGGTTCTGCTTAGCCCGGGCAGGTTTAAGGCCGTGCGATCATATGCGACCGGTTGGTCCAGATAGTCTGCCGGCAGGTATCCTTTTTCCCGGCAGGTCTTGGTAAGCGCGGTTCCCGGATGGGGATAGAAAACAAAATAACCGAAATCATCCGGTTTGAGCCTGCGGTGCAGCGTCAGGGTCTCTTCAATATCTGACTCACTTTCTCCCGGTATGCCGAGCATGTAGTTGGCCGTGGCCAGCATGCCCGCCTGTCGGACCCACCGGAAAGCTTCCACATATTTCTGATCCGTGCCCGGCCTTTTAAGGATGGTTTCCCGAATCCGTTGGCTGCCGCTTTCCACTCCGATGACAATATGCCGGCAGCCTGCTGAAGCCAGCGTACCCAGCAGGGCGGGATTGAGCGTTTCAGCCCGGGCGTGAATGGAAAACCCGGTGCCGATTTCCTGCCCGAATTTGTCACAGAAGGATCTCACCCACCTGTGGTTCAATGTAAAGGTGTCATCCAGGAAAATAATATAGTGCAGCGGCCCGGCGGCCCGGATGGCAACCAGTTCGGCGATGACGTTGGCCACCGAGCGTCGGCGGGTGTATGGCCGGCTTCCATAAAGGTTGTTCAGGGCCCCGGCCGCACAATAGGTGCAGGTGAAGGGACAGCCGCGCATGGTGTTGATATGAGCTACGCCTTCCATTTCGTCGAGCAGGTCACGGGCGGGAAAGGGCAGGCTGTCCAGGTCGGTCAGCGGCGGCCTGAGGTTCGGCCGTGGCCCACCCTTGTGCCAGATGTTGGTGATTCCCAGGCTGCGGGGGTTCTGACCGCTTTCCAGGGCGTTCATCAGGTCGTACAGAGCGCCTTCACCTTCTCCGATGCAAAGATAGTCGAAGCTGCCCGAGGCCAGCGTGGACTCTGGTGCGAAGGTGGCATGCAGGCCACCGGCGATGGTGGGCAGGCGCAGGCGGTGCCGAATTTGACCGGCCAGGCTGTCCGCGCGGGGCCATTGGCGGGTTGTCATTGAGAACCCGACGATATCAGGTGCCCGTTGGCGAATCATCGTCATAACGGCGTCAAAAGAATCTGCCGGCCTGACCCGCAGCAGGTCGGCCCGGTGGCTGGCTGCACGCAGGTAAGCGGCCAGGCAGGCCGGCCCCATGGCGGCGTGGGCCCACTCGCTTTCGGTTTCAATTTCGAGAAACAGGATGCGCATGTCGTCAGGACCGGAAGGTATCGACAAACGGCTGCAGGATTGCCCAGCCGGATTCCGGGTCGCATTCCGGAATCGTCATGGTTGCGGAAATGACCTCGTCAGCCACATGCCAGGCGATGGTGAATTGGTCGATTCTAAAATTGGTCTCAAAAGAAAAATGTGCGCGGGCGGCGGGGTGATTGCCAATGCGGCAAGGCTCGCAGGTGGTCACCCTGAAGTTTGCGAGGTACTCCGGCAGCACCTGGACGGTCTGCTGCAGGTGACGCAGTGGAGGGCCCACGTACCGGGACTTAAGGGATGTCAATACAATGGGCACCCGGGCAGTCCCGGGATTCAAATCATCCGGGTTTTTAGAAAACGGGAGGGTGCCGGTGACTGGTCCGGCTGGTTTGCAGATGGTCAGGCATTTCGCAGAAGCATCACCGTGCTCCTGGCCGCAGGCACAGGGCGGCGCCTGTGGCCCGGGCGGCGTAAACTCAGGCTGGATCTCAAAACCGGGGGGCAATTCGAAGGAAAACGCTCTCCACTGAAATCGCATTGGGTTCAACCCCCTCTGGCCATGTTCGGGACTGCTTCGATGACGACCAGGTGGGCACGGTATTGCATGCAGCTGCGATCATGCAGGCGTACCGACCAGGGCAGGTCCGGCAATTCGGCCACCAGTTTTAGGCCTGCCAGGGCCAGGGGATGATCACCACCGGCGAGCAGGGATTTCAGGACCGTTGCGCTGTCCCCCTGCTTTTCAGACCTCTGGGAATGGCCACCCAGCCACGCTTCGACCGGCGTGGCTGTTGCCGACCAGTCGTAGGGGGTCGACAGGATGGCCCGTGATCCGGGAGCGAGGGTTCGTTCAATGGCCTGCAAGTGGTCATAAGGCGCGGTTACGCAATCAATAACATTAAAACTCGTCGCCAGTGAGACGCTCTCAGATGGCAACGGCAGGGCAGCGGCATCACAGCACCAGAAGTCTACCCGGCTGGCGCCGGCCAGGTTTACCTGGAATTCACGCCGGTCATAGGCCATGCCCACCCGACGTCGGGGGTAGCGCACTCGGCCGGTTTCCAGGACCTGGCTTGCCGTGCGCAGCATATCGAATCCCAGGTCAATGCCCAGAATCAGCTCATCAAAATGGGTGGCCAGCTCAAATGTCGTGCGGCCGACAGAGCAGCCGATGTCCACCACAGGCCCCCGGACAACCGGTTTTGCCAGATCAATGCCCTTGCGGGCGACCGCGAGGATGCATCCGGGGGCTGCGGGGGATTTTCCGTCTTCGGCCGGGTCCAGGTCACCGTAGTGGTCAAACGTGTAGCTGCTCAGGTTTTGACGATGGGCATTGAAAGCCGATGCGGGGCCACAGCAGTCCCCCAGCAGGCTTTCAATCTCGGGCTGTAAATCGGTTCTCCAGAGAACCGGCAGAATATTTTGCGAGATACAGGTGCGCAGATCATCGACGATGACGGGAATGCCGTCAATGATTGGGTATTCACTGCGGCATTGGAGATTGCTGCACTGCAGGATCCCCTGGGTGATGCCGTCTGCGGCGGCCTGGTGGATCGCTGCAATGGTAAGCGGCGTCTCTATTTCTGAAATCCTGCGGCAGCGCGGGCAGATGGGCTCTATTCTTTCGAAGTGCGTGTGCTTCAAAGGCGATCAACCTCCGATGATGACGGTGGGGCACCCCGGCGGCAGGATTTTACCGACGGGGCCCGGTATCGGGGCCACACAGCTGGTATGGGCGGTCATATCGTTTACCCGGGCAGCCGGCAGGTTCCCGATCAAAACTGTGGCTGAACCCATGGCCACCATTCCCGGGCCGGCGGGAACACAAGCCGGGAGTGTGCACGGGGTGGTGTTGCTTGTGGCCGTAGCGGCGGGCATGTTGCCGATCAGCACCGTGAAGACACCGGATATGATGGTGACCGGCAGGGCCGGATGCGCCGAGGGGGCGGGGGTTGGGGCCGGCGGGTGAATGGGGGCATGGCAGTGCGGCGAATCCTGTTTGGCCATATCGCCAACCCGGGCTGCATTAGGCATATATCGGTCCTCTCCTCTGGTGTCCTTCCGGCGAACGCCGGAATCCAGTTTCAGCAGGTAGTTATAGACTCCGGTGTTTGCCGGAGTGACGTGTTTTGTGACCTTTTACGGGAGCATCTAGTTTAAACGGATAATTTTACCGGTAACCCGAATGTCGTCTTCGGAATGAATTTCCATTTTCCGGGCCGCGTCGATTTCAAGCGACCCCTTGCTGGCCACCCGGGCTTTTTCTGAGGCTGCAATTTCAACCGTGGGTGCCTCCAGGGCAATTGATTCAGCCCCGCGCAGGGCCAGCTTGCAGCCTTGAACCACCATCACCGGGCCCTCTGGCGTCAGGCGAATCCTGACCGTCAGTTCACCGGCGGGTTCGAAGATTTCAACCAGGTCTTCATGCTCCCCGCAGGAGACTTTGACCTCGCGGCCTGAAACCAGCCTGAGGGTCCGGGCCTGTTCATTCTCATTGCCTGGCAGGGACGGATCTTTTACATCTACAAGACGGACTTTTCCAGTCATGGGGCCTCCTCGGATTGTCTTCGGTATTTGTTATCATTCCCGGACATTGCCGGCAAGAGCAAAAGGGTAATATTCCATTGATTGCAGATAGAGCGAAATTTTTCTGTCCCTTAAAACCTGATCTTCAGGGCCAATGGCAAGCACGCGCAAGGGATTTACCCGGGGGCAGTTCTTTAGATCACTTCTATGCAAACAACCCGTGTCCGCATGCTATCTGGACATCGGGCACGTCCTGTCCTATAATCTACGGTTGAACCTGCCGGAACCTGAAAGTCGTGTTTTCAGGCTGCTGCCGGCTCCCAGGTTTCACTTTACGAACAGATGTAATCGATTGGGGAGATACAACTATGTTGAAATTCAGTGCAATTGATATCAAGAAAACCGCGGTCGGCACCCTGGTGATCCCGGTTTGTGAAGACAAAAACATTCATGCCGATAAGTCGGTGGCCGCACTGGCCAAAAAAGCGCTGGCTCTGGAAGAATTCAAGGCTGCCGATGGGGATGAGGTTACACTCTACGACCCGCCGGGGGTAAAGGTAGAACGGGCTGTTTTTCTGGGGCTGGGCAAAGCTGTGGCCGTCAACCCGGAATCTCTCCGGGAGTTTATGGGGCGGGCCGTTAAAAAATGTATGGCCGGGCAGTTGGCTGCAGTAATGGTGGCCGTACCGGCAGAAGGCAGAATAGACCTCGACGCGGATGTATCCCTGGCGGCCCTGATTGAGGGCGGCCTTCTGGCAAACCACCTGTTTCAGGCATACAAGAGCGAAAAGAAAAAACAGCCGCTGAAAAAGATTGAATTTTTAGCAGCGAAACAGTCTTTAACCGCGGGTCGAAAACTGGCGACCCGGTTGAAGAAAACCTGTGCTGCCGCGCTCAAGGCCCGGGAGTGGGTCAGTACCCCGGCCAACGACAAGCGGCCGGACGCGTTTGCGCGCAAGATTACCACCACCGCCCGGGCCGCCGGCCTTAAATGCCGGGTATTGAGTGAAAAAGCCCTTGCTAAGGAAAAATTCGGTGCCTTGCTGGCTGTGGGACAGGGCAGCCAGGTCAAACCGCGTCTGGTGGTTTTGGAATACGAGCCTAAAGGCGCCCGCAAGACCGCTGTCCTGGTGGGTAAGGGGGTCACCTTTGACACCGGCGGCATTAACCTGAAGTCATCCGCCGGCCTGGACGGGATGAAGATGGACATGGCCGGTGCGGCTGCCGTGGCGGGTACCCTGCTGGCGGTGGCCAAACTGAAACCCAAAACCCGGGTGATCGGCGTACTGCCGCTGGTGGAAAATATGCCATCCGGTACAGCAATCCGGCCTGGCGACGTGATCACCTCCTACGCGGGCAAGACGGTTGAGATCGGCAACACCGATGCCGAGGGGCGCCTGATCCTGATTGACGCCATGGCCTGGGCCAAGAAGAAGTACCAGCCGGATGTCATGCTCGACCTGGCCACCCTGACCGGGGCATGCGTGGTGGCCCTGGGCGATAAGATTGCCGGCCTGTTTTCCACCGATGAGGTGCTCTCCCAGGCCATTCTGGCTTCCGCAGACCGAACCGGGGAGCGCTGCTGGCGGCTGCCCTTGCCGGATGATTACAAACCGCTACTGAAGAGCGACCTGGCCGACATTGCCAACATGAGCAGCAGCCGCTGGGGCGGTGCAATCACAGCGGCGCTCTTCCTTTCTGAATTTGTGGGCGATACACGGTGGGCGCACATCGATATCGCCGGCCCCGCCTATACAAAAAAGGACGGGCCCTACTGCCGGGCTGGCGGCACTGGGTTCGGTGTGCGGCTGCTGTGTGATCTGCTGACCGGCAAGGGCCTGCTATAACGGCAGGTAAATCGCTTAAAGGGGGCATGCAGAAGCATTGGCTCGGGGCCAGAAATCTTTGCTTTGAGAAGGTTGCCGGGTTGCCGCGGGCAAACAATTGCCCGCCGGGGAGCGTGAAAATTTGCGACTGACGCCGAAATTGGGCCAAAGGGGGTATTGTGGCACAGCCTCTCTGGGCCAGGATGCCTTACTTTTAGCCGCGCCGTTACAGCAGGAGTGAACTCCACATTTTAACGGCGGCCAGGCCGATGAGTCCCGCAAGCAGCTTTCTTAACCATTTTACGGGTACTTTTTGACTGACATGCCCGCCCACCGCTGCAGCGGGCAGCACGGTCAGCAAAATGGGGATCGATAAGATCCATTCTATTTGCCCGGTCAGTGCCTTGCCGATAAAAGCGGCCAGTGTCGATAGAAAAACGATGGCCAGATTACTGCCAATGGCGATCCTGGTCGGAATTTTTACATAAGCGGTCATCAGAGGAATCAAAATGAAAGAGCCGCCCTGCCCGACCAAACCACCCAGCAGGCCGACACCTGCGGCAGTTGTCACCGCACGGGCCTTGCAGAATTCAAGTGTTGAAGTGTCCGGGATTTCAAGGTCATGTTTTGCCGGAACGAACATTAATATTGCCGCAGCAAAGGCCAGACACGCAAATATTAGTAATAGTGCTTCATGGGGCATGAATCTGGAGGCCGCACCCCCTATCAATGCGGCCAGAAAGATGCTGATTCCCATGTAGGTGGACAACTTATTTGAAACAAAAGAGAATCTGTGGTGTGTTAACCCACCTGAAAGACAGCCTAAAAGCCCCATAACAATGGTCAACCCGGCGACTACCTGCATAGAATAGGGTTCTATACCGAATAAAGGCGGTGCATAGAGTAAAAGCGGGGCCATGATAATGCCGCCCCCGATACCCAGTAGCCCGGACATAAAGCCGGTAAAGATGCCGATACAACCGATTAAAAAATAGGTTTCCACTGGATGCCTGCTTATAGATAATGCCAATTACGAATAGATAGCTAATAGGTATTATCTATGGCATAACATCAATAGGTGAAATTACAAACCGTCATGCGAACTGAATGCCTGTGATGTTTAGTCACAGAATCTGCAATGAATGCGACGAATTTGCACTATTAATGCCAATAAATAGGCTGGCTGCAGGTTCGACTCCCGTGTCCGAAAAACAAGTATGTGCGAAGCCGTCGATCACTTTGGCATGAAAGGCGCTATCTGGGCAAAGTATCGACTTTCTATTTTTCCTAATAATTACAGTATTTAACATTGCACAGTCTTGATAAAAATGAAAGTGAAAATTACGGTACGTTGCAGAAAAATTTCACTGTAAATTACAAGTTTTCTAAAAAAAATATCATGCACCGCGAATCTGTTATGGAAACTGGGTTCAAACTGCCGCGAAGCGGTTTCGTTCATAAAATACTTATCTCTAATTAGAGTCGCGTTCATTTTCGAGCATGTCAGTTGTTTTTTCCGGGTTTTTTTCCGGGCGAGTGCCCCAATTCCGACGATCTGCCTCCTTTATCCTGCTTATTTGGGTGTCCATTTCACGAATACGAGATGACATTTTTTGCAGGATGCGAAAGGCCAACGAAGGGTCTTCCTGTATTCTGCCTAGTAAAGTCTTTTTGTCCACAGTAAGTATACGGGAATCACCTTTTGATCGGACCGTACCCGAACGTACATCACGCTCAAAAACCGCCATCTCACCAAAAAAGTCACCTTCATGCAACACGGCAATATGAATTTCCTCGCCATTGTTCTCCTGGAACACTTCAACGGCACCAGATTGTATTACATAAAGACATTCACCTTCTTCACCCTGCTTGACGATGTTTTCACCATTCTGAAAAAATTTCCCCAACCCATCGCTTTTGACAACGGACGATTCTATCGTATTGTCAATTTTATAGGGGAACAAACCGACAATTGATTTCCATATGAAATTCAACCAAAATGCCGGTTTTAGGGTCCGCATAAAGATATCACGATAAGGGGCACTACCTGTAAATGTATCCCACAAAACTGTGCTCATGTGGCGATGGATACCAGCCTTGGATTGTTCCTTGTAAATCATACGTAATATACCTCGTTTCGTAGACTTACGGTTTTGAACTTTGTGTGCAAAGGCAAAAATGATTTTTCCGAGTGCATTGTCAAAATTGAGCGATTTGCAAACTGGCAGGTAATGTTTTTGAAAATCGTCAGAAGAGATGCCATGCAGCATAGATGTTGTTGCAGCCGATTTGGCGGCAATATAAGCAGCGCCGATACCGTTTTTATACAATTTTGAAACAGCACAGTCACCCACCAGCACTATCCTATCGCTAAAGGGAAGGATAGCCGCACCGACATTCATTTTCGGGAAACACTTACATGGCAAACTTTTTAATAAATCGATTTCAGAAGGAAAACACTTTTTCATTTCGTCGGTCATCAATAACGACTGTACAAGCTCCTTATCTATATCCGTACCCAATAGAACCAGAGTCACATATCTACCCTTGGGAACGATTGCGGCAAATTCCAGGCGAGGAAGATCTATTAGAAATACATGCAATGAATTACCGAAATATCTTTGTACTGTTTCAGTACCCAACTCAAACTCGCAGATGTGTGTCTTCGTTGCTTTTGGAGGTTGAAATCCAAAGTCCAACCCCTCAAATAATTCCAAAGATTTAGGATTTAATCCAGTAGCGCCTACAATAAGGTCATATGATTTGGAAATACCTTGGCGGGTTTTTATAATTGGGTGTCCGTTTTCAAAGTGTATGTTTGAAACCCGCTGGTTGATAAGATTGGCACCCTTTTCGATAGTCAGTTTCTGTAAAAACCCATCAAAACTTCCCCCCTCCAGTCCTTTTGATTTTAAAGGGCCGGCTCCTCTAAACATGGCGGCAATTCTCTTTTCTTCAAGGGGGGTATCAATTTTTATGCTTCCCACGTCCATGTGCAGCACATAAGAATCGAAACTTCTTTGCACCACGCTAGGGGGTAAATTTATGCCTTCAGAGGCCAGCAATTGCACCAGTGATTCAGATACGATTCCCCCACAATGATTACAGCCTGCCGGACCTGGACGGGTAAAATCCTGATCTTCATAGATATCTACAGTTATATCCAAGCCTGCTCTTTCGGACAGATCCAAAACAAAGTAGCTGTATAAACTTCCTGCCGGTCCACCACCGACAACGCCGATTACGGATTCATTATTCAGCCTCATACTCGATGATGTGTCTTTAGTTGTTGTCGTGCCCAAATAGATTCCTCTAAGTCATGATGGCCAATTAAAAAACATATTTTTCCCATTGATCGGATTCTAAAGCGGTTTTTATCAATTTTTGTTTGCTGATAAAAAAATTGGTCATATATTTTTCTAAGTAAATAACATCGACCAACCGTCCCAGAAAAGAAAATGGAGCATCATAATCAAACACATCCGTCATAATTGTTTTGCTGCCGTTTAATTCAAACAGGTGGTCATGATCAAACCGCTTAAAAGCGCCTTTCACCTGTGAATCCCTTAAATGATAAGGCTTATCGAACGCCGTTATTTCAACGGTTAAATATTGGAAAAAACCAAGATGTTTTGCCCTCCATGTTACTGTTTCCCCGGCGTTAATTAATCCCGATGTGACACCTGCAACAGCCACTTCACCATGACTGGCCTGGGTAAAAACGTGAAAATCGATACTTCGGGCCAAATCAAATGCCAGTTCAATAGGCGCATTAATATCAATCTTGGTTATAATTTTAGGCATAGTATCTGATCTACTTTGCTTGTGGATGTGTGAACATCCGGTTCTCTGTGAAAGATAAATACAGATGGCCGTCGCTTTCTTTCAACGATTGAGCCTCCCGCGTAATTCACCCTTTTCTTGTTGGTGATGGCACCAGGACCGTAATCTACAGAATATCGAAATGCCGACAAAGATATGTTGAGCATGTCGCCCGAAAGACAGTTTGCTGATAATTTGAAGATCCTTGCCAGTTTCAAATATATCATATAGCACAAAAACGTTGTGATTTAAAAATGTTATCTTTAATCGGTGCCGAGTTCCTTTTCGAGCATATCACAAAGTTTCTATAACCTGTGACCAATAGCAGTAAAACGCCACCGGAGCCATGAGCACCATGAATGATGATATCACCGTTTTTTATAGCAACGATATTTCCAACTTCGTTGGAGATACCACAGATCGATAACGCTGTAGCATGAGGCTGGCATAAAACCTAAAGTGATCCAAAACAGAATTGATTAAACCAGTTTGTCTATATTAATCCAATCGCCTGAATCTGTTAATTAGGGATAGGACCGAAGAGACGGCGGCAATAAAATTTGCAACTGCTAACAGAAAAATAGAAAAACTATACGCTTCGGCCGCAATATATAAATACCCTATTCCATATAATCCAAGTAAAACGGATAAGAGAAAAGCCGATAGTATAACCGATAATTTACGGCCGAACCAGAAAAAATAACCGAGGATAAAAAGCGGCAAATGGAATATCGTAAAATTAAAAGCACCTTGTTTCCAATCGTTTAAAAAGAAAACTATAGTAACTATACCATCAATCAAAATAGCAAATAATGTTACGATGGCGAATAATCGGGGCACACTAAAACTGGTAGTTTTCACTAATCGCATATCGGTAAATTTTTAGCGCCTGCTATCTACCTTGTGAATCGGTGAGCAATTGTTTTACTTAAAAATTAATCAGGCGGGTGACAGGCCCATATAACCAAGGTATTCCGGCAAGGGCAAGCCCGGTCATTGCTAAAACAATACCTTTTCGTTCGCCTTTGCTAACTATAACTAAGATTAACGTGGTTACCGTGATTATCAATGTTCCAATAGACAGCAGTATAGATAATAGCATTAAAATCACAAAAAGTGCACCAGCTTTGCCTAAAGCGGGTGAAGCATGACCTGGCGGTGCGGGAAATGTTAGCCCCAGTAGAACTGCCAGCAACCACGACGCAAATGTTATGGCACCAATCCAAAAACTAATTTTTGCTATTGGGCAAGCTTCAACATATATTTTTTTCATTGAATAATTGTTACTAAGCCGCATACTTTCCCTCACATTGCTAGCCATTTTATATTGTCGCTACAAGAGATAAGATTGAAGTACAGAATTGCATTCATCGAGAAGCATAAATAGTGAACTTGATGCGCAAATTTGAATAAGATTGGAAGCAGCAGCGAATTATAGGAATACTAAAATGTGGATGTTGGCAATTAAGTGTAGTATCAGCTTGAGAAACTATATCCGAAAGGCCGTTTTAACACAAAATAATAGGCATGATAATAATACTTCGATTACAGATATCATCTCAGTAAGCACCACCGGAGTCTATTGAACCGGGAATGGTGATATCACAATTCTTTCAGGAGCCAGAGATGTACAAGGAATAAAATATAACAAAAGTTTCAAGTTTGACTATTTGGCACTTTAGGCAGAATTTATATGAGTCTCTAAACAATTTTACAGATACTATGTTGCCCCGCCCCGACATGAAAGAAGAAAATTCCTCTCTTTGCAACCCCGCTACAAGGGAAATAGGATATTTTGAAATTTTTCCAAAATCTTTATCAATAACACACTTCATTCATGAATTGCGGTGATCCAAAATCTCCCCCTCCAAATAGCGTTGTTGCATTGCACCAAAAACTGCCGTTGTTGTTTGCTACATGGTCAAAAGTATTCGCGCCCAAATTCATTGATTTTCCAGGAGAATTGGGAAAGGAGCCGTTGTACATAACTTCGTCTATTACAACGTCGTTAATTTCCAGTACAATTTCATCTTCGTTATCACTAAGGGAAAAATTATCGTATACATAGTTGCATCCAACGCCGCCATTTAGGGCCATATTTCCATTTCGGCAAAAGACAGCAAAATCTCCTGGTAGAACAATTAATCCTGATGGCGCACTTACAGTAAAACTATCTGTGCCAAAATCTTTGATCACCCATGAGTCCATATTAATTGGGAAAGCAGATCTATTAAACACCTCAAACCATTCACCTTCAGTGTCAGGTACTGCGAGGGGGCTCTTCATAATTTCTGTAATGATAATGCTACCGATTGGAATAAGCCCCTCATCAATAAAGCCATCACAGTCATTGTCCTTCATGTCAAGGATTTCACTGGCACCCGGATAAACAGCAGCTTCAGAATCATTGCAATCTGTACCACCGCAGGAAGATGAATTGTCGATAAATCCATCCCCATCTGAATCTTTATCGTCAACTGCTCCCGAGCAATCCTCATCCACTGCGTTACCACAAATTTCATCCATTCCAGGATGAATCAGCGCGTCGGTATCATTGCAGTCATCCCCTCCACACGCTGCATCAATATATGTATCGCCATCCGAGTCCTTATTGTCAGCTGTGCCGTCACAGTCATTGTCCAGCCCGTCACCGCAGACCTCAGCAGCACCAGGATACATCTCATACTCAGTGTCATTGCAGTCCAAACCGCCACACGCTGCATCAATATATGAATCGCCATCCGCATCCTTATTGTCAATTGAACCATCACAGTCATTGTCCAGCCCGTCACCGCATACCTCGGCAGCGTCTGGGTTTGCAAAAGCAGAAGCATCATTGCAATCTGTTCCCAGACAGGCAATATCAATATACCCGTCTTGATCCCCATCTTTATCGTCTGCAGTCCCGTTACAATCGTTGTCCAGGTTGTCGCATATTTCGGGTGCCCCGAGGTACATCAGCGGATTTTGATCGTTACAATCGTCGCCCCCGCAGGCGCTATCAATGTACCCGTCCTGATCTACATCTTTATCGTCTATCGTTCCGCTACAATCGTTGTCTAGGCCGTCTCCACATATCTCGTTTGCGTCTGGGGATATCAGTGGATTTTGATCGTTACAATCGATACCGCCACATGCCAGGCTGATATGGGAATCATTATCCTGGTCCACTGCATCTGTTCGGCCATCACAATTGTTATCCAGGCCGTCGCAGGAAACTTCAAAAATTTCATATTCTGCGCTATTAGAACTGTAAGTACCTGCTGTGCAAGGCTGCCAGCCTGCAGCACCGCCACAAGTCTGTGTTGAGCCAGCGCAGACGCCATCTTGATTCGCACAGGGTGGCCCCACCAAATCTTCATCGATATCACCGTCACAGTCGTCATCTAACCCGTTGCAGACCTCTGTGCCAGGCGAACCTGCCGTTGCGCTGCACTCCGTACCCTGGCCGTCTCCGGTGCAAACCTTAACGCCACTATTTTGGCATGCGCCGACCCCAACGATACAGGGATTACCAAGGTCAAAACCCTCATCTATTGTCCCGTCACAGTTGTCATCAAGCCCGTTGCAGACCTCCGTATCAGGAGAACCCGCCGCTGCGCTGCACTCCGTACCTTGGCCGTCTCCGGTGCAAACCTTGACACCGTTATTTTGACACACTCCGCTACCGACGACACAGGGATCACCAAGATCAAAACCTTCATCTATGTCCCCGTCACAGTCGTCATCAAGACCGTTGCAGACCTCTTCGGCGCTAGGATTAATGCTTGGGTCGATGTCGTCGCAATCTATAGAGGCACTATATCCATCATTGTCAACATCAGCGAGGTGTTCCATTCCCCCTAATTCTTGAAGAATAAAAATAACATCTTCAAGTCCTCTCTTCCCATCATTATTTGCATCTCCTACAACGCCAGCCATAATGGTTTTGGTTGTGATTAGTAATATAAATAGAATAAGTAGTAAAAGAGTGACGGATCTGCATGTATTGATGGATTTTTTCACTTAGATAGTCCCTAAATAAAGTCTATAGATAGTAAAATATAATGCGAAGTGGGCCAAGCTTAAAGGCCACCGGCGTATTGCAACACTCTATGAGAAACTGGCACAAACATTCAGGGCTGCTGTAATAATAGTAGCCTGCTTAGCATCGCTACAGTAACTTTTTAGAAACAGCCCATAGATTTCGAGATCGTTTGTTCATAGTTAATTTGATAATTGAGGCCCTAATGAAAATACCTGTTATGTAATTCGCCCCTTACAAACCCTTCGCCCAAAGGTTCATGAAAGAATGGCGAAACTCCAAGCAAAACTCCAGGCAAAACTATCAGTTGGGGGTGTTTTTGTCAAATTTTAGCAATTTATCGGATGATTCGAAGAAAGGCGAAAACGCACGACTACAGGCCAATACTTTCACCCACTCATTACCCCCGAACCATCCCAGAGACCCCAATAGGGCATTTTTCCAAAACTGACGATACAAAATCACAGTTAGGCCACGCATACTACATGTATGTTAAGCGTATCACCCGAAAAACAGCTTGCTTATATATTGGGGATCCTTGCCACGAAGCCAATATTCGCTAAAATTGATAAAATGGATTGTATGTTAAAACAGCTTGTTAGTGTAATTCAAGGAGGTTAGAAAACCCGGGGGCGCCTGTCTTCAAATCTGCGGGCCTGAATACACCATCGATTTTACCTACATTTGAAAGGATCTCCAGAATCTTCTCAATAATATCCGATTGACAGCAAATTGTCAGCATTTTGCCAGCAGTAAATGATTGATTTGACCAGGTTTGGCGACCAATGAGAAAAGGGGCTCCGAATGGAACCCCTTTTAATCGTTAGAGATGCACGATTTATAGCATTTTAAAAGAAATGCGGGCGACTCATGGGGAATAAGTCGCCCGCCTACAAGGGAGATTTGAACGGCATTAGATGGAGACTGATTTCATACCGTAACACCACCTTGGCATACCACATTGTGGCATGTCAAGCATTTTCTTTGATACATGCCCATTCAAGACGTGATCTGGATGAATTCAGCCTCCATCTGCTTGCGGAGGCGCTTGATGTTCCGGATGTTTTCTGCAAACAAGCGCAGCTTATCCCGGGGCGCCGCGGTGAGCAGGCCCTTTTGCGGGGGGCACAGGTACCACGCACAGATCCAGGGCCTGCCCAGGCGGGGGAGGCGGCATCCGGCAGGGCCACCGTAAGTACAAGCCCCAGCAGGTTTACGGGTGATTTGCCCAGGGGGTGTTTCCAAACCGGACAGATGCATGAAAACCAGATCTTTATAGTCAAACCACACCGTGGCTATCTGGCAGCAAGGGGTCCGACAGATTGAACAGGTCTGGCCGCAGAGCTGGTCCAGCAGTGGAAAGATTTGTTCCAGGCAGGCTATCAGGTCCCTGGTGATTTCCCGGGCCGGGCCAAGCGACGAATAATGGCGGGTGCACAGGTGTCCGATAGCGCGGTTGGCACTGCGCCAGGCCGTATCCGACACCCAGGGAACGGCGGTCTCACCCTGGCGTCCGCTTTCGATATGATTTTGCGGCTCTTTTTTTGACATGTTTGCCTGAAACCTGTAATTTGTATGGATGCGCGTCCCTGGGTGCCCGGCCGCCGGCCTGCCGATGCCGGGGTTGAAGCACTCGGATCTTATACCGCAGCAGGCGCAATCTGAATAGGAGGGTCAGTATTTAATGCAAAACAGTCCGTTACCGACAGCCTGTTTTTCAGAACGGCCGCAAGCGGTGCACCCGTCTTTATGCATGCCTGGCCGGGAGGCATTGAATTTTAAAGACCCGGTGGGAAAAACAAATCCCCTCACAAGCGCCGCGCCTGCGGCCGCGGTCGCGGAGCCTGAAACAAAAGGGCACCGGTACATTCTCTGTCGCCAGTGTGCGAACATGGTAACTGACCCCAATCAAGGCACCTGGATAAACGGCAGCCATCGCCACACATTCGCCAACCCCATTGGCGTCGTTTATGAAATCGGCTGTTTCAGCGAGGCGCCCGGCTGCCGGCCAGTGGGCCCTGCTTCGGATGAGTTCACCTGGTTTGCAGGATACCTGTGGCGGGTTTCCATCTGTTCAAAATGCCTGACACACCTGGGCTGGCAGTTTTTATCGTCTGCCGGCCACGGATTTTTCGGCTTGATTTTCGACAGGCTGATCGAACAGGAAAAACAGGACTAACGGACGCTTTAAGACGTGAAAATATATCCGACGGAGCGGATACTTTTGAAATGGACCGGTTTTTTAGGATTGTCCTCAAAGTACTTTCTAAACCGAACGATGAAATTGTCCACAGTACGGGTGGTCATGCCGCCGGTATAGCCCCAGCCGATTTCCAGTATCTTTTTCCTCGAAAGTGGTTTGCCGCGATGGATGATAAATAGTTTCAGCAGCTTCAGCTCCTGTTCGGTCAGGGTAATCTTGCCGGCCTGGCAGTGGGCGCTGGCAGACTCGAATTCAATGCGGTTTTTTCCGAATGCATAGGTCGATAGAAAATCGCGTGTTTTTCCGGGCTGTGTGCCCTGGTCCTGGTGCTCCCAGGACACCCGCGTCAGGAGCCTTTCCACGCGCAGCAGGAACTCCTCGAGGTTGAAGGGTTTGGCAAGATAGTCATCCACACCCAGTGAAAAGCCCTTTACGCGGTCACGATCGGTGGCCTTGGCAGACAGGATCAGCACCGGCAGTCGCTCATCCTCCAGGCGGATGTTCTGCAGAACTGCCAGGCCGTCGATCCCGGGCAGCATGATGTCAAGTACAATGAGGTCCGGCTGCCATTTCTTCCACAGGTCGATCCCGGAAACCCCATCGCCGACAACCTTTACTTTGTAGCCCTGCAAAGCGAGGTTCAGCTGGATGCCTTCCGCGATGTGTTTTTCATCTTCAATAACCAGAATGCGTCTTTTATCTGTATTTTTCATCTTAGACCGTTTCGGTGACTTTGGTTTTATCCGGCAAGACCAGGGTGAAGACCGAGCCGGTGGCATCCATCCGGCCCTTGGCATTTACGCGCCATTTGTGCAGCCGGGCGATACTCTGTACGAGGTTCAGGCCCAGTCCGCTACCCCGGGAAAGCGCGCTACCGCTGCGCCGGGCCTGGTAAAATTTTCGAAATACCTTTTTGGCTTCTTTTTTATTGATGCCGATTCCGTTGTCTTTAAACTCGATATTGAGATTTCGTTTTTCCTGGTAAAACCGAATGCCAATCGTCGGTGATTCAGACTTGTTATACCGGGCGGCGTTTGTCAGCAGGTTCATGACAAGTGTTTCAAACAGCAGTTGGTCGACCAGATAGACGCAGCTGCTGTTCACGGGATTGCTGATCCTGATTTTACAGTCTTTAAAGAGGGGACTGTTTGTCTTGGCGATATTTTCGATGGCCAGGGAGATATCCGTTTTTTCAAAAATACCCTTGTAGCTTTTACTCTCCAGGCGGGCCAGGTTCAGGATCCGGTTGATATGGTCGGACAACCGGCCCACATCCACCAGCATATAAGCAATGTATTTCAACTGGTCCTCCCGCGGGAGGTTGTGCTTGGAGATTGTTTCCAGAAAAAGCTTGAGCGAGGTCACCGGCGTCTTGAGTTCATGGGTAAAATTGTTGATGAAATTCTGCTGCAGCTGGTACAATTGCAGGGTTTTTTGGTTGTAGACAAAAATGGTGAAGATGCCCATCAGGATAATGCCCACCAGAATCGATAGGACCATGATGACCAGCCAGGCCTGCGGAGCCAGAACCTGGTCCGGGGCAATGTTAAATCTTTTGACAAGGTCCTGCATCCCACTGCTGACATTAATATACCAGTATATATAAAGGGCCAGGGAGAGCCCCAGGGCAAGGATTGAGAAAATGAATACTGTGATGGGGTGAAACAGCCAGCGGGCTTGTCGCATGTGCTTTTTCCCGGGTTGAGCGTTCCAGATCTTAAAAATAGTAAATTCATGTTTTTGTAAAACAATATACGCCCGCAAGTCAACGACCAACCGGGGCGGTTGGGCACAGATCAACTTGCGCGGCGTTGCATTTCAACATGTGATGCCATGAGAGGAGCCGGCCGGGCGTGTCCGGGAATGTAAAACAATTGTAAAACAGCCGCCTGGCTGGGTTTTTAATGGCCGGGTTTTATGATACACTCAGAAAATTCCGGTTTCAATTACGCTGATAGGTACTAAACCTTGTTATATTAGACAATTATAGCTTTCAGTGAGTGCCGGCATGCCTGGCTGGGAGACGTATTGCCCAGCCACCCATTTATATTCGAAAACAATCGGAGATGCGGTTTAAATGACAACGCTGGTACCTGAAACCGTGAAAGGCAGCCTCTCTTTCGTCGGGTTTGTTGTGAATACGATCTTCTGGGTTATTCCTATTTTTATCGTCGCTTTCTTAAAATTCATTTTTCCGATGAAACTATGGCGAAAGCTCTGTGACGCAACCTTGAACTGGCTGGCCAGCAGCTGGATTGCGGTGAACAACGTCAACCTGCGCCTTGTGAGCAACACCCACTGGAATGTTCGCGGAATCGAGGGGCTCAAGCTCGACGAGTGGTATCTCGTGGTGGCCAATCACCAGTCCTGGGTGGATATTCTGGTCCTGCAGAAAATTTTCCACCGCCAAATACCTTTTCTGAAATTTTTCCTGAAGAAGGAACTCATCTGGGTGCCCGTACTGGGTCTGGCCTGGTGGGCTCTGGATTTTCCTTTCATGAAGCGCTACTCCCGTGCCTTCCTTGAAAAGCACCCCCATTTGCGGGGCCGAGATATCGAGATTACACGCAAGGCCTGCAAAAAATTTGAAACTGTTCCGGTTTCGATTATGAATTTCGTTGAAGGTACCCGCTTTACCCGGGAAAAGCATGCCAGGCAGGCTTCGCCTTACCAGCACCTTTTACGGCCCAAGTCAGGGGGGATTGCCTTTGTGCTCTCGGCCATGGGCGATCAACTTAACAGTATCGTCGATGTGACCATCTTTTACCCCCGGGGCGCGGGGACCTTCTGGGATTTGATCTGCGGGTGCATCCCCGAAATCCAGGTGCAGGTGCAGTTGATTCCCATCGGGGGTGAAATCCGGGGCGACTATTTTAACGACCTGGCCTTCAAACAACGATTTCAGGCCTGGATCAATGCGTTCTGGGCGGACAAGGATCGCCAGATCGACCGGATGAAGCAGCAGTCCCTTGCCAATTAGTTTTACGATCACCTTGCCAGTCGCGGGTCTTGACGAATATGCCATACTAAATGAATGAAATTTCATTCAATGGATTGACATTTTTGGCACCATGCCTATTTTCCCCATCAGTTGAAACCGGTGGGTTCCCTCTCCCCTTCCCATAGAATTATACTTTATTTACACTGGCTTAAAATTATTCACTTGACCAAATTATAGATATTAATTATATTCAAAAAATAATTTAGAGTGATATTTTGCAAATAAATAAAATTCAGGAAATACAAACCAATGGGTATACAGGAAAGAAAAGAACGGGAAAAGGAAAGGCGGCGGCAGCAGATCATTGTTGCGGCGAAACGGGTTTTCTCTGAAAAAGGGTTCAACAAGGCAACCATGGAAGACATTGCCCACGAGGCTGAACTCAGCCCGGGAACCCTCTATCTGTATTTTAAAAACAAGGAGGAGTTGTACGCGTCACTGTCGCTGCGTATTTTACAGTACCTCCACATTCGCGTTGAGCATGTGAACAAAGAGGAACTTGCGCCCGAACAGAAAATGGACGCGCTCATAGAGGCCATGTACGACGTGTACGCCTTTGATCCGCTGATTCTGATTAACATGTTTCACTTGCAGTCCAGCGAAACCCTGAAGAACCTGTCGCCCAAACTCATGTCAGAGATTGAAGAGCTTTCCCGCAAATCCATCGGTGCGATTGCGCTGATTTTTGAAGAAGGGATTGACGCGGACCTTTTCATTGATCGCCACCCCGTGGCCATGGCGGATATTTTCTGGGCTCTTTTTTCCGGCGTGATCCTCTGGACGACCAGCAAGAAAATTTTCAACAAGGAAAAAGATTACCTCAAAGAGACCTTGAAGATCGCATTTGAAGTTTTCAGCAGGGGGATTGAAAAGCGGTAGGGCGGTCATCCCGGCAGCATTTCATCCGCCGTGTTACCGGCCCGGAACAACCGGGCCAATTCATCCACTTCAAATTCTGGCCACGCGAACGCCCTGCCATTTTCAAGGGCCTCGATACCTGCCTCACCGGCAATTACTTCGCCGATACAGGCCGCTTCGATGGCGGCTGTTTCCAGCTTTTGCAGCAAACTCCGGTAATGGTCCGGGCGGCAGGCGATGAGGAGGCTGCCCGAACCGATCAGACCCAACGGGTCCAATCCCAGTGCCGTGCACAGTTCCCGGGTGTGGTTTGATACCCGAATGCACTCCACGGCCGCCTTGATCCGGCATCCCGCTGACTGGCTGAGTTCCAAAAGTGCAGTGGCCAGGCCGCCTTCAGTGATGTCATGCATGGCCACTGTTCCGGGGTGCCGGGCAGCCAGCCGGGCCTCAGGCAGGATACTCAGGCGGTCCAAATAGCAGCGGCAGGCTGTCAGTGTCCGGGAGCTCACCCCCCTGTCCAACAGCGCTTTTTCAAATTCCTGGGCCAGAATAGCAGTGCCTTCCACGGCCACCTGCTTGGTCAGCAGGATCCGGTCACCCGGATGCAGGTTTTTCTTATCCAGAAGATCAGAGTGTTTTACAGTCCCGGCCATCATGCCGGTTACCACGGGTCTGGTGACCGCGTCGGTAATTTCTGTGTGCCCGCCGCAGAGACTTGTGCCCAGGCGTGCACAGGTTTGTTGAATTTTGAGCAGGGTGGCTCGTATTTCCAGGACGGTTGCCCCGGGCGGGAAGAGCAGGGTTGCCAGCATCCAGCGGGGGAGGGCCCCGGAGGTGGCGATATCGTTGGCATTGATGGTGACAGCATAGTAGCCCGCATCCTGGGTGACAAATGTAATCGGGTCGGATTTCAACACCAGCACCTGCTCACCGGCAATGTCCAGGGCCGCGGTATCTTCACCGACACCGGGTCCGATTATTACGGAGGGGTCGTTGAACTCGATTTCAGCAATCAAGTCGCCCAGAAGATCATTGGGGATTTTCCCCGGGGGCATGGGTTTTCCCAGGCTGATGATTTTTGGCAACTGGCCCAAAGAATCAATGGCAAAGTCATATGCGCCAGCCCAATCATCAGGCACCGGTCCGCTGCCGATGAGAACCGTGTGGGTGCCCGCTGCCCGGCCGGCCTGCAAATCAAAAATGTAATCCCCGACCATTACCACCCGTGCGGGCGGCAGATCCAGTTCCCGGGCTGCCAGCAGGATGCCGTCCGGGGCCGGTTTCACAGCTGCCGGTGTGTCCCGCGACACGATAATGTCAAAATCATCCAGCGTGGTCTGGTTAAAATTCTCAATGGTTTTCGCGACGCTTTTCAAGCTGTTGCGAGTGATGATGCCGATTTTAAAGTCCCTTTTTTTCAGGTGCTTCAGCAGTTTTTCACAACCGCTGGCGGGGACAGACAAAGCCGCGGCTTCCATTTCGAAAGTATCCAGTATCTGCTGGGCCGAGTGCTGGGCCGCCTGGCTCTCAAGGCTGTCGATAAATTCCAGAATTGGTATCTCGGCCGGGCAGTCGATGGCTTCTTTAATTTTTGGAAAATCCAGGGCACCGGGCGTGGTCAGGGTGCCGTCGAAGTCGAAGAAGATCGCTTGGATGTCGTTGTCTACGGGCATTTAATTCTGCTCCAGAATAAAACCTGGCCCAGGGCCATGTCAGAGATAATTGGCTATGCCATACGGATTGATGCAATTGTCTGAAGTGAACTAAAATTTAAAGTGATCTAAAATTAAGGTATTCTACTGATTGGATAAAACCAGCGGAGCGCAGCGACACCAGAACTTTAGGAGTCGCGGAGCAAGTGCCTTACGTGGTGCACTTTAGATCATTTTAGTCACTTCAAACTTATCAGTTAGTACACAACAGGTTCGGTTTTCCCGCCCTATGGCTTCAGCGTATCCGGCGCAAAGTTCAACGTGGTAAAATAGTCCTCGATGGTTTCTGCCCGGCGGATCAGTTCAACGCTGCCGTCGCTGCGCAGGAGCAATTCTTTGGGCTTGAGTTTGCCGTTGTAGTTGAATCCCATGGCCAGACCATGGGCTCCGGTGTCATGGATAACCAGGGTGTCGCCATCCGATATGTGGGGCAATTCACGCTGAATCGCGAATTTATCATTGTTTTCGCACAGGGAGCCGACAACGTCCACTACTTCAGGGGCATTTGCGGCGGATTTGCCATGAACGCTAATGTGATGATAGGCGCCGTAAAGGGCTGGCCGCATCAGGGCAGTCATGCAGGCATCCACACCCACGTATGTGCGGTAGATTTCCTTCCGGTTAATGGCCTTGACGACCAGTGCACCGTGGGGCCCGGTCATGTAGCGGCCGCTCTCCATCAGAAGTGCGGGGGCATAGCCGTTGCGCGTTTTAAACGCCGCAAACAGGTCCGTGATCTCGGCCGCCATGGCTGCAAGGTCCAGGGGCGTGTCGTCCGGGAAGTAGGGGATGCCCAGCCCGCCGCCGAAATTGACAAAGTCAAACCTGATACCAAGTTCGGTCTGGACCATCTCAACAATGTCCAGCAGCATACGCGTTGTTTTTACCTTGTAGATATAATTGCGTTCGTTGGAAACAATCATGGTGTGTAGACCAAAGCGCCTGGCTCCCATATCACGGACTTTGCGGTAGGCATCGATAACCTGTGTATGGCTGATACCGTATTTGGCCTCCACCGGGTTGCCGATGATATCGTTGCCTTCCACGGCCGGTCCAGGGTTGTACCGAAAACAGATCAACTCCGGCATGACCGGCATTTTGTCAATCAGGGAGACATCATCCAGGTTAACAATGCAACCACCGTCGGCGAAGGCCGCTTGAAAGTCAGCCTGGCTGGTGTTGTTGGAGGTAAACATGATATCATCCGGGCGTGCGCCCAATTCCCGGCTTTGTATCAATTCGGCAATCGAACTGCAGTCGAAACCAAACCCAAGGTCCTGCATTATTTTCAGGATCGCCGGGTTGGGAAGGGCTTTGACGGCGAAATATTCACGGAAACCGTCAATACCGGCAAAGGCCCGGCTCAGGGCTCTGCCGGTATCTCGAATCCCCTTTTCGTCATACACGTGAAACGGGGTCCCAAAGTGGTTTACAATTTCATCCAGTATGGGGGTGAGTCTATTACGAAAATCCTGTGACATCGGCATGTTGGTTTCTCCTTGGGCAAATTTCAGGGCTGGGATGGATGCATCGCAGCCGAATCAGGGTGTTGTTTACTCTACAGGTATCCGCCAGGTCTCTTTTAATGTGTGCATGGCGATAGCGGTATGGGTTGAGCGGACATTGGGGATACTGGCAATCTTTTCTTTTACCACAATGCCCAGGCTGCATGCATCGGAAACCCGCAGCTTGACAAGGTAACTGTCATCCCCGGTGACAAAGTGGACTTCCAGCACTTCGGGAATGGCCGACAGGATTTCTCCGACGTCGTCCACCAGAGCAGACGCCTGCACCTGGACCTGCACAAAGGCCACCAGGCTGCGGCCGAATTTTTCTGGGTTCAGGCGGACCTCGTACCCGTCGATATAGCCATTTTTCTCAAGTTTGCGAATGCGTTCCAGGACGGCTGAAGGCGCCATGCCCACCTGGCGGGCAACTTCAACATTCGGGATTCTGGCTTTTTCCTGTAGAATCTTTAGAATTTTAAGGCTGGTGTCGTCGATCATTCTAATAACCTCCATATCTTCAGAAGAATATTCATTAACATCTCCATTGTCAAGAACAATGTTCGATTCCGTTGCCGGGGGTGACGAGAATGAATTTACGCCGTTTGGTTATTGTGATATCTAGCTTCAACCCGTTTTAAAACCGGGACAGGGTAAGGAAATCCGCCCATTGTGAAAATACTGCTGATCTATCCATATTGTCTGGAAGACCGTATCAACGTTGATGACTCGGGAGTGATCCCCATGGGTTTATTCAACGTGGCCGCAGTGCTTGTGGAACAGGGCCATGCTGTGCGGGTGTTGAACTGGCATGACCTGCGGGGAAACCCGGAGGCAATCCGCAGGGCCCTGGTTTCCGAACAGCCGGATCTGGTCGGGCTTTCCATTCTGCACGCCAACCGGTGGGGCGGCATCGAGGTTGCCCGCATCGTCAAGGAGGTGGATCCAAAGATCCGGACAGTGTTCGGGGGTATTGGGGCCAGCTTGCTCTGGGAACATTTTCTGACCCATTTTCCGGAAATCGATTTTGTCGTCATCGGTGAAGGCGAGCGGTCGTTTGCAAATCTTGTGCACCGCCTTAAGAAGGAACCGGCCGGTTCCTTTTACGATATTAAGGGGATTGCCTATCGCCGGGGCGCAAAGGTTGTTCGCACCGGAGCCGAGCCGCCCATAGACAATCTCGATGCCTTGCCGGACCCCGCCCGTTATTTCAATTATCAGCATCTGGCCCTGACTCGCGGCTGCCCTGGAAATTGCACATTCTGCGGGTCGCCTGAATTCTGGCAGCGTAAAGTCCGGTTTCATTCCGCCCAAAATTTTGTGGACCGGCTGGAACGGCTGTACCGCCGGGGAACCCGGTTTTTCTTTTTTTCCGACGACACATTTACCTTGAAGAGACAACTGGTCCTGGACGTCTGTCGGGAAATCATCCGTCGGGATATGTCCCTTAACTGGGCCGCCATATCAAGGGTGGATACCGTCGATGAGCAGGTCTTGAAATGGATGCGCAAGGCGGGCTGTATCCAGATCAGCTACGGGGTTGAGAGTGCGGATAAAGATATTCGGGCTTTTCTGAACAAGAAAACCAGTGATGACCAGATTCAGCGCGCTTTTGAATTGACCAGTCAATACGGCATTATGACCCGGGCCTATTTCATATACGGGTGCCCCGGGGAGTCCTGGGAAACCATCGACAAAAACGTGGCCTTGCTCCGGGCCATTAAGCCCCTGAGCGCAATTTTCTACTTGCTTGATATTTTTCCCGGGACCCAATTGTACCGTGATTACCTGGCAAAAACCGGACTCAACGATAATATCTGGCTGGAGCGGATAGAAGATATCCTCTACTTTGAAACTGACCCCGAACTGGAGCAGGACCTGGTGCTGGACTTCGGCAAAAGGCTGCGGAAGTCTTTTTATGAAAGCCTGCCCGGCTTTGTTGAGGCGCTTGATCTGCGGGAGGATCCTGACCTGGCACCGCTGCATGCCGATTTCTGCTCAAGGCTGGGAATGACCTTTGATCAGGGGGAATATTCAAAAAATGAGCAGATACCGGATCGGGAACGGACTGCAGCCAGCCTGTACAAAAAGGCCCTGGCCTACCATCCGGATGCCCGCGCCTACCTCGGGCTGGGAATGCAGAAGCAGCGCCAGTGCGCCTATTCGGATTCCATCAGGATTCTGGCTGAGGGTGCTGATCTTTTCCCCGCCCACGAGCAGCTCAGTATCTGTCTGGCGGTGAGCCAGATGAATCTGGGACAGTACCACCGGGCGCTGGGCAATCTGCTGAGATTTGAGAACTCAGCCCAGGCCGGGCCGTTTATTGAACAGTGCCGGCAGGCGCTGGGAGCATGAATGATAGAAAGGTTGCTGTTTGTGGATGGGCACAATGTCCATAATCTTAAAGGCCTACGGGTACATCAGGTTAAACAAAATATCATTTTCCATGTAGACCTGCTCCAACTGCTCCTGGTGTTTTTGCAGGGCGTCGCCCCTGCGGGAGGCTAATTCCTGCACCATGTACTGAATTACACACAGCATGTTGGAGACATTGCCGATGAAGGGTATGGATCGCGAGGGAACCACCAGGGATAGATTGGCAAACGGGATTACCGGGGAGATCGACGCGTCGGTCAATACCAGGAGTGTGTGGCCGAGCCGGCGAACCAATTTGCTCAGCTTGATCAGTTCGTTGGGATACCGGGTGGTGGCCGTCAGAAAGACCAGGGAGTTTGGCGGAGCATTGGTCAGAAAGTCTATGGTGGTCGAATCGCTGCCGTTAAAGATGTGGATTCCCTTTCTGATTTTCGTCAGGGACCAGCCCAGATAATAGGCAAACGTATAGGACAATCGCGATCCGGTAATAAAGACGGTTTCACTTTCGTCGAGATAGGTGACAAACTGATTCATCGTTTCAACGTCAATGGTCTCGTACATGTACTTGAGGTTGTTGAGTTCCTCCAGGACCCCCCGGTGCAGGCGGTCCACGCCGGGTTCCTTGATGCCCTTCATGTCAACCCGTTCCGGCAGGGACATGCCGGTGTTGATAAAATCCTTTAGCGCCTGTTGAAAATCACTATATCCCTGATACCCTATAGAGGCCACAAACCTGACAACCGTAGCTTCGGAGACTTCACAGGTTTCAGCCAGTTCTTTAGTCGTCATGAAAACCACCTTGGCCGGATTCTGCATGATGTAATTGCCCAGGGTCTGGGCTTTCGGAGTCAGGGATTCCAGCTTGTTGGTGATTTCGGAGATAACCGGGTGTAAAGTATTGGTCATGTCGCGGGTCCTTTTGCATACTGAAAAGGTAATTGTAAAATTACTATAATTTATTAAAATAATTGATTTTTAGTCTATTAATCCGTTCATGTCAAGATAAAATGTAATAAAAACAATCAAATTTCTTTTTATATGTTGACATAAAACATTACATCACGTATGGATCAAATAGAAATCATCCCTAACACATTATAAATCCAAACAATAAGAGAAAGCACATGCTGTTCAAAACCAAACCCATGTGGGGCAAGCAGACCGGGCTCAAATCAAGTTATGACGTGGTGATCATCGGCGGTGGACTGCACAGTCTGGCAACGGCCTATTTCCTGGCCAGAGATTACGGCATCACCGATGTGGCGATTATCGAGAAGAATTACATCGGATACGGGGGGGCCGGCCGGAACACAGCCATCGTGAGGGCCAACCAGCGGACCAGCCACAACGTACCGCTCTATAAGGAGGCGCTGGATCTTTGGCCGGTTTTGACCAGGGAGCTGGATTACAATTTAATGTTTAACAATTGCGGGAATCTCAATCTCATGCATTCCGAGGCGGCCATGAAAGCCGCCCGGATGAACATTGCCACCGCCCAGTTCCACGGTGTGGAATCCCATCTAATTGATGCCAAAGAAGCCAAAGAACTGGTCCCGGCTTTGAATATTTCCGAGGACATAACCTTTCCTGTCCACGGTGCCATGTATCATCCGCCGGGCGGTGTTGTCCGTCATGATGCCGTGGTCTGGGGTCTTGCCAAGGGGGCGGCTAAAAAAGGAGTTGAAATCCACCAGCAGACCGAGGCTATCGGTATCGGTACACAGAACGGTAAGGTCACCTCTGTAATTACTGATAAAGGCGTGATTCATACTAAGCAGGTCCTGCTTTCCGCGGGTGGCTATTCGGCCGCCCTGATTCACGGGTTTTTGGGTATCAAGCTGCCCATTTCGGTTCTGACCATCCAGGCCATGGTGACCCAGCCCTTGAAACCGTTGCTGAACCACGTGGTTTCTTCCGGTGCCTATCATGCTTATGCCAACCAGACCCTGAAAGGGGAGATCGCCACCGGGGCCCACATGGATCCGTGGCCCAATTATACTACCTTGAATACTGCCCATTACATCAAGCACCAGGCCGAAGCCCTGTCAGAGTTTCTGCCCTGCCTGCGGGGGGTGCGGTTCATGCGCATCTGGGGCGGCCTGGCGGACATGACCCCGGATATGGCCCCCATCATGGATGGCAACAACCAGATAGAGGGGTTTTTCATGGACTGCGGCTGGGGCTATTTTGGCTTTAAGTCCTGCTCAGCAGTGGGCAAGTACATGTCCCGGTTCATGGCCACCAATACCTGTCCCGAGATTCTCAAGCCTTTTGCCCTTAAACGATACCAGGAACATAAGCTCATGGGCGAAACAGCCGCGCTGGTCAGCTATAGCCCGGACAATTAGAATAAAAAAATTGGGGTCATCTCCCGATTAGTTGTAGTATATTCTGGCAAAAAATGAGTTATCTCCAACTGAACAGACGTTATTATAGAGGGTCCAAGGGGCCAAGGATTCAAGGGTTCGAGTGAAATGCTAAAAAGCTTCAAAGATTTAAGCGTATGGCAAAAGTCATACCGACTTTGTTTGGAAATTTATAGAGTAACCACAACATTCCCAAAGGAAGAAAAATACGGATTAACATCACAGATCAGAAGATCGGTTGTTTCGATTCCCTCAAATATAGCCGAAGGATATGGGAGAAAGACAACCTTGGATTATATCCGGATGCTTTACATAAAGGAGAAATGAAAATGGCTTTAACCATTACATGTCCGGTCTGTGGAAAAAGAAACGGATATGAATTCAGATACGGTGGAGAAGAAAAAGGGCCGCGACCTGCAGAAGAAGATCTGACGCCCGAAACCTGGTGTGATTATGTGCACATGAACGAGTGTGTGGCTGGCATCCAGCAGGAGTGGTGGTTTCACCGGGATGGCTGCGGCGCCTGGTTTACCATATTCCGGGATACGACGACAAACCTTGAAAGGGAGCAGCCGGAGGCCAAGCAATGATGAACAGGTTTAATCAACTGCCCACGTTGAAAATCGATACGAGCCAAAAGATTCCTTTTCTATATAAAGGCGAGGAATTACACGGCGCCAAAGGGGATACCATCGCGACTGCCCTGTACTCAAATGGTGTCAGAATTTATGCCCGCAGCCTTAAATATCACCGGCCCAGGGGGCTTTACAGCCTGGACGGGGAGTGTTCCAATACATTGATGGAAGTGGATGGCATACCCAATGTCAGAACTGAAAACACCCTGTTGAAGCCGGGTATGGTTATCAAGGCGCAGAATGTAAAAGGCTCCGCCGAACATGACCTGATGGGGTTTATGGATAAACTGGACTGGGCCATGCCGGCCGGATTTTACTACGATACCATGCACAAGCCGGCCATGATCTGGCCCATTGCCATGAAGCAGATCAGGAAAGCCGCCGGCATTGGCAAGCTGGCCCCTGATTTTCAAATGCCCGGGACATATGATGAAATCTTTCCCACCACCGACGTCTGTGTGCTGGGCGGTGGGCCGGCCGGCATGACGGCTGCCCTGGCAGCGGCGGATAAGGGACTGCGGGTCATTCTTATGGAAGCCAGGCCCTGGCTGGGCGGCCATTTTGAATACCGGACGACGGCGTACAAAAATGGTCAGACCTTCCACGACCGGGCAGGGCAACTGGCCCGGGAAGTGGAAAATGCATCTAATATCCGGGTATTTCCTCACACCTCCATGGTGGGGGCCTATAACAACAACCTGATTACCGGCTTCCAGATCGGCACAGACACGGATGCCTTTGATGAACGCTATATTGAAATCCGGGCGACGGCCGTGGTCGTGGCCACCGGCTGTATCGAACGGGCCCTGATTTTTGACAACAATGAGCGTCCGGGGGTTATGCAGGCCGCCTGTGCCTTGCGGCTGGCGAACACCTATGGGCTGCTGCCCGGTGACAACGCCGTGTTCAGCATCGGTCATGACCTGGGCCTGGAAGCCGCCCTGACCCTTCACGATCTGGGCCTAGCCATTGGGTGTATCGCGGATGTCCGTGAAGACGGCCAGGATGAGGACCTGCTCAAGGCGTTTCGCGACCGGAAGATCACCGTGCTCAGGGGGTGGGTCGCCTCCCGGGCCCACGGCAAGCAGGTGAAAAAGGTCACCCTGACAAGCATTGACGGCACGGCCTCCAAAACCGTGGACTGTGATCTGCTGGTCGCCTCCGCCGGACTGACCCCGGTGACTGGTGCCCTGACCGTGGCTCAGGCCAAACTCAAGTATGACAACCATACCGGTTTTTTTCTCCCTGCCGAACTGCCCGCGAAAATGTATGCGGCCGGCAGAATGCTGGGACTGGACAATGGCAATGCCATTGAAGTGTCGGGAAGGCTGGCCGGCCTCCAGGCGGCCCTGGATTGCGGGAACACCGCCGGGGCTGAAGTCGCGGCCGCCCGGGAAGAACTGGACACCTTACCCGGCCCTGCGCGGGGCACCAAGTTTGTCACCGCGCCGGTCAAGGGCCGCAAGAGCTTTATCTGTTTTGATGAAGACACGACCATAAAAAATGTCAAACAGGCCATTGATAAGGGCTTTGACGTACCGGAACTGATCAAACGCTTTTCCGGCGCCGGCCTGGGGCCCGGCCAGGGGGGAATCCCGGGGCACAACTTACCCCTGTATGCCGCCAAATACCAGGCGCTGCCGGATATTACCATCCGGCCCACAACCGTCAGGCCGCCCCTGGTGCCCACCCGGGTTGCGACCTATGCCGGGACCAATCACACCCTGTTCAAACAGACGCCTATGGATGAAATGCAGCGTAATGACGGCGGTATTTTTAGAAACATCGGTGTGTGGCAGAGAGCGCGTTACTTCTCCAGTGATTTTTCCTGCCGGAAGGAAATTGAAAATGTCAGAAATAATGTGGGCATGCTGGATGGCTCCACCCTCGGGAAATTCAGGATTCACGGGCCCGATGCGTTAAAAGCCCTGCAAAGGGTCTATGTGTCTGACATGACCAAGGTGAAAGAAGGGCGGGTCAAATACTCTGCCATGTGCAACGACGACGGCTGCGTCATTGATGACGGGGTTGTGGTCAAACTGGGCGAGGATGATTACTACTTCACCACTTCCACCGGCCGGGCCGGTCAGACCGTGGAGTGGATCCGCTATCATACCAGGTACGATGGCTGGGATTTTGCCCTGGTCAACCTGACCGATTCAATGGGCGTTATCAACCTGTCCGGTCCCAATGCCAGGCAGGTGCTTGAAAAGGTGGTGGATATTGATGTCTCCAATGAAGCTTTTGGATTTGCGGAATACAAGGAATTCAAGATCCAGGATACCATCCCGGCCCGGGCCATGCGTCTGGGGTTCGTGGGTGAGCTCTCCTATGAGCTGCATGTGCCGGCTTCCTATATGAAATCTGTCTGGCTCATGCTCAAAGAGGCGGGCAGAACGTTTAATATTCAGAACTTCGGGGTCGAAGCCCAGAATGTGCTGCGTATGGAAAAATGCCACATTATCCTGGGGCAGGAATCGGAACAGCGCACCAATCTTCTGGATGTAGGACTGGGATTTTTATGGGACCGTCAAAAGGCCGAGGCGAGAACTGTCGGCGCCGTTGCCCTGCGTCAGACCGAAAACGATATGACCCGCCTGAAACTGGTGGGGTTCAAAATGGAGAACCAGGGGCGCGCCCCCAGCGACGGTGCCATTGTCGTGGATCAGGATATCCGTGGATATGTTTGTACGGCCAGGGACAGTTTTACCCTCAACGAAGCGGTGGGCATGGCCCTGGTAGAAGCAGACCTTTCCGAGATTGGCACCCGGCTCTCCTTCTTTGAAGATGGGTGCGACGGCGAACTGCTGCATGGAGAAGTGGTTAAAATGCCTTTTTACGACCCGCAAGGCAAACGAATGAAACTGTAAGGGAACAATCATGAACGAGATAAAAAGATACTCACCGGTTGTCTTCAAGGCAACGCCCCTCAAGTCGGAGCAGCGGGATAATTGGAATGTGGTTCTGGAATACCAGGGCGAAGGCGAGGGGCCCTATCTTGTGGACCTGAGTCACAGAACCCGGTTTGACCTGCAGTCCCCGGATCTGGTATCAAAAGAACCTTTCGGGATGACCCTTCCGGACGTTCCGGGCCAGTCTGTTTTTGAAAATGGAATCCTGGCCAATCGGATGAACCGGACCCAGACCTCCCTGTATCATCTGGACGGGGAGAGCCTGGATATCCCCGGAGAAGCGGAATTTACCGATGTTTCCGAAAACACGATGTTTGTGGCATTGATAGGAGAAGCGGTTTTTTCAATTTGTGAAAAACTGTCCGCCCTGGATTTTATGGCCCCCGAGAAAGAGGTCCCCTTTCTTTATCAGGGCCCCTTTTCCCATGTTCCCTGCCAGATCGTGACCCTGAACCGGGACGCGGAAAAAGCGGGGGTTGTGCTGACCTGTTCACGGGGGTATGGAAAGGACATGGTCCATGCTATCCTGGGCGCCGGTGGCGAGTTCGGGCTCAGGCCGGCCGGCGAAGACCGATTCACGCAATGGATCACAAGTATTTAGTGGCGGAGTAATTTTAAGACGCTATCTGCTGCCGACGATGATAAGTTTGCGGATAGATAACTGATAGCGGCCAGTTGGCTTATAAAGGAGACGAACACCATGAACAAAAAATATGATGCAATTATCATCGGTGCCGGCGTTATTGGAGCCCCCATCGCTTACGAGCTTTCTAAAATGGGGTACAAAACTCTCAGCGTGGACAAACTGGCCGATGCCGGTGAAGGTTCCACCGCCGGTTCATGTGCCATTGTCCGGGCCCATTATTCGACCGCAGACGGGGTGGCCATGGCCTATGAAGGCTTTAAATACTGGCTGGATTGGGAAAATTATCTGGACCATGTTGAAGATGAAAAGGGTCTTGCCAAGTATATGAACACGGGTTCCATTTTGCTCAAATCCGATGGCCATGACTGGCGGAAAGTCCAGGCCAATTATGATGAGGTGGGCGTTCAATATGAAGAGTGGGACAATGAGAAGATCAAGAAAGAGGTTTCGGTTTTAGATCTGCATAAATTCTGGCCCGTGCGTCGTCCTGAGGATCCCAAGTTTTTTAACGAGCCCACCGAACATCTGGAGGGCGGTATTTTCTGCCCTGAAGGTGGGTATGTAAATGATCCGGCTCTGTCGGCCCACAATATCATGCGGGCCGCGGAGGCCAAAGGGGCTGAGTTCATCTTCAAAGCGGAAGTGGTCGATGTCAGAAGTGAAAACGGTAAAGTTACCGGTATTACGTTAAAAGACGGTACGCAGTTTGATGCCGGTATTGTCGTCAATGTGGCCGGACCCCATTCTTACAAGATCAACCAGATGGCCGAAGGGGTCTGGGAAGGCTGCAACATTAAAACCAAAGCCTTGCGTCATGAAGTCATGTACTGCCCCTCGCCGGACGATTATGATTACCTCAACGACGGCTACCACATGTCTGACGGTGATATCGGCTGTTATGTGAGACCGGAAGTCGGCAACACTTTCCTTATCGGCAGCGAAGACCCGGACTGCGATCCCCAGGAATGGGTTGACCCGGATGAGTTCTACGCCGGCAAAGGCGGTCATGGCCGGGACAATGTCCTGACCGAAGAACAATGGAAAGCCCAGTGCTACCGCCTTGGCAAAAGAGTTCCCACCCTGCAGGTTCCCAATCAGCCCAAAGGGGTCGTGGATCTCTACGACTGTTCCGATGACTGGATTCCCCTCTATGACAAATCAGATTTGCCCGGATTTTACATGGCCATCGGAAGTTCCGGCAACCAGTACAAGAATGCTCCGGTTGTGGGCCGCATGATGGCGGAACTCATTGATGCCTGTGAAAAAGGACTGGATCATGATCAGGAACCTTTCCAGTTTACCTACAAATATACCAAACGGAGCATGGACGTAGGGTTTTTCTCCAGGAAGAGAGAGATCAACTACAACTCCAGTTTTTCGGTGAACGGATAAGATGCAAATTTATGTCTGTGTAAAACAGGTGCCCGATTCAGCCGCGAACATCACCATCGTAGATGAAAAAACCATCGATGAGAGTATTGCGTTTCTATTGAATCCGTATGATGAACATGCGGTTACGGAAGCGGCTGTTTTGAAAAATCAATTTGAGGGCTCTGAGATTATTGCGGTCTGCCTGGGGAAAAAAGATGCGGAAAAAACCATCCGGTCGGCCATGGCGATGGGCGCCGACCGGGGGATTCTCATTGAAACCGACGCGGCCTGCGACAGCATGACGACCGCCCGGGCCCTCAAGGCCGCCATCGCGCAGGACGGAACTCCAGGCATCATCCTGACGGGTAAGGAATCCATCGATGCCGAAGGCATGCAGACCATGTTTCGCATCGGGGCCCTGTTCGATTTTCCCGTCGTGACCAACGCGGTTGCAGTTGCGGCCGAAGCCGACCGGGCGGTGGTAACCTATGATCTGGACGGCGGTCAGACGCGGACCTGCGAACTATCTATGCCGTGCGTGGTTGCCGCCGGACGCGGCCTGAACAGTCCCTCCTATCCAACCTTTCCCGATGTGGTTAAAGCCAGGAAAAAGCCGGTGAGCACTATTGATTTTAACAGTCTTGCCTTTGATACGCCGCCGGGCGGTGCCCGGCTGATTGAACTTGAGCTTTTGACCCAGGAACGCTCTCCCAGAGAAATCAAGGGGACGTCGCAGGAAATCGCGGCCAGGATCGCAACCATCCTCAAGGAAGAGGCTAAGGTCATAGCATGAAAAACATCGGCATCATTATTGAAGCGGATAATGGGATAATCAAAGCGGCCAACTTCGGGATGATCACCCTTGCAAGGGCGCCGGAGACTGAACTTTCAGCCTTTGTACTGGATGCAGATGTTGATACCGTAAAACCGGATCTGGAATCATTCGGCATTGCAAAGATCTTTGATGTTCCACTGGCAGCAGATCAGCGGGACAATCCGATGGTTTGGGCCCAGGTCATGGCCACGGCTGTCAGGGAACTTAAGATCGATTCGGTTTTTGGCCTCTCAACTGCCAGGGGCAGAGATCTTCTGCCCAGGATAGCGGCGTTGCTGGACGCTCCACTGATCATGGACTGTATCAGCGTTGATCTGGATCAGAATCTTGTGAAGACTTCCCAGTATTCCGGAAAGACCCTGGCCACGTTTAAAGTCTCCGGGGAAGTCTCGCTGTTCGGCGTAAGGCCCAATGTGGTTGAACCGGTGGCGGCAAAGGGTTTGGCTGAGATATTGGAATTTGATGGTGGCGATCGTGTTTCCAGGGGATTCAGGGTGATTGCAACGGACGTTGCCGATTCGGGCGCAACCATCAATCTGGCCGAGGCGGACGTGATTGTTGCCGGCGGAAGGGGGATGAAAAACGGTAAGAATTTTACCCTTCTTTCCCAATGTGCGGAAAAGCTCCATGCCGCGGTGGGGGCCTCAAGGGTAGCCGTGGATTCCGGCTGGGTACCCTATGCCATGCAGGTGGGGCAGACCGGTGAAAAGGTGAGCCCCCGGGTTTATATCGCCTGCGGTATTTCGGGATCTGTACAGCATTTTGCCGGCATGAAAACTGCTGGAATGGTGATTGCTGTCAATACGAATGAAAATGCAGCCATCATGGCAAACTGTGACTATTACGCGGTTGCGGATGCCCTGGAAATCATACCGGAGCTGACCAGACTGCTGGAAAATGACTGAATCTAAAAAAAACAGGCCCGGCCGATTTTTACTTGATCTGGACAGTGCCAATTATCTGTCCCTCTTCGATGAGTTCAGTGACGGCGTGCTCGTCACGAATGCCGAAGGCGTCATTGTCTATTACAGCCAGGCCATGTCCCGTATCGATGAAATGCCTCCGGATCAGGCCCTCTCGCGTAAAATAACGGATATCTACGACCTCGACAACACCACCAGTCTGGTCATGCAATGCCTGGCAAAACGCAAATCCATCATCGATGAACCAATTTACTACCGCACCCGCATGGGCAAGTTTGCCAATACCATTCACACGGTGATGCCCATTTTTAACCGGGACAAGCTGGTCGGCGCGATCTGTTTCGTCAAGGATTACCATGTCATGGCCGAGACCATTGCCGCCATGCCGCTGCCTGAGAATGACCGGCAGTTCGATATTGCCTCCATCACCTTCGAGAGAATCATTGGCGCGGAACCGGCCTTTGTCGATGCGCTCAATGCGGCCCGCATGGCCGCAGGTACCCCTTCGCCGGTGATGCTTTTTGGCGAGACCGGTACCGGTAAAGAGCTGTTTGCCCGCGCCATCCATAACCACAGCTCACGCAGTGCCCGGAAATACACCCCGGTGAACTGTGCCGCCATCCCTGAGAATCTTCTGGAAGGTATCCTCTTCGGCACGTCCAAAGGGGCCTTTACCGGCTCGGTGAACAAGGCCGGCCTGTTTGAAAGAACCAACAAGGGCACGATTTTTCTGGATGAAGTCAACTCCATGCCGGTGGGGCTGCAAAGTAAAATCCTGCGCAGTGTCCAGGAAAAGCGAATTCGGCGGGTCGGGGCCCTGAAGGAAATTGAAATCGACCTGAAGATTATCAGTTCCGTGAACAAGGACCCCCACGTGGCCATAACGGACGGCACCCTGCGAGCGGATCTTTTTTACCGCCTGGGGGTGGTGTTTATCCATATCGTGCCCCTGCGGGAAAGGATGGGCGATCTGGAAATGCTCGTGGAACACTTTGTAGTGAAACACAACGCGCTGCTGGGTAAAAATGTAAAACAGATTTCCAGTGAAGTGATGGAACTTTTCAAGGTCTATAACTGGCCCGGCAATGTCCGCGAACTCGAGCACGTGATCGAAGGGGCCATGAATGTGGTCGGGACCGATGCCGAAATCCAGCCCCGGCACCTGCAAAGCCATTTTTCAAACTGGTCCGTGAAAGCCCGGCCGGGAGACCGCCCGGGACGGGGGGCGGCGCTGCCGGCAACCCAAACCGCCGGCCTGATCAAGACCAAGGCCGCCCACGAAAAGACGATCATCGTGGATACCCTGACAGTCAACCGGGGCAATATCACCCGGACAGCTAAAGCCCTGGGCATTTCAAGACAGCTTCTCTATTACAAAATCAAAAAATTCAATATCAGTCGGTAACGTGACAGGTGAGGCTTTTATTTCGGATTCGGAACCCTGAGGCTGCATGGCACCAGAACCTGGCATTTAGCACAGACGTGGGTCATACTGTCCAGGCCGGACAGGGCTTCCAGGTTGGCCAAATTCGATTTCAACCGCTCCCAGCAAAGTCGCCGGTTAATGCCTGTGGTGGACACGGCCTCAACCGGACAGCGCTTGAGGCACACCAGGCACTTATGGCCGTTTTTATACAGACATAACTCGTTTTCCGTGACCAGCGGCGCGTTACCCAGGTCCGCTTCCGTCACCAGGCTGCCCAGTCGCCCGGCGCAGCCGGAAGGCGTGATTAACTGGGCGTTGACCCCGAAGCGGCCCAACCCGGCCAGATGGCCGAGGTGTTTGTGCGACCAGCGCGAAACGAGTTCTTCTTCGTTGAAGTTATGGGTGGCCGGGGTCAGCGCGGCCCGGTAACCCCGGTCCTCAAAACACTGCTGCAGATATTTACTGGCCCGGTTGATGAGCCGATTGGTAGCTTCGTAGGCCAGCCCCCAGTTTCGGCAGGGGGTATCCCCTTTGTGGTTTTCAACCGCCAGTGCTTTTATAAACGGTACAAAAAAAACCACGACCGACCTGGCCTCGGCCAGCAGCCCGGACGGCAGGGCGTGGTCTCGTGCAGCGATGCGGGGCAGGGTATCGAAGCGGTCGTCGGCTTTGGCAGTAACCAGGAGCGGTTCCCGCCAGATATTGCGCTCATTGCATTTTTCGGGATAGGCCTGCACATAATCTGCAAGCAGGATTCTCAGGTCGTGCGGTGTAATAGTGTTGTCCATAAGTTCTCCTGACAAGATATTTGATGCGTCTCTATTAAATATGAGATTTCTGGGCCAGGTCCCCCCCGTGCCAGAGGTACAGTGACAGCAAGGGCGTAGATTCGGTACGGATTCCATGGGCTACGGGATAAACACCGACATGGGCATACTCCTGGTTAAAACGATACTGTGCAACCGAAGGCAAACCGAACCTGACAGCACCGGTCCCAGGCAGGCCCCCAGTCCAAAGAACAGAATCAAGGCGCCGCTTACCGGAACGATGTCTTTTTTGTCAATGCTGTCCTGGGCGCGGTTCACTTAGTAGTTAAACAGGATATCATTTTCCAGGTAGGCCTTTTCCAGCTTTTCCTGGTGGGGTTTCAGTTTGTCGCCTATATCTGCTGCCAGGGAATGCACCAGGTAGTTGATCAGGCAGATCAGGGAAGTCGGATTGCCCAGAAAGGGTATGGTTTTTAAAGGGGCAATGAGGACATGGTCGCTGAACTGGATCAGCGGGCAGGCCGAACTGTCGGTCAGCAGGATCAGCTTCAGCTTCTGGCGCTTGACCAGCTTGCCCATTCTAATCAATTCATTTGGATAGCGCGAGGTGGCGATAACCACCACCGCTGATTTTGGGGAGGCAAAAATCAGCCGGTCAATTGTCGTGCGGTCACTCCCCCTGAAAATATTGACATTCTTGCGGAGCTTGGCCAGGGTCCAACCCATGTAAAACGCCGGTGCATAAGAAAGCCGCGAACCGATAATATGGACGGCGACCGCTTCCTTTAAAATTTTCCGGATTGTCTTGACTTCTGATAAATCAATCGTCTTGATCATGGCCCGGATGTTCTCAATATCCTGATTGGAAATCCTTTCAAGCTCAGCATCCTCGCTGCGCACAAACGAGTCGGCCAGCCGGCTCCTGTCTATCAAGGTGAGTTCGGTATCGATGAGCTTTTTCAGAGCCTCGATGAACAGCCCGTAGCTTGCGTATCCCAGCTGCCGGACGAAACGGACCACCGTGGCTTCGCTGACGTTTACGGCCGTGGCCAGTTTCCGGGTGGTCATAAAGACGGCTTTCTCGGGGTTTGACAGGGTGAATTCAGCCAGCTGTTTACCCTTGGCGGTCAGGTCGGGATAGTGCTTTTTTATCGCCAGGTTCAAGGAGGTTGCGTCGTTACCCATGGGTTCTCCCGCGGCTATGCAGAGTTTAAACTTTTAACTTTGTTACATTTATGGTGTGCAGTGTCAAGCTCCTGATAAATTTTTGACAGGCCAGGCTGTCAAAATGCGGCAAAGTGGCCGGTTGTTGCCATTTTTAGCCCCGTATGCCCAAAAATGTAATGAAAAGTATCAATGAAAATCTTTTGTATTGACAGTATTGGTTTCTTGTGAAAGATTTCATCAAATCTGATGGAAATCACGAACTGCTCCGCCCGGAAAAGAAAATGCCCGTCAGATTCAGTTTCCAGCGATGCAAGGCCTTTGAATCCGCATTCTGCGTACATTTTGCGCTTGTTTGATTTCCGGTCCCATGAACCTAATAGCTGTTCCCTAATGAACCCGCCCGGTGGTAACCAGCAGGGCTGGCCGTATTCCACCGGGAGTGCCAGAAGCGCCAAAAAGAAAGTTAGGTTGTCGATATTCAAGAAATAATCGGCAATATATCTTCATCCAGGTTATTGAGTATCAATAGTTGACATTTCACAGACTTGAAGCTATCTCAAAAAGCTCATTTGAGATAGCTTCTCATCAACCCGATGACCACAGGAGAAAGCAAGATAGATACGGTAAAACAATTCGGCCGCCTGCTTACGGCCGATCTCAGTTCAAAGCAGTGCCATTTCTCCGGCATGCCCGAATCCGGGCTGGCGTATATCGGCGGGCGCGGATTCAATGTCTGGTATCTCTACCATCACCTTGCCCGTGAAACAGATCCTTTTAGCTCTGAGAACGTGCTGTTGTTTTCCTGCGGTTTCCTGACAGGCTCGTCGGCACCGGGTTCGGCCCGGCTGCACGTGAACGCTCTCTCACCTTTGACCGGCATATTGGGAAGCTCCAACATTGGCGGGTATACCGGGCGTTGGCTGCGTTCCTGCAACGTGGCTTCCATCGCCATCACCGGCAAGTCGTCCCACCCGGTTTATCTGCATATCGATACCGCCGGTGCCCGGCTTGAAGACGCCGCCCACCTGTGGGGGCTCGATACTTTTGAAACCCAGGACGTCTTAAAAAAATCCCGCCCAGATGACAAAATCAGGGTTCTGGCCATCGGTCCCGGTGGTGAAAACCGGGTTCGCTTTGCAGCCATTATGACCGAAAAGGACCATGCCGCCGGCCGAACCGGGATGGGGGCGGTCATGGGTTCTAAAAACCTGAAAGCTATCGTGATTACCAAGGGCGACCGCACGCACTTTTCGGCCGACACACCCACCCAGAAAGCGGCTGTCAAAACCTATGCGACCGCTATAAAGAAATCGGACGAATTCAATTTCTTCTCCAAATTCGGCGGGGCGGGATATGTGAAGTGGGCCAACGATTTCGGAATCATGGGCAGTCAGAATTATGGCCGCATCGGGACCCGGCAGATTGAAAAAATAGATGGCCGGCAGCTGGGCGCCAGCAAGGTCCGGTCCAGCGGCTGCTTTCGCTGCCCGGTGCAGTGCAAGGCCGAGCTTAAGCTGAATAAAGAAAGGTCGGAACAACTGTTCACACGTCCGGAATTCGAGCCGGTCATCAACCTTGGGCCCAAGTGCGGCCTTTTTGACCTGGGCCAGATCACCCGGTTGGACAATCTCTGCGGGCGCCTGGGGCTGGACACCACGTCGGCGTCCACGGCCATTGCTTTTGCCATGGACCTTTATGAAAGAAAGTTGCTGCCCGACCATCTGGTCGGGGATCTGGATCTTAGCTGGGGTAATGCGGATGTGATGGAGAGGCTGCTGCACCAGATGGTGGCGGGCGAGGGCCTGGGAAAAATTCTGGCACAGGGTATCCGCAGAACCGCCGCGACTATCGGCAATGGCGTTTTTGCGCATGCGGCGCACGTCAAGGGGTTGGAGTTGACCGCCTATCACCCGTCCGCCATCATGGGCAGCGCGCTGGGCTATGCGGTATCCAGCCGGGGCGGTGATTATAACAACGTGTATGCCTCCCTTGAATACAGCTGGACGGAAGCCGAGGCCGAAAAAGAATTCGGAACCCGGGAAGCAGTGAATATAAAATCAACAGAGGCCAAGGGGCAGCTGGTAAAAAAGGCCGTCACCACCAATATCCTGGTCGATTGTCTGGGACTGTGCAAAGTGCCGGTCCTAACGCTGTTAAAATCCTTTAATCTTGAGCATGAAATCCGGCTTCTCAAGGGGCTCACCGGATTGCGTTGTACCCGGGCGGATCTTTTTCAAACCGGGGAAAAAATCGCCGCCCTCGAGAAACTGTTCAACATCCGGCATGCCCCGGGAGATATCGAGGACAAACTCCCGGACATGTTTTTCAGCCGGGAAGGTGAGCCGGGATTAACCCGGGCAAAATTTGAAACCATGTTACAGGATTATTACAGCGCCATGGGGTGGAGCGAGAAGGGCATCCCCCCGGAACCGGTTCAGGGCCCAAGTCAAACTGGAGGAAAGCAACCTTGATACAGTCTTCAAATACGCAAAACCGGTCCGTCAGTATGCAGATTTTGACGGACGACCAGATCTGGGAAATAAAACAGGCGGCCTTTGATATTATTGAAAAGGTGGGGTTCAAATGCCTGCACAAAGAAGTTCACAAAATGATGAAACAGGCCGGCGCGTGGGTGCACGACAACAATATCAAAATTCCCAGGTATATTGTTGAAGAGTGCCTGGTTACGACTCCCCAGGGCTGGACCATTTATGACCGCAATGGTCGGCGGGCAATGGAAGTGGAAGGCGAAAAAAGTTATTACGGCACATCCACGGCCAGTCCGAACACACGGGATGCATTCAGTGGTGAAATCCGGCCGACGACGATTAAGGATATTGAACTGGGGGCAAAAGTAGCCGATGCCTGTGAGCACATTGACTGGGTGATGCCCATGGGGACTGCCCAGGATGTGCCCGGGAATGCCGCGGAAGTCCATGAAATGCAAGCCCTGTTTTCCAATACCACCAAACCGGCTGTTTTTATCGGATACTCCGCTCTGGGATGCGAGTATGTTTACGAGATGGCGGCTGTGATTGCCGGGGGACAGGAAAGTTTAAGAGAGAAACCGTTTATTATTGTTTACCCGGAACCCATTGCCCCCCTTTTCTTTCCGGATGAGGTCATTGAGCGGATTTTCGTGGCAGCTGACCGGTTTATGCCTCAGCTGCCGGGTTCAACGGTTTCGGCGGGCGCTACCGGACCGGTTACCATGGCGGGACTTATTGCCCAGATCACAGCCGAATCACTTATCCACCTCACCATTGCCCAGTTGCGGAAAAAAGGGTGCCCGGTTGCCATGAGCGGCAATGTCGGCATCCTCGATATGAGAACAGCACTCATGACAGTCGCGGCACCGGAAAATAGCCTGGCCATTGCCGCCCAGGCAGAGGTGGCGCGGTCGTTCAACCTGCCCACCTGGGGTCTTGCCGGTGCCTCGGATTCAAAATTGCTGGATGCCCAGGCAGGTCTTGAAAGTGCCTTCTCGATATTGAGCCAGGGGCTCTCCGGCTTGAATTTGATTCATGACGTCGGTTATTTGGCATCGGGCATGGCCTGTTCCCTTGAGCAGTTGGTAAT
>CAZWPX010000017.1:0-24067 GCA_964636125.1 uncultured Desulfobacterales bacterium | reverse complement strand
TGGGCAACGAAGTGGTCGGTATGACGAAACGCTTTGTAAAGGGCATCACGGTAACAAGAGAAACCCTGGCCAGACAGGTCATAGAAGATGTGGGACCTGGTGGTCATTTTATGACTCAGAAGCATACCTTGCAGCATTTTAGAAATGAACTGAGCACCTCCAGGCTTCTGAACAGGCAGACCATTGATGCCTGGATTGCATCAGGCAAACCGTCAATGGAAGACCGGGTAAAAGAAGAAGTCCGGATGATTTCGGAAACCCACAAACCCGAACCGTTAAGCGACAAGGTGATTTCGGAACTGGAAAGGTTGAAAAAAGAAGGCGAAAAGGAGATCCTGACTAAATTAGAGAAAGGATAACCCCGTGTGACGCTGGGGGGTATTCCATTTCAGCTTCAAAAACCGGGTCCTTCGGACCAGTTCAGCGATAATTGGCTGTTCGGAAAAGATGCTCAAAGTTTGAAAAGATGAACATCTAACACTCAACATCGAACTTTGAACTATGGAGAGATATACATGACGCTTGGAAGATATGATGCCATCATTATCGGGGCCGGAATTATCGGCAACTGCATCGCCTATGAACTGACCCTTAAGGGCTTTAAAACCCTGAATGTCGATAAACTGGGCGGTTCAGGGTTCGGATCCACCTCCGGCAGCTGTGCCATCATCAGGTTTTATTACTCATCACCCGAAGGGGTCGCCCTGGCCCGGGAAGGCTATTACTACTGGCTTGACTGGCCCCGCTATATAAATGTCGAGGATCCCGATGGCCTGGCCCATTACAAGAACACCGGAGCCCTGGTTTTTAAAACCGAGGTTAACGACAACCTGGTAAAGGTTATGGGCTCCCTTGACAAACTGGGGGTCGGCTACCGTGAACTTAATCCGGAGGAGATAAAACGTTATCTCCCCAAACCGGATATGCGACTCTATTCTCCGCAAAAATTGATGGATGACCCGGATTTCGGGACACCCACCGGCGGAAGGGTTAACGGGGCGGTCTATGCGCCTGAATCCGGGTATATAAGTGACCCCAAGCTGTCGACCCACAACGTGGAAATGGCCGCCCGGAATCTGGGCGCTGAATTTCTGTTCAACGCCGAAGTTGTGGATATTATGAAAAGCGCCGGGCGGGTTAAAGGCGTTGCCTTGAATGACGGCCAGACACTGCAAGCGCCCGTGGTGATCAATGTGGCCGGGCCCCATTCCAGTCGCATCAATCAAATGGCCGGCATCACGGACCAGATGAACATCAAAACCAGGGCCCTGCGGGTGGAGGTGGCCCATGTACCCAGTCCGGAAGGGGTGGATTGGGAAAACACCGGTGTCATCACGTCCGACAGCGACACCGGGGTCTATACCCGGCCGGAAACCGGCAATCACATTTTGATCGGCAGCGAAGAACCCGCTTGCGACCCCCTGGAGTATGTAGACCCCGACGATTACAATCTCGATTTTACCGATCAGGCGCGCACTCAGGTTATGCGGGAAGCCATGCGACTCCCGGATCTGCCCATCCCCAACCGGATGCAGGGGCTGGTCGATCTGTACGATATGTCGGATGACTGGTACCCCATCTATGACAAGTCCAGCCTGCCCGGATACTACCTGGCTGTCGGTACGAGCGGCAACCAGTACAAGAATGCGCCGGTGGTCGGAGCGTTCATGTCTGACCTGGTTCAATACTGTGAAAGCGGCCGCGATCACGACAGGGAGCCGCTGCAGTACCGCATGAAGTATATTGATTACACGTTGAACATCGGTTTTTTCAGCCGGAACCGTGAAATAAACGAAGAATCCAGTTTTTCGGTAATTGGGTAAAACCATGCATCGTAGGAGATGGCGCGGATTGTCTGTTCATCAATGGTGCTTTATCGGAAAAACCTGCAAATTCCGTATCTTGACAAGCAGACCGTAAGTTGACATACTCGAAAAACATAAACTCTTTCTGCCTGTAAACAACCCAGCGTAAAGGACCGACACACGAGGCACGGTCCGGGACCAATAACCAAACAACTCTACGCAGGTCTCGATACCGGAGGTATTTCATCCTTACTGTTGGATATCTTTTTTATAATCATTGACCGATTGAATGCGTGAACTTTCCAAACAACTTAACAATGTGGGAGGAGGTAGCATCATGACGACTGAAAAGAAGGACCCGACCATCCAGAAAGTGCACCCCGGCGTGGAGCACATGGAAACAGCGCTGTCCGAAGGCAGATGTTCCCGGCGCGAATTCCTGCGTACGACCACACTGCTCGGCGTATCCGCGACGGCTGCCTACAGCCTGGCATCCAAAATACTGGGGAAGGATGTGCTGCCGGACATGGTGTCATCCGCCATGGCCGCCAGCCACAAAAAGGGCGGCGTCATCAAGTTTGGTATGCAGGTACAGGAGATGGCCGACCCGGCCACCTATTCCTGGACGCAGAAATCCATCGTTTCCCGGCATATTGTCGAATACCTCGTCGAGACTGGCCCGGATAACATAACCCGCCCCGGCCTGGCTACCCGCTGGAATGCCTCCGACGACCTGAAGACCTGGACCTTCCATCTGCGCAAGGGGGTCAAGTGGTCCAACGGGGATGACTTCATTGCCGATGATGTCGTGTTCAATTTCACCCGCTGGCTTGATCCCAAAACAGGATCCTCCAACCTGGGCCTGTTCGACGCCATGCTGGAGGAGACCGGCAAGAAGAATAAAAAAGGCAAGCCGATCAAGCGCATGATCAAAAACGCTGTGGAGAAGGTGGATAATCATACCGTGCAGCTCAACCTGAAATCGCCGGTATTGTCGATTCCCGAGAACCTGTACAATTATCCTACTGCCATCGTGCACCGCGATTTTGAAAAAGAGGGCGGGGATCTGTCCAAGAACCCGGTGGGCACCGGCCCCTACACTCTGTCCGAATTCAGGGTGGGTGAACTGGCGGTTCTGAAAAAGCGCAATGCGCCCTACTGGGGTGGTGACGTCTATCTTGACGAGATCCGCTTTGTCGACCTGGGCCAGGATGCCGGCGCCTACCTGGCCGCCATCGCTTCAAAACAGGTGGACGGCATCTACAACCTGGACCTGACCACCCTGGAAGCCGCCAAAAGCATTCCGGGCATCAATGTCGTTGAGATTCCATCGACCCAGACCGGCGTGATTCGCATGAAAGTCAACAAAAAACCGTTTACCGATAAACGTGTCCGCAGGGCCGTGCAGTTGACCTGTGACGCCCGGCGGCAGCTCGACATCGCCCATCGCGGCCTGGGGATCGTCGCGGAACACCACCACGTCGCCACGATTCATCCCGAATATTTTAAACTGAAGCCGTTCAAGCAGAATATCGCCAAGGCGAAAAAGCTGCTGGCCGAGGCCGGCTATCCCAACGGCATTGAACTGACCTGCAATGTGGGGAATACCGAGGGCGTCTGGGAGCAAGACTCGGTGGCCGTTTTGAAAGAGGATGCGGCCAAGGCCGGGATCAACATCAAAATGAACCTGATGCCGCAGGCGCAATACTGGGATGTCTGGACCAAGGCGCCGCTGAGCCTGACCTCCTGGACCCACCGGCCCCTGGCCGTTATGGTTCTGGGGTTGGCCTATCGCACCGGGGTGCCCTGGAACGAGTCAAGCTATGCCAATCCCGAGTTTGATGCCGCCCTGATCGCAGCGGAATCGACGTTTAATGTTGAAGATCGCCGGGCCAAGATGGAGAAGGTTGAGAAAATTCTGCAGGATGACGCCGTCCTGGTCCAGCCGTTCTTCCGGGCGGTGTTCACGGCGATCCGCGACAATGTCAAGGGTTTTGAAATGCATCCAACCCGTTACTATCGTTTCCACAAGGTCTCCCTGGGTTAGCCAGGCCTTGTAATTTTGCGGAAGGGAGGGCCCGGCAGGCTCTCCCTTCTCTGTCTTGTAAAAAAGATATATCGCCATCTTAGGAGGAGCCAAAATGGTTACCCTGGTAGTCAAGCGCATCGCATTCATGGTTTTTACTATGATTGTCGTATCGCTGATTCTATTTTTTCTGCTGGAAACGGAGTTCACCGGCGACCCGGCGATCCGCGTACTGGGCCAGTTCTCCAACGAAGAACAGCGGGAACTGTGGCGGGAGCAGCACGGTTACAATCAACCGGTTGCGCTACGCTACGTAAAGTGGCTGGGCAATTTTGCGACCGGCGAGTTGGGAGAATCCATCCGTTTTAAAGGCCCGGTGGCCGACGTCATGCTGCCCCGGCTGTGGAATACCGCTATCCTGGGTTTCTGGACATTTGCCCTTATGATTCCACTCTCTTTGACATTGGGCGTCCTGTCAGGGATGAAAGAAGGGTCCAAACTCGACCGGTCGATATCGGTTTTCGGCATTATCACCACTTCCGTGCCGGAATTTGCCAGCGCGGTTTTTTTCTCCGCTATCTTTGTCTTCGGCCTGAAATGGCTGCCCGGCACCAGCAGTATGTCGGGCGGATTTGACTTCAAACAGCTGATTCTGCCCGCTATGGTATTGATTGTCTATGATTTTGGCTATGTAGCCCGCATGACCCGGGCATCCATGGCGGAGGTAATGACCTCCCAGTACATCCGCACGGCAGTGTTGAAGGGCCTGCCCTATCGAACCGTTATCGTCAAGCACGCGTTGCGCAATGCCCTGATCGCCCCTTTTACGGTCATCATGCTGCAGATCAACTGGCTGCTGTCCGGGGTTATTGTCGTCGAGTTTTTCTTTGCCTACAAGGGTTTTGGTGCCCTGATCCTCGAGGCCTCCCTGAACAATGATATAGCCCTGCTGGAGGCCTGCGCCATGGTGGCGGTTTGCGTTGCCGTTACGACCCAGACCATTGCCGATATTGGGTATACCTTTCTTAACCCGCGGATCCGATTTAGCTGAGGAGGCTTGTCATGAAAACATCTACAACCCAAATGCCCACAGCGGGATATATGGCGGCTCTCTGGCGTGGGTTGAAATCTCTTGCCCTTTTGCGCGAGAGTTGGGTCGGCATGGTGGGAATGGCTCTCATCCTGTTCTGGGTGCTGGTGGCCATTTTTGCCCCATTGCTGGCCCCGTTTGAACCCAACTCGTCCATCCAGCCTTTTGCAAAGCCGGGTGCGGCGGCGTTAAAGGGCGGCGGCACCTTTTGGCTCGGCACCGATCATATCGGCAGGGATATCCTGTCGCGCATCATCTGGGGGTCGCGCACCGTTTTGATCTACGCACCGCTGGCCACCATTTCCGCTTATACGGTGGGCATCCTGATGGGGCTTATGGCCGGATATCGCGGTGGCTGGGTGGACGATATCCTGTCCCGGATCGCCGACATCATTCTCTCATTTCCAGTGCTGGTGTTGTACATCATTGTGATTGCGACGATCGGCGCTTCAGGCATGAACATCATCATTGCCATTACGTTTGCCTCTTCTCCCGGGATCATGCGCATCGTACGGGGATTGGTTTTGGACCTGCGCAATCGGGACTATGTCGCGGCGGCCCAGACCCGGGGTGAATCAGACTGGCGTGTGATGTTAGTTGAGATCTTACCCAACGCGCGCGGCCCGCTGATTGTGGATGCCTGTCTGCGGCTTGGTTATGTTATCATCACTATCGGTGTGCTCGGTTTTCTCGGTCTGGGTCTGCCGCCGCCGGACCCGGACTGGGGTGGCATGGTTAACGAAACCCGGCAGATGGCCATGGCGTTTCCACACATGACCCTCTTTCCCTGCATCGCGATATCTTCTTTGATACTGGGATTTAACCTGCTGGCGGACGGCCTGCGTGAAATCTCACTGCGTGATTAGGAGGCAAGCAACATATGAATGAAGAGCAAGCACCGGTATTGGTCTGCAAGGACCTGTGCATCTCTTACTATACCCGGGCGGGAGAGATCCCGGCAGTAGTGGATTTTTCGCTGACCGTAAAGCCTGGTGAAACCATCGGCATTGTCGGTGAGTCGGGCTGCGGGAAATCCACCGTCGCAATGGCGATCATGCAGTACATGGGCGCCAACGGGGGTATCAAGAGCGGCAGTATCACTTTTAAAGGCCGCGATTTGACCCAACTGTCAGAAAATGAGCTGCGCAGGATTCGAGGGGCGGAGATCGCCATGATCTACCAGGAACCTTTTGCCTCTTTGAATCCAAGCCTTAAAATCAAGACTCAGCTTATGGAAGTGCCCCTGGCGCATGAAAATATTTCCCAGGATGAAGCGCAGCAAAGAGCTGTACAGATGTTGTCGGATGTCAAACTGCCCGATCCTGAAAGGCTGATGGAATCCTACCCGCACCAGTTATCGGGCGGACAACAACAGCGTGTGGTGATTGCCATGGGGCTTTTGTCGAATCCAGCCCTGTTGCTGCTGGACGAACCCACCACCGCTCTGGACGTGACGGTGGAAGCCGGCATTGTGAAACTGGTTGCCGATATCAGTCGGAAGTTCGGCACTTCCCAGATCTATATTTCTCACAATCTCGGGCTGATTTTGGAGACCTGCGACCGGGTGTTCGTGATGTATTCCGGTGAAGTTGTGGAGGAAGGAACGATAGACTCGCTTTTCACATGGCCCAAACATCCTTATACCCATGGCCTTTTTGCCTGTATTCCGCTGCCCACAGCCGACAAGCATGCGGCGCCGCTCAAACCGATCCGGGGTCAACTACCGTTGCCGTTTGAACGCCCATCGGGCTGTTATTACCACCCGCGCTGTGATCATTTCAAACCGGGATTGTGTGATCAGGATCATATTCCGATGGAACACGTTGAAGGGAGTGCCCCCGACCATCGTGTACGCTGCCTGCGCTATAATGAAATCGACCATCGGTGTGCTGCTTCGGAAGAGGATGCAAAAGACCCGATTGAGCTTGGCAAAAGGGTTCTCAATGTAGACGGCATGAAGAAGTACTACGAGGTTCGCGACAGTTCCCTGCGGGCCCTGATTAGCGGTAAAAGAATTCGTCATGTAAAAGCCAATGAAGAATTGAACTTTACTGCCAGGGAGGGTGAAACAGTTGCGATTGTGGGCGAATCCGGTTGCGGTAAATCAACTTTTGCCAAAGTGTTGATGGGACTGGAGGCTGGAACCGATGGTGAGGTGCGGCACAAGGGCAAAGATATTTCCGATGTGGCGGTCAGGGACCGCAGCGCCAAACAGATTGCCTCGCTTCAGATGGTATTTCAAAATCCGTTCGATACCTTAAATCCCAGCCACAGCATCGGTGGTCAGATATCCCGCGTTATCAAGAAATTTGGGGTGGAAACCGATAAGAAGAAAATATTCAAACGGGTGATGCGGCTTCTGGATACGGTCAAACTGCCAAGGGATTTTTATTTTAGAAAACCTCGGCAACTGTCCGGCGGGCAGAAGCAGCGGGTCGGTATCGCCCGGGCATTTGCCGGGAACCCGAGCATGGTAATTGCTGATGAACCGGTTTCCGCTCTGGATGTTTCAGTTGCGGCGGCGGTAACTGAATTGTTGATGGATATTCAGCGCGAGCATAAAACCACGCTGCTTTTCATAAGCCATGACCTGAGTGTCGTGCGTTACCTGTCGGATCGCATTGTTGTCATGTACCTCGGGCATATTCTTGAACGGGGAACAACGGAGGAGATCTTTGCCCCTCCCTATCACCCCTATACGGAGGCGCTGTTATCGGCGGTACCGATTGCCGACCCTGAAGTCACCAAACGTGAAATTGTGCTGGAAGGAAACCTGCCAAGTGCAATGAAACCGCCCAAGGGGTGCCCATTTTGTACCCGCTGCCACCAGCGAATTGGTGATATTTGTGATAATGATCTGCCGCCGGAGCAGGTCGTGGCAGATCGGCACATCATTAAATGTCATATCCCTCTTGAAGAACTGCGCAAGGTGTTGCCGGTCATCTCGGTGCCGGATGAATCAGAACGCATCCACACGACATAATGGAGTGGACCAAAAGACTTATTGAGATAGTTTCTATCCGCCTTTTCGACAGCATGCACCGGACGGGAAGATCATTCTGGCTGCGTTTACGTTGATTCAATCGAATCTAAAAATCCGGGTCCAAACGCTCTATAAATTATGCTTCTATTGTGCCGGCATGATTATCGAACCAGCGCACTATCGTTAAAGCTCTTCAAGTTTGACGCTGTAAACAGGCGGAAAACTCTTCCCCGATGATATTCAAAACAAAGGGCAGGTGCATGTCCGGGATGGGCCCACCGGCGATTTCGGGGAGCGCGATGGTGCTGCTGACCGGGAATTTATAAAGTTGTTTTCTGTTTTTAGGATCCAGGAAGGCCGCCTGGGTAATCAAAATCATGCGCGGGTATCGGCACCCCAGGGTGGCGATCTCGTCCAGGGCCTTGGAAAAATACCGTTCCCATGAGGCGTCCAGCACAATGAGGTTGTCGTTGGCGATGTTATACGCCGGATTGAGTTCCGGTAAATACCAGGCGTTACCGTCGTAGAGAGGCGTTTTTTCAATCCCGGAAAGATCGGCCGGCGGGTCCTTGACGAAGCTGTCAATACCCCGACCCGAGAGGTAGCGGTTTTCCCATTCGACGACTTGGCCGGTTCCGAATTTCTCTGTCAGTTTTTCCCGGGGTTCCATTTTTAAAAATTTTTCTTCAACCCGCGGATCGATAGTGACCAGGGGGCCGTGCGCACTCTCCCCGTAAATGTGATGCTCGGCCAGCATACCGCCGCTTCGATCCAGCCTGTTGACCCAGGCCGGTCCCGCCCCGGTCGGAGACCCGATAAAGAACATTGTATGGTAACGGCTGTTCAGGTTTACACTGGTTGCCACGCTCTCTTTCAGGTCCGGATTGTTCAGGACGTCGCTCAGGGTCGCATAAATTTCACGAAAATGCGCATTGACAATTGCGGCCTTTTCCGGTGCCGTGGACTGCCACGCATTTAGGAAAATGAGATTGATCGCGGTATACAGGGTGTCGCCGAGGGCATGCGGAAAGCTGCTTTTCAGCAGAAAGCCCCTGTTGCTGTTCATGTTGGGGGAGGGGGTAAACCCGGCTTCCGGTCCCAGCAGGCAGACAGGGCAGGCTGCCGTCGCGATGCGTTGCAGCAGCCGGTCCCGGTTTGACGGGAGGGCTGCCACGGCAAACAGGAGAACGTTGTTGCCAAAGGCGGCCAGTGATTCAGCCGGTGATACAATCCGGACGGGATAGCCCAGAAGGCGCCCCCAGTTGCCGGCCGCGCTTCTTATGGCAGCGCCAGCCCAGCGGTCCATGGGCATGAATATGATTTCAGCTGTATCCGAATTTTCATCGAAAAGGTAGTGGGCCATTGTTTTGATATTGCGGTCAAAATTCCGGAATATTTTTGAGGTCGGTGTGTCGGTGGTCATCAGGCGCGCCATTTCGCGCAGTTCCTGGTAATAGCGCCGCGCCCTTTCAACGGGGGACTTAGCTTCCCACAGGCTGGGCCTGTCAGGGCCTTGGGTTGCGGGTGGCGATTTTGACAGGCGCTCATTGATGGTTTTGAGTTTTGCAATCTCCCTTGCCGACGACGTTTTCCGGTCGAACAGGCCTCTGCCGACCGTCATGGACTTGGCCCGGTTGCGGGGTGCGGTTCCCGTTGTGATGCCGTGGGCCTGGCCGTAGCAGAATGCAAACTGGTAGTAGAAGACAAGGTTGACGATCGGCTGCAGCGCGTCTTTTCGCATGTCCGCTAGAAAAGTGCAACGACCACTGCTGAGGCGCTGGATGTCCGCCTGCCCTTGGGATCCGATCCCGACTGCAACAAATTCTATTTTTTTACGATTCAGAAGGTCCATCACCGCCAGGGCTTCGGTGAGCCTTGCCAGGCAGGTGGCGTCTACCAGCACCAGGACCTGCGTTGAGGTAAACGGCAGACCGGTCTGCAAAACCTCCTGGTAGTCCAGAGCTTTGCCCACTGCTGACCAGGTGCTTTCTTCCAGTTTCAGCGCGATCTCACCCCCGGCCTGGTCCGTGTGCAGGGCGCTGATAACAATATTGGCGCGACTTTGTGCGTATCGTCCGGCAATATCATTGGAAAATTGCCTGAGGGTCTCATCTTTAAGGGAAAGTGACAGGATGTGGGGAATGCGGTGCATCCTGCGCAGGCAGGCCAGGGCCTCCTCTTCCCGGCCTGTACGGGATGCGATCCAGAGGCAGAAAAGCTTGAGACAGAAAAGTAAACACACCGTACTTTTGACACCGGAAACGGTGACCTCTTCATGGCTCAACGAGGGGATCAGGCCCCCGCTCCTGGCAACAATCAGGGCCATATCCGCGTAGGTCTTTTCAGTGACGGCGACCATGACGACTTTCAGCGATGCAAGTTTTTTGGCCAGCAGCACCATGTCCGCAGTGGTGGACGACCAGCTCAGCAGGATGACCAGGTCTTTTCCCGGCACAAAAAAACTTTCCGGGGTGTCGATCTCATCGGGTCTGATCGTCAATACGTCCATCTCGGGCATCACGGTCTGGCTGAAGTGTTTTGCGATCGCGCCCATGTAATAGGAACTGCCCGTTCCGGCAAGTACAATGCGTTGGAGGCTGCCCAGATTGGAGCCGAACCGGCGGCGCAACAGACTTTTCCTGATAGGGAAGTCCGGCACCTGGTCCTCTTCCGGTGCGTAATGTTTCAGAATATCCAGCAGGCGATCCGGGATTTCTTCAAGATGGGTTTCAAAGAAGGAGGTGTCCTGGTTTTTTTTGACCTGCTCGGGGTTGAGAAACGTTTTAAAGGGTTCGATCTCCGGGAGCGGGTTGTCGTCAAAGTCTGTAATTGCCACCCGCCGACGGACGGTGCCGTTCGTGATGCCGGTTTCTATGATGACAAATGTCTCTTCGCCTTCAAGGGCATGGACCTCAACCGAGAAGTTTTTTAAAATCGCTTCTTTCGCTTTGTTGAAAGCAGATTTAAGCGCTTTTTGCTTATGCTTATCCGCACCGTTGCCTTCAATTTTAGCGGCCCTTTTTTTGTAGTCGGCCCTGGCGATTTCCAGTTCAGCCAGTTTCTCAAATATCAACTGTTGCGGGAAAAGGCCCATGGCGGCGTTAATATCGGAGACCACCATAAAATCATCATTTTCCAGCCGGCGGACGACAAAGGCCGGGCGGTTGTGCACGGCCACGTAAAGCCTGCGCGGTGATAGAACACTGATCCCGCAGGCCGCCACCTGCCCGCCGTTTTTCGAAATCTGGCGCGTGGCTTGTATAAAAGCGGCTGCGTCCAGTTCCGTGGCGGTTTTCTCCTTAACTGTGCGGTGAACGGAATAGTCAATGATGTTGCTTCCGAGGGTCAGCTCCTGAACATCATTTTTCACCTGGGATAAAACGGATGCGTATCGGTGCTGGGCCTCTTTGAGCTGTTGGTAATAGTAGCCCCACAGGAGACAATGGTACTCGGATGAATTTTCGCTCCGGAAAGAAAATCCACCGACCTTTGAGAGGAACTTTTTAATTGTATCCTCTGTTTGGCCATCAAACTGGCCATTGACCACAAGGCTTCTCTGGCGGTTTTCATCCAGGAAAGGGTGCGCGTTTTTTTGGGTTACCGCTGACTGCAGGGCCCAGCGTCCATGCGCGATGATCGGCTGGGTGAAATACCGCAAACAGACCGGGTCTGTCTGGCCCGGGATGATGGCGGACGCGTTCATAATATCAGCGGTGGAAAGCCCGTTGTTTAACATCTCTGTCAGAAAATCGCCGCGTTGCAGGCACGTTAAGGCCGCTTCTGCCGCCCGGCCGTAGATGTTGACGCTCTTTTCAGCCAGGTAAAGGGTTTTCCAGTTCACGGGGCTCGGGCGTTCATGGCGCGGCCAGGCAACCATCAGGATTTGTTCAAGGGTCTCAAACAGTTCCGGTCTGTAGGAAGACCTGGTCAGCAGGGCGGCATCCAGCAGACGAAACAGGCAGCAGACGCCGTCCCGGTTGTAATCCTGGGGGATTTCAACAATGGTGTCCTGCAGGCATAACCACAGGGCTTTGTTGGCAAGTGGATTTCCCGGCATCAGTTTACGGTGGTCGGGTACGGGTTGGGCTCTCTTTTTTCCGGAGAGAATCGATTCGAAAACCCGATCAAAGCAGTTCATGATTTCAGTCTTGTCAAAGGTTATTGAGCCTTTTTTCATTTTGGAGTCAATAACTGCCATCAACGGTTTCCGGATTATTTCCCGGACAACCACAGGGGAGAGATCATACGCCTTGATCAGCAACATAATTAAGCGGTTTAAACTTTTCCGGGAACGAACAGCATGGGTGTTTTTAAAGACGGGGTAACCCGGTTGCCCCGGAACGATCCGGGCTGGGTTGGCGGTGTCCAGTTCTACCAGGTTGTCGAAAGACGGATAAGGGGTTTTGCCGATGGTCATTGTTTCGAAAAGGTCGGTGGAGAATCCTTCGAAAGTGACAAGTCGTTTTTGCAGATAAAGCATCTTCGCATGTTCGATCCTGTCCGACCAGATGGATATGAGTTGATTTTCATAGTTGCGATAGGCACCGTTATCGATAAGTTCTTCGATCAGGTTTTCCACGGACCCGACCGCTTTCCTTGTCCTGACAGGTTCGCTATCGTCACCGAAGATGGCGAACCCGGTACTGTCCGGGGCCCGATAGCTGATCGCCGACATGCCGGTCATGACGCGGGTGAGGTTGTTTCCAGCCCCTCCAAAATAGGCAACGATACCACACATGGCAGGTTCTCCTCAGGATAGTTAAAACAAGGCTACATTAACAACCCCAGTGCCTGTAACCTTTCCTGCGTCACTGTACACACAAGTCGATCATCTTATCCAGTTTTTCTTCCCGGTCAAAATGCCAGATCAGGTTTACCAGAGCGCTTGCTTTGGCTTCCCCCAGCACGGGCGATGTCAGCCATAAAAACTTATTTTCCAGTTCCTGGTCTGTTGGAAATGTAGTGTGGGGATCCCATCTTGCCGACATCATGCCCGATACGAATACAGTCCCGGTTGTGGTTGTAATCTCAACTTCAGACTCGGCCTTGGCCGGGAATTCTTTCTGAAACCGTTCTTCAACAACAATCCGTATTTTATCCATCATTTTGTGGATATCTTTTCCAAAAAGTCTGGGGGCCAGTACCTGGCCGGGACCAACCTCACCGTCCAGCAGGGCGGCAGCGATGGGGAAGGCGATATTGTACTGGGCTTCTTCCGTGTTTTGAGGATAGCTTGTGCTTAAGGCGGCTGATTCTTCAAAAGTGAACACGTTGATCTGTTCTATCTCTCCGGGATCGAGTTCGTGCGTGGCCATGATTTTCAAAGCGCCGTCTATGCCCGGCTGCGCCCACCGGCAGGCCGCGTAAGGCTTGAAATAGAGGTTCATGATTTCCCAGGTGCGCCCCAGGGAGGTAATCCATTCAGCGTTGGGGGTATCATCGAAAATCGGGTTCGCGCCGGTGAATCCCCCGGCCGCCATCTTGACGGACATCAAAGCCACCAGGCAGCCCCAGCCGATGCTGTCTTTGCCCATGGCCGGGTTCTCGATGCACTTCATCATCGGGGCAATTGGGGCGTGATATTCGGCCGTCCCCAATGCATGGCTGAGCTGCTCGCGATCCAGCCCCAGGAGCCTGCCGGCAACGGCCGCGCCGCCAATGGCACCCCAGCTGCCGGAAGAGTGGTAGGTGGTCGACGTTGCGTGCCGGATCAGGCCGGCCCGCATGGCAATTTCGTAACCCACGACCAGAGCTGTCAATAAATCCCGGCCGGAGGTGTCGGGGGTGATTTCGCCGGTTGCCAGGGCCACCGGCAGGATGCAGGCCCCGGGGTGGCCTTTTATCGGCCGGTAGCCGTCATCGATATCCAGGGCATTGTTGGCAAAGCCATTGACCAGGGCGGCGCCGGCCGCCGAAGTTTTACCGCCTTTTACCAGGATGGAAGACTCGCCTCCGCTGAGCTGTTCATTTGCAAAGGCGTGCATCAGGTTGGCGACCGGTGTCTGGTGTCCCGCCAGCAGGGCCCCCAGCGTGTCCAGCAGGCAGCGTTTGGCCTGATGCTGCACCTCACCGGGCAAGCGGGACCAATCGGTCTCTATGATAAAATCCAGGGCGGCATCATTGTAGTTCATGAGAACCTTCAGTGGGGCTGGTTGAAATCAAAGCACCCGTTTGGCAAGCGCTCTCGCTCAGGATTTGATCGTGCCGGCCCGGACAGCTTTAAGATACGCCATGCAGAAATCGTCGTGCCCCAGCAGCATATCGGCGGTCTTGATGGTGGCCATGATCCTGGTATCCAGGGGATCGACAATGGCTGCATCCATGCCGGCCGCCATCATCAGCGCGACAAAGGTCCGGTTGATGATCTGTCTTTCCGGCAAGCCGTAAGAGATATTGGAAAGCCCGCCAGTGATATGGACGTCCGGAAAGCGCGCTTTAATCTGCCGGACCGCATCCAGAACCATGTTGCCTTTGGTGATATCCGTACTTATTGGTTGCACGAGGGGGTCGATGTAAATGGTATCTTGCGGGAAATTTATGGATTCGAGTGCGGACACCAGGTTTTCAGCTCTGGCAACAATTTCGTCGGATGAGGCCGGCATACCGGCATCATCCATGCAGAGGGCGATGATTTTGCAGTCCTTGCCTTTTAGAAAGGGCATCATGGTGTCAAACCGGTCTTTTTCAAGGCTGATCGAATTGACCATGGGCGGCTTGTCCACCATGGCATAGGCCATTTCTAAAATAGCCGGATCAGGGCTGTCCAGGCAGAGCGGCACGGTCGTAGCGGGGCCGATGACCTTCAGGAGCCACTGCATGTCCGCCTGCTCATGTCCGATGCGGGCACCGGCATTGACATCGATGAAATCCGCACCCGCTTTTATCTGCTGCCCCACATCCATCCGGATATAATCGGCATCCCGCTCAGCGACGGCTGCCTGGACTTTTTTTCTGGAAGTGTTGATTCTTTCACCGATCACTTGAAACATCTGCCTGCCTCCTCTTTCCAGATTAACTGCCCAAAGCTTTTGCTTTCTTGGCGGCCGACCCGGCATCCGGGGCAAACGCATCGGCCCCGATGTCGTCGGCAAAGGCCTGGGTGACCGGGGCGCCGCCCACCATTATTTTAACCTGGTCGCGCAACCCGCTTTCCACCACGGCATCGATGGTCTGTTTCATCATCGGCATGGTGGTGGTTAAAAGCGCCGAAAGGCAAAGCAGGGTCGCGTTCTTTTCCTTGACCTGTTTGACAAATTCTTCCGGGGCGATATCGACCCCCAGGTTATGAACTGCCAGACCGGCACTTTCCATCATCATGGCAACCAGGTTTTTACCGATGTCGTGCAGATCGCCTTTAACCGTACCGATAACCGCGCAGCCCCTGGTCGAGGTTTCTTCCTCTCCCAGCAGCGGTTTGAGAATCTCGACCCCCTTACCCATGGCCTGGGCGGCCATCAGGACTTCTGGGATGAACATGTCCTCGTTCTCCATTTTTTCACCCACAATATCCATGCCGGCGATCAAGCCTTTATTGAGGATGTCACCGGCGGCGGTGCCCTGTTCCAGGGCGTCCTTGACCAGTTGGAGCAGCCGGGCTTCATCGAGGTTCACTAGGGTCTCTTGGATTGCGTTGAAATCTGTCATGGGCATCTTCCTTTTTTATAGTGTTCGCACTAAAGGGCTGCCTGGCCGCCTTGCGCCGACCCTACAGCAAAATGTTGAATCTGGCTCTTATGGCCCGGTCTACGTCTTCAGGAATATAAACCGGTTTCGGGTTTGACAGTAATTGCCTGGCTTTGTCAAGGGCTCTTTGCCGCATATCCAGGCTGCCTTCCTGTTCCCACTTTTCCCGGGATTTCCGATCGGTCACCCCATTTCCGTTGAAGTATTCCGTCCGCAGGTGGGTCATGGTGTGCGGGGCCATCATGAAATTCCCACCGGGGCCCACCGCGTCGATCACCTCCAGGGCCAGGTGTTCCGCATCCACGTCGATGCCTTTGAGGACCTTGCAGCAGTTGCCGATGATTTCGTCATCGATGACGAACTGTTCGTGGGCGATAGTCAGCATGGATTCCAGCATGCCGGCACTGTGGTGGATGTAGTTGGAGCCGCCCATGGCTGCCAGCAGGGAGGTAAAGGCCTTTTCAAAACCGGCCTGGGCATCCGGCACTTTGGAATCGGAAAGGCCGGAAGAATTATAGTTGGGCACTTTGACGTGATTGGATAACTGATGGATGGCTGCATTCATCATGCCGCATTCCACCGCCCCGCCCGAGTATCCCATGGTTTTAAGGTTTGCCAGGCCGGGGATGCCGCCGTAGAGCAGGGGGGCGCCGGGGCTGGTCAACTGGCAGATGGCGATGCCGGCCAGTTGTTCTGCGTGCAGTTGGGCCAGGGTGCCGGCCATGGTCAGCGGCGAGGTCGATCCGGCCATGGGTGCGCTGGAAAGGGCCACCGGGATGCGGCTGCGGTTGGCGGCCTGCATGATCAGGGTGGAGTCCGTGCAAAGTTTCAAGGGGCTGATGGAAAAGCAGGTAATGACCGAGATGAATGGTCTTTCCTGGAGCTTTTCCAGTCCGCCGGCAATCATGGCGGCCATGTCAACCACATCCTGGAACCCCTTCTCATCGTTGACTCCGGACATGACATGCTTTGAGGTCGCTTTCAGGCAGGCGTAAAACCAGTTGACGTTATAGTCTTCGACCGCGATGTCTGTGGTCACGCAGGGCTTGACCAGGAAGTGGATGTTGTCCAATTGATCCACCAGCCGGGATACTTCGAACAGATCCTTGAGGGTGGGTGGCCTGGCCACGCCGGTATCCGGATCCAGGATTTTAAGGGCGGTGCCGCCGGTTCCCAAGTGCACCCTGTCCTTGGCCAGGTGCAGGTCATGTTTGGGATTCTGCCCGTAAAGAACGATTTTTTCAGGCGCCCTGGCCACCTGTTCAAGGACCAGTTTTTGCGGGAACCTGATGATGTTTCTTTCCCGGTCTACGGCAGCACCGTTGTCCGCCAGCATTTGAACAGTCTCTTCAAGCCCCTGTTCATAGGTCATGCCGGTTGTTTCAAGAATCTGCAAAGCTGCTGCGTGCAAGGTTTCGATCTGTTCGGGTGACAGGGGCCGATACTGGCCGCCCGGAAGGCCCATTAAAGTCATGATACGCTCCTGGGTTATAGGAAGATTTCTCCTAACTGGCATTCTATGGCATACCTGTCAAGCACAATGTAACAAAACCTGTCAAAAAAAATGGGTTTTCCGAAAGCGTGGCGAAGGTTGTCAGTTTTTGTTACTTGCCTGCCTCACTGCGCAGGTGCCGGGTATCGGCCTCGGTCCGCATGATATGGTCCAGGATTGTCTTTCCCGATGCATCGAGCTCTTTTTCCAGCCTGGCAATCTCGCCGGGGGATATGTTTGCGGCGGCCAGTTCCACGCCGGCCAGTTCCAGAATGGCCCGCAGAGCCAGCCTATCATTACCCGGCTAACGCGCAGGTTCTCTGGTTCCTATCTGCAGAATTTCCCGGCAATAATGGATACTCCTTTTGACAGTTTCCAACTCAAGGCGTAAGGCGAACTCTTTGTCTTCCAGGCTAAAACCCATTTCCGTTTCAATATTGATCCGGTTGCTGGGGGAAAGGTCTTTCAGCAGGTTATAAGCGGCCGGCATATCGATGTCACCATCTCCCACGGCCACCCCTCTGACCCGGAAACCGTCCCGGCGAAACTCGACTCGGTCATCCCGAAAATGGTTCGTAAAAGCGACCGGGGCCAGGTTTTCTATCGCTCTCATCGGGTCTTCGGCCACGTGCCAGGCATTCACCGTGTCGATACAGGCGCCGACAAACGGATGGTCGACCTGTTCGAGAACCCAGAGAATCTCTTCTGAAAAACTGTCGCAATGATTCTCGAGGGCCAGGCGAATCGCATACGACTCTGCCAGAGGGGCCGCCCGCTGCAGTCGTTGGGCTGTCTCTTCCAGGTAGGGTTTGACCTTCGGGTGAAACCGGCTGCCGGCCCGGGGACGGGGCCTGGGGATCTCCATCCCGACCTTGACCACGTCGGCGCCGATGGCCCGCGCGGTTTCAAGCCCTTCGGCCAGGTCATGCTGGATGCCGATGCCGAAGTTCCCCAGGTCGAGGGACATGTTATATTCCAGGTAAAGGCCTTTTTCTCCGGCCGCGGCGCCGACCTCCACAAGGTAGGATTCATCCAGGCTTTCCAGGACGCCGTCGTCCAGATGAAATCCGTCCAGGCCAAGCGTAATGCCCAGATCGAAGAGCTCAAACGTGCTCAGCTGTCTTTCCCATGGCAGCTTAAACCCGGCCCAGGCCTGACCGATTCCATGCAGATATAAACTGTAGGTATGCAATCCCAGCAGCATATGCGTGCGCCTCTCTTTTTGCTCCAATTTAAAAGTTATCTGATGACGTTGTCAACCGATGACCGAAAAACTGGAATCGGTATTGATCTCTCGATTTCTGCTGTAAAACCCGACGTTGAGTTGGCGCCGGGTGTATTTCAGGTAAAACTGAAAAGGATCTTTGTCGTGATCGCGGCCTTTCTCACAGGCATCGATCAGTTCAGCCATCAGCGTTCCAACCACCGGTGCATTTTTGTATTGATTGCCGCTGGTACCGACGGCCATGTAGAATCCCGGCAGGTCGGATTTATCGTAAATGGGAATCCAGTCGTCGCTGCAGTCGTAGAGATCGACCACACCCTGATATTGATTGGGGACAGGCAGATCCGAGACACGCATGGCTTCACGCATGACCATGCATTTGTACTGATCGGTAAAGTTGAGATCGTAATCATCCGGATCGTCCACCCACAGACGCGGATCGCATTCTGGATCTTCGCTGCCGATAAGGAAATGGTTGCCCACCTCGGGACGGGAATAACAACCGATGTCGCCATCAGAGAGCAGAGAGCCGTCGCGTTCCCAATTCAGCCCCGCGGGTGCAGGCACATGGGCAACCTCTTGTTTCATGGGGCGGGTCTTGATGTTCATCGCGTCCTCAACGCCCGCCATGCGATTGATGACGAAAGAATGCGGACCGGCTGCGTTCACAACAACAGGAGCTTCAATTTCTACACCGTCCGCCAGTTTCACACCTGCGGTGCGGCCCTCTTTTGTGAGAATGTCAACCACCTGCGTCTTGAATCGAAAATCGGCCCCTTTGGCCTGGGCGGCCACCATGACGTTGTGGGTAGATAGTTTGGGATCGGAGATATAACCGGATTCGGGAATCCAGAGTGCTCCGGGAATGCTGTCGGCGGTGGGTTGACCAAACTCGGGATCGTCCACCCATTTCTGGGGAAAGTAACTGGCAAGGTTCACATTGCGAAGATAGAAATGGATATCCCGGGGTTCGACTTCCAAATAACCTATCCCGAATTCATCCAGGGCCGTTTTTACACGGGCAAGGTTCTTATTGACGGGTGTCTTGATGACCAGGGCACCGGTGTTGCGGTAGGTGACCATGCCGTCTGGATCTCTTGTTTCCAAATATTTGGGCCAGTCCAACCAGTAGTAATAGCCCTCCCGTGCCATGGCCACGCCTTCGGTGGTAGAGTAGGTAAAACGGATGATGGCACATGAACCGCTGGTGGAGCCCATGCCGGCATCACCCAGTTTATCCACACTCAGGGTTTTATAACCCCGTTTGGCCATTTCGAAAGCGACACTGCAGCCAATAACACCGGAACCAATAATGACGGCATCGTATTTTTTCTGCATTTAATCTCCTTTTAGCGCAACTGATATTTAGAAGTGTTGTCCATCATGCTGTTTTTTTAATACAATGTCAGGGCGTCCGGTCAAGCTGGCATAAAAGGTTCTTCCTTTACCATTGACCGCAAAGTTGGATTACCTGGCATTTTCCTAATGCCCGGTCCTCTTTACATCTCAGGGGGTATCAGTACAAGCTTGCCAATATGATTTTTGGCCAAAAAATCGGTCTGGGCACGGACAATCTCGTGCAGGGGATAGGTCCGGGCAACCACCGGTCGGATTTCATTGTTTTCAATATAGATGACCAGGTTTTCAAAAACTACGGGATCCTGGAAGGTACAACCCAGAAAGGTCAGGTCTTTTATATAAAGGGTCCTGACATCCAGGGCCACCACGGGCCCGGCAATGGCCCCCGCGACCGTATAGCGTCCGCCCTTTTTCAGCACGTCGAGCAGTTGGGGCCACTGGGGCCCGGCCACAAGGTCGCAGACGACGTCCACTTTTTCCCGGCCCAGCGCCTCTAAAAGGTCCGTTTCCCTGGCGACAATCCGGTCGGCGCCCAGGTTGCGGACCTGTTCGGATTTGGTTTTCCCGGCGACCGCAATAACGGCGGCCCCTCTTCTTTTCGCCAGTTGTACGGCGGCGGAGCCCACCCCGCCCGAAGCGCCGGTAATCAACACCCGGTCCTGCCGCGAGACGTCCGCCCGCTGCAGCATGTTTTCCGCAGTGGACCAGGCACAGGGGATCGAGGCCAGTTCGATATCCGACCAATCAGACTTCACGCGATAGGCGGCCGAGGCGCGCACCGCGACATACTGGGCGAATCCGCCATTGATTTCAGAACCCATGGTGATACAGCACCAGGGTTCCCCGGACGGGTGGGGCTGCATGGGGGCTACGATCACGCGTTCACCCAGCCGGGCCGGGTCTACCTGCTGCCCGATACCGACAATACGGCCGCAGACATCCGCCCCCTGGATAAGCGGAAACGCCAGGGGTTCCCCGGACCAGGCCCCGCTGCCGGATTCCAATTTATCGAAACCGTCCCGGGCACCGTCGTCGGTTGCGGTGGTGACGGATCGGGCATACCAGCCGATCCGGGTATTGATATCCGTGTTGTTGATTCCGCAGGCCCGGACCTGGATGAGAACCTCATCGTTCGCAGGAACCGGTACCGCGACATCCTGGCGATATTCAAGCTTGTCAAAGCCGCCGTGTCCGGTGAGGACAACCGCGGTCATGGTTCGGGGTATGGTTGCTGGCATACAGCCCTCCTCTGGGGTGACGCTTGGATTTATAAAACAGTTGCGGAATTTTCCGAAAAATGTAAAAAAAATTTACAGTAAAAAATTGTAAATAATTGCCCTGGCCACGCGATAGACCGCCTGCCTTAAAGAGATATCTATCACCTTTTAAGTGGATTCGGGGACGCGGCACAACGAAAATCGACTATTTCGGGTGAAAAATCCAGTACGCCGGGCGCGCTAACTACTTTTTTACACTTGCAGGCGCCAATGTCGGGCAAATAAAACCAGCCGCTTTATGATTGGTACACTAAGTGCAGTAAAAACTTTTTTTGAGTTTTTTATAACCGGAGGACGTAACCCAACCGTGACTGGAAGGAGGTTTGCAAATCATGAAAACCAACGCAAGAGTCGCCATTATCGGGGGAGGGGCCATTGGCGTCAGCCTGGCCTATCATCTGGTAAAATACGGATGGAAAGATGTCGTGCTTCTTGAAAAACACGAACTCACCTCGGGTTCTACCTGGATGGCGGCCGGAAACTGCTCATTTTTTCATGGTAACTACTACTGCACCCAGGTCAATATGAAAAGCATCGAGATCTACCAGCAACTGGAGGCCGAAACCGGGCAGAGCGTGGGCTGGCACACCACCGGCTCCATCCGCACGGCGGACAATCCCGGCCGCATGGAAGAGCTGGGCTATATTTACAGCATGAACCGCTGTCTGGGGCTGGACGTAAGCTGGATCACCCCGGAGAAAATGAAGGAGATGCATCCCCTGATGAATACCGAGGGCATTATCGGCGGTCTCTACTGGCCTGATGATGGGGACGTGGACCCGAACGGCATCACCATGGCCATGAGTGTCGGTGCCAGGAAATACGGCGCTGAGATAAATACCCATACCCAGGTGAACGGTATCGACCAGACCCCTTCCGGGGAGTGGTTGGTACACACTGACAAGGGCGACATTACCTGTGAATATGTGGTTAACGCGGCCGGTCTGTGGGCACCCGAAGTGGCCAGGATGGCAGGCCTTGAAATCCCGTCTATTGCCGGTGAACACACGCACATCCTTTTCGAAGCCATCGATGTTGTGGCCAACCGCGACACCTATCTTCCTCTGGTACGGGATCCCGACCGGTCCATCTATATCCGTCAGGAGATGGACAGTCTGATCCTCGGTTTATACGAAAGCAAAGTCAAACAATGGTACCCGAAAGGGGTGCCCTGGGATTATGCCCAGACTGAATTGCAGCCGGACATTGACCACATCGCCGATTTCATAGAGAACGGCATCTACCGCTTCCCGATCATGGGTGAGTCCGGCTTCAAGCATGTCACCGACGGCCCCATCACCTACACACCCAACGGCGATCCCCTGGTGGGTCCGGCTTACCCGCTAAAGAACTTTTTTCACGCCTGCGGATACAGCTTCGGTATCACCCAGGCCGGTGGTATCGGGCATTACCTGGCCGGCTGGATCATGAACGGTGAACCGGAAATCGACCTGTGGCCGGTGGACAGCAGACGTTACGGCAGCTACGCCAACTGGGCTTACAACCATGAGAAGATTGAGGATACCTATCCCCGGCTTTATGCCATTATCTGCCCCAACGATTGGCGTGATGCAGCTCGTCCCAACCGCACAGCGCCCATTTACGAGCACCAGAAGAAAGCCGGGGCCGTATTCGGCGACTACTACGGCTGGGAGTGCCCCAACTATTTTACCGACGGCAACGAGGACCGCCGGGAGAACCCCGGCTGGAAACGCAACAATACCTTCAAGTATGTGGAAAAAGAGTGCCGGCACGTCATGGAAAAGGTGGGTATCCTGGATCTCTCCCGCTTTGCCAAGACCCGCATTACCGGTGCCGGCGCCGAAGCCTGGCTCAACCAGTTGACCTGTCAGAAGGTACCCACCAAAGACGGCCGGATTGCCCTGGCCCCCATGCTGGATAATAACGGCAACTTTAAATCGGATATGACCGTCACCAAAATCAGGAACGGCGAATACTTTTGCGTCACCGCCTCGGTGGGCAAGCGGCATGACCAGCACTGGCTGATGGAAAACCTGCCGCCGGACGGCAGCGTCTGTATGGAGGATGTCACTTACCAGCAGGGATGCCTTATTCTGGCCGGGCCCAGGAGCCGGGATGTGCTGGCCAAAGCCTGCTACAATGATGTCTCGAATGAAGCTTTCCCTTTCGGAACCAGCCGGGAAATCTATGTGGGGCGGGTCAAATGCAGGGTCAACCGGATGAATTACGTCGGCGAACTGGGTTATGAGATTTTCCACCCCATCCAGTCCCAAATTTCGGTTTTTGAGACCCTGATGGCTGCCGGCGAGGCTTTCGATCTGAAAATGTTCGGCATGCACGCCATGGATTCCATGCGCCTTGAAAAAGGCTATCTGGCCTGGAAGAGCGAGATGAATGTGCATCACACGCCGCTGGAGACACCCGTTGCCTGGACCGTCAAGCTGGACAAGGATTTTATCGGTAAAGAAGGCCTCCTTAAACAGAAGGAAGCCGGCGTAGCGCTGCAGTTGGTCGGTATGGTCGTGGAAGCCAAAGACGCCGATCCCTGGGGGTACAATCCGATATTGAAAGCAGGCGAGCGGATCGGCATGACCTCTTCCGGCGGCTATGGCCACCGGGTCGGTAAAAGCATTGCCATGGGCTACGTACCGCCCGAGTTCGCCGCACCGGGCACCGCCCTGGAGGTGGAAATCCTCGGCCGTCCCCGCAGTGCTCAGGTGGTTTCCATGCCCCTGTATGATCCTGCCCATGAAAAAATGAAGTCTTAGGAGGCCAGAGCAAATGAAAATTTGTGTGTGCGTGAAGCATGTGCCGGATACCGCCGCAACCATAAAGATTGCCGGTGAAAACGGGTTTGCAGATGAGGAGATCAAATTTGTCGCCAATCCTTATGATGAATACGGAATTGAAGAAGCGGTCAGCCTGGTAGAAAAGCACGGCGGCGAGGTCGTCCTCGTGACCGTGGGCAAGGCTACCGCGGCCGCCACGCTCAGGAGCGGCATGGCCATGGGCGCCCACCGGGCGATCCTGGTAAAAACCGCGGGGCAGTTTCTGGACAGCGGTTTGACCGCCCGGGCCCTGATGGCGGCTCTGGAAGCCGACGGGCTGCCCGACGTGATTTTCACCGGCAAGGGCTCCGTGGACA
>CAZWPX010000016.1:0-80652 GCA_964636125.1 uncultured Desulfobacterales bacterium | reverse complement strand
GTGAACTTGTACGGTGACGTGCTCTCGTCCTGGCTGGCCACGGCCGCAACCGTCAAAGTCGCTGTGTCGTCGTTGTTAATCGTCCCTGTAGCCGACGATATGGTTGATCCGATAAACGCATTGCCAGTGGTCACACTCGCCAGGGTAAGTGTGAATTTTTCATCTGCTTCAACAATACCATCATCTTTTCCGACACTAAAATCTACAAACGTCTTTGTGGCCGGTATTGTCACAAGCCCTGTTGTGGCAGTAAAATCAGTGGCATCTGTTGATGTATGCGTGATGTTATAGCGGATCGTAGTAGGATTGGTCGGGTTCGCTTTGTCTATTTCGACTCTAAACGGCACCCGGGAGGCCTCGTTTCCAGAAGATGTGGCGCTACTGAGATTTACGTTGTTGGGTATGGAAACCGCTGTGACTGTCCAGTCTTCCGCATTGGGTACCGGACCGGCTGGCCAGGTTGTGCTAAATTGAGTAATGTTACCAGATATTGTTCCTGTCGCCTGCCATTGAAACCAGTAATATCTCGGATCGGGAGTAGCCTTTACAGCCGTCGAGTTGTCTACCGTGGGAATACCTTCCTGGCTGGTGCTGCCCAACAAACTCGAACTGCCAGCAGGGCTGACGCCAAAACTCATGGTCCATTTTTTTTCGAAACTAGCTGTGGTAGATTGGTTAGCAGCACCGATTGGAAAAGTTAATGTATAAGGGGAACTTGCCCCTGTTATGTAACCTGTATCTCCGCCCCATCCGCCAAAAAGAGAATCGGCGGCTGGGGTAACGGTCAGCGTTACAACATCACCATCCACATATCCATTAATCACAACCGTACTACTGGTCATTGTCCCACCGCCAGCGCCAGATATACTTCCGACGGAAGCGACCACCGTTCCAGACCCGGTCCCAAGAGGATTCAATTTGAGACTGACGGCTTCCGCGGCACCGCTGAACCCGAACAAACACATCAACACGAATGCAAAAGCAATCGCAACTCGAAGGGCCTGCATTCTTTTTCCGATTGTCATATCGTTATTAAAGCGCTTGTCCATGACTATCATTGTATCTCTCCTGATTATATCCGCCCTGTGTTCTGGCATGTTCCCGGCAGATGTATTTTCGCCCGATAATATAAAATCTCTTCGCAATTTTATATGATTAGATCTTAAGAGTGAGAACCGGCACCTTCACGTGTTCCGGTGCACGGTGCCCTCTGCTCTCTGTCATCTGCAACTCAAAATCTTCTTTTATACCCCACTTCAATGTGCGCGCGCCCGCCGGTTCCCTTGTCGACAAATCCATGCACCTCAAATGTGTAAAGCTGAGAGGTACTCACCATCCCCAGGGAGGTGCCGGTGGTAAATCCGCGGTTAATGGCATAGTAGCGGGACCCGTCGCCGACATTTGTGGCCGCTGTTGTATTGGTGGCTACCGCGCTGCTGTCGTCCAGGTCTATATCTCCGTTCATCATCCAGCCCAGCGTGGTAGGCGTGTTGAGTTTCAGGGCTTCTGAATCGGCGATATCCATATTTTGCAGGGCTTCCATGGTTGCGCCCTCAGCGGTATAGAAATTCTGCTTGTATGTTTTCTCGTTGCCGGCAATCTGGATTTCAATGGTGGAGGTGGTCGTGGAGGAGACCCCCATAAGTGTAACCAAAACCAGAATAATCAGTACGATAACAATAATCGAGCCATCTTCATCGGTGAGTATTTTTGTATTTTCCATTGGATAATCCTTGATAATTAGAAAATTTTATCCTTTCATCCCCATGCGGGGAGGCATCGACTGGTGGTTCTCTATGGAGCCGCAAGCCTTGGATAGGCACCCGCGACACTCACCGTCCTGGTATTTCCAAGGCCGTCATTGTAAGTTGCGCGCACCGTAATCCGTTTCAGTTCTGCGCCGGCCGAGGCGGTGTCCATTTCCACATCCGTCACGGTCCAGGTAACCACGGTTCCATCCTGTGCGGTCTCGCTCTGGGTACCTTCCGCCAGGCGTGCATCGCCCCAACTGCGTGAAATCAAATCTTCCATTGTATCCTGGGCCCAGGTGGTCGATTCGGTAATGTTGCTGGCCATGTTATTGACCTGCATCGAGCGCATCTGCATGGCGGCCACAGCCAGAATACCTATGCTGAAAATTGACAGGGCAATCAGGATCTCCATGAGGGTAAAACCGGCATTGAGCCTTCCGTGCCTGTTCTCTGACTCGTCGGTCATTGAGTTAACCTGGCGATTGTTCATAACTGTTTCCCTTATCACTTAAATTCCAAGGTTGCGGCATTTGATAAAGCTGGTTAACAATCTTCGCCGTCGACTGTCTCCCGGAGCCCCTGCCCCGAGGATATCGGTGCTCTGCTGATTTCGGTAGACGTTGGTGTCGGTATAGTCCAGGTCGGGCTGGGCAGTCTGGGCAAGTACGGTGACCTCGATAAACTGGACAGCCGTCAAGTCACTGGTAATCGCACGGGCACTGTTCATGTAAACAAAATCAAGGGCGTCAATATTTTGGGCAATGGTCTGCCAGGTGCCTCCGCCGCTGGTGGTGAACTTCTCAAGATCCGTGCCGGTGAGTCGGTAAGCAACCATCTCGTCATCATTGCTGTCCTGGTTGCGGTCCTCGTCGGCGTCAATAGTAAAGGCTATGTTGGTGGCATCGCAGGTGGCGTTTGAGGCTTCAAACCCGGGCATGGCACTTACCAGCCCGAACGTGCCGGCATTTTCTTTATCATATCCAGCCATACGTATGTCTCTGGACATCATGTGCATGGCCGCCCGTAAATTCTGCTGCATGGCAGCTACCTGAGTTTGAACCACATAGGCTTTTTGCTGCGAAAAATAGGATGAGTAGATCGCGGTCATGGCTATGCCGAGTAAAACCGTGGCAACCAGGAGTTCTACCAAGGTGAATCCGTGGTCTGTTTTCCACTCGAATCCCAAAGATGAGGTTTGTGGATAGTTACGATGGCGGTGCATAAGCCTCTCCTTCAGAATCAATTAACGGTGATGACCCCTGATGTCAGGAGATTTACCTGGTAAGTTGCTGTATTCGCGCTATTGGTCAAACTTACAGCGATGGCACTGTCGGCAAACCCCCTGGTATTGAACGTAATCACGGCTGGCGCCGGGGTGGCGGAATATTTAACCCCACTGCCATAATCTGCCAACTGGACGGTAACATTAACGATACTGATCTGATATTTATCCGGTCCGGTGCTGAAGGTGACGGTGCAATCCTGGTTGCTTTTGATAGCCGTCAGCTTGGCTTTCTGCAAGTTGCTGTAAAGATCCTGAGCGGCATCCTTCACACGCTGCTTTGGAATCCAACTGACAAAATTAGGGACAGCAATTCCTATAAGCACAGAGATGATTAAAATAACGATAATGAGTTCGACAATGGAAAATCCGGAATCTTTTGTCATTACGTATCTCCTGTAAAATAGCGGATGATGACAGTGGGGAATAATACAATTTGCATGCCAAGATTGTTTCGTCTTCAGAAACCAGCGCCTCTTCAGCCGCGGTAGAAGTAAAAAATACTCTATCTTTCTATAATTATAACTATTTTTTTGCAAGATCGAATTATTTAGCCAGAACTTTTCGACTTTCCGGGCATCCAGTATCAGACAACAAAAGTTACAGTACGGATGAAAACTATTAAAATATTTAAGGGTTATAAATTTTTTTTACAGGCGGGTTAGAAGCATGGGCACTCTGAAAACTTTATGCAAAATTTAGAATCAGGCGATTTTAAACATTTGGACAGGCATTTTACGTCAAGATTGCCTAAACAACGTAACAGGGATTATCGCTCCCAACCGTCACCAAAATCATGCCAGGTTTTGATCTGTCCGCTGGCAGAAGCAGTCCCCACAGCCAGGGTATCACCCCGACCGTTTTTCAGGTAAACTGTTCCCGCCGTGGAAGTGCCAACCGGATTGAATTTAACCTTTTCACCGACATAGGTCACACCGTCCGCCTGGGGAGGGGTATGGTTGGCATCAATGGGGTCTGGATTGTTGGAGCCGAAGGAAATACCCGGGTATCGGGAAAGGTTGATGGTCTTGTGGATGTTCTGGGATCCGTCCAACAGGCAGTATTGAGCGCTGGGCGGCATGAATTTTATATACCAGGGATCATCCCCGCTGAGCGCCTGCAGCCGGGCGGTCTGCATGGTGGTACACATTTCCCGGGCGGCCGTCTCAAGACGCAGTCGGGACAGATAACTGGTGAAGGTGGGGACTGCGATGGCGGCAACAATCCCAATAATGGCAATAACCACCAAAAGTTCGATCAGGGTAAATCCGTGGTTGCAGGTTCCATGGCGTTCGACAGAGTCTGCTTGCCATGGCAAGCGTGCCGGCACAGCTGTCTGGGGGGGATGATAGTTTCCAGGATGCATGGTAAGGAAATGAGCAACAAAGATGCCAAAACCTAACATCTTGTTATTTTATGGTTTATTGATGTCTGGTGCCGGACGGCGCCCTGACGATTGGGCAATTATGCACTGGAAATTGTGCAATCAATCAAAATACTCCACCGCATTGATGAACAGGCGGGTGCCGGGGGTGGGACCGTTTTCCGGGTCCTGGCCGCCGGCCTGCAGTGTTGCTTTTATCCGGGTCCAATCGGGGTGGTTGGTGGGGTGGTTGTACGCTTCCGGGTGGGGCATCAGGCCGAAAATCCGTCCGGTGGTATCACAGATGCCGGCGATGTCCTGCAAAGACCCGTTGGGGTTGAAAGGAAACGCCCCTGCAGCCGGGCTGCCGTCGTCAGCCGCATACCGCACCACCACCTGGTTGTTTGCGAGGAGGCGATCAAGGATCTCGGCTTCAGCATAAAATTTACCCTCGCCGTGACGCACCGGCAGTTCAAACTGCGAAAGGCCCCGGGTGAAGATACAGGGTGATTCCGGGTTGACGGCAAGATTCACCCACTGGTCCCTGAACTGGCCGCAGTCATTGCCAAGCAGAGCCACTTCACGTGACCGGTAGTCACCCCCGATCCCGGGCAGCAGTCCCAGGTTGACCAGGCACTGAAACCCGTTGCAGATTCCCAGGACCAGGTTGCCCTTATCAATATATTCCAGCAGTTGATCGCCCAGATGCGTCTTCATTCTGACGGCCTGGACAACCCCGGCGCCGTGGTCATCACCCCAGGAAAAGCCGCCGCCGAACACCATGATCTGAAAGCCGTCCAACCGCACACTGCCATCAATCAGCGCGTTGATGTGAACCCGCCGGGCGGTTGCCCCGGCAAGTTCAAGGGCATAAGCGGTCTCATGATCACAATTCTGTCCATAGCCGGACAGGACAAGGGCTTGCACATTGCTCATGTCAAATCTCCAAAAGTCTTTTTCCAGGCAGTTTTCAAATCGGCGACCGGTGTCTTGACCAGCTCGGCCGGGCCGTTTTTAATGACCAGATCCGTTTTGTCCCGTGTGTGGCCCACACAGGCAAAAACGGTCTTTTCCAGGAGGGTTTCCAATTCATTTTTATGTTCCGGAGCAGCCGTGATGATAAAACGCCCGGGGGATTCCGAAAAAAGAAGCACGTGTTCAGACAGGCCATTTTCAGCGGGCACCACAGCCAGATCTACATCCAGTCCGAGTTCACCGGCCATGGCCACCATGGCCAGGTGCACGGCCAGCCCGCCGCGGTATATGCCGTGGGCGCTGCGAACCAGGCCCCGCTCGATGGCGCCGGACAGCGCCCGGTACAAGATCAGGTTCGCTGCGGGATCCACCCGGGGTACATTCAGCCCGGTGTACCCGAAGTGATCGTAGAACTCGCTGCCCCCCAGCTCGTCCCGGGTCTGGCCCAGAACGTAAACCAGGTCTCCCGGAACCTTGGCGTCCAGGGTCACGCAGTGGTTCACGTTGGAGACGATGCTGGTGGCCGAAAACTGAAGGGTTTCCGGGGCTGACACCTTGTGGGTCTCCCCGTATTCCCCGGCCAGGTGGCCGTCTACGTACATGCTGTCTTTGCCGGACAACAGGGGCACCTCATAGGCCAGGCAGATGTCCCTTAAGGCCCGGCAGGAGCGCACCAGCTGGGCAGCCTTGAATTTACCGTCCGGGTTGTTCACCGGATCGAACTGGATGCTGGGCCAGCAAAAATTGTCGACCCCCCCGATCTGTTCCGGGTCAGCCCCCACCGCCACCAGCCGCCGCACCGCTTCGTCGATGGTGCAGGCCGTCATGTGGTAGGCGTCGATGGCGGAATAAAACGGCAGCAGGGACTGGGAAAAGGCCAGGCCGGTTTCGGATGTCAACACCGGCCGGATGACAGCGGCATCGCTACTGACATCCCTGGCCTTGCCCACCAGCGGTTTGATGACACTGGTCCCCTGGACTTCGTGGTCATACTGGCGACAGACCCACTCTTTGGAACTGATGTTGGGCCGGGCCAGGATATCCAGCAGCAGGCGGTTGTAATCATCCGGCGCCTTGATCACCGGCTCCCGCAGTCCGCGCAGGTCAGGCGGGGTCCACTCGGCTTCGAATTCCCACTGGGGAAACCCTTTGGTCAGAAGGTCCACATCCACGCTGGCACAGAGCTGGCCGGCATACATAATCTGCAATTTACCCGTATTGGTATACCGTCCGATCACTGTGCTTTCCACAGCATGGCGTTCGGACAGCTGCATGAATTGATCCAGGTCTTCAGGCTTGACGGACAGGGTCATGCGCTCCTGGGATTCACTGATCCAGATCTCCCACTGGTCCAGACCGGCGTATTTCAGGGGTACTTTCTCAAGATCTACTTCGCAGCCGTTTGAGAACCGGGCCGACTCACCGACCGAAGAGGAGAGTCCGCCCCCGCCATTGTCGGTGATGAACTGGATCAGTCCGCGGTCCCGGACTTCTATGATAAAATCATGCATCTTTTTCTGGGTGTAGGGATCACCAATCTGCACATGACCCGCGGGCGTGTTTTCCGAGAAGACTTCCGATGCAGCCGTGACCCCGTGGATGCCGTCTTTGCCCACGCGGCCGCCGCACATGATCATCAGCTCGCCGGGAGAAGTCGTCTTCTCTTCGGCGGGTGTGTCGGCCACGGTAGCCGGCATGAGGCCCAGCGCGGTGACAAACACCAAACATTTGCCCATGTACTGGGGATGAAACAGCACCTGTCCAAAGGGTGTGGGGATACCGCTCTTGTTGCCCCCGTCCCGGACCCCCTCGATCACACCGTCCAGCAGCCGGCGCGGATGCAGGCGCGGCATCAGGGACCCGTCGTAATCCCTGGGGCCCATGCAGTAGCCGTAGCTGCCCATGAGCAGCTTGGAACCCTTCCCGGTTCCCATGGGATCGCGGTATACCCCGACAATCCCGGTGATGGCACCACCGTAAGCCTCCATATTGGAAGGGGAGTTGTGGGTTTCACCGGTTACCACATAGTAGTGGTCGTCATCGAAACGGGCCGCACCGGCATTGTCCCACAAAACGGAAATCACCCAGGGCTTCTTTGCTTTCAGGGCCAGGGTCGGCTCCTTGATACAGGTGTCAAAGGGGTTATCGATGGTCTCCGATTCTCCGGTGGCCATGTCACGGTAATGGAAAAGGCCCTGGAAGGTATTGTGGTTGCAGTGGTCGCTGCGGGCCTGGGAAATATATTCCAACTCGATGTCCGTGGGCTCGGACAGCCCTACCGCCTCACGCTCGGCCTTTACTTCCGGATCCAGGAAGTACTCCCGGATGACGGGAATATCGGCCGGATTCAAGGCGAGGCTGCGCTCGTCGCTCAGGGCCTGCAGGGTTTCGTTGCTATCGATGGCGATGGTGGTCACCGTGGGGGTGTGGTCCAGGATCACCTTAGGGATTATCAGGCCGGTCCCCTGCTCCGGGTCCCAGTTTTTACGGCTGAAAATCTTCCACTGCTGGATGATATCATTGGCCAGCAGTTCACCGGCCAGCAGGTTGACCTGCCGGTCGGAAATACCGTCCCCCGCAAGGCAGTAGAGCCGGGATGTGTACACCGCCTCGCCCGTGCCGATCTTAAGTCCGAGAATATCTTCGATCGCCTCGACCGCCGTACTGCCCGGGTTATCTCGAACACCGGGCCGGTACCCGACCCAGATGGCCCAGTCAAATGGCAGATTCAAGGGCGTATAGGCAGACACCTGGGTGACCGGGTTCGTGAAGACGTCGGTACGGATGGTTTCGAGCTGTTCGAGGGGCAGATCCACATCAATGGTCAGAATGTGAACGGTTCGAATCTTCTTCAGCCGGACGTCAAAATAATCCCCGGCTTTCTGCCGGAGCCCCTCGCCTTCGGCATCAAACAGCTCGGGTTTAAGGGTAATCTCAAGTCTGTGTGGCATAGTGGGCACCTAATTTATGTGTGAAGATTCATCCAAGGATGGTACCTGATCGGATTGGAAACTACATATCAGGGTAGGGAATATTTGTCCATTGTGAACTCATGGGAAATATGAAAAAGCCACCTGTGGTGAACGGGCATTAATAATTTCACTAATAAAGACAAATATTTGTTTTAAGAGAGGCCCTTCAAGAATAGAAGTGTCCATCCACGGGTGGTAGCTTTTAGTTCGAGGCAAGGCCGCAGCATTTCTGGCAATCCTCAACGTAGATAATCTACGTTGAGGATTGCCAGGAAGCGAGAACGCAGCCTCGGGCCAAAAGATGCCCCTTGTGACCAGACACTATGAGAAAATGCGGGCTATATCATTATAAAACACAAACACCATCAGCATCAGCAAAATAAACATGCCGGCCTGCTGGGAGATCTCCCGGACGCGGATACTGACCGGGCGCCCCCGGATGGCCTCAATTGTGAAAAACATCAGGTGCCCGCCGTCCAGAATGGGAATCGGCAGGAAATTCAGGATGGCCAGGTTGATGCTGATAACAGCGATGAACTGAATCAGTTTGTCGATCCCCGCCTTGGCCTGCTGGCCGGCCATCTGCGCAATCATGATCGGCCCGCCCAGGTTATCGCGTGAAATTGAACCGTCGATCATCCTGAGGATGCCCCGGAAGGTGATTTCCGTCACGAACCAGGTCTGTTTCAGGCTTTCCGGAAACGCTGCAACCGGGGAGAGTCGTTTCCGGATTTTAAGCTCGTCCGGAATGCTGATCCCGCCGGTTGAAATACCGATCAGGTAACGTTCGACCTTGTTGCCTGCCCGGTCTTTTTGAACGGTGAGCTCGGGCACGATTTCAGTTTCGAAAACAGCGGCCGCCCTTTGTATTTTCAGTTTGAGCCGATTACCGCCGGAGGCCGCGATTTCCTTACGCATCTCCTCCCAGTTATGCACCGGTACAGCATTGATGCCTATGATCCGGTCGCCTGCCTGGAGACCGGCTTTTTCCGCGGGCAGCCCTTTGCTCACTTCGCCGATGATCGCCTCAATCACCGACAGACCCGAAATCCCGAGGTCATAATAACGGGTTTCATCCCCCAGGATATCACGCCCTGTTTTCATCTCCGGGGCGGCTTTGAGATCATGCAGTTCCCGGTCTCTTTCAACGGTGAGCAACAAGGGGGCGCCGGCGCTGTCCGTAACCGCCTTTTTGACATCGTACCACGACTGGACATCTTCCCCGTTGATGGCCACAATGCGGTCTTCAAGCTGGAAGCCGGCACGCTCGGCCGGGCTCTGCTTAGCAACGCTTTTGACCACCGACTGGATGTCCTCGATCCCCACGATGGCAAAAAAGCCAAAGAAGATGACAATCGCCAGCAGGATGTTGAAAAAGGGGCCGGCCGCCACAATCGCCATGCGCTTGTAGACGTTTTTGTGGGTAAAGGAGACCGGGATGTCCTCGGCGGGAATTTCATTGTCCGGATCCTCCCCCACCATTTTCACATAACCACCCAGGGGAATCGCAGAGATGCGGTAATCGGTACGTCCCACAGTTCGACCAAAAATACGCGGGCCGAATCCCAGTGAGAATTTTTCGACACCCACGCCGAAAAGCCGGGCCACCAGAAAGTGTCCGGCTTCATGAACAAAAATAAGAACCCCCAGAACGACCACCAGGGATATTACACTGATACCCATATTGTTTTACTTCCTATGCACGTTAATTCAATTTCCCGGCCAAATCATAAGCACGCGCCGGGGGTTTTGCAAGGGTTGGGCCACGCATCGTACGCAGGCCATCGAAATGATTGAAACCCGGCGGGCCGGCCGGCCGGCGCAGCCTCTCCATATTCGGTCAGATCGAACTGGCAGCCGCCTCCCGCGCCCAGCTGTCGGCCGCCATAATCTCTTCCAGCACGGGCGCAGCGACCACGGTATGGCGACTCATGGTATCTTCTATAATGGCAGGAATTTGAACAAATTCAATCTTCTGGTCTAAAAATGCAGCCACCGCCACCTCATTGGCTGCATTGAGCACAGCTGTAAGGGTACCGCCCTGGCGGACCGCTTCAAAAGCCAGGGCCAGACAGCGAAACCGATTGAGGTCAGGTTTTTCGAAGTCAAAACGGCCAATCCGGTCAAATTCCGGTTCCGGCTGGCCAAGGGGCAGCCGCTCGGGGTAACTCAACGCGTAGGCAATGGCCCCTTTCATATCCGGGACACCCAGCTGGGCGATGACGCTGCCGTCCACGTAGGACACCATCGAGTGGATGATGCTCTGCGGATGGACAACGACTTCAATCTGCTCCAGGGACACACTGAAAAGGTGCCTGGCTTCAATGACTTCCAGCCCCTTGTTCATCAAGGTCGCGGAATCAATGGTAATTTTCGGTCCCATGGACCAATTGGGGTGACGCAGCGCATCCGCCAGGGTAATCTTTTCGAAAGTTTCCCGGGGGCGGGTGCGAAACGGTCCGCCCGAAGCGGTCAGCAGAATCCGGGCCAGGTCCTGTCGCCGGTTGCCGGCCAGACACTGGAAAATAGCACTGTGCTCACTGTCAATGGGCAGGATATCCACACCTTTTTCACGGGCCAGGTCCATGACATATTCGCCGGCCATAACCAGCGTCTCTTTGTTGGCCAGGCAAATGGTTTTGCCCGCCTGGATCGCTGCGATGGTAGGCATCAGGCCCGCGGCTCCCACCATGGCCGTAACAACTGTATCTGCGTTTGGATGTGCGGCGGTTTCCCGGTACCCTTCCGGACCATGGATGATGTCGGTGTCGCAGTCGGCCGGCAGCAGGTGCCTCAGCCGGTCGGCATGGCTTGCGTCAAATACTGCAGCGATGTCAGGGGTGAATTCAACAATCTGGCCGGCCAGGGCATCAAGGCTGGTTTTCGCGCTAAGGGCCGTGACCTTGAACTCCCTTGGAAATCGACGGACGACTTCAAGGGCATTGGTCCCAATGGAGCCTGTTGAACCTAAAATACTTAGATTTTTCATTTGGTTTATTAAAACAAAAAGGTTTTACAAATATACGCCACGGGCGAGGCAAACAAAAGTGCGTCAATGCGGTCCAGCAGACCGCCATGCCCGGGCAGAATATTGCCCGAATCTTTGATGTTGCCGGCCCTTTTAATCACAGATTCGAACAGGTCACCCACCGGGCCCGCAATCCCGATGCAAAGAACCGTCAGCAGGAACCAGCCCCAGGGTAAACCGGGCAGTACGGTCAAGCGGTAGGTGATCCCCACGACAAAGCAGGCCGTCAGACCGCCGAGGGACCCTTCTATGGTTTTGCCGGGGCTGACAGACGGACACAGTTTGTGTTTACCAAAAAATGTTCCAGAATAAAAAGCGCCGATATCATTAGCAAAAACAAGACTTATCAATAAAAAAACCCAGACCTGGCCATCTTCGCCATTTCTAAGCATCAGAATGTGTCCCAGCAGCAGCGGGATGTATACAAGCCCGGCGACCTGTTTGGCAACGGTATCAAAGACGGTCTTGTCATGGGCATACTTCACCAGGGCCGCACTGCCGGCCAGGATGATATCCACCGCCAGGACCAAAACTATTACATCCATCCGTCCGTAAAATGCGGCCCCCAGAATCAGCGTCGCCATGCCCATGGCCAGGATGTTTATGTCTGACACCACCGGCCGCGAGGGGACGGCAGATACCATTTTCAGATATTCCCACAAGGCCAGTAGCCCGGCTATCAGTACCAGCAGGCCAAAAGGAACGCCGCCTTTGAAAATCAGGTAGATAAGGAAGGGCAGCGCGATAAGCCCGGTCATAATCCGTTTCAGATGCATGGTGCCTTCCAGGCTGTTCTTGGGTGTGAAGCACCCGGCGGGTTGACTGCAATCGCCTGGTTTTGACAACCCATTAAAAGTTGAAAGCGCTAACGGTCTTGAATTTTACCAAAACGCCGGTCCCGGCGCCGATACTGTTCAATGATCTGGTGGTATTCTTCCCGGTTGAAATCAGGCCAGAGGGTCTCCGTAAAAAACAGCTCCGTATAGGCCAGTTGCCACAACAGGAAGTTACTGATCCGAATCTCGCCGCTGGTGCGGATCATCAGGTCAGGATCCGGAATGCCGCGGGTATCGAGGGCCTCCGTGATCATCTGCTCAGAAACCCCGTCACCGGCAATTTCGCCACGACGAGCCCGGCCGGCAATCTCCCTGACCATATTCAAAATTTCGGTGCGCCCGCCATAGCTCAGAGCCAGGGTCAGGGTCAGTCCGGTGTTGCCGGCTGTTGCCGCCAGGGTCTCTTGCAAGATACCCCGAACCTGAGTCGGCAGCCGCTGGGTGTCACCGATGGTATTTAGCCGGATATTATTGTCCAGCATTTCTTGTTTTTCGGATTTAAGGAATTTCTTCAGGATGGCCATGAGGGCTGAGACTTCAGCCTTGGGGCGCTGCCAGTTTTCTGTTGAGAAGGCATACAGGGTCAGGTATTGAATCCCGATTTCACGACTGGCGGTTACAATGGACCGCACTGTTTCAGTGCCTTGTTCATGTCCCCGCACCCTGTTCATCAGCTTTTTTTTGGCCCAGCGGCCGTTCCCGTCCATGATAATCGCCACATGGACCGGTAACGGCTTTAATGCGGATGGCTTTTGTTGCTCGCCGGGGCTAGAACTCAAGGATTTCCGTCTCTTTTTCTTTGAAGATCTCGTCGATACGCTTCACGAACTCGTTGGTGATCTCCTGCACCTGGTCCTGGCCTTTGAACATGTCGTCCTCGGAGATGTCGCCTTCCTTCTTGGCCATTTTTAAAAATTCGTTTGAATCCCGGCGGATATTGCGAACAGCCACTTTGTAATCTTCACACATTTTGCTGATCACTTTAACCAGCTCTTTGCGGCGCTCCTCGGTCAGCGGGGGGATGGCCAGACGGATCAGCTTACCGTCACTGGACGGCGTGAGCCCCAGGTCGGATTTAAGCAGTGCTTTTTCGATATCCTTGATAACGGTGGCATCCCAGGGTTGAATAACAATCAGCCGGCTTTCCGGTACGCTGAGGGATGCCATCTGGTTTAAAACGGTCTGGGTACCGTAATAATCCACCCGGATACCATCCAGGATATTCAAAGATGCACGACCGGTACGAACCCGTTTCAGCTCAATTTCCAGCGCATCAATGGATTTTCCCATCCTTTCTCTGGTTTCACTGTAAGTCGAATTTAACATGGTCCTCACCTGTTTTGGTTTTAGTTGCTGATTCTGGTACCTACCTTCTCACCGCAAACGACCTGCCGTATATTGCCCCGGGTCTTCAGGCTGAAAACAACCAGGGGCAGGCTGTTGTCCATGGCCAGCGAGATCGCGGTCATGTCCATCACCCGCAACTGTTTTTCCAGGACATCCATATAGGTCGTTGAAGCAATAAACTCGGCGTCGGCATCGACCTCCGGGTCAGCGGTATACAGGCCGTTTACCTTGGTGGCCTTGAGAAGCACTTCCGCATGGATTTCCTGGCCGCGCAGAACAGCTGCCGTATCGGTCGTAAAATAAGGGCTTCCGGTACCAGCGGCGAAGATCACCACCCGCCCTTTCTCCAAATGCCTGACAGCCCGGCGCAAGATGTAAGGCTCGGCCACCTCGTGCATTGATATGGCCGACTGAACCCGCGTCTGCATGCCCTTCTTCTCCAGGGCGTCCTGCAGCGCCAGGCTGTTAATCACCGTGGCCAGCATCCCCATATGGTCGGCCGAAGCACGGTCCATATCATAGGAACTGGCCGCGATACCCCGGAAGATATTACCCCCGCCGACCACGATAGCAATTTCAACCCCGAGATCAAAGACCGAACGGATCTCGTCGGCGACATACTTAATGACATCGGGACTGATACCGAAGCCCTGATCTCCCATCAGGGCTTCTCCGCTCAACTTTAACAGGATACGTTTGTACCGTGATCTTATCAAGGGCGTCTTATTCTCCTATCTGGAAGCGTTCAAACCGTTTGATGGTGATGTTTTCACCGATCTTGGCAATCAGTTCATTGATAAGATCGGCAATGGTCAGATCCGGGTTGCGTACGTAAGCCTGGTTCATCAGGCAGCTCTCTTTGAAAAACTTATTGAGCTTTCCGGTCACAATTTTTTCAATCATCTTTTCCGGCTTGCCCATTTCGAGTGCCTGCCCCCGGTAAACTTCTTTCTCCCGGTTCACGACCTCTTCGGGAACATCTTCTTCCTTGATGCCCACCGGATTGGTAGCGGCAATATGCATGGCCACATTTTTAGCGAACTCTTTGAAGTCATCGTTCTTGGCCACGAAATCGGTCTCGCAGTTCACTTCCACGATAACCCCAAGTTTACCGCCCATATGAATATAGGACTCGACCACACCTTCGGACATGGCCCGGCCGGCGCGCTTGGCTGCCGTGGCCAGGCCCTTTTTCCGAAGAAAATCAGAGGCCTTCTCTATATCGCCGTCGCACTCTTTCAGCGCGCTTTTACAGTCCATTATACCGGCGCCGGACTTCTCTCTGAGCTGTTTCACCAGCGCTGCACTAATTTCAGCCATTATTTTTCTCCTGTTTCTTCAGCTTTGTCAGCATCATCTGTTTTTTTTGGAGCATCTGTTTTTTCTGGAGCATCTGTTTTTTCTGGAGCATCTGTTTTTTCTGGAGCATCAGCAGTTTCGACGGCACCTTTCTTGATAATCTCTACCACGGGTCCATCCGTACCGTCTGAAATAATTTTCCGCTCGCCGGGTTTGAGCTCTGAACTGACTGCGGTGAGCTCAGATTCCGGTTCTTCCACTGCCTTGTCCGCCTCTGCCCGTTTCTTATCTTCAAAGCGTTTGCGCCCCTCGATGCAGGCGTCTGCCATTTTTGAAGTAATCAGGCGAATGGACCGGATCGCGTCATCATTGCCGGGAATCACGTAATCGATGTCATCCGGGTTGCAGTTGGTGTCCACGACTGAGACAATCGGGATGCCCAGACGGCGGCCTTCGCGTACCGCGATGGCTTCATTCTTGGGATCCACAATAAAAATGGCGCCGGGCAGCCGACTCATGTCTTTGATGCCACCCAGGGTACTGTCCAGTTTCACGCGCTCTTTACCCAGTTTAAGCCTTTCTTTCTTGGGAAAAAGTTCGATGGTGCCGTCATTTTCGATGTTATTCAGGTAGAGGAGCCGGTCCACGCTCTTTTTTACGGTCTGGAAATTTGTCAGCATGCCGCCCAGCCAGCGGTTGTGGACGTAAAACATTTCACTCCGGTTGGCTTCTTCATAGATCGATTCCCGGGCCTGTTTCTTGGTGCCCACGAAAAGGACCGATTTGCCCGCAGCGGCTGTATCCGCGATGAAGGCGTAAGCATTCCTGAACATCTTGACGGTCTTGGAAAGATCAATAATATAGATTCCGTTTCGAGCGCCGAAGATATAAGGTTTCATCTTGGGATTCCAGCGTTTGGTCTGGTGACCAAAGTGTACGCCAGCTTCCAGCAATTGTTTCATTGTGATGTAGGCCATATCTATTCCCTCCTGGATTTGGTTTGACCTTCGTCGCTTTCATCCCCAGTTCCAATCCCGCCCAGCGCGGGACACCGGGAGCCGGGTCCAGAGACGTGTGGGTTATAAAAACGTTTTTTATTAACAAGAACCTTTTTTTTTCGCAAGCAGTTTTTGGATGAATTCGTAAAATTCCGCCCCACATATCACTCTATCGAAAGCCAACGCTTAATAATATCTAATAAAACCACACAATACGGTTGGTTACGCCGTTCAAACTGAAACCCGGCACAAAAGCCGGTTTTTCACCGAAATGTCAATAGAAGCGCAATTTTAACTGTTTACGGGATTGTAAGAATGGATCGAATGGTCGCAACAGCTTGTCCGGGCCGAAATTCAAGCACCGAGCGTTAGCCGGGCAATCCGATCGTAACCGCTGTAATCTTTTGAAAACTCAACCCGGGCATATTCGGGATGCCGCGTGACCAGCTTTTCGATGGCCGGGTGCTGGTTGTTCCCGGTCTCAAGGATCAGGCACCCTCCCGGGGCCATATACTTGGGAGCCGCATCCAGAATCCGCCGGATGCACCCCAGCCCGTCCGCACCCCCGTCCAGGGCGGCCAATGGTTCGAAGCGAGTAATTTCAGGCTGCAATGTCTGGATGGTAGCTGTTTCGATGTAGGGTGGGTTGGATACCACCATATCAAACCGGCAGTTGACCGGGCTGAGCGGTGTGAACCAGTTCCCGGAAAAAAAGTGGATCTCAGCAGCCAGGCCATTGGCCGCCGCGTTCCGACACGCCCGCTGCAAGGTTGTCACAGATCTGTCGGATGCAAAATAGCGTTGTTCGGGCTGCTCTTTGGCCAGGGCGGTCACCACGGCACCAGATCCCGTACCGAGTTCAAGAATTTTCCAGGGTGCCGGCCGGTCAGCCGCCTGGATGACTTCAAGCGCTGCCTCAACCAGGTGTTCGGTTTCCGGGCGCGGTATCAATGTCCCGGGCCCTACCTTGAAATCAAGCCCCCAGAACTCTTTTTGTCCCACGATATAGGCGACCGGTTCGCGGGCTACCCGCCGTTTGATCAACCCCTTGAAGGCGGCAAGTTCAGTATCGTTGAGCGGTTGGTCGTAACGGAGGTAAAGATCGATTCGCTGGACAGCGAGAGTGTAGGCCAGTAGAATTTCGGCCGTTGAGCGGGGGCTGTCGATGTCGTGCTCACCAAAATAGCCGGTGGCCCATTTCAGTAATTCCAGGATTTTCCAATCCACCCGGCGGTTTTTAGACGGTGTCCGCATTTTGCATCGCCTGAGCCTGGTAGTAGGTGGCCAGGGAACTGACGATCTCATCCAGATCACCCTGGATAACCGCATCGAGTTTGTACAGCGTTAAGCCTATTCTATGATCCGATACCCGCCCCTGGGGAAAGTTGTAGGTCCGTATGCGACCGCTGCGATCACCGCTGCCAATCTGGTTTTTGCGGGCCGCGGACCGCTCCTGATCCTGCTCCCGGATCAAGGTATCCAGCAATCGTGAGCGCAGGACCTTCATGGCCTTGGCCTTATTTTTATGCTGGGATTTCTCATCCTGGCAGATGACCACAACCCCGGTGGGCAAGTGCGTAATCCTCACCGCCGAGTCCGTTGTATTAACGCTCTGTCCGCCCGGTCCGGATGACCGGTATACATCGATTTTCAGTTCATGGGGGTCGATATCGAGTTCAACTTCTTCGGCTTCAGGCAGCACGGCCACCGTCACCGCGGAGGTGTGAATGCGCCCCTGGGCTTCCGTGGTTGGTACCCTCTGCACCCGGTGGGTACCGCTTTCATACTTGAAGCAGCTATAGGCCCCTTTTCCATTCACCAGGGCAATGACCTCTTTAAAGCCGCCGACGCCGGTGCCGTGGTGGGTCATGATCTCGACCTTCCAGCCATTATTCTCCGCGTAGCGCGAGTACATGCGAAAAAGGTCCCCGGCAAAAAGGGCGGCTTCATCTCCGCCCGTCCCGGCCCGGATTTCAACAATCACATTCTTGTCGTCCAGCGGGTCTTTGGGAATCATCAGGGTATTCAACTCAGATTCGAGGCGCTCAATCTCAGCGGAAAGACCGTCCACTTCCTCCCGGGCAAGATCCTTGATTTCCGGATCGCTGTCCTTAAGCAATTCCCGACTGCTCTCGAGTTCGGCCTGGATGGCCTCATATTCTCGAAAGGCTGTCACAACCGGGTTGAGCTCAGCGTGTTCCCGGCTGTAGGCCTGGTAGGCCTTCCGGTCGGCAATGATCGCCGGATCACTGAGCAGTCGCTCGATTTCCAGGAACCTTTTTTCGATACCTTTAAGTTTATTTTGCATAGCTGAAAAAACACGCAAGACCTTTGGACGTTCCCTTGATCGGGAATCTTCTCAAAGGTCTTGAAAGTGTACCTGTTACCAGGTTATTTGGCCGCCTGCTGCTGATTGTATTTTTCGTACTTTTTCCGAAAGCGCTCAATCCGTCCGGCCGTATCAACCAGTTTCTGCTTGCCGGTATAAAATGGGTGGCATTGGGAACAGATTTCAACGCTGATATCTTTTTTGGTGGATCCTGCCTTGAATTCTGAACCGCAGGCGCATCGAATAGTTGTATCCGCGAATTGCGGATGTATTTCTGGCTTCATGTCTAAAATATCTCCTGTAATTTTATATCCTTAAACATTGTTCACGGATCATTTGCCAAACCATTACGAGTTCATTGAGTCTAGAAACTCCTGATTATCGCTTGTTCCGTTCATTTTTTCAAGTAAAAATTCTAAACTATCGATGGGATTTAATGAACTGAGCAATTTACGCAGTATCCAAACCCGGTTGAGCGTCTCTTCGGGCAGCAGCAGCTCCTCTTTCCGGGTACCAGACTTTTTAATGTCAATAGCCGGGAAAACCCGTTTGTCGGCCAGCCGCCGGTCAAGTTGGATTTCCATGTTGCCCGTGCCCTTGAATTCCTCAAAAATCACCTCATCCATACGGCTGCCGGTATCGACCAGGGCTGTGGCGATAATGGAAAGGCTGCCGCCCTCTTCTATATTGCGGGCGGCACCGAAAAATCTTTTGGGACGCTGCAGTGCGTTTGAGTCCACTCCGCCGGAGAGTATCTTTCCACTGGGCGGCATGACGCTGTTATAGGCCCGGGCCAGCCGGGTAATGCTGTCCAGGAGGATAATCACATCCTTTTTATGCTCGACCAGGCGTTTGGCCTTTTCAATGACCATTTCAGCAACCTGAACGTGGCGTTCGGCCGGCTCGTCGAAAGTTGAACTGATCACCTCGCCGTCCACAGAGCGTTCCATGTCGGTCACCTCTTCCGGGCGTTCATCGATCAGCAGGACAAAGAGGACAATATTTTTGTGATTGGCGCTCAGGCTGTTCGCAATGGCCTGCAGCAGCATCGTTTTACCGGACCGGGGCGGTGAAACGATCAGTCCGCGCTGACCAAAGCCAATGGGCGTGAGCAGGTCCATGATCCGGGTGGAAAAATTATCCGGGTCTTTCTGCAATCTCATTTTACGCTCCGGATAGAGCGGGGTCAGGTTGTCAAACAGGATCTTTTCGCGGGCCTCCTCCGGGTCCTCGTAGTTGACCGCCTCCACTTTGAGCAGCGCGAAGTAGCGCTCGGTATCCTTGGGCTGCCGGATCTGCCCTGAAACGGTATCGCCGGTTCTTAAATTAAATCGCCTTATCTGTGAAGGAGACACATAAATATCATCCGGACCCGGCAGGTAATTACAATCAGGGGCCCGTAAAAAGCCAAATCCATCAGGCAGGATTTCAAGGGTGCCCTCCCCGTAAATCAGCCCATTTTGTTCAATCTGGGCCTGGAGAAGCGAAAAAATAAGCTCCTGCTTACGCATCCCGGCGGCCCCTTCAATTTTGAACTCTTTGGCCATTTGGGTCAGCTCTTTGATTTTCATGTCTTTAAGTTCGACGATGTTCATTTAGAGTACTCTCCACCTTTTCATAATAGTTATAAACGAATAAAGGATTTATCTGTATCAGCAGCGGCCCCGACCCAGCCGCTGGGCCACTTGAGTTCGACTGGGGGCAACATGATCAATAAACTGGGTACGCGTCTCCCTGATATGGGAACAGGATTTATCCGGATAGTTTCTATTTTTGCATTTGATTATTCGAGCATCATATTTACAACAATGGGCAGACTGTTGTGTGACGCCGGCAGTAACGGAATGTTATGTGATTTTAGTTAGAAGATTTCCGGGTGTTATCTCTCCACGGGGCGGGCCCTGATCAGTTTTTTGTGAACGACTTATGGTATAGCAAGATTTTAAGTCTGTCAAGCAGTTTCTCCAGGCACCTTTTGGCCGGTTTTAAAGGAGACACCCGGCGTATAAACCCCGCCAGGATCTGCGGTCAGACCGAGGTGAAAAGCGAGCAAACATGCCAAATTTCGGAAAATGTGCTATGCGTAGTAAAAAACCCTGGCCAAAGGGCCAGGTTTTTAAAGACTGGAACGACCTTGCATACCGACACAATTGAAAAAGAAGCGTATCAGCGCCTGGCCCGCACGGCCGGGCTGTTGCCGCCCGCCGGCACTGCCTTCCTGGTGGGCGGCTGTGTCCGAGACCTGTTATGCGGCCGCCAGCCGGCCGATTTAGACGTGGCAGTATCCGGGCAGCCGGAGGCATACGCCCGCCAGGTGGCCCAACGGCACGGGGGCCGGCCCATCCCCATCGGCCCCGCTGAACACAGGGTTTTCAGGGTTAACACCGCGGATCGGATATTTGACATTACACCCCTTTGGGGTGATTCAATCACCGCTGACCTGGGCAATCGGGATTTTACGATCAATGCCATGGCCTTTGATATCACGCGGGGGATGCTCGTTGATCCGCAGAACGGCCTGGCGGACCTGCGCAAACGGGTCCTGAAAGCTATTTCCGCCCGGGCATTCAGCAACGATCCCTTAAGGATGCTGCGTGCATTCAGACTGGGGGCTCAGTTTGAATGCGCTATCGAAAACCAAACCCGCCGCTGGATAAGCGCAGCTGCAGCGTCGATTGATACCTGTGCCGGTGAAAGAATCCGGGCAGAACTATTGAAACTCTTCTCCCTGCCCGGGTCATTAGACACCCTGGTGCAGATGGCGGACACGGGACTCCTGTTCGCGATTATACCGGAACTCAAGCCGCTGATCGGGTGCCATCAGAACCACCACCACAGCTTTGATGTCTGGAACCACACCCTCGCCGCCTATTATCAACTGGAATCCCTGGAAGCCGCGCCAACTGAGAACGATCGGCCCGGCACACTGCTGCTGCGTGCGGCCACCCGGGTGGAAGACCTCGGAAGAACCGCATTGCTGAAATTGGCCATCCTGCTGCATGACATCGGCAAACCACCGACCCGGTCCAAAGACGACCAGGGCCACATCCATTTCTACGGCCACGGCCGCCGGGGCTACCGCCTTGCAAATAATATCTGTGAACGCTTGAAATGTTCTAAACGCGAACGGGAATACCTCGCCGGTGTTGTGAAAAATCACAACCGGCCCCTCTTTCTTTTCCTGCTGCACCAGGAAAACCGCATGAGCAATCGCGCGGTGACCCGTTTTTTCATGCAGTGTGACGACGCCGCACCGGATATCCTGCTGCACGCTGTGGCCGACTTTGCGGGCAAACGGGAAAATCCCACCCGAGCGGGCGACGCTTTTAGCCAATTTGCTGAAACCCTGCTGCAGCGCTACTTTGGCCTGCACGTCCATCGACAGACCCAACCCGGCCTGCTGAACGGCCGCGACCTGATAGACACGTTAGGGCTGTCACCCTCTCCGGTCTTCAAAAAAATACTGGCCCGGGTGGAAACAGCCCGACTGGCCGGGGAGATCGCGGACAAACCGACCGCCCTCGCCCTGGCGCGCCGACTGCATGCCTGCGCCCGCAGGCAGTAGAGGCGCCCCCCTTGAACCTGATCCGATTAGTCCCACGGCAGGACTTGACAAGCCCGGGGCGTTTTGCGATAAACACGGGATTATAAATTTACACGGCGAATTCACCTGTCTGGTTACAGACACCGATATTATTCTAAATCCGAAAAAAGGAGATCCAGATGAACATTCTGTTTTTTGGTCCGAACGGCAGCGGCAAGGGTACCCAGGGCGCCATTTTGAAAGGCAAATACAACACCGCCCATATCGAATCCGGTGCAATTTTTCGCGACAATATAAAAGGCGGGACCGAACTGGGCGCCCAGGCGAAAGCCTATATCGACAAAGGCGACCTGGTACCGGATGAAATCACCATCCCCATGATCCTTGACCGCCTGCAGCAGGATGACTGTAAGGACGGCTGGCTGCTGGACGGTTTCCCGAGAAACAAGAACCAGTCCATCAAACTGGACGAGGCCCTGAAAGCCGCCGGGATGAAGCTGGATATTGTCATTGAAATCCTGCTGGACCGCGAAATCGCAAAAAACCGGATCATGGGCCGCCGTCTGTGCGCCAATGACGCCAACCATCCCAACAACATCTATATCGATGTGATCAAGCCGGACGGCGACAAATGCCGGGTGTGCGGTGGTGATCTCACCATGCGCTCGGATGACCAGGATGAAGGCGCCATCGGTAAACGCCACGGCATCTACTACGACGCGGATACCGGAACACTGGCGGCCGCCTATTACTTTAGAGACATTGCCGCCACCGACGATTCGATCAAATACATCACGCTTGACGGCAAACCCAGCGTAACGGATGTAACCGCAGAGTTGGTTTCAAAACTGTAGAACGATCCTATATAGTTGCAAGATGAGCAAAAAACCCTGGTGAATCTTAACCAGGGTTTTTTAGGTAAGGGCCTCGGAAAAAATAATTGCTTGCAATTTAAAAAATTCTGATTTATAGATAGCGTTTCGATGTATAGATCCAAATTACGCATACCGCCAATGGAGTATGGATGCTGGCGGCGCGAACAAAGGGGGCGAGACGGTTGAAACAAATTGAAGTCAAAGTGTATGACAACGACCTTGAAAAGGCCATGCGTATTCTGAAAAAAAAGATTCAGAATGACGGCCTTTTTAAGCGCTTGAAGCTGAAAAAAAGCTATGAAAAACCCAGTGAATTCAAAAGACGCAAACAGCGCGAAGCACTTCGTCGGCAGCGCATTGCGGCCTCCAGAAGCCGGCGTTATCGCTAAACAGTTCGCAAATGGAACATCCCTGCCCGGTAAGAGATAATCTTGCCGGGCATTTTTTTTATGTGTTACGTATACGTGCTTACGCGCTTTTTGATTTTCACCAAACATGAAACCCAAAAGTTGAGATTTAAGCTTAAAACAATCTGGTGAGATTTCGCATGACAGATTCTACCGCCTACGAAAAATGCCTCAAGTCCATGTACGGCCTGCACCGGTTCGGCATCAAACTCGGCCTGGACATTATAAGCGGCACGCTCAACAGCCTGGGTAACCCCCAGGACAAATTCAAATGCATTCACGTTGCAGGTACCAACGGCAAGGGCTCCGTGGCCTCTGCACTGGCCACCATCTTGCACCGGGCCGGATATCGTACCGGGCTATACACCTCCCCGCACCTGGTCAGTTTCAACGAAAGAATCTGTATAGACACAAAGCCGATAACCAATGATGACATTGTGGCGGCCTATGATACGGTCACCGGCGCTTTCAAGGGCGACCGGGAAACCACCTTTTTTGAACTCACCACCGCCATGGCCCTGTATGTATTCGGGCAGAAACAGGTGGATTGGGCCATCATTGAAACCGGCATGGGCGGCCGCCTGGACGCCACCAATGTGCTCAATCCTGATCTGTGCATCATTACCAATATATCCCTGGAGCACCAATCTTACCTGGGGGATACCATCGCCCAGATCGCCGGTGAAAAAGGCGGCATCATTAAAAACGAGGTGCCCGTGATCACCGGTGTTCAACAGCCGGATGCCATTGAGACGATAACCGCTCTTGCCGCGGAAAAAAACGCCCCGGTCTACCGGTACAAGGATGCATTCCAGATCCGCCCACAAACCGACAGCATGTTTGATTACCAGGGCATTGGAAAGAATTATGCGGCCATTGAAGTCGGTTTGCCCGGCGACCACCAGCACGATAACGCAGCCCTGGTGCTGGCCGCCTGTGAAACCCTCAATCAAACCGGCGCGACTGCCATCGATGAAGCGGCCATGCGTTTCGGGATCAGGCAGAACCACTGGCCCGGGCGGCTTGAAATCGTAGCACAGTCACCGACCATCCTGCTGGACGGTGCCCATAACCTCGTGGCCTGTGAAGTCCTGGCAAATTTCCTGAAAACCCGGTTTGCCGACCGCAAGATCACGCTGGTGGTGGGCATCCTGGACGACAAACCCTACCAGCAGATGCTGGACCTGCTGTTGCCGCCGTGTCAACGCGTCATCCTGACTCGACCCATCATTGACCGGGCCCTGGAACCGGAAGCACTCCTGCCGGTTGTAGAGCCCTACAATAAAAAGACAATCATAGTTGCCAGTATTCCGGAGGCGGTGGAGCACGCCATAGAGACTACCGGCCCGGACGGGGTCATCTGTATCGCCGGTTCTCTCTATGTGGTCGGCGAAGCACGACAGATGCTTGACTTATCAGGAAGGATCAGCTAATTGACAGTCTTTGGTTCTGAGCGTCGCGAAGCAAAATGCCTATTGTGGTGCATAGTGAGTGCTATGGCAAGGATTTCAAAAGTATGAAAACGCGGCTCAGGGCCAAAAGATGCCGCTTGTGAAAGGACAATAAGCGCCCGTAGCCCAGGGGATAGGGCGTCAGCCTCCGGAGCTGAAGATCGCTGGTTCGAATCCAGCCGGGCGTACCATAATAAAATAAAGGGGCTATCAATATTTTGATAGCCCCTTTATTGGTGAGTACATCCGCATTCCCCATACTATATACCTCCCCCCAAAAACATTGCCATTGAAAAGTAGAGACTTCCCGAGTATAAATATCATACTTGAAGGACCCTCCAAATCAATGTCAGTAACTGGGAACAGAGAACTATTTTTTCTTCATCTGTCTAATAAGATCGGGAAGTTGCTTCTGCGCGGCCCAAAGCCGCAATATCTCCCGATACTCGCCCGCAGGAAACCCGATAAGCGTTTTTCCGGGTGCCACATCTTTCATCACCCCGGCGTTTCCGCCCAGTTTTACCCCGTCACCGACGGTTACATGATCTTTAACTCTCGCCCCCCCGCCCATCATAACCCCATCACCTAACGTTACGGACCCGGCGAGTCCGGATTGCCCGGCCATCACACAACAGCGGCCGAGTTTGCAGTTATGGGCGATTTGAACAAGGTTGTCGATTTTTGTGCCGTCGCCGATCCTTGTGGTGCTGAACTTACCGCGGTCCACACAGCTGCCAGCCCCGATCTCAACGCCATCGCCAATCTCAACCCCACCGATTTGCGGAATCTTGACCAGGCCCTGCCCATCCGGTGACGGCATAAAGCCAAAGCCGTCCGCACCGATTGTCACATTCGGATGGATAATACAGTTGTCCCCTATCCGGCAGCGTTCACGTATGACCGTACTGGGCCAGATAATCGTCCCACTGCCGATACGGGTGTCGTCCAGCACGGTGACATTGGGATAAAGCCTGGTATTGGCGCCGATAACAACACCCGGCCCAAGATAGCAGCCGGCACCAATAGCGGCACCTTCTCCGATCACGGCGGTGGCGTCCACCACCGCGGTTGCATGGATACCGGGTCCACACCTGGGGGGAGGCTTCTCAAACAATCTAAGGGCGTCTGTCAAAGCAAGATCGAAATCAGCCACCCGGATAAGCGCCCGCCCCTGCCCCGGTTCAGCATCCAGGCTTTCCTTGATAATTGCAGCGGAAGCACTTGATCTTTCCCACAGTTTTATGTATTTCTTCTCACCGATGAACGTGAGCTGATTTTCCGTGGCCTCTGAGATTTGCTCTACACTTGTAATGGTGATCGTCGGGCTGCCGTCAAGTGTACCGTTTACCGCTTTGTTAATCTGTTCGATAGTATATTGTTCCAAAATTGCTCCTGTTGAACATCCTTAGTTTTGAATTAGTATTATTTAGTGTCCATCCATGATTTCCAATCATGGATGGAAGACGTTAGCTTTTAGCCATTAGTTTTTAGAAAAAACGGTTAAAATACAGGGTATTAACTAATTGCTGACGGCTAAGAGCTAATAGCTCCATCCTGACATCTTTGATTTATGGAGGGGCACTATTGACAAGCACCTGTTTCTGTCATTTGGTCATTTGCGTTAACGTTCATCCTTGACCCCTATCACCCGCTCTATTTTGAAATTAAGTTAACTTATTGATTCCAGAACCTTTACCCCACCTGTTACCGGCTAAGATTCGTTGGTAAACAGACAAAAAGGATAACAGATCATTCTTATGAAACGATCAATTATAAAGAGTTCCGGCAGGTATGTACCCGGAAGACATGTCACCAACGAAACGTTAACCGCACTGATAGATACTTCAAATGAATGGATTGTGCAACGCACAGGTATAGAAGCCAGATACTGGGTTCCTGAAGGCGAGGATATCGGCACATCGGATCTTGCGTATGAGGCTGCAGTTATCGCATTGGAAAGAGCAGGCTGGACTCCGGAGGACCTGGATTTAATTGTATGTGCAACCATGACACCGGACGTGAATGTGCCCGGTTCGGGAACCTTTCTGCAAAAACGCCTGGGTGCTAAAAAGGTGCCTGCCCTTGATATCCGTCAGCAATGCACCGGGTTTCTACATGGATTGGAAATTTGCGATGCCTATATCCGGAGTGAAAAAGCACAAAAGATCCTTCTGGTAGGCGCTGAATTCCAAAGCCGATACTTGGAGTTGACAAACGAAAACCGTGATACCGCAGTGATTTTTGCAGATGGTGCCGGGGCAGTTTGTATTGAGGCTGTTGAAACCAGCGCGGAAGTAGGAATCATAACATCGATTCTCCATGCGGACGGAAACTATGCCGGGGCATTGCGTGTGGGATTACCTGCTCAAAAATCCGGACACCCTATAAGTCCAGCCGCAATAAAAAACAAGGCTCATTTTCCTTATATGGATGGAAAGACAGTATTCAAACTGGCTGTGACCCTGCTGCCAAAGGTGACAGCGGAGTTGTTGACAAAAGCCAACCTGAAAATTGAAAATCTGGATATGGTTATTCCCCACCAGGCCAATCTGAGAATAAACGAGGCTTTCAGGAAACGGATGAATATCCCGGAAGAAAAAATGTATAACAATATTCAGCGATATGGAAATACAACAGCAGCGACTATTCCCATTGCATTTGACGAACTCATGGAGAAAAATATATTGAAGCCAAAAGACACCATCATGCTCATTGGTTTGGGCGCGGGGCTGACCTGGGGGGGCGTTATCTATAAGCTGATATAGCGCCTGGTATGAACCCCAGAAAAGCATCCTGGCCCAGAGAGGTTGTGCCGCAATGCAAATAATCGATCAATTTGTGCCCGTCATACCGGACTTGATCCGGCATCCAGTGGTGTATGGGACCGAAAAGACGATAAATTCCGGATCAAGCCCGGAATGACAAAAACACCAACCTGCTTTGATATTTTTGGTTCCTGTAGTCTGCCATATTGTTTCGAATTTCGATATTCTGACTTCGAATTTTCAGGCTATCTGTCCCCATACACCTCCCAGGTCGTTACATTACCCAGCAAAGCGTCTATCTGGGCCTGGATAGACCGGCGGTTTGCGTTGTTCACCCAATTGTTCCAGTCGGATTCAGATTTCCAGGTGCTGATCACCAGGGTCTCGTTGGGTTGATCAAGCCGCTGCAGGGTTTCTCCGGAGACATATCCGGGCTGTTCCAGGGCCAGGACCCTGAACCGCCTGAGCAATAAATTTAACGCTTCAAGCTGTTTTTCCGAGGCCTTGCGCTTAATCAGGATTTTGACTGTCATCTCTCCTCCTTTCAATTGGTGTCCGTTCATAGATGGTAGATTCTGGCTCAGAACAAGGCTTGAGCAATTTTGAAACCGCAGTAATAGCGGGCTATTTCGAGGATTTCAAAAGAGCGAAAACGCAGCCCTATGCCGAAAAATGCCGTTTGTGGATGGGCACCAGTTAGGGGCTCACGGACAGCACCGGGCACTGCGCCCGGCGGGCAACCCGGTCGGTGGTCGATCCGAGGAACAGGGTCTCGACCACCCCGTGCCCCCTGACCCCCAGCACGATCAGGTCAACATCCCTCTGGTCGGCGTAGGTGGTGAGGGCATCAAAGGGGCGCCCTTCAATTACCGCAGTCCTCACCCGGCACCAGTTCATCACCTCCCCGGGTATAAGTTCTGCCAGGCGCTTATCCAACCTGGCCCTGACATCTTCGCTTTTACCCGGCACCGTGCTCATGTTTGTGGTCAGGATGTCGCTATAGACCTGGGGTTCCAGGATATGGACCAGGTGCAGTTCCGCCTCGAATTCCTGCGCCAGCCCCAGTCCATAGCCAAGCGCGGCGTTGGCCGCCGGTGAGAAATCGCACCCCACCAGGATTTTTTTAAAACGCAGACCCCGCGCCGGGTCGGGCAGCATCTCCGGCTTGATATCCCGGACAACCAGCAATGGGCAGGCCATGGTCCGCATGAGCCGTTCGGTCACCGAACCCAGGATAAAGCGCCGGAGCCCCGAGCGTCCATGGGTGGCCGCGATGGCCAGATCGATTGACCTGTCCGCCACCACCCGGGTAATCTCGTCGGCCGGGGGGCCTGCCACCACCACCGGCTCCCAGGCAACCTCGCAGGATTCCATAAACGCTTCAATTCGTTCTTGAGCCGTCTGGATGCTCTGGGCCTGCAGGTCAGGCGGTAAAAAGTGCACGGTGCCGTAGATCGCTGCAAACTGAAGATCGATGACGTGGCACACCAGCAACCGGGCGTCAAACTCCCTGGCAATAGCCAATCCATAATCAATCGTCTGGTTTGAGAAATCTGAAAAGTCTGTGGTGCAAAGAATGGTTTTTATCCGGATACGCATGCTTTTTCTCCTTTTCAATCAAAAGGTTCATCAAAAAGGGCGTGCCAAACGGCGAAAAAGCCAGGCAGGTGCAACGGTGTCCCTGCACAGGCATCGCCAGCCTTTCGTCAGGCGGCTGGCGCCAGGCCAGTGTAAATCAGCAGGTCCAGGACGGCTTGCGGGGTTAGAGGGAGAGACTGCATCCGGTTTGGACCAGATTCGGGCCAGATCGCGTGCGTTTTATGTCCGGTTGAATCATTTGGCACTTGTAAAAAGAATAGGCGAAAATCGTCGGGTTGTCAAAAAAATTAACACGCGTGATTATCCCTTCCCGATATCTTGCATTTGTGTATGGGTGTGATTATACTTGGGAGCGGTCGTTGCAGCCCTTTTGTACGACACCTCGGACAGGCCGCTGATAAACGCGCAGGTTTCGAAAACCGATGGTATCGTCTAATATAAGTATCTGTTATAACAATTTTTATATACACTTAAAGCCCGCTGGTACAAAACCATGAAAAACACAGACGAAAAAATCCCCGATCCACGGGAACTTGAAAAAGAAATCGGAGACTTTCTATCCAAGAGATTCGGCAACCAGGTAAAAATGGTGTCGCCAATCGTGATGCCCGAACAGGCCCGACAGGAAGAGGATGGAAGCGCAAAAAAACAGGGCCTGAAATTCGACTTCCAACTGAAACCGGAAGAACTGATCGCCTACCTGGACCAGTACATCGTTAAACAGGATACGGCCAAGGCAATTCTGGCCACCAAGATATGCACCCATTTCAACCGGGTGTCCCGGCAGAATTTACCCGGTGTGGACGTGGTTGACATGATCGGCAGTATCAAAAACAATGTACTGATGATGGGCCCCACCGGGGTTGGCAAGACCTATATGATCAAGCTGATCGCCAACAAAATCGGGGTGCCCTTTGTGAAGGGTGACGCTACAAAATTCAGTGAGACCGGTTATGTCGGCGGAGATGTGGAAGACCTGGTCAGAGATCTGGTGCGGGAAGCCGATGAGGATATCGAACTGGCCCAGCACGGCATTATCTACATAGATGAAATCGACAAGATTGCCGGCAGCCGCAACCTCATGGGCGCGGATGTGTCGCGCACCGGGGTGCAGCGAGCCCTGCTCAAACCCATGGAGGAGACCGATGTCGATTTAAAAGTTCCCCATGATCCGGTATCCATGCTCCAGGAGATCGAGCGCTTCCGGAAAACCGGCGCCAAGGATAAACAGACGGTCAACACCCGCAACATCCTGTTCATCATGAGCGGTGCTTTCGGGGGCCTGGATGAGATCATTGAAAAACGACTGTACACCCAGAGAATCGGATTCGGATCAGCACTCAAACCCCCGGAAAAATCGACGGATCTTTTGGGCTGCACCACTTCGGAAGACTTGATTAAATTCGGATTTGAATCAGAATTCGTCGGGCGGCTGCCTGTCCGGGCGCAGTTCGAATACCTGGATGAAAACGACCTGTTCACGATCCTGAAAAACCCCAACAATCCCATCGTTCTGGGCAAAAAACTTGACTTTGCCGCTTATGGTATCGAAGCAAAATTTGATGACAGTGCCCTGGCACTCCTGGCCCGGAACGCCCACAGTGAAAATACCGGCGCCCGGGGGCTGGTCAGTGCCGTCGAAAGCGCCCTGCTGGCATTTGAACGACAGCTGCCTTCCAGTGACGTCAAACAGTTCCCGGTAACGGCGGATCTCATTGAGCATCCGGATGAATCCCTGGCCCGTCTGAAAACAGGCGGCCCTGAAAACCAGACTGAATTTGAAGCCCTGGTCGATGATGAAAAACAACGGATCATCGACTACCTGCAGGAAAATAACCGGGGTCTTTCGGAAAAATACAAACTCACGCTTACAGAAGCAAGAATGGCGTTGGCCGCCACCTTTTACGGCCGCAACATCATGGACATCGACCTCGCCCTGACCCGCATGAAAAGCTTCTATGACGAGGTGAAAAAGATAGAACTGCAATTCTTCAAAAAAAATGATATCAATATTGTGCTTGAAGAAGATGCGGTCGATTTCATCATTTCGAAAAGGGTGGCGGAGGGCTTTGATTTGGAGAATCTCTACGACATCCTGGCAGATGACTTTGAACTGGGCCTTAAACTCGTCAAAGAAAAAACCGGCCGTCATCGGTTCTTTATCTCCCGGAAGGCCCTTACCAGCGCAGAAGCCTACATCGGGAACCTGTTGACCGATGCTCTGGATTCAGACAGGGATCACCTGCCCAATCCGTAACGATAGGATACAAGAAAGGTCTATTTATCTAAATGATTGGTATTTCAAAACTTTATTGCGGTACAGTCGAACCGTCCGATGCCCTGCGTTACGGCCGGCACTCGGGATCCCTGCCCTCCCACCTGCTCCAGTTCTCGGAGGATAAAAAGCCGGTGGTTGTCTGGAATATGACCCAGCGCTGCAACCTGAAATGTGTCCATTGTTACGCCCATGCCAAAGACCGTTCATTTGAAGGTGAATTGACCACGGTCCAGGGCAAAGGGCTGATTGATGACCTGGCCGCCTTCGGCTCACCGGTTATCCTTTTCTCCGGCGGCGAACCCACCATGCACCCGGATCTGCCGGAACTGGCGGAATACGCAGTCGGCCAGGGGATGCGGGCGGTTATTTCCACGAACGGCACGCTGATTACAGAAGAGATGGCCCGCATCCTGAAAGATATCGGTCTTTCCTACGTGGGCATCAGCCTGGACGGCCTCGAAACCATCCACGACCGTTTCCGGGCTGTGAAAGGGTCTTTTCAGGCCGCCTTGCAGGGTATCCGCAATACGCAAAAAGCCGGTATCAAGGTCGGCCTGCGCTTCACCGTGAACCGCTTCAACTACCACGACATACCGGGCGTATTCGATCTGCTGGAAGAGATGGAAATCCCCCGGGTCTGCTTTTATCACCTGGTCTATGCAGGCCGGGGATCCAAGCTGGTCAAAGATGACCTGAGCCACGCCCAGACCCGCGAGGTCGTGGACCTGATCATCGACCGGACCAAAGACCTGCATGACCGTGGCAAGCCCAAGGAAGTCCTCACAGTGGACAATCATGCCGACGGCCCCTATCTCTACCTGCGGATGCAGAAAGAGAACCCGGAAAGGGCCAAAGAAGTTCTGGAATTGCTGGAGATGAACGAGGGCAATAGCTCCGGCCGGGGCATCGGCTGTGTCAGTTGGGACGGAGAGGTCTACGCAGACCAGTTCTGGCGGCACACCAGCTTTGGCAACATTAAAGACCGGCCCTTTTCTGAAATCTGGACAGACACCTCCGATGAACTGCTGACCCGGTTGAAAAATAAAAAAGCCTACGTAAAGGGGCGCTGCGCCACCTGCCGCTGGCTGGACATCTGCGGCGGTAACTTCAGAGTCAGGGCCGAAGCGGTCAGCGGGGATCTCTGGGCCCCGGACCCGGCCTGCTACCTCTCGGATGAGGAGATTTCGGAAACGCTGTAGCAAGTTGAAAGTGATCTTTAGTTCACTCCAGGCACCTGGGTCAGTTTGTTGGCAGTGCCAAATACCCCTGCCCTCCACAACACGGGACAGGATTGATCCTAAAAAACAAATTATTACGGTCGCCCAATGTAGGTGAAAGGAAACAAACATGATCTTTCCGGATTATCGCCCCAGGAGAATGCGCAGTAATGAAAACTTCCGCCGGATGGTCAGGGAAACCACACTGACCAGCGCTGACTTTATCCTGCCCCTGTTTGCCATTGCCGGCAAGAATGTTAAAAACCCCATCAAATCGATGCCGGGTCATTACCAACTCTCTCTGGAAAACCTGGTGAAGGTGGCCGCTCAGGCCAGGGATCTGGGGGTACCGGCGGTTATGCTGTTTGGCATACCGGATCAGAAAAACGCCCTGGGCACCGCCGCGTATGCCAAAAGCGGCATTGTACAGCAGGCGGTCAAGGCGGTCAAAGACAAGGTTCCCGGCCTGGCGGTCATTACCGATGTCTGCCTTTGCCAGTATACTGACCACGGCCACTGCGGTGTTGTCGAAGGCCAGATCATAGACAATGACGCATCCCTGGACCTGCTGGCCCGCGTCGCGGTCAGCCATGCCGCTGCCGGTGCGGACATGGTGGCGCCTTCGGACATGATGGATGGCCGGGTGGCGGAAATCCGCAACAGCCTGGATGAAAATGATTGGGCCCACATTCCCATCATGGCGTACAGTGCCAAGTACTGCTCGGCCTACTACGGCCCATTCCGACAGGCGGCGCACTCTGCCCCGCAGTTCGGGGACCGCCGGACCTACCAGATGGACCCGGCCAATGCCATAGAGGCCATCCGCGAGGCATCCATGGACGTTGAAGAAGGCGCCGATATCATTATGGTGAAACCGGCCCTGCCCTACCTGGATATTATTTTCCGGATCAGGGAAGAGATTGATCTGCCCGTGGCCGCTTACAACGTCAGCGGTGAGTTCGCAATGATTAAAGCCGCGGAGAAAATGGGCTGGATCGACGGCCAAAAAGTTATGCTGGAAACCCTGACCGCCATCAAGCGGGCCGGGGCAGACATGATTCTAACCTATTTTGCCATTGAAGCCGCCAGGGCCCTGAACAATTAGAAAAAAACTGAACATCCAACTTTGAACATCGAACATTCAACTTCGAATATGGTAACGCTCCACGTTATTAAAATTTGATAAAATCAGTCGCCGCAAGCGTATTGCAGTTCAATGTTCAGCGTTGCATCTTCGATGTTGGATGTTCGATCGCAGAGTCTCTGTAATGCCGCCGTACAATCAAATTAGTTCTGCGCAAACCTGATAAATTTACGAGATAGAGGAGCCACATGCCCCCGCATTCACACCCATCAGCCAACTCTAACGGACATCCGGGCGGGCATCCGGGTGGACACCCGGACGGGAAGCCAAAAGGAGCCACCTTACGCCTGGTGGCCTGGGAGATTACCCGTAACTGCAACCTCAACTGCATTCATTGCCGGGCCGCGGCCACCAACGGCCCCTATGAAGGTGAACTGGATACGGCCGCCTGTTTAAGGCTTTTAGATCAAATTGCCCGCACGGGTGAGCCCATCGTCATCCTGACCGGGGGTGAACCCCTGCTGCGGCCGGATATCTTTGAAATCGCGCAATACGGAACCGATAAGGGCCTGCGCATGGTCATGGCGCCCAATGGAACTCTGGTAACACCTGAAAACGCCGCCAGGATGGCCACGGCCGGCATCCGACGCATCAGCATCAGCATCGACGGTGCAACCCCCGATTTTCATGATCGCTTCCGGGCGGTCGACGGGGCCTACGCCGCCGCCATGCAGGGTATTGAAAATGCCCGTGCCGCCGGAATAGAATTTCAAATTAACACGACCATCACCAAAGCCAACCTCGACCAGATCCCCCGGATTCATGAACTGGCCATCGAGCTGGGTGCTGTGGCCCATCACATCTTCCTGCTGGTCCCCACCGGGCGCGGTAAATACATTGCGGACCAGGAAATCGATGCCCGGGAGTACGAAGAGACCCTGAACTGGTTTTACGACCAGCGGGACAAAAGCCCCCTGCAGCTTAAGGCCACCTGCGCCCCCCATTATTATCGTATTTTAAGACAGCGAAGCGCGGAAGAAGGCCGAACCGTCACGTTCAATACCCACGGATTAGACGCAGTGACCCGGGGCTGCCTGGGCGGAACCGGTTTCTGCTTCATTTCCCATACCGGCATCGTGCAGCCCTGCGGGTTTTTGCATGTAAACAGCGGGGACGTAACCCAGACACCCTTTGATACCATCTGGAAATCTTCCAAGGTCTTTACGCGGCTACGGGATTTTAAACAACTGACCGGCAAATGCGGCGGTTGCGAGTACAAACGCGTTTGCGGCGGCTGCCGGGCACGGGCCTTTGAAGCCACCGGGGAATTCATGTCGGAAGAGCCGCTGTGCAGTTACCAGCCGGAAACCCGGTCAGGAGCGTCAGGCAGAACAAATTAGGATTTCAACTTTTGATGAAACCTGCAAGTTGAGCCAAGATTGCGCGTAAAAGAAAAATCAGGAAAAACAGCTACCCGTCTACCAGGGCATTCAGCACCAGGGTCAACGGCCGATCTTCTTCACTCTTGCCCGTGAATCGGATAGGACCGGGCCGCCGGTAGTTGTCCGGACCCGGCTGGGCCGCCAGCCACTTTTCCCGGTAGGCTTGCACCACCCGAAAAGCGACTGAATCCAGTTCGACCACACTCTTTTCAAGTACCAGGGCCAATTTCCCTTTGCGCTCTTCAAGCCGCATAAGCGGGGCAATGGGAATCCCCACCGGCTCCCATTCGGAAAACTCTTTCTCCAGATTTTTAATGGCCGCCATCTGACCGGTTGCGCCGTTGGCAATCAGACTGAAAGCGGTAAGTCCGAGATTGTATGTGTAGTTGCAGTCAAACCGGGTGGGGTGGCTCCCCCTACCGTCGTACCCGTAAAAATGGCGCTGGGTTTTGAAACTCGGGGTTGATTTTTTATAGATTTTCATGACTGCCGCCGGGACCTCGCCCTCGTCCGGAATGACCCCGGCACTCACCAGGGTCTGCTTAAGCGTCTTGATGGAAAAAATACTCTTTTTCACAAGCAGGCAGGGATCCTGGCCGAAATTTTGGAACAGCACCGGTCCGATCTGTTCCGGATCCAGGTCTCCGGCAGCCATGATTTTCCTAAAATAGTCTGACTCAATGCCCACCTTGTACAACCCTTTCTCCTTCAGGATGTCCAGGTAGTCCTTGACCAGTTCCATGAGAATTTTATCTGTCTGCACCAGTGAGAACTGGAAATTTCCATGGCTGTCCCGTTCGGTGAGCAATCCCTCCTTGAAAAAATCCGGGATGTCGTTGAACAGGTCGTTGTCACGGGCATTCCAGATGGACAGCCCGCCATTCTCACCAGCCTGCTGCTTAAGCCGCCGGAGATACTCAAGTTTCTCGTCCAGGGGCACGAAGGTCTTGTGAAAGTCTATGTCGTGGGTATCGTTGTAACTTCCGATGATGGTGCTGAGTTTGATGATGTAGGTCTGAATCTCATTAATGAATTCCAAAACCCCTTCGGGTATGACCAGAACACCGTAATTTTTGCCCATCGCGGCCCGCCGGATGATACCGTCGCAGATCACGCGGGACAGGTGCCGCAGGGTCATACCGTAAGCGGTATAGTCCGTCGTGCCTGCCTTTTCCGCTTCCGCAATCCGTTTTAGATCCACATAGTTGGCCAGGTCCTCTCCAATCAGGGTAATATTGGCATGGGTCTGCAAGGCCACCTCGAGCGCCAGATGGCTGGCCACACGTCCCATCACCTTACAGATATGCCAGTATTTTACGTCCGAACTGGCATCCGTACAGAGGTTACTGATGTTTTGTGAAAATCCGCGCGCAGCAGAATGAAACCCGAAAGACATGGCGCACAGCACGGCCCCGGAAGCGTCCCGCACCTGGATATCGCCGTCAATGGTTTTGGGAACACCGATCACCTGGATGCCCTCCGCCAACATTTCCTGGGCCAGAAAGGCCGCATTCGTATTGGAGTCGTCTCCGCCAACCACCACCAGCGCGTCCAGCCCGAGTGCCAGGCAGGTTTCCCTGGAAAGGGCCATCTTCTCCTCGGTATCTATCTTGGTGCGCCCGGTTTGAATCATGGTGAAACCACCGAGATTCCGGTATTCATCAACCCGTTCACGGGTCAACTCAACTACCTCATTTTCAATGATCCCGTCCGGGCCGAGCAAAAACCCGTAGAGGATCGAATCGGGGTTGGCCTTTTTGAGCGCATCGAACAGGCCGGCAATGACGTTGTGGCCGCCAGGAGCCGGCCCCCCGGAAAAGACAACCCCAACCTTGCGTTTACGCTGGTATTGTACTGAGAAATCGTCTGGCCCGACAGAACAGGCCTGCACCGACTGGACCTTGTTTAGGATGATTCCCGGCAACTGTTTGCGCGCTTCCTGATCAATTTCAAAACGATATTCTGGATTCTCCACAAGCCGGGTGCCGGCTGATGAGAACGCCACGCAGGCCGGCGGTATGAAAGCCCTTCTTTCCAGCAGCTCCGCGTTGATATTGCTGGTAGCCTGCTGCACCTCGGGTTTGACGAGCAGCGTATCCAGGTCGGCAGTATTTCGTTCAGACATTGAGTCTCCCCGTTATTCGTTAAGTTACAAGTGGTTACAACGGCAGGCGTCATCACCTGCGGATGCCGCCGCCCCATTGGTTTTGTGAGGCCCGGCCAGTTGCTTTGGCCCTGACGACCTGTCATATTACCTGCCCCCCGCAGGACGTGTCAAGTGGATTAGAGATCGTAGCCGGTTCTGCTAAGAAACCAGGCGCCCGTATCAAGATTACAGCGGCCGGACCGTGAAATAGCAATTCTACTACGGCCTGGCCGCGTTTCCCCGGACAAAGCCCTGCGGTACAGGGAACTTTTGCTTGACATCGACGGCCTTTAACTACAAATGGGTGATCCATTATAATGTATTCAATATGAACCCTGCAGCCCTTCAAACGCTAAACAAATCTTTACTTTAGGTGCTATCTGATATATACCGGATCATCAGTCAGCACGGTGTGAATACGGCCTGTTAGCACGATATTGCCCGGCCGGCACGTGGTCCCACTGAATACAGGATTTTCCTCTGGGGAAACATCCAACAAACAGAGACATTTGAAAAGGAGGGGTTAAGATGAAGAAAGGTCTTGTAATGGGGTTGGTTTTAGTAACGGCGATACTGTTTGGCTTTTCAGCAGCCGCGATCGGGTCGGACATTGATCTTGCTAAAAAATCTACACTGGAGCAGATCACCAAGCGCGGACAGCTCCGGGTTGGTTTCGAGGCCGGCTACATGCCGTTTGAAATGGCGGACAAAAAAGGCCGCTTTATCGGATTCGACATTGACATGGCCAAAGAGATGGCCAAGGCCATGGGCGTGAAATTTGTACCGGTCAACACTGCCTGGGACGGCATCATCCCCGCCCTGATTACCAAGAAATTTGATATTATTATCAGTGGTATGACGGCTACCCAGGAGAGAAATCTCAAGATCAACTTCGCGGATCCCTATATCATTGTAGGCCAGACAATTCTGCTGAATAAACGGAACGCCGGCAAGATAAAATCCTACAAAGATCTCAACAACCCGAAATACACGGTCTGCTCTAAACTTGGCACCACCGGCGAACAGGCTATCAAACGCCTGATCCCCAAAGCCAAATACAAATCTTTTGAATCCGAGTCCGAAGCTGCCCTGGAAGTCCTCAACGGCAAAGCCGATGCGACTGTATACGACCTCCCCTTTTGCGCCACCTTCATGGCCCAGCAGGGCGCCGGCAAACTGATCTTCCTGGACGAACCTTTTACGTTCGAACCGCTTGCCTGGGCAATCCGCAAGGGCGATCCCGATTTCATGAACTGGCTCAACAACTTCCTGCGCCAGGTTAAAAACGATGGCCGCTATGCCAAAATTTACGACAAGTGGATCAAAAGCACTGCCTGGATCAAAGATATCGAATAGTCCCCCGACTTGAGCAACACCAGGCTCTTATTTCAGGCCGGCAGCCCGGGCATCCCGGAGTTGCCGGCCTGTTTTGCACACAGGAACTGATATGGAATCTTCAAGCCTGCAGAAACCTCGCAGCAAGGCGAACACCGCGTTCTGGTTAAGTGTTTTTTTTCTGGGAATATTCTCAATACTTGCCTTTCTATATGTGGCTGCGATTGAAATTGATTATGTCTGGCGCTGGTACAACATCCCCCGTTACTTTGCCCATCATGAAAGCGTCGAAATAAAAGCCGATATCGAAGGCGATGTGGAATCCATCTCCCAAGGCAGCACCCGTACGGTTATCAAGGTGAAAGGTGAAGACGGCGTCGAAACATACACCATTGAGCACGAAAAGGTGGAGGTCATGGTTTATGAAGGCGACATGATTTCACCAGGCGATACCCTGGGGCTTTACAAGGAATGGCGCCCCGGGATCATGGTGCAGGGCATGTGGATCACCCTTAAGGTTAGTCTGTATTCCATCGTTTTCGGCATTCTGATCGGGCTGTTGGGGGGCATTGCCCGAATTTCTTCCAATCCCGCCCTGAAATGGGCGGCCATCACCTATGTAGAAATCATCCGCGGCTCCCCGTTGCTGGTTCAGATATTTATCTGGTATTTTGTATTTGCCACTCTGGTCAACAATATCCTTATACGCTACAGCTTACATGAAATTCCGGCGATCTATTACGGGGTGGCGTCCCTGGCCTGTTTTACCGGCGCCTATGTCACCGAAATTGTCCGGGCCGGAATCCAGTCCATTCACAAGGGCCAGTCGGAAGCGTCCCGCTCACTGGGCATGACCGGTGCCCAGTCGATGTTCCACATCATTTTGCCCCAGGCCATGCGGCGCATCCTGCCGCCTCTGGCCGGCCAGTTCATCAGCCTGGTCAAGGACTCCTCCCTGTTGGGCATGATCGCAATCCGGGAACTGACCAAGGCTACCCGTGAAGCAATCACGGTCAGCCTGCAGCCGTATGAATTCTGGTTTGTCTGTGCCATCATGTATCTCGTTTTGACCTTCACGCTTTCAATGTTTGTCCAACATCTGGAAAGGAGGTATGAAACCTCGTGATCGATGTTAAAAATGTCTATAAAACCTTTCTGGTGCCCCATGAGGTCAAAGCCCTTGTGGATGTGACCACAAAAATAGAGGCCGGCGAAGTGGTGGTGGTGATCGGACCTTCCGGTTCCGGAAAGAGCACCCTGCTCAGGTGCCTTAATCATCTGGAGACAGCCACCAGCGGACACATCATTATTGATGATATCGATATCCTGGACCGGAAAACGAATATCAACAAAGTTCGCGCCGAAGTGGGCATGGTCTTCCAATCCTTTAACCTGTTCCCGCATAAGACTGTCCTTGAAAACGTCACCCTGGCCCAGACCGTAGTCCGCAAACGGCCCAAAAAGGAGGCCCGCGACAAAGCGATGGTACTTCTGAAGAAGGTTGGCATTGTGGACAAGATTAATGTCTACCCGGATCAGCTTTCAGGCGGTCAACAGCAGCGTGTGGCCATCGCCCGCGCCCTGGCCATGGAACCCAAGATCATGCTGTTTGATGAACCGACATCCGCCCTGGATCCGGAAATGATCGGTGAAGTCCTGGACGTTATGAAAACCCTGGCCAAGGAGGGCATGACCATGGTCTGCGTCACCCACGAAATGGGTTTTGCCCGGGAAGTGGCGGATCGGGTCATCTTCATGGATGAGGGCAAAATCGTGGAGGTCGGCACGCCGGAACATTTCTTTGAAGACCCGGACCATGATCGTACCAAGCTTTTCCTCAGCCAGATCCTGTAATGTTTACCGTGGATCCAGCGGGATCAAATCTGGCCTGCCGCCTGACCGAGTAAACTGATAAGTTTGAAGTGATCCAAAGTTCTGGAGTCGCTCCGCTCCGCTGGTTTTATACAATCAGTAGAATGCCTTAACTTTGATCACTTTAAACTTTAGTTCACTTAAGGCACTTGCCTCAGCCTGCAGGGCATAGCCAATTATCTCGGAGCTGGCCCTGGTGTGACAATTTTATCTCCCTGAGAAGACTGCATCGAATCGACCGGCGCCGTTACACCTTGGTAAAACCCCCTGACACACCCTGGCCTGGCTGACGCCGGCACCATGTTCCCGATTTTGTTCGGATTCCTTAATTACACCACATATAGTATTTTACACACCAAACACCTACCCCCTGTTGTGTTTTCACTTTACATCCCCCCGGCTATCTGGTATACCTTGGCCCACTGTTACCAGGTAAATCAAGGTAGCTTCCAGAACCAACCCAAAAGGATGTTCACACTTTCATATGCGGCTTAAAAAGCTGGAAATCACAGGTTTTAAATCTTTCCACGAAAGATCGGTTATAAAATTCCCCCACGGTATTTCCGCAATTGTCGGACCCAATGGCTGCGGGAAAAGCAATGTCGTGGATGCCCTCCGGTGGGTCATGGGGGAACAGAGCGCCAAACAGCTGCGCGGCAAGTCCATGCAGGATGTTATTTTCTCAGGCACCACCGGCATCCCTTCACTCAACATGGCCGAAGTCTCTTTAACCCTTTCCAATGAAAGCGGCTCCGGGCCGGAAGAATTCAGAGATTTCACAGAAATCATGATCACCCGGCGTGTCTATCGCTCCGGTGAAAGGGTTTACTATATCAACAAACAGCCCTGTCGCTTGAAAGACATCTACAACATTTTTGTGGGCAGCGGCATGGGCGCCAGATCTTATGCGGTCATACAGCAGGGCAACATCGGCGCGATCACGGATGCCGGGCCGGATGAACGCCGGGCCTTCATCGAGGAAGCCTCCGGGGTCACCCGCTACAAAGCCCGCAAAACAGAAGCACTCCGCAAGGTCGCTTCCACCCAGCAGAACCTGCTGAGACTGACTGACATCACTTCTGAAATCAGCCGCCAGATGGCCAGTCTGAAGCGCCAGGCTCGCAAAGCCGAATTGTACAATAAGTTCAAAACACGTATCCGCACGCTGGATGTCACGTTGTCCTGCGGATACCATACCGATTACACGCACAAGATTTCGGAACTGGAACGCCTGCTCAAAGAACTGAACGACACCGATCTGGAACACTCCGCGGAACTGAGGAAAATCGATGCGGCTGTTGAAGAGATCAAGTTTCGCAGGGAGAAGAAACGACAGAAGATTTCGGAACAAAAAGCCCTCAAGTACAATGACCAGCGAGCCATTGACCGTCTGGAGAATGACCTGGCCCACCTGCGCAGCGATATCCAGCGACTTAGCACTGAAGTGACTGAACTCGAATCAGCAGGCGAAGATCTGGATGCCAAAAACGTCAAACTTGTCAGTGAAATCGAACAGATTGAAAGTCAGAACCGGGACTTTTCAGACCGGATTGCAGATATCAATACGGCCTTAGAAAAAGAACTCTCCGCTTCCCGGGGACTTACCGGCCGGCAGCAGGCGCTGGACCGCGCCCTTGAAATAGCCAAAACCGAACTTATGGAGCACGTCACCCAGGAAGCCCGGTTGAAAAACATCTCGCAAAATTCCACCCGCAACCGGGAGAACCTGGCACGAAGGCTCAAGCGCATCGGCGAAGAAGAAGCCCTTGCCCAACAGGCCCTGTCGGCCCTGGAGAAAAAGAAAGCACGCAACGATGAAACGCTGGCCCTGATTAAACGGGATATAGGCGCCCTGAACAACCGGGTGGATGAAGCCCAGGGAAAGCTCAAGGAAAAAAACAGCGCCCTGGTTATACAGGTAAAGCACGTTCAGACACTTGAACTCGAGAAAAACAGGGCCCGCTCTCAACACGCCACGTTAAAAAAGATGGAAGAGAGCTTCGAGTGGTATAAAGACGGCGTCCGCGCGGTTATGCAGGCGCATCAGGCCGGGCCATCCGCAGACAACCCGACAAACCCGGAGGAGACCACCCGCCTTGAAGCGGACATCCTGGGCCTGATGGCGGACATGCTTGAAGTCCAGCCTGAGTATGAAATTGCAGTTGAAGCGGTACTGGGAGAATCCTTGCAGTATGTCCTGGTGCAAGACACACCGTCCGGCTTGAACGCCATTGAATTTTTGCGTTCCCAGGGTGCAGGCCGCAGCGGTTTCATCCCGGTTGCTGATATCCGCCAATCCCAGCTTCCGGAAAACGGCGTTGATTCCCGGGACTGCCTCGCCAGTTATGTCACCGCCCGGCCGGGCTACACGAAATTGACCAGTGAACTGCTGGGCCGGGTTCTGGTCGCTGCGGACATGGCCGGGGCCCTGGCATTGCGCGAAAAAACCGGGGGTGCTTGTGCCGTTGTCACCCGCCAGGGCGATTTGATCACCGACCGGGGGATCATCGTCGGCGGCAGCAAGGATAAGCTGGCCGGTATTCTGGCCAAAAAATCAGAAATCAAAAACCTCGCGAAAACGATTCAAACGGTAGTTAAAGATCTTGAAACGGGCCATGCCATCCAGGCTGAACTGGAAGCGCAAGCCCGGGCAATGGAAATCGAACTGCAGCAACTCTTTGAGGAACGCAGTGAACAGATCCAGGATGAAATCGAAGCCGAGAAAGAGCTGTACAAAGTCACCGAAGACCTGAAGCATGCCCGGCGCCACCTTGAAGTTGTTCAACTGGAACAGGATCAGATCCTGGGCGAAGCGGATGACACCGATGCCGAGATGGCCCGAACCAAGCAGGCTATCGAAAAAATCGGTGCCCAGATCACATCCGCCCAGGAAAATGTGACGATCACCACTGGAAAGATCGAAGCGCTGAAGAACAAACTGGAAAGCTTCAACCAGCATATCATTGACTTGAAAATGAAGCTGACCGCATCCAATGCAGGCCTGGAAAACAGCAACAACACCCTGCGCCGCCTAAATGAATTCCGGTCGGACGGCCTGACCCGGAAAGAACAACTCCAGGTGGAGATCACCCGGAAAATAAGGAAAACCTCCGATTCGAAATTTCGAATCGACGAGGGTGAAACAGTCCTGCAAACTCTGTATGCAAACGTAAAGAAACTGGATACAGTCCTGGAGGACAATGAGCACGATTTCAACTCGATCGATACACAGCTGCGTGAAAATGATCAGGCCGCTTCACAATTGATCAGCAAAAGAGAGGCTGCCAATCAGAAAATCAGGCTGGTGGAACTCGACCTGTCCCAGCAAAAAATGCAGTGCGAAAACCTTGAGAACCGGTTGATCGAGCGGTATCATAAAACCATGCAGGTGTTGCAGCAGGAAATTGATGCTCAAGTAGAGCAAGACCCGGAAGACCCCGGGCAGACCGTCAAGCAGAAAGAAACCGAACTCGAAAAATGCCGAAAAAGAATTGCCAGCATCACGGATGTCAATCTCGGGGCAATCCGGGAGTACGATCAGCTGAAAGACCGCCAGGACTTTCTCATTGAACAGCGGGATGATCTGTTAAAGGCCATCGACGATCTGCATCGTGTGATCCGGAAAATTAATCGCATTACCCAGGAAAAATTTCTGGCCACCTTTAACGCGGTCAATGAAAAAATCAAAGAAATCTTTCCCCGTCTGTTTGAGGGCGGCTCGGCCAAATTAATTATGACGGAACCCGGCAACCCCCTCGAAACCGGAGTCGAGTTCATGATCCAGCCACCCGGAAAAAAACTGACCCGTATGAGCTTGCTTTCGGGTGGTGAAAAAGCCCTTTCGGCGATTGCTTTCATTTTTTCCATCTTCCTGCTGAAACCAGCCTCTTTTTGCCTGATGGATGAGATCGACGCCCCGCTGGATGATGCCAACGTCTATCGCTTCAATGATCTTTTGAAGTTGATTGGCGCTAAATCTCAGATCATCATGATCACGCACAACAAGCACAGCATGGAATTTGCAGATACCCTTTTTGGTATTACCATGGAGAAAAAGGGCATCTCAAAACTCGTCTCGGTAAATTTCGACCGCCCGGACAATCAGCCCGCCCCGGATGATTCTAAGCTTGACGTAGCCGCCAATCAATAGTATCCGCTGAGTTTCCGAAAAGGAAAACCGACTTCAAACTTTAGTTCATTTTAGGCACTTGTATCAGTTTTCACTGTAAAACCATATATCTCTGATCCCCGCGAAGCGGGACAGGCTTGGCCCTGAGGGCCGGGTTTTTAAAGCTTGGAAAAAGGCATATCATGGCATTTGGATGGTTTAAAAAGAAGGGCGCGGAAGCAGAGAACCAGCCTTCAGATAAACAGGCCGCAAAAGAACAGGGCACAGAAGAACTGCCCGTACAGGCAGCTGCAGAGACAGAGACTGCGACAACGGAGAAGGTACTCCCGGTAGATCCGGAAAGTGACCAGAACCCTGCCGCAGACACCATCCCACCGGAGGTGGAGGTTCCCGTGTCCGCTGCGGATGACCAAGAACCTGAAGATAGCCCTGCAGTCGAAGAGACCGGGGAGAAGAAACCCGGTGGCTTTTTCAAACGCCTGAAGAACGGCCTTGCCAAGACCCGGAAGGTGCTGACCACGGATATAGATGAACTTTTCACCGGCAAAGTCAAAGTCGATGATGAAATGCTTGAGGACCTTGAAGAGCTGCTGATCACGGCCGATCTCGGTGTTCAAACCACCATGGGTATCATTGAACGGCTCCGCAAGAATGCGCCCCGGATTTCAGGGCCGGAAGACCTCAAGGAGATCTTAAAGAACGAGATCCGCGCCCTGTTGGATGTTGAGGCTTCCACTGAAGAGGCATCGGTTGAAAAACCGTATGTCACCATGGTCATCGGGGTCAACGGCGTGGGCAAAACCACGACCATCGGCAAACTGGCCGCCAAGGCCAATGCCGCCGGCCAAAAAATCCTCATTGCCGCCGCGGACACGTTCCGGGCAGCCGCCATTGAACAGCTCACCATCTGGGCTGAGCGCGCCGATGCGGATATTGTCAAGCACAGGGAGAACTCCGATCCAGCGGCAGTGGCCTTTGACAGTGTTGAAGCCGCCATCGCCAGGGGATCCGACCAGGTTATCATTGACACCGCGGGCCGACTGCACACGAAAGTCAACCTCATGGAGGAGTTAAAGAAGATCAAGCGGTCGGTATCCAAAAAACTGGATGGTGCGCCACACGAAACGCTCCTGGTTTTAGACGCCACTACCGGTCAGAACGCGCTTTCCCAGGCCAAACTGTTCAACGAGGCGATGGACATAACCGGCCTGGCACTGACAAAGCTGGACGGTACAGCCAAGGGTGGCATCGTGGTTGCGATCTGCAGCACCTTGAAGATCCCGCTGAAATATATCGGCGTCGGGGAACAAATCGATGACCTCCAGGCGTTCGATCCAGAACGCTTTGTGGACGCCCTGTTCTAGAAGCTGTTTCAAAAAACGGATTTTGGTTCAAAATCAGAGCGGCCGCGAGTATCAACCCGGAGGAATACATCAGGTATTTCGAGGATTTGATATGAGCGCCCAACACCGAGTTTGGGCCAAAAGACTTTTTTGAGATGGCTTCTAATCAGTTTTCATTTGCACATCCATCCGGGTGACCTTTGCCAGGTCACGGGTGTAAAAGAAAGACCCGGCCAGAAACAGCAACGCCGCGACAAGTGCAAAGACCGGAATGAAAAGCATGGCGTTCGGCAGCCCCATCCGGTCCGACAGGGCCCCGATGATGGGTGGTCCCAGGGAACTCCCGAAGACATGCTGGATGATGATATTGAGGCTGAGCGACACGGCCCGCAGGCCGGGATGGACCAGATCCTGGGTCACGGCCACGGCCGCTGATACAAAGCCCGTGGCGGCAATGCCACAGGCCAGCAGGGCGATATACTGGGGCACGCCTTGCAACAGCCCGAAAGTGACGAACAGCAACAACCCGGTCACCAGGGAGGAAAGGGCGGGAAAAAGCAGGCGGGCGCGCTTGTTTCTTTGGTACCAGCGGTCGGTCAGGTAACCGCCCAACGGTGCCCCGACAATGGCCAGCAGCATAACCGCACTGCCTTTCAGCCCGGCTTTGGTCGTATCCAGGCCTTCAATCCTGTGAAAGTAGGTGGGCAGCCAGGTGAGCAGGGACGTGGTGACAAAGACGCAGCCGGCCATGGCCAGGTTGTTGAGAATCAGTGCGGGTTTGTGTGTAAACTCCCGTACAATGTCAGCCCAGGCCATAGCCCGGCCGGGATGTGACACTCCCGGCGCCTCTTTTGTGACCAATGCAACCGTTTCGTAGTCACGCACACCGAAAAACAGCAGCGCCACTACCATGCCGGGCAGTGCCACCAACCCGAAGGCGTGCTGCCAGCCATAGTGTTGCGCTACAAAACCTCCCAGGGCAACGCCAATGGCACTTCCCAGTGGAATCGAGGCATTCCAGATACCCAGCATCCGGGCCCGCTTTTCCTTGGGGTACAGCGCCGATATCATGGCCGTCCCCCCCGGGGCATACCCCGCTTCGCCAGCCCCGATGACCACCCGGGCAGTGAAAAGCTGCCCGAAATTGCGTGTAAAAGCGCAGGCGATGGTCGCAAGGCTCCAGATAATCGCCATACAACCGATGCAATGCTTTCGGCTCCAGCGGTCGATGAGAATCGATATGGGCAAAGTAAAAACCAATATCGACCAGTAAACTGCTGAAACCAGAAGTCCCAGCTGGGCATCGCTGAGCCCCCAGTCCTGCTTGATGTAAGGAAAAAGGCTGACAATCACCAGACGATCGATATAGTCAAACATGTAGAGCAGGAACAAAAGGGAAAAGACATAACGCACATAGCGTGCGGAGGGTCCGGCAGCTGAAGATTCGCTCATAAGACCTCTTTATAGAGTTAAGAATCCTGGCTCAGATAAATCGTTCAAGCCCGGCACTATGCGGCTCTTTTAGCGCTTTTACCTTCAGTCTTCAGTCTGAAAACCTGGCAAGCGGATACCGGCCGAATTGTTTGGTGGCGTTGAACATGGCGATACAGTTTTCCGGGTTTACCCCGGGGTGCAGGGAGTTCGACGAACAGATGATCAATCCACCGCCCTGCCCGGCATCCGTAATGGCTTTTCTGACGGCCGCTTCCACCTGTCGGGCCGTGCCGTTGGGCAGCAGATCAACGCAGTCGATGTTGCCCAGCAGACAGAGCCGGTTGCCGCAATAGTCCTTGACCCGTTTAAGATCCATACCGGCCTGGGGTTCCAGCGGATTCAGGCCGTCGTATCCGGAATTGATCAGGATATCCAGCAGTGGCCACAGATTTCCATCGCTGTGGCGAATCACCTTGAGTCCTTTGGTGTGTCCCAACTCTACCAGGCGCCGATTGTAGGGATTGATAAATTCTTTGAACTGATCAGGTGAAATCAACGGAAAATTCTTGTCCGCAATATCGTCTTCGATAATCAGAACATCCAGGCCGGCAGAGACCAGCATATCCAGCAGCTGGACGTTGTATTCAAAGGTCATCCGGGCCAGCGCGTGAACGAATTCCGGGTCGTCAAACATCTTCAGCATGAGGTTTTCCATCCCTGCCAGGCGCCAACTCAACACGAATGTCCCGCGCATCATCCAGAAGATGGCTTTGGACGGACCAAAGCGGTCACGGGCCGCCATGAGCAGCAGCAGGTTGTCCGGGCTGGGCGCCGGCGGCCGAAAACAGCTCAGGGCCGCTTTGTCCTGAACAGGGTGGTGCTTGGCCACCGGCAGGCCGAAGGGGTTGAGCTGATACACCACACCCCAGGCATCCTGGACCTCTTCCGGACCGATGCGCTCCTCATGGCCGAACTCCAGGGCCGTGAATCCGTCGATGTCGTGCTGCTCGTGGACCACAAAAAGGGCTTCCAGCATCTGCACCTTCTCGCCGTCAGTCATGTCGTAAAACGTCTTGTCGGGATCCGGCAACCCCTCCATGAACTCACCGGCAATGTGAATGATCGGTTTTTCATTGATGCCGTGGATGTAAAGGGGAACCCGGTCGGGCTCCTCGAGGCTCAAGGCAGTCAGGATTCTCTCGCGACCGTTCATGCGGGTCTCCTATTCAAAAATTGTCTAATTGAGGGATCGGTGCGCTTTTAGTGTCATTCCGACTCAGGTCATCAGTTCAAGTGCCCGTACCGCACCGCTGGCGGCATCCGCTCCGTAGGCATCGGCCCCGCATTCGTCAGCCAGGGACTGGGTGACGACACCTCCACCGATGATGATTTTAACCGTATCGCGAACGCCCGCCTTTTCCATTGCGGCAATGGTCTCGGCAATGAACGGAGCGGTCGTGGAAAGCAGCGCGCTCATGGCAACGATGTGGATCTCTTCGCTCACGGCCTCGACAAATGCTTCCGGCGTCACGTCGATGCCCAGATCGGTGACGGCAAATCCCTTGCCTTCAAACATGACCCGGGCGAGATTTTTACCGATATCGTGGTGATCACCCTTGACCGTTCCCAGGACGATTCGGCCGGCAGGTTCGGCACCGCTTTCAACCAGCCTCGGCTTGAGAATAGTGATGGCCGCCTGCATGGCCCGGGCCGCCAGGAGCATGTGGGGTATGAAGATGTCGCCGGCCTGGAATCGGGCGCCCACTGTATCCATACCCGCAATGAGTCCCTGGTCCAAAACTGTCTGGGCCGAAAGCCCCTTCGCCAGAGCGCGTTCAACCAGATCGGACGTGGCGGCGGCGGCGCCCTCCGGCAGTGAGTTGGCCAGGTTTGCCAGTATCTCTGTCATCCGTATTCTCCTCGAAGATCGCGGTTTGCAGCACAACTGCTGTTTCAGTATATTGCGGAAAGAAAAAAGGCTGTAAGCGATGCCCGGGTTGGCGTCAAACAGTTGCACCCTATGCTAAGTCAGTATAATTGTCAACATTTGCGCCGGCCGGATCGACATACAAATTATACACATTTTCAGCCAGTTATATTGTAATACTACCTTAACAAAGGAACGGGCAGCCGGAAGTTTGCGGCGATACACGCCAAAACCGCGTCTTTAATGCGACTGTAAAAAATTGATTACTTCGCGTAGGCTCTAATGATAAGCTTCTGATTCAGCCGGGAGGTTTCTTTTTGAAATGCTGTTTTCAATGTCTCTTTTATGGCCACTTTGTCTGTCTCTATGTGTATTGCCAATACCTTGATCGCCTGCTGACGTACGTCCGGACTTTCCGATGCTAACAGTTCCGCCTGGATGACCCGCAGATACTCGGTTTGGAGCGTGTGTTCCGTGAGGCTGTTAAAATTTGCGTTTTGATCACATCTTCGCTTTCCGTTTTCAATTGATCGACCAACAGGCTGTTGATGTCGGGGTCGTCGAAACGGGCCAGAGTCTCGGCAGCATTCTCCCGTACGCGCATATCGGTGGAATCAATGAAACCCGCAATGACTTCTCCGTTCGATTCGTCCTGGCTGTCGCCCAGGGCATGCAGCAGATAGGAAACCTGCTTATTGTTTTCGGATGTCTCCAACCGGGACACAAGTTCCTGGTTCAGTGTTGCGGCAATTTCAGGGTATTCGGCTCTGATGTTATCTACAATGATGCCGCTCACCAGAACCGGGGTGGTGACCAGCTCTGAGTTATCCTTATCCGGGCCGGAGCGCTTCAATTCATCGTCTAATTTTTGGTCCACCCGGCGTTCCTCGACAGATCGTTTCTGATCTCCCGACGCATTTTCCGGCGACGCAATCCAGTCATTCAGACCGATGCCGGACCATAAAATGCTGTGCGCCACCGGTTTGGATAGCTTACTCAATGTAATGCTTGATTTGGAAGCCGTTTTGAACTGGTTGTGCTCAAACAGCACCGATAGCCGTTCTTCGCCTGTCAGCTGGTGAATCCAGCAACCGTCTGCGTCCGGTTGAAACGAATAGTGGGACTCGCGTATGGTGACGCTATAGGGAAGTTTAATGGAAGCCGGGCGCGTAGCCTGGGAGGTGAGGTAATTTTTCTTCTCCTTTTTGAAAATGGTATTTTTATGTCTATATGTGGCAATGTATGTTCCCAACCCGTCTTCCTGTTTGACGGTGTACAGTTTCCTGGGATGATCGGGCAGGATAACCATCTCCATACTCCGCAACAGCCCTGCAAGCATTTCGCGATCCTGGGGGGCAAGCGCTGCGGGAAAATGAAACTCTTTAAATAGGCCCGCGGTGTCTACTGCCACGGTAAACGGGGTTGCGAAAAGCTGCTGCAGCAATTCATCCGGCCCGCCATCGGCGGTCACCAGAACCGGCCCAAGCGCAAATCCCACCGTATGCGTTTCCCCCAGGTCCAAAACACGCATGTTCAGCGTTCCGGAGACGACCATGTGAAAAGGACGCTTGCGCGCCTGGGGACCGTACTGCACATCGGTGGCCAGCCTGAAATCATACGACGCGCGGTATTCCTTCTCCCAGCGATAGCGAGTGTGTTCGTTCCGGCCGGAGGGAATGAAAAAGATGCCTGCAGCCAGCAGATACCCCACCACGGCACCTAATAGTTTTTTTTATGACTTCTAAAGTAATTTATCGGCAGACCGCGGGCATTTGGTCAAATTCACTCAAAGGCCTTTAGTACATCACTTCAAAGCTTTCAAACTCACCGGTATACGATTCCCGGGTAACATCCACCTTGTCGACCCGGGCCATCCGGGGCCCTTGACGACACCAGTTTAAAAGGGCGTCTACAGCCTCCGAAGTGCCCTCCATGACCGCTTCGACATTGCCGTCCTGAAGATTGCGGACCCAGCCGGTGGCCCCGAACCGGTGTGCCGCCTTCTGGGTTTCCAGGCGGAAGAATACACCCTGGACCCGTCCATGTATGATGACATGTGCCCTTGCATTTGCTTCCATATTACGAAGCCCTTAACCTTAAATATTAAAAAGAAATCAGTCGCGATGGATTGAATTGAGGGTATAAACAAACTACTGACATCCAAAACCTATTTCGATTAAGAAGCTATCATATCGTGATAGAGCCCACAATGCATTATTTCACACCGAAAACATGAAACATTTCACAATAAGCTGTTTGAGGCAAATGCCTTTTGAACAGTTTTTGCTTAGGGGCTGAATTTTGGATTTAAATGGATCCGGTTTCGATCAATTGAAAATAATCAGCCTCGGAAATGACCCGGGCACCGACTTTCGCGGCTTTGGCAAGCTTGGTCGCCCCGACTTTTTCTCCGCAAATGACATAATCGGTTTTACCGCTAACGGATGCCTGGATCTGTGCGCCGAGTCGTCGCGCTTCGGCCTTCATCTCTCCTCTTGAGCCTTTTGCCATTTTCCCGGTGAATACAATGCGTTTTCCAGCCAGGGGGAAAGGGGTATCTGCATCAGATTCCCCTCTCTTTGACCCCTCCGGGTAAATCCATTTGACAGGCATATCAGCAGCCTTAATCAGGATTTTAGAAACGTTCTGCAGCCCCTTTTCAACCAATGCCGTCAGGGCTCGATCACCCCGGCAAGCGTCGATGAGCACGCCTGTGTCTGCTGTGCCGATTTGCTCTAAGGACAGCTCCCGCGCCATTCTGATTGTTAATATTTCCTTTTTCTCTTTCTTTTCTTTTTGGGTCGCCCCTTCCAGAAAGTCGATACCCTCCAGGAAACCCAATGCGGTGAGAAAATCTACGGCCACCGGCCGGGTTCGCTCCAGCGAAAAGTTACGGGCAAGTATCCCCCGGATCACCTCGCACCGGCGGGAAAGAGCGTCGCTGATGCTGTTGCTGGTCAATTTACCGAATCCATGGATGCGACCAATCTGCTCTTCGGTGGCCTCGAGCAATAATTCAAGGGGCCAGACCCTGAGCAGTTTGCGACTGTCCCCTTTGCCCAGATCGGAGATGCCGAAAGCCGCCAGCAATCGCCAGTCTTCAACAGCCTTGGTCCGGCTAGTGACCACCGCTTCGGCAAGATTCACCGACTGAACCGGACCAAACCCCATGGCGGCAAACTGATCTGCCGTCATGGCATAAATTCGTTCAAGGGTGTCGTAACCGCCGTCCACCATTCTCTCAACGGTTTTCAATCCGAACCAGTCAGCATTGCCCAGCGTCCGGAACCAGTAGACAATGCCCTGGATCACCTGACAGCGGCACAAGTCCCGGTTGGGGCATCTTAAAAAATCGTTGTGCCATTCCAAGTCTGTCTGACAAGACGGGCAGATCTGCGGGAATTCAACCGCCGCTGCCGGCGAAATGACCTTTTCAAGCTTAGGAATCACCTCACCGCTACGGATGATTTCAATTTCCGCCCCCGGTCCTATCTGCTGCTTTCTGACCAAGCCGGCGTTGTGGGCGGTCACCCGACGGATAGTCGCCCCGGAGAGGCTGGTAGGCGTAACTCCCATGACCGGGGTCACATTGCCGGTCCGCCCCACCTGCCAGGTGAGCCGTTCCACCCGGGTCACTGCGGTGGCGCCTTTGGTCTTGATGGCGATCTGCCAGCGGTAGTGGTGGCTGGTAGCCCCCATGTGCGCTTTGAGCCGGTCATCAATCACTTCTGCCACAAGGCCGTCCAGGGGGTAGTCAACATCGGCCAGTAAATCCGTTCGGATGGTTTCCAGGTTATTCACCAGTTCGATCCCACGGCCCTTCCAGGCCGGCAGGTTTACATATGGAACAAAATGAACGGCATTGTCTGCCAGGCCCTTCTGGGCGTGTTCATTCAGACGATCGGATGTTACAATGCCCACAACCAGGTTACGTGGGTGTTCGAAGGCGCCCCGCATGTGCTTTTCAAAATAGGATTTGAGCATGACGATTTCGCCAAGCCCGTGTCCGCGCCCACCCACCGGGACAATCCCTTTCTCAAAAGCACTGCTGATCTCGTACCCCACTTCGCCGTTGCCCCGGGAAACAAAGATCGCCCCGTCATCCCTGCCGGCCAGACCGTCCAGCTTGACCGTAACCCGGAAAAGAACTTTAAGCTGCCCAATCTCGCCGGCCGCTTTTTCCACGCGGGCAACGAAGCGGGCCAGCGCCTCTTCAGTATAGGCCTTTTCTGTGGAAAGCATGGGGGCCGAATGGCGAATCTCCCGGCGGGATGAAAACAGTTCCGGCTCGACCCTTTGGAGAAAGGGATTTTCTGGATCAACGGCGCGCAGCTCCTCCACCAGTCGATCATAGTCTCTGTCGCTGATGAGAGCTTCCCCCGCACGGTAGGCCTGATTATACTTCTCTAACTCGGCAACCTGTTTTTTGATTCTATCCATCCCCGGAGTCCTGTTGGCTGGCTAACATCTTTATGAGTGCACCTTGGATAGATGCGCGGGCCGCTTTAAATCGGCTGTCCCGGAACCCCGGCTGCCAGCGCATATCATGGAGGAGATCGGACGTCACCAGAACACTGCAGAGTTCAACCCCCCGGAACTGCGCTGCGGAATAAAGGGCTGACACTTCCATTTCAACCGCCAGGGCTCCTTTTTCCTGAAAACGCCTGACCTGCTGTTCAGTTTCCCGGTAAATCGCATCCGTGGTCCAGACAGCACCGCTGTGATGGGCAATACCGGCCTGACCAAAGGCTCCGGCAACCAGATCGGGCAGGTCTCCCGGCGGCCTGCGTGACACTTCTTCGCTAACCTGGTAATGCCGGGAAGTCCCTTCGTCAATAAAGGCACGCTCCGGCATCACAATATCACCGATGCGCACCTGCGCCACTATCGAACCGCACCAACCCAGGAACAGGAATCGCTGAACCCCCCAGGCAGCCAGCGTGTCCAGAAGGGCGACTGCATAGGGTGCCCCCATGATGGGGCCAACCAGGCTAATCCGCTTTCCTCCGCAGCCTCCCAGATAGTGCCGGCTCATAAAAAGCTTACGCGGGTTGGCGTTTTGTTCAACCAGGCCGCGTGTTAAGGCGATGAGATCGCTCTCACTGCTGACCAGGATGGCTGTCTCGCCCGGAATCGGCGCCTTTTTCGGTATCACCGGGTTGACAATCGCGTTGAAAGTGTTCTTCATGAGAGTACTCTATAAAAAAAGCACCAGCCCGGGTTCTGTCCCTGCAGCATGACGCTTTTTCATTGCATTAAGCTGGTTTCTAAAGCGGCCCTGCCAAATTCTGCAGCTCCTCTTTTACTTCGTCGATCACGTCATAGAACCACAGGACATCTTCGATGGTCAGGCGGCCGGCCTTCACGGGCGCCCGGGGCGAGCCGTCTTTCTTCTTTAGAATGCGCGGCCCTATCTGGAGCTTGGCTTCACCTTCACCATAACGGTGGATGGCCAGCACCAGGCCCGTCTCTTCACATTTCCACTCTTTCAGTCTCTTATCCATCTCAGGATCATACGGCATAACTCATTACTCCTTTTAGGTAGACAGCTTGGTAAAATCAGCAAACTGATCGAACAGGTCCACGATGGAACCCAGCAATGATAGCCGGTTGCTGCGCAGGCTTTCATTCTCTGCCATGACAAGTACTTCGTCAAAAAACACATCAACCGCGGGCCTCAGGGAAGCAATGCGGGCCAGGGCCTTGTCAAAATTACCGCTTTCCAGGCACCCGGCTACTTCCTGCCGGACGGCCTGTACAGCCTTGAACAGGTCTGTTTCAGCCGTATCCTTAAACAGGGACTGGTCCACTGAATCTCCTGCGGCCTGGCCGGATTTCTTCATGATATTGGCAACCCGCTTGAAAGCAACTGCCAGCGGCTCAAAATCTGCGGCCCCCTTGAGTGTTTCCAGGGCCTGAACCCGTTTCCAGACATGTGGAATGTGATCCACGGAGACACTGGTCACCGCTGCGACCACGTCCTTGGAAAAGCCTTCGTCCACCAGAATCCGGGCAATCCGGCGCTGCAGAAATACATAAATCTGGTCGGTCACATCAGCGACGTTTGCGGCCACCTTGTCCCCGAACTGTTCGATGCCGAATTTGATCAAAGACTTCAGTGAAAAAGCAAACTCCCGGGCCCGCATGATCTGGATCACACCGATACCCTGGCGCCTGAGGGCGTAGGGGTCTGCCGCGCCGGTGGGGATAAGACCGACGGAAAAGCAGCCGCAGATGGAATCGATCTTGTCGGCGATGCTCAACAACGAACCGGTTGCCGTTTCCGGCAATGCGCCGCCGGAGCGGGTCGGCCGGTAGTGCTCTTCGATGGCGGCGGCCACCTCGCTGTTCTCGCCGGCCACAACGGCGTAGACACGGCCCATCACCCCCTGCAATTTTGGGAACTCCACCACCACCTGGCTGACCAGGTCTGATTTGCACTGCCGGGCGGCCCGGCCAAAATCAGTTTTCAGCTGCGCATCACCGCCAACCGCATCTGCCAGGAATCCTCCCAGGCCACCGATACGCTCTGTTTTGGCGTACATGGATCCCAGTTTGGCCTGGAACAGAACCCCATTGAGTTTGGCAACGCGCTCTTCAACCGGAATCTGCACATCGGCATTGTAGAAAAATTTGGCGTCACTCAAGCGGGCCCGCAGAACCCGTTCATGCCCGGTAGCCACCAGGGCCATATCCCGGGTCCGGGTGTTGTTGACCGGGATGAATTTAGGCATCAGGTCGCCGCTGGCGTCGATCACCGCAAAATATTTCTGGTGTTCCCGCATGGCTGTGATGAGAACCTCCCGGGGGACTTCCAGAAATTCAGCTTCAAACCCGCCGGCGGTCGCAAGGGGATACTCGACCAGGTTGGTGACGATATCCACAAGTTCGGGGTCTTCCAAAACAGCTCCGCCCGATGTCCGGGCTTCTGCGGCGACCTGCTCTTCGACCATGGCCCTGCGCTCGGCAATATCTGCAATCACGCTGGCTTGCCGCAAGGTCTCAATATATTCGTCCGGATGCTGGATCTTTATCTTCTTGGGGTACATGAAGCTGTGGCCCCTGGTATAGCGCCCACTTTTAACATTGCCCACCGTAAAAGAGACAACCCGATCCCCCAGCAGGGCCAGGATCGAATGCATCGGCCGGGCAAAAGCAATATCCAGGTCCATCCAGCGCATGGTTTTGGGAAAGGGTGTGTTGAGAATGATCCCGGGCAAAATCTGTTTAAGCACCGTCGAGGTGGCCACGCCCCGTTCGAGTTTTTTAGCGAAAAGGTAGATCCCTCTTTCCTTCTCTTTGGTTTTAAGACTGCCCACTTTGACACCGGCTTTCTCTGCAAATTTCTCGGCGGCCACGGTGGGATTACCCTTGTCGTCAAAGCCAATTTTTCGGGGTGGGCCGAGCATTTCTGTGGTTACCGATTGCTGTTTACCGACTACATCCGCCACCATAACCGCCAGGCGTCGCGGTGTACCATACGTGTCGATCGCGCCATGGCCGATACGGGCCTTCTCCAGTTTCGCTGACAGTGTTTCCGCCAGCGCCTTAAGGGCGGGTTGGATATATCCGGCCGGAATTTCTTCAGCCCCAATTTCAAGTAGTAAAGTATTCATAAGCTCCTCGTCGTTACATGCGTCCGCCTTTATCAGCCCGGCGGCATGGAAATTGAACGGTTAAAGATGCGGGCCTTGCCTTACCACACTCAGGGCATCAGCAGCCTTTAACCGGTTTCTTACCGATCGAATTACTACCGGTTTAGCAGGGGGAACCCCATGGCCTCCCGCTGCGCCAGGTAGCCCTCGGCACAGTGTCTGGCCAAGTTGCGGATACGCCCGATATAGCCGGTTCGCTCCGTTACACTGATAGCACCACGGGCATCCAGCAGGTTAAAGGAGTGTGAACACTTCAAGGTATACTCGTAGGCCGGCAGGATGAGCTGCCTTTCCGCCAAGATCCGCTTGGCCTCGGCCTCGTACATGTTGAAGAAATCAAATAGCGCATCCACATTGGCCACTTCGAAATTGTAGGTGGACTGCTCAACTTCCTGCTGGTGATGTACGTCGCCGTATAAAATCCGGTCATTCCATTTCAAGTCATAGACATTGTCCACACCCTGCAGGTACATGGCAATTCGTTCCAGACCATAGGTCAGCTCCACGCAGACAGGCGACAACTCGATACTGCCGGCCTGCTGAAAATAGGTAAACTGGGTGATTTCCATGCCATCCAGCCACACCTCCCAGCCCAGCCCAGAGGCACCTAAGGTCGGCGACTCCCAGTCATCCTCAACAAAGCGGATATCATGCTCCAGGGGATCGACCCCGAGAACCTTCATGCTTTCCAGGTACAACTCCTGGGAGTATTCCGGTGAGGGTTTGAGAATAACCTGGTACTGGTAATAGTGCTGCAGGCGGTTTGGATTCTCACCATAACGGCCATCCGTCGGCCGCCGGGAAGGCTGGACATAGGCCACATTCCAGGGCTCCGGGCCCAGGGATTTTAGCAAAGTGGTTGGGTGGAAGGTGCCGGCCCCTACTTCCAGGTCATAAGGTTGGGCCAGGACACAGCCTTTTTTGCCCCAAAAATTGTTTAATGCTGAAATTACATCCTGAAAATTCATTGATTGTCCTCAACTTGTTTAAATTAGCAATTCGTTGTTCACAACGACGCCTTGTTTATCGATCACAACATCCAGCAATTGGGCGCTGTCAACTGTTTTAACTTGCTCTGCCCACGTGGCTTCCAGCGTGTGGATATTCTGAGTGCGCCCCATTGCCCAAACACAGCCGCCACCACCGGCCCCGGTAAACCGGGCGCCGCATTGCGCAGCAACCGCCGCCTTGCAGAGACGACTTCCCAGTGCATCCAGCACATCCGCCGTCATTTTCTGCCGGATATGGTTTTCACGGTTCATCCACCGCACGGCTGCATCAGAATCACCCTGTTCCATAGCATCAATAAAGCCTCTGGTACAGTCCACAATTTCACACCACTCGGGACGGGTCCGGGCTTCGAGAAACTGTGCGATCCAGCGGCTGTTCACATCCCGGGATTCATGCGGCATACCACAATAGGCCAGCAGCACGCGCTGCTCAAACCAGGGGTGCCCCTCTCCGGTTAGCAACGGCTTGCGGATAAAACCCGGTCCGGCCGGGTCGGCCTGCCAGGCCCAGGCATGAATACCGCCGTAGGCCGCGGCCAACTGATCTTGCAATCCGCAGGGAACACCGGCCACGCCGGCTTCAATATGATGGGCCAGCAGCGCGGCCTGGTCCCGGCCAAAAGGTACATGCCCCCGTTCAGCCTGCATGAGATGCCCATAGGCGGATACCAGGGCGACAGCCGCGGATGAAGAGCCACCCAGGGCACTTTTAGGTGGCGAGGCTGACATAATATCAATGTGCAGACCGGTCACCCCAAAATAGCAGGCTACGGCAAACATCAGTCCGAGGGGATGTTTGAACGGGGCGCGGCCCGGTTCAAAAACAGCCTCGGAAAATCCACGCGACGACACCTTGATCTTTCCATCCGAGAAAGGACGCAGCCAAACCGCAGTCCGCAGGCCAATGGCAGCGTTAAAGGTTTCCGGCTGCAAGTGCCTGAGCGGATAATGCAGTGTGCTGATATCCAGGGTACCGCCCAGGTCCACACGCACCGGTGCCGAGGCCTCCACAGGCCCGTTTCCTTCAAGAAAGCGCCGTACTGATCGGTACATACTCTTGTCCCAGTTTTAAGGATTAAGGTTAATAACTCTTTCGGGTTTCAGCCAAAACCGGGTGCGATTACGGTCTCACCTGCCTGAGAAATCTCAGGCTTTTCGGCTCCTTGCCGAGATGATAGGGCACAAACGCTTCGCACAGCGCCAGGCCCTGATCCAGGGATGACTCCGAAAATTGCAACCGCAGGGCTTTTTCTAAATCACGCCGCTGGATCCAGGCCAACTGTTTCAGCGTGCCCCGTGACAGGGCCACCCGCCGGTCGGAATGTGAACCGCAGGCGTCACAGACAAGTCCTCCCGCCGAGAGGCTGAAATGAACCTGGGGCGCTGCGATCTTCTCAAGCGGCAGTCCGCAGCGACTGCAGTTTGCCAGGTTCGGGGCCAGGCCTGACAGTGCCATGAAACGAATCTGGAACAGGATTGAAAGGGCCCGGGTCCCTTTTACGCCCCGGTCAAGTTCACTGATTACATGCCTGAGAAGGTTGAATATCAGGTCCTGCCGCTCATACTCTTCCACCCAGGTGTTGACCAGCTCCGACCAGTAGCTGGCATAGGCAGTCTTGACCACATCCGACCTTATAGCAGTGTAGGGCTGGATCAAAGTGGCCTCCTGCAACACCGGCAGCCCCTTGCCCCGACCGGGATTGACGACAATTTCCAAGTCTGAAAACAGCTCCAGAATACCACCAAAGCGCTTGACGCTCTTTTTGGCCGCCTTGGCGATGACGGCGATCTTGCCGCGTTCAAGCGTGAACAGGTTGATGATCAGGTCATGATCCCCGTAATTGATCCGCCGGAGTAAAAGAGCGGGTGTCGTATATCCTGACATCTGTTTATCTCATCGTTGAGGCTTAAATACTGAGCAGCGTTGTAGCGATCTTGAAATAAAAAAAGACGCTGATAATATCTATAGAAGTCGTTACAAAAGGACCGGTCGCCACAGCGGGATCAATGTTGAGTCTGGCAAAAACCATCGGCACCAGGGACCCGACCAGGGCCGCTACAGACATGGAAGACAGCACCCCGAGCCCCACCGAAACAGTGAACGCGCCCGTCCCGAAACTGACCTGGGCCACGATCCCGATGAGCACCCCGTACACGACGCCCAAAATCAGGCCAATGGTCAGTTCCTTGGAAACAACCGACCAGATATCCCTGACACTGAGCCGGCCCGTGGCCAGCCCGCGCACAACAATCGTCGACGACTGCGTGCCGATATTGCCCCCCATGCCCATGATCACAGGAATGAAAGCCGCCAGATACGTCATCGCTTTCAGGCTCTCTTCAAACTGCCCGATAATCAAAAATGCCAGAATTCCGCCCACGCAGCTGGCAAACAGCCACGGCAGCCGAATCCGGGTGCTGCGCACAACCGATTGGGTCTCCACAAACTCTTCGCCGGCCCCGGCCATCTTCAATATATCTTCAGTAGCCTCTTTACGCAGAATATCGATAACATCATCCACGGTGACGATGCCCACCAACCGGTTGCTGTCATCCAGCACCGGAACAGCCAGGATGTCATAATTGGAAACGATCTTCGCCACTTCTTCCTGGTCCATGTCCGTCTGGACCGCGAACACATCAGTGGTCATAAAATCTTTCAACTCGGTCTCCGCGGCCACCACCACCAGTTGCCGCAGTGAACTCACCCCCACGAGCTTGCCGTATTGGTCGACCACGTATAGATAAAACGGCATCTCGACGTCCACATAGTCCCTCTGGATGGATTCGATCGCCTCCCGGGCAGAGATGTCTTCGCGCAAAGCGATAAAATCGGGAACCATGATCCCGCCGGCTGTCTCATCCCCGTACCGGAGCAAGCCTTCAACCTCCTCGGAGCCCTCGGCCTGCATCGTTTCCAGGATGGTATCCGCTTTTTCTTCCGGGAGTTTTCCGACCAGGTCAGCCACGTCATCGGCGGGCATGCTTTCCAAAATTGCGACGATTTCGTCAATGGGCATCGCGTCGATCAATTCCATCAGATCGACATCTTGCAGTTCGCCGAAAAGAATTCCCTTTTGCTCCACATCATCCATCAACGCAAAGAGCTGGTGCTGCTGGGAAAGCGGCAGGGATTGGAATACAATGGCCAGATCGGCAGCATGTGTCTTGTTGACGATTTTTTTCAGGTGCACCGTCGCACCTCTGCGCAGCAACCGCTTGATGCTCTCATACAAGACTTTGTTCTTATCACCAATCATTGTGCCTGTCCTCGTAAGGATGTAAGTCTTTCTTGTGAGTAAAACCACCAGCGAAGAGACGATTCGGGCATCCCCGCCAAATGGAAAGCAGGAAAGGAACCGGCAGAGCCATTTAAAACCGGCAGAGCCCCGTCCGACCGGAGCTGCAGGCCAAGTCGATCAGGGGAGCTGCAGTGTTACCACCTGACCGCTTTTCCCCGGTACCGCCACCGGTTTCCCATTATACGACAGCTGAATCCCGGTGGCATTGCCGATGAGCAGGTTAAACCCCTTTTCGGCCTTCAGTTCAAGACGGTCTCCGGGTGCCAGACTGTACTCATTTGTTTTCAGGCCGTCCACAATGACCTTCAGCCAGGTATCATCCACGGCCTGGATGTTGATCTGCTGCTGCAATCGGGATGAGGACGATTCCGGGGTGGCTGTTTCTGCCGGCACCTGAGTTGTACCCATCGGTTTGGGCGCCGGTGCTGGCTCTGATTTGAGCTCTGGTTTGAGCTCTGGTTGTGGTTCTGGTTGTGGTTCTGGTTTCTCAGTCTGCGCTGGTTCAAAAGGCGGTGCCGGCTCGGCCGGGGTCGCACCGGGAGCCGACGTCGCTGGCAGGGGCACAGTCCCGGAAGTCTTCTTGACAGCGCCCCCGCCCTCCGGGGCAACAACGGCAGGCGCTTTGACAGCCGGTTTCTCCAGAGGTTCTGCCGGCACGGCCGGGGTTGGTTTTTCTGCGGGTTTCTCTGTCTGCAGGGTTAACACCGCTACAACGATGATCGCAGCAAAGATGACCCCGCAGAGCAACATACGCACCCCGAAACGAGATCTGGATCTGGCCTCATCCGTCTCGGAACGTGCGTTCTCGTCCAGCAGACGCCGGCTTTCTACATAGCTGTCAACAGCCACATCCCCATCCGCACTGACGACCTTTGCATAAGCCCGGAGGAACCCTTTAACAAAGACTTCCGCAGGCAATCTGGGATGATCTTCGGCCTCGATCAATTCAAGGGTCACCTTGCTGACTTTTGTTTGGGCGGCGATTTCGGATAATTTGATCCCTTTTTCCAGCCGAACGGTCTTCAGGTATTTCCCGAAAGATGCAGATCTCTTTTTTTCCATGATCGAAATTTTCCGTCAGGGTATGTGGCAGGGGATGCCGGCCCGTTCACGGGCCGGCACTACCGCACGATCTGGATGTGTGATTTTTTGCGAAGATCGCTTAACCACAGATCAAAACGCTTGTCCACCTGCTCATTGAAAAGCTTTTCCTGAATTTCCGGCAAAACCGTCTCAAACGCTTTGCCGGCACCCGCTTTCACCTTATGCACATAAAAGATCTGGTAACCGCTTTCCGTATCCAGCAGGCCGGTATGCTGGCCGGCCTCAAGCGCTCCGACGGCAGCCTGCAGCTCTGGCGAAAGGACGCTGAGCTTAAACATGCCGATGTCGTTGGATACCAGCGCGCCTTCATTGGCTTGGTCCAATTCCCGGGCAACCAGGTTGAAAGGCTCCCCTGAATCCAGCCGGTCGAGCACCTGCTGCATCTGCTTGCGACTGGCATCTATCTCGGCCTGGAAGGCAAATTTGGGCAAGTCTGTCATAATGTTTCTGAGATGGACTTCCTTTTCGCCTTGAAATTCCTCCGGATGAGCGTCGAAGTAAGCCCGGACGTCTTCATTGGTGATCACAATTTTTGACTTCACGGCCACATTCAGGAGCCTTGCCCTGAGCATCTGATCACGAATATTTTCTTTGAGAAGCGCCAGGGTCATGCCCTGGCGTTCCATGTCTGCCAGCATCTGTTCCTGGGTAAGTGAATTTTTCTGCTTGACCCTTTCAATGGCGCTTAAAACCTCTTCGTCATGGATCTTTATGCCAAATTTTTTAACTTCCTGCTCCGTCAGTTTTTGATCCACCATTGTGTTGATAATGTCCTCGCGGACCTTGTAGAGCATCTTCTTTTCTTTCTCTGGCGGATAGCCCATTTTTGATATTCTCTCCGCGTAGGGTTTCAACTTTTCACTGAGTTCGGAGAGTACGATTATATCATCATTGACGATCGCGACAATACGATCCACCAGTTCGCCGGGTTTGTCTTCCAAAGCCGCGGCACTCAAGGGTATCAGGCCACCGCACAGGATCACCAGCAGGCTGAATACCGCCGTCCGGGATTTAAGGAACCATTTAATAGTCATCGTTTTTTGCATCACCTGTAATTCGTATGGTCATATGGGGATCAAGAGTTTTTCCGGGTAATTTCTTCCCACAGCCGGGCATTGATATCAATCGATACACTTTGCCTGTTAACCTCCATCCAGTTGGCATAGGCTGTCTGGACTTTCTGATTCTTCAGCATTCTCAAGACCATCTCATCGTCTTTTGCCCGGGATCGGTCAGCCGCATTGCCCTCGCTATCCTCCGGAAAATGTTCTGCGTAATACCGGGCGACCTCCTGTGATGTGATGGTAACTTTTGAGGCCAGTTCCGCCTGGATAAACCGCTGGGCGATAAGCTGTGTTTTCAGTCTCTTTTTCCAAGCCTCAAATGATACCGCAACTTCCAGCAACATTTCTTCAAAAATGTCATCAGGATAATCAGCTTTGATCTTGCGGACTTCGTAGTCAAGCTCTGCATCGGAGATGGAGATCCCAAGTTCACCGGCCTTTTCGATGAGAATCAACTCCTCAATCATCTGGTTCAAAAGGCGTTGTTTGATATCGGCCACAACCCCGGGGTCCAGCATATCACTGTGCGAATATGCAGTTTTTGATATCTCAAATACTTCATTGAATTCGCTAACCGACAGGGTGCTGCTGCCAACCTTCACCAGGTAGGTATCGACCGGTGCTGTTGTCGTATCCGGACACCCCGCCAGCAACAGGAATCCAAGAACGGCTGAAAGGGCCGTCAGAACCCGGAGAATCGATGAGTTGTGCAAAGGTTGTTGCATTGTGCCGCCTGCTGTAAACTCTTTAAATAACAAACTGTTAAGCGTTAACACATCGAGCGATCTCTTTCAAGATGTTTTTAGATTCAGACAGCTGGCCGAAAACACTTCCCTGATCAAGCCTGACCCTGAAAATATGATCCGGACTGATCGAAAATTTGTCGGGCTCGCCCACAACCATGTCAACGACGGCAAAGGGGCGTTTCTGGTGCAAGTCTGAAAACCACAGGGCCAGACTGCGGCCTTTCAGGTCCAGACGCCTGATCCCGGCGGCAATGGCCAGGACCCTGAGCATAATTTTCAAAAGCAGGTTTTCAACATCACCCGGCAGGGGGCCGAAGCGATCCCCGAGCTCGGCTTTATAATCCGAAATCTCACGCACCGTGGTGAGCTTTGCCAGCTGCCGATACGCTGTCAGGCGCTGATCAATATCCTGGATATAGGCTTCCGGTATATGGGCTGACAGCGGCAGGTTGATCTCCGGGTCAAGGGGCGGCCGGATGGGGTCGCCCTTCAGTTCAGCCATCGCTTCGGCCATGAGTTTGAGAAACGTGTCATACCCCACAGCGGCGATATGCCCCGATTGGGAAGCACCCAGGATTGACCCGCCGCCGCGGATTTTGAGGTCGCTCATGGCGATCTGGAACCCCGCCCCCAAATCACTGTGCTCCATCAGCACTTTCAGCCTTTTCCGGGCGTCCCGGGGCAGGACGCTCTCCGCCGGAATGAACAGGTAGGCATAGGCCTGTTCATCACTGCGCCCCACCCGGCCGCGCAGCTGGTAGATCTGGGCCAGTCCGAACCGGTCCGCCCGGTTGACCAGCATGGTGTTCGCATTGGGGATATCCAGTCCGGACTCGATAATGGTGGTACATACCAGCATGTCTATCTCCCGATCCGCAAAAGCCAGCATGACACGTTCGAGGGCATCTATGGCCATCCGGCCGTGGGCGACATCCAGTTTTACCTCTGGAACCAGTTTTTTCAACCGATCCGCCATGGCGTGAATGGTCGCAATATTGTTGTGCACGAAAAAGACCTGCCCCTGCCGGGCAAGCTCCTTTCTCACCGCGTCCGCGGCAATGGCATCGTCATACTCACTCACGTAGGTCATAATCGGCTGCCGTTGCTCCGGCGGTGTAGAGATAATACTGATGTCCCTGACTCCCATCAGCGACATATGCAGCGTCCGCGGTATCGGTGTCGCCGTGAGGGCCAACACATCAGCCACGCGCCTGAAACGCTTCAGTTTCTCCTTGTGCTTGACGCCAAAGCGCTGCTCTTCATCCACGACAATCAGGCCCAGATCCTTAAAGGCGATATCTCTTTGCAACAGCCGGTGGGTTCCGATGACGATGTCCATCCGACCGTCTTTCAATCCGGCCACGATCTTTTTTTGCTCCGCCGCCGTACGAAACCGGCTCAGGCAAGCCACATTGACCGGGTACCGGGCAAAGCGCTCCACAAATGTCTCATAGTGCTGTTGCGCGAGCACAGTGGTAGGCACCAGTAAAGCGACCTGCTTGCCATCATTCACCGCGATAAAAGAGGCCCTCAGGGCCACTTCCGTTTTGCCGTAGCCGACATCCCCACAAACCAGGCGGTCCATGGGGTTTTCAGAGTTCATGTCAGCGATAACATCATCAATGGCCCGAACCTGGTCTGCAGTCTCCTCATACGAAAAGGCCGCCTCAAATTCGCCGAAATAGCTGTCCGGCCGACTGAAGGCGTGCCCCTTGCGGACGCTACGCTCGGCGTAGATCTTCAGGAGCTGCCCGGCAATTTTTTCCACCGATTTTTTCACCCGGCCCCGGATGCGGCCCCAGGTTTTTCCGCCCATTTTATCGAGAATCGCTGAAATCCCGTCGACACCCATGTATTTCTGGATCATCCCCATGCGCTCAACCGGCAGATACAGCCGATCATTGTCCCGGTAGGTAATCAGCAGAAAATCATTGGTCACACTTTCAAATTCGAGTGTTTTCAGCCCCCGGTAGCGACCGATCCCGTGCTGGGCATGTACCACCAGATCATCCTGCTTAAGGTCTTCAAAGGTGAGCATCGGAGCCGGGGTTTTTTTAGCTACCTGGCGACGGTGACGCTTATCCTTGCCAAAAATTTCCCGGGCAGTGATCAGGGCCATGCGCTCGGCCGGCCAGACAAACCCCTTCTGCAGATGCCCGATGCAGACATGAACCCGGGGTGTTGCCCTCCCGGGAACAGGTATCTGGGGTGCAAACTGGACGCTGATATGATAGTGGGCCAGCATGGATTCCACACGCCGGGCCTGGGCTTCGGTCAGGCATACAATGACCGGGGAGCAGCCGCTTTCCATGGCCCTCCCGATCCAGTCAACCACCGGCTGGAACAATTTATCGGTTTCCAGCCACTTGTCCATCTCGAGCTTCAAATCCAGATTGTCGGTAATCGTAAACTGGAAGGTCACAGGCCCGGTGTCAGCGGGAAGCGCCGTTTCGGGCTGCGCGAGCACATCGAAGGCATCCAGATATAAAGGGCGGCTTGACGCAAGTTCCGCCTGGACACTGTCCCAGGCATAGTAAAGGCTTTCGGGATGAACACACAGGCGCTCTTTCGCAATGGCCGCCTGGTAATTGGCGTCTACTCGATCGCCAAATTTCAGCGCTGAAACAGCCAGTTGCGGCAGAGCATCCAGAAGATACAGCGTATCCGGAGGCAGGTAGTCAAACAGGCCATCCAGATTTGGGAATATCAACGGCAGCAGGCCCTCAATCCCCGGGAAAAGCCCTTCCTGACGAATGGCCTCAACAATCTCGCGTGATTTCGCGGCCGGCAGGCCCAATTCGGAGGCCTGGTTGCGGATACGGTTGACCACGGCCGACAGGGACTCTTTTTTCAGTAGCACTTCCCGGGCCGGCAGGATAACCGCCTCTGACAAATCTCCCGTTTTCCTCTGGTTGACCGGTGAGAAGGTGCGGATGGCCTCAATGGTGTCACCGAACCATTCCAGTCGCAGGGGCTCATCGTAAAGCGGGGAGAAGAGATCAATCAAACCACCGCGGACACAAAAGTCGCCGGGTTCTTCCACCAGCGCAGCGTGGGTATAGCCGCCGGAAATCAACTTTTCAATCAGCTGATCCCGATCCATATCCTCCCCGGCCATCACCAGTTCGGCAAATCCGTGGAATTCGCCTTTAGGGGTAAGCTTCTGCAAAAGCGCATCCACAGAAGTCACCAATAAAAAGGGTCGCCTGCTTTCAGTCAGGGAGAACAGGGTCCGGATACGCCGGGCCGCCGTCTGGCTGTGATACCCCAGCAGCTGATGGGGCAGAATGTTGTAGGGTGGAAAGTGATACACCTCCGCGGTCCGGTTTCCCAGAAAGAACCCTATCTCGGCAACAGCCTGCTCGGCGTCTTTTACCGTCGCTGTCACCAGGCACAGCGGCAACTGGCCGGCCGCATGCAGCCGGGCCGTCAGCCAGGCCTTTTCAGATCCGGAAAGCCCGCTGCACGCAATGGCTCTTCTTCGCCGGGGGAGGCTCTCGATCAATTGGGCCAGTGAGAATTTCTCTTGATTTTGCGCCATAAATACTATAATTGCTCACCCTACCAGCCACCGTAGCTCAGTTGGTAGAGCGACGCACTCGTAATGCGTAGGTCTGCGGTTCGATTCCGCACGGTGGCTCCAGTAACAAGTAAGGGGTTTCAGGCCGACTGCCTGAAGCCCCCTTTGTTTTTTGCCGCTGCCTGCTGCGCGGAACATGTCTATTTCGTGACTGGTGATGTACCCGGAACGGGCCTGTTAAATCAAGGAAAACTTATAAAAACATTGATTTCAGATAACAGGGCGCTATGATGGGCGTAAATTAAAAAGGCAAGGGGTATCATGGTACTTAATCTGCAACCAAATCGAGCCACAGTCGAGCCGGCCAAAAGCCGGAGCACTGGTAAAATCGGGAATTTTCAGCTTGCGATACTGCTGCTCGCCGCCTTCTGCGTACTCAGCGGAATAAGCGGCTGCGGTCACGCGCAGGTGTATTCCAAGGTCAACCATCACCAGTTTTCGCTCTCCGGGGACATCCTGAAAGACAAAGGTATCGCGTTTATCACACCATCCACGGTCACCGGCCAGGAAGAGGAAAAGCAGTCGGTCGCCTTTACCTTTTATAAAACTTTGCATGCCGTCCGGCCGGACATCAAGTGCGTCTCTCTCCCGGAGACCTTGAGCGCCATCAATAAGGCAGACCTGGGAAGTAATTATCAGCGCATGTTCGCTGAATATAGGGACACTGGCCTTTTTGACAGCCGCACGCTCAAGAAAGTTGGGGAAGTCACCGGAACGCGTTACCTGGCCCAGCTGAAACTGGCCGGATTTAGCCAGGGTTCCACTAGCCGGTTCGGCGTTTTTGGTCTGCGCGTGCTGGAAACCAAGCACGCCACATTGCGCCTTTTCTTGCAAATCTGGGATGCCCAGGACGGGAGTATCGCCTGGGAGGGGGTCAATGAACTGAGCTGGTCCGAAGAACAGGTTAATGAAGATGCCATCACGCTGCAAACGGTCATTGAGGAAGCGGCCCGAAATCTGGCCAAACGCCTGCCTGAGTAGAGCGCCGAACCACCTCTGACGTCACGCTGAACCCTCAGGGCAGATCAATCTCAAGCGCAAAAGAGAGATAGAAAGCGCTGGTTACTGGATCTTAAAGGGCGTGCGATCCCCATCGGCATCGTTCCACTGGGGCTGGCTTACAAAAATCTCTTTGTTATCGCCAAACTTGACAGTCGGCTGGTCATAGCGTGAATACCAGATCCCCACTTTTTTCCCGGCCGGATCCAGGATCACCCAGCCATAGAATTCAGGCAGTTTACCGAGATAATTGGTCATTCCGTTGAGGCTCCTTTTCAGGGTATCAACAGTCAATGGTTCCAGAGGGGTCCAGGAACTGGTTTTCAACGTGTAGTCTATGTGGAGGCCCAGGATTGCCCGGGCATTGTGCTGGCCACCCACGTAGTAGTAGCGGTAGTAGGGTTGAATCTGGACAGATTCAAATTGGGCCGTAATCTCCTGGCTGCGTACCATACGCCCATAATTGGCCCCACAACCGGAGATCAGCACCCCTGCCAGTACCAGGACAAGGGCGATTGCTTTTTTACCGAACACCGTTTTCATAGACAGTCTAAATTCAGGCATTATGGCCCCCATTCAAATCTGGTGACTGATATTTGGCCAGGTTGTACTTCCTGGCCAGGTGGATGCGCTCATCGCTGTCGACAGACCGCATGTACGCATTCCAACCCGGGCGCCAGTTGACAGGCCACCGCCAGATACGCCCCAACAAGGATTTTGGATTGCGGTCGTATTTTCCCGGAAAGCACATTTTTCACAGTTATGGCCAGCCATATGGAGACTCTTCCTTTCCTCTCGATGTCCGCGTACATTTCAAACCCGCCTTCAAGATTACCGGAGGGAAATCCGGTCTTCGTCTCTGGGGAGCAAGGGGCCGGTGTTGAGATATGATATCACAGGTAATTCGCTACACACAGACCGGAGACGGAACCAGTCAGGGCTCCTAAACACCCTATGTATACATGGCTTCTATTAAATCACTGAACGCCTCATTCACGAACTTCCGCTTGACCTTCATTGTCGGTGTGACTTCCCCGTCTTCCTCGTAGAGTTTTTTTGGCAGGATGATGAATTTGCGAATGTTTTCCACACGGGCCAGGGTCGCATTCACCTGGTTGACCTCCTCCTGAATTCTTTCAATCACTTCCGGGCTGGCGGTCAGGTCCCGGTAGGTTGAAAACTGGATCTTGTTATCCTGGGCAAACTTGACGATATTGTCTTCATCGATCATGACCAGGCAGGACAAGAACTTGCGCCGGTCGCCGATAACGACGGCATCGTTGATATAAAGACTGGCTTTGAGTTTGTTTTCGATATACTGCGGGGTAATATTTTTGCCACCCGCGGTAACGATAATATCCTTTTTCCGGTCAGTAATAGTCAGATAGCCGCCAGGGTCCAATGTACCGATATCGCCGGTCTGCAACCAGCCGTCCCGGATCGTATCCCTGGTTCCGTCCGGATTTTTAAAATAGCCCTTGAAGACGCCGGGAGATTTCACCAGAATTTCACCGTCCTCTGCGATTTTGAGCCGGGTATCGGGCAGCGGTTGTCCCACGGTCCCGAACTTTACCCGGCCATCCGGCGAGAGGGTGGTCACCCCGGTCCCTTCGGTCTGCCCGTACCCCTCGATCAGGTTTATGCCGATCGACTGGAAGAATGTCAGAACATCCCCGGAAATTGGGGCGGCCCCGGAATATGCCACCCGGATTCTTTCAAACCCCAGTCGTTCCTTGAGCTTTCTGAAAACCGTGAAACGGGCCAGTGCGCATAAAAAGGCAACCTGTCGGGGAACCGGCTTAAAGTTCATCACCAGCCGGGCCCTTTCCTGCCCAATTTTCAAGGCAGCCTTGAAAACCATACGTTTAAACCAGGTCGCATCCGTCATTTTGATCATAATTGCAGAGTAATACTTCTCCCATATCCGGGGCACCGCGTAGCCCACCGTGGGTGAAATTTCTATCATGTTGTCGGTGACGGTGTCCGGTTTCTCCACGAAATTTACTGTATAGGCATAGGTAATATGGATAAATACCGAAAAGAGGCGTTCGAAGATATGGCAAAGCGGTAAAAATGAAAGCACTTCATCCGTTGCATGGATCGCGTTGGCCCCACTGACAGCCCGGGCCATCCAGGTAACATTGCGGTGGGTTAGCATGGCGCCTTTAGGCGGTCCGGTGGTTCCGGAAGTATAAATAAGGACACACAGGTCCTCCGGTCCCAACGCCTGCATGCGGTCATCCAAAGTCTGTGGATTCCGGTCATCGACCTTCTGCCCTATCTCCACAAGCTGGTCAAACGTCAGGACCGCGGGGTCTGAAAAGCGCCGCAGTCCCTCGGTGTCCCAGACAATCACTTTGCGCAGGTTTACGGCCCGGTCTCGAAACTTCAGCCACTTATCGAGCTGCTCCTCGTTCTCGACAAACAGGATCCCGGAGTCCGAATGGTCAACCACGTATTCAACCTGCTGCCAGGCGTTGGTGGCATAGATCCCCACCGACACCCCTCCGGCGCACTGGATTCCAAGATCCGCCATGACCCACTGATGACAATTATCGCCGATAATGGAAACACAATCGCCCTTTTCAAGTCCCAGGGTAATCAGGGCCTGACCGACATACCGCACCTGGCGATAATAATCCGCCCACCGAATGTCATGCCACAGGCCGAATTCCTTTTTCCGCAGGGCCACCTTCTCACCGAATCGCCTGACCGTATCCAGCAGGACCCCGGGGGTCGTTTCGGTCGCCGGATTTTGTATTGTCGACTCTACCGCCACACTTTTTTCCTCTTCCACCGCTGATAACCCTTGGCGGATGTTTCCGATCGCACCCCCATATAGAACTCCTGCACGTCCTTATCCGCGATAAGTTCTTCGGCCCGGCCTTTCATGACGAAACGGCCGTTTTCCAGGATCAAACCGGAATGTGAAATCGACAGGGCCATTCGGGCATTCTGCTCGACCAGCAGGATGGTGACATCCTCGCGGTTTATGGTCTTGATAATGCCAAATATCTCCTTCACCAGAATAGGGGACAATCCCAGGGACGGCTCATCCAGAAAAAGCAGCCGTGGCCGGCTCATCAGGGCCCGGCCGATAGCCAGCATCTGCTGCTCCCCCCCTGACAGGGTTCCCGCCCATTGGTGCGACCTTTGCTTGAGCATCGGGAAATAGGTATAGACCCGGTCAAAATCTTTTTCGACCCCATCCCGATCGCTACGCGTATAGGCGCCCATCAGCAGGTTTTCCCGAACAGTCAGTTCTTCAAATACTTCCCGTCCCTCGGGAACAAAAGAGATCCCCTGGCGGACGATCTCTTCGGTGTCCTGCCCATCAATTCTTTGACCTGCAAAGGTTATGACCCCTTTGTCCGGCTGGTCTTCTATCAGGCCCATGACGGTTTTCAAGATCGTCGATTTGCCGGCGCCGTTATTGCCGAGAATCGTCGTAATGGTGCCTTCCTCTACAGCCAGGGACACCCCCCTGACCGCACAAACCAGGTCATAGTAGGTTTCGATGTTCTTGATTTCAAGCAACGCTTCCAAAGATTACTCCAATATACCCGTAAAACAGAGTAAAAACCGAATATCCAATGCCCAATATCCAATTTCGAATGTTCAATTAGGGTATCCTGCCAATCTGATTTTTCAGCAATCAGCAGCGGATAGTGCTACCTTACCTGGACATTGGACATTTTTTGTTGGAAATTGGAATTCTTTATTGATCCTGCCCCCCCTCAGTCCCCAGATACGCCTCTAAAACCTCGGGATGGTTCCGGACCTGGTCCGGATATCCGGTTACAATGGGCCGCCCGAAATTAATTACCAGAATCCGGTCAGAAATATCCATGACCATGTTCATGTCATGCTCGATCAAAAGAATTGTGACACCCAGTTCCTCCTGGATGTCCTTGACCCAGAAAATCATGTCCTGCTTTTCTTCGGTATTCATCCCGGCACAGGGCTCATCCAGGAGAAGAAGTTCCGGTTCCAGGGCCAGGGCCCTGCCCAGTTCGATGAGCTTCTGGGTTCCATACGGCAGGGCCCCGACCGGTTTGTTGCGCACGGCCTGAAGGTCCAGAAAATCGATAATTTCTTCGACTTTCCGTCGGTGGAGCACCTCTTCCCGGCCGGCAAAGGAGTGCCGGCCCCACAAAAACACCCCGTGCAGCAAACCGGTCTGCATAAAGATATGCCGGCCGAGCATGATGTTTTCCATAGTATTCATGTGGGCGAAAAGCTCTATATTCTGAAAAGTCCGGGCAATCCCCAGGCGGGCAATGCAATCGGGCTTTTTCTTCTGCAGCCGGGCCCCCTTGAAAAGGATAGCCCCCCGGTCAGGGCGATACAGCCCACTGATGCAGTTGAACAGGGTGGTTTTCCCCGCCCCATTGGGACCGATCACCGCAACAATTTCGCCTTTGTCCACCGTCAGCCCTATCTTGTCCAGAGCCTTAAGCCCTCCGAAAGATATGGACAATCGCTCTATCTGGAAAAAAACCTCCATTACCGGGTAATCGTCCAACCAGTCAGTTTCTTGGCCTTGCCGCCTTTCAGGCACTGAACGAGGAAGGAGGTATTCGTCCCCTGGCGGCTGGCCGGATCCCCGGGATCAAAGGGTTTGTAATTCACCACCGGACCGACGCCTTTAAAGTTTTTCAGACCCTCCAGTTCAGTGACCAGTCGTTCCCGGGTCAGATCTTTTCCGCACCTCTTGATCGCTTCCACCAGCGGTTCCGCAAATAAAATCCCGGCGTAATAAAAGAGCCCCCACCTTTCCTTCGGAGCAGCGAACTTTCCGTAGGCATTCGCCTTATAGTGTTGTAATAATGGGTCATCAGAATCAGGGAGTTCCCCGAAGGTCGCGCAAATCACACCCTCCCAGAGCCCCTTAGATATATGAATCATTAGCGGAAAGTCAGAGCAGGTACTGGTGCTCATGAACTGGGGTGCAAACTTCATGGCCTTGCTGGTACCGACAATGCGCACCGCATGCCCGACGCTGGTCCAGAGCAGGACCATATCGGCTTTGGATTTACGCAGTTTCATAACGTGCGGTTTCACGTCGGTGTCCTTGACCTCCACCGGCACCTGCACCACAGGTTTAAGATTGTGTGCCGCAAGTTCTTCGATTGCGCCCCGCAGGCCGTTCTTTCCGTATTCGTCATTCTGATAGGCGATCGCCACTCTCTTTTTACCCATCTTTTCCACCGCGTACCGCACCAGGGATTTGGCTTCAGTGTAATACAGGGGATAGACTGCAAAAAGATACTTCTGGGGCGGGGTAATCCAATGCATTGAGCCGGCCGATGGACCGACCCAGGGTATCTTCCGGTCCATGAGATACTCTTTCACCGCAAGCCCCGGAGAGGTTCCCACACCGGATACCCACGCAAAAATACCGGTTCCTTCCTGGAGTTCCTTGACACCGGCCTTGGTCTTAGCCGGGTTGTAGCCGTCGTCAAACATGTGGTGAACAAGTTTACGGCCGTTGATCCCCCCGCCGGCATTAATCATTTTGAAATAGGCGTCGGTTCCGCGCGCCACGGAGCCCCAGGCAGCTGCAGGCCCGGTCTGCGGTCCCCATTGCCCGATATGGATCTCCGTGTCCGTCACCCCCTCTTCAGCGACTGCACCGGGAATGAGCCCGAAAAACACCATCCCGGCCGAAAGCAAAACTACCAGCAATCTTCTTTTCATGTCCCCCTCCTTTGCCTATTATGTAATTTGACTACGTCTACACCTTTTTCACATGGTGCCGTGCAAACAACCCGCTTGGTTTAAAACAGAGAATAATGACAATAATGGCAAAAGCCACCACCGCCTTGAACTCGATGGAAATATAGCCGCCGAAAAGATTCTCGATGATTCCCAGGATGTAAGCCGCCACAACTGCCCCCGGCAGGGAGGTCATCCCCCCCATCACCGCTGCCGCAAAGCCTTTCAGCATAGGATCCCACATCATGTATGGATGCATGATGGTCGGTGCGATTAAAAGGCCGGCAATACAGCCCACACAGGATGAAATGCCCCAGGTCATCATCAATACCCGGTTGGTCCGGATCCCCATGAGCTTTGCCGCCATGGGGTTCTGCTGGGTGGCCTTCACGGCCAGCCCCAATCGCGAAAACCTGAAAAAAAGAAAGAGCGCCACCATAATCACCAGCGCTACAACGAGGGTCAGCATCTCCAGGGTGCTGACGAATATGTCGCCGAATACCATGGCATCGTAAGGAGAAATCGGAAATGGCAGGGTTTTTTGATCGGCGCCGAATTTCCAGGATACGAATCCCAGCAGAATCATTTCCAGCCCGATGGTAATGACGATCATCCCCAGAATATTGGGCTCCTTGGCCCTTCTGAGAACTGCGAATTCGAGAAAACAGCCAAGCAGCAGTGCAAACAGCAACGCTCCGGAAAAGGCTGCATACCAGGCAACCTGAAAAGAATCGAGCAACATATAGGCAAAAAACGACGATATCAGGGCCATCTCTCCCTGGGCAAAGTTGGGAACTTCGGATGTCTTGTAGATAATCACCATTGCCAGCCCCATAAGGGCGTAGGAACTACCCACCGCAATACCGCTTACTATCATCTGGAAAAAATCGATCATACGTTATGCATCCTGTATCGTTATCCTCACGCAGTAGACCCCGCGAAAAAAAGTTACCGAAACTGATCACCAGAAATGGCTAATTAGAACGGCCATGTCCGCCAGTACTTCTTGATCCGAATCCACACCCCATAGATCCCAAGTGGTTCAAAGAGCATGATGAGCACCATGATCAGACCAAACACAATAAACTGGATATTTGAAACACCGGTAATGGAAAACCACGATTTGGAAAGCGCTTCCAGACATTGGCCCAGGTAAGGAATATCCAGGATGTTGCGCAGTTGCAGATCCAGCCAGCTAAGCAGACAGGCCCCGGCAACGGCCCCCATGATAGAACCCAGTCCCCCGACGATAACCATGGCCAGAAACATGATGGACATCATCAGCGTAAATATTTCCGGTTCAATAAAGCGCAGTACAAACGCATAAAGCCCGCCGGCTATACCGGCATAAAACGCACTGATGGCAAACGCGAGTGTCTTGTACAGGACCAGGTTGACGCCCATAGTCTCGGCGGCGATATCCGCATCCCGAATCGCAATAAAAGCTCTCCCGACCCTGGTTCGCACAAGGTTGCGGGCGGCCACGGTCATCAACACGGTCAAGGTCATCAGCAGGTAGTAAAACTCCACATCGGTGTCAAGGTGCCAGCCTCCGATAATAAGCTCGGGGGCATGCAGCCCTTCCCGGCCGCCGAACAGGTCCATGCGTCCAATGACCTGGGTGATGGTCAACCCGAATCCGAGGGTGGCAATGGCCAGATAGGGCCCCTCCAGCCGCAGCGAAGGCAGACCCAGAAGAAACCCAAATCCGGCGGCAATCAGGGCGGCTGCGGGCAGAGCCAATACAAACGGAAACCCTGCTTTGGCCATCAAAATAATCGTGCCGTAGGAGCCGATGGCAAAAAAACCGGCGTGTCCCAGCGATATCTGCCCGGTGTACCCGACCAGCAGGTTCAGGCCGGTGGCAACGATAACATTAATGGCGATATAGTTGGCCACGTAAACATGATAGTTTTTCACCATGAAGGGGTAGATCAGCAGGAACAGCAACAGGACAATGAACCAGAAAAGGACCACGCCGGATGTAAAGAACTGAACATCCTCGTAGTAATCCCTTTTCATATCCATAAACAATTACCCCCCTAAAACCCGGCATGTTGTTCTGCGATTCAGCGTGAGAGCCAAAACCTGAATGAAAGCACATCTATTTTTATCACATTCATATGATGAATACCGATTATTTATAGAGCAAGCAAGCTATTAAGTCAAGCTGGGCAGGAAGGTGTGCTGCAATGCACCGTCTCGGAACAAGGCCGGCAGACAAGGTTGTTAACAGTCATGCAGATGTCCAGCGGGGCATCACAGGCTCTATCCAGATGGCTTGATGGGCAATCAGGCAACCAGAAGCCTCCTTTTCACTAATTATGTTTAACTTTGTTTAAGTATGCGTAAATTTCTGGCCGGGTGACATCGGTTTCCAGGCTTGATGACCAGGCTATTTAATTCCCTCAAACCTTGACTTGTTCCGCTAAAATCCTTATTTATGATGAGTAAAAATTCTGAGAATCATGTGGATTATTCCATCGACAAGCAACTGTATCGGGTGTGTAATGAATAACTTGGGCGCCATAGAAGGATCTGTCAAATCGATCCTTGAAAAACTGCATGGGGTGTGGATCGACGCCCACCTGGATGATTCTGAATATATTCGGAACACCAAGGCGGTTATCGAGGCTGCGGACCGTTTTATCCAGGAAAACCGTGAACTAACCAGTGAACCCGAAATCCTGATCAAAGTGCTGTACCAGCATGCCAAGGGACTATGGCTCACTCACAAAATGACCGTTGAAAAGCCTGTTGCCGACGAAAACGACAAAAACGGGGACTACAGTGAATACTGTTTTGACTATATTTATAAACATGGCGTGTATCCACCCTGACCGGAGCGAGTTGATTAATGGACGATCTTGAAGAGCTGAGAATTAAAGCTGAAATCGACGAAATTACGCAGAACATTGAGAAGATTATGACCCGGGTAGAAACCGAGGATCCCGGCCGACCGCCCGCCCCCGATTCCAACGCCGCAGCCGGCAACGAAAATTAGATAGTATCAACTTTTGAAGGCTTGAGCACTTTTGGAACCGGAGGCATAGAGGATCTACATCCGTCCTCAGGCGGCATATTTTGGCCCTGGCCCGCGTTCTCGCCTTCTGACAATCCTCAACGTAGATCACTACGCTTCCGGTTGTCAGAATAGCTGCGGCCTTGGCCAGAACCAAAATCTACCACCTGAGGACGGACGCTAGGTGAGGTCATACTGCTTCATCTTGCTGAGCAGCGACGGATGACTTATCTCCAGAATCCGGCTGGCCTGACTGCGGTTGCCACCGGTCTTTTCCAAGGCTCGGGCAATCATGAGTTTCTCGAGTTCCCGCCGGGCTGCTTTCAATGAATCCCCCTTTATTACGGATGCAAATTCCCGACCGGCACCACCGCCGCCCAGGCTTTCCGGAAGATGTTCCGGTTGAAGTTCTGACGCCTCGGCCAGGACCACAGCACGCTGGATCACGTTTTCAAGCTCCCTGACATTGCCCGGCCAGGTGTGCCCCAGCAGAGCCGACATCGCTGCAGGTGAAATCCCCTGGATCGCGGTCTTAAACTGTTCGTTGAAACGGTCTATGAACAGCCGGGTCAGCAGAGGGATGTCTTCTTCCCTTTCACGCAGCGGAGGCAGTTGGATTGGCATGACGTTGATCCGGTAAAAAAGATCTTCCCGGAAAAGCTTTTTTTCTATCTCTGCTTCCAGATTTCTGGCCGTGGCCGCGACAACCCTGACGTTCACTTTGATTGCCCGGCTGCCGCCCACGGGACGCACTTCGTTTTCCTGGAGAACCCTCAAGAGCTTCACCTGTAAAGATACGGGCAATTCACCGATCTCGTCCAGGAAAAGGGTGCCGCCATCGGCTTCCCGGAAAAGCCCGATTCTGGTCCTGTCCGCCCCGGTAAAAGCCCCTTTGATATGCCCGAACAACTCGCTCTCAATCAAAGTCTCCGGGATGCCGCCACAATTTACCGGGACCCAGGGTTTCTGCGCCCGCGGACCGGTAAAATGAATCCCCCTGGCCACCAATTCTTTGCCGGTACCGCTTTCACCGGTAATCAGTACGGTTGCGTCAAACCGGGCTACTTTTTCGGCGAACCGGAAGACCGCTTGCATGGACTGGCTGTTGGCAACCATGTTCCCAAAACGATAATTCTCCTCAATGGTGCGTATCTTTTGCTTGAGGCGGGTATTCTCCTTTTTCAGCCTCTCGCGCTCGGCCGCCTTCTTCAGGACCAGGTTCACTTCATCGGATTTGAACGGTTTGGAGATATAGTCGTAAGCGCCTTTTTTCATGGCTTCCAGCGCAGTATCCATGGAACCGTAGGCGGACATCATAATCACCGTGGTGTCGCCAATCCACCGCGCCGCCTGTTCCAGAAACTGGAGGCCATCCATCTTCGGCATTTTGATGTCACAAAGGATATAATCAAAATGGGATGCGGACACTACAGCCAGGGCCTCTTCACCATTGGAAGCCGCTGTTACATTAAACCCAGACCGTTTCAGCAAGGTTGTCAGCATGTGGCGCATGTTCTGTTCATCATCGATCACCAGCAGTGCCGGTGAAGGTTGATTCACTGGCTGCGTTTTCGGATTACTCATTCCGACAGATTCCTTTCATTACAGGGAAAGCTAAGCAGAAACCGGGTACCCTTTTCCGCTGGGGCCGCGGCCCTGAGTGTCCCCCCGGTCTCTTCCACAATCATGAAACTGACCGACAGCCCCAGGCCCGTTCCCTTACCGGGCTCTTTTGTCGTATAGAAAGGGTCAAAAATATTTTTCAGTTCCTCAGCAGGAATACCGGATCCGTTGTCTTCAACAGCAACCTGCAGGCGGGTGGCCGGGCCGTCTTTGGACTGCGGATTACGACTTTCAATCCGGATACAGCCGCCGCCATCTGCAGGTTCCTGATGGATGGCGTCGGACGCATTGATCAGCAGGTTTAAAAAAACCTGGCGCAAGCGTTGCGGATCGGCCACGATGGTATGTGCCTCAGCTACCAGGTCGAGTTCTATTTGAATGTCTTTCATCATCGGCTGCTGCTGCAGCATGGTCACTATTTCTTCCAGGATAGCGTGGACTGCAACGACCTGTTTCACATTTCTGGCAGGTCGAGCGAAATCCAGCAACTCTTTGATGATATTGTTAATCCGGTTGATTTCGCCAAGGGCCCGCTCAATGAAATCTGCTTTCTCCTGTGCGGGGAGGTTTTCCTGGCGCAGCAGGTCAAGATAGCCCAGCACAATACCGATCGGATTCCCGATTTCATGGGCAATTCCCGAGGAAAGCCGGCCAACCGAAGCCATCTTCTCGGCCCTTAAAATCTCGGCATGGGCTTTTTTGAGCTGCGCGTTGGTGCTCTCGAGTGACAAGACGGTCGATTTCAGTTTTTTCTTGTCCGCCTCAATATTTTCCAGCATGTGATTCAATGACCGGGACAACCGGCTGAACTCACTCTCGTCATCATCGGAAAGAAACATTAAATCACCGTCAGGTTGAAATTCATCAGCCCGCCTGACCAGTTTCTGGAGTGGTCTCCCGGTTATCTGCCACAGGCGATAGACCCCCAAAAAGGTCAGAAGGAACGCATTGACGACAATATAGTAAAAAAGGACTTTCTGGGTTTTGCGTAGCGCTGCATATATGGCAGCCATGTCATACAGCAGGCAGATGGCACCGCCGTATGACCCACCTGGATTCAGGACCGTGGCTATGACCATATACTCTGGCATTCTCCAGAAAATGCCCCAGGTCGAGCCGATAAAATCAATGTTGGACCGGCCATTGGCAACGGCCTTGCGAGCATAGGCAGTGAGGTCTGCGGGTTGGCGGCAGGCCTTCCCAAGCGACTGGCTGTTAAAGCGGGTGTCGTAGACGTGACCACAGGCGACCCCGGAAACTTCGAACAAATTACGGACATCCTGGCCGAGGTCCGACTCAAGCGAGCGGCCGGTGTCAACGCCTTTTGCATCGATAAGTGTTTGGATGGCGGTAATGACAATGGCGGTTTTTTCTGTGCCGGATTTGGTGAGCGCCTGCCGGGTGATCATCATCATGACAAAATCGAGCATCAGCATGGCAATCAAAAGGATAATCAGAAGGTTGATTGAAAATTTTGTTTTTAAACCAAATCGCAGCAACGGGACCTCCGCCGGGCTTCAGGTGGATTTCCGGCAAAATGCCGTCAATCTAACCACATGGCGAAAGTACCACATTGTTGAAATGAAGGCAAATTCTGCAGTTTTGGGGTACAGGTGGTGCGTTTTGGTTCTGGCCAAGGCCGCAGCTCTTTATGCAGCCGGAGGTGTAGTGATCCTACGGAGAGGATTGCATACGGGCGAAAGCGAAGGCCAGGAGCAAAAGGCGCCGCCTGTACCCCCAAAACCAAAAAAGCCCGAAGCAAAGAGCTTCGGGCTTTATGAAAAGATTTTCCGGCAATGTC
>CAZWPX010000015.1:13628-81399 GCA_964636125.1 uncultured Desulfobacterales bacterium | reverse complement strand
CCATCAAGGCGATCAACTACGCTTCCGGTGACTCGGTTGCCAAGGGGGATGTCCTGGCCGTGATCGGGTAGGGGGGTACGCCCACAAACAGAGAAGGAGGCAACCTTGTACGGATTAGAAGCCATAAACCCATACCAACAAAGTAGTATTCAAAAGGTGTAGAAATGGAACTGTTGTTACAATTTTTGACCAATACGGGCTACTATCTTGCGGATTGGCGCCACGTAGTCATGATTCTGGTGGGCTGTCTTTTTCTTTACCTTGCCATTGCAAAACAGTATGAGCCGCTTTTACTGCTGCCCATTGGCTTTGGGATCCTCGTCGGTAATATTCCTTTTTTCAAAGGGTTCGGACTTGGCATTTACGAGAACAACAGCGTTTTGCATTATCTCTATTTCGGGGTGACCTCCGGGCTCTATCCTTCCATCGTTTTTTTAGGATTGGGGGCCATGACCGATTTTTCATCATTGCTTGCCCGGCCCAAACTGATGCTCCTTGGCGCGGCCGCCCAGATGGGAATATTTTTTACACTGCTCAGTGCCCTGGGCCTCGGGTTTTTACCCAAGGAGGCCGCCTCCATCGCAATTATCGGCGGCGCGGATGGACCGACATCGATCTTTTTAACTGCCAAACTGGCGCCCCATTTGATCGGGCCCATCGCCATTGCGGCCTATTCCTATATGGCGCTTATCCCTATCATCCAGCCGCCTATCATGCGGCTGCTCACCACCAGAGAAGAACGGCTGATTCGGATGTCTGAACCCCGCCAACCGTCCAGAAAGGAGCTGCTTGTTTTTCCGGTAGTCGGCCTTCTGTTGTGCTGCTTTCTAGCCCCGGCCTCCATTCCCCTTTTAGGTACTTTTTTCTTCGGTAATATTATGAAAGAGTCTGGTGTGGTCGATCGCCTTGCTAAAACCGCGAGCAGTGCGATTATCGATACAGCCACCATTTTTCTTGGGCTAACAGTGGGTGCCAGCACCCAGGGTGATGTTTTCCTGACCGGAAAGTCTGTGGGTATCTTTTTTCTCGGCGCGGTTGCGTTCAGCATCGCAACGGCCTCAGGGGTCCTTTTTGCTAAAATCATGAACCTGTTTTCCAAAGAAAAAATAAATCCTCTGCTGGGCGCTGCAGGTGTTTCCGCCGTACCCGGTTCCGCCCGTGAGGTTCATCTGACTGCGTTAAAAGAGGATCCTACTAATTTTCTGCTCATGCACGCCATGGCCTGCAATTCATCCGGTGTCATCGGATCCGCCATCTGTGCCGGTATTCTCTGGAGCTTCATGATGGCGTAGGCTGTTTACATCGAACGGGTTTATGGTATTGTGACTCATGCGCTTTGGTATTTTAAAAAAGTTTCTGTTCGCGTTTCTGCTGGTGTCGATTGTGCCCCTGGTGGTGTTGAGCTTTTTCTCCCGGGACAAGGTGATGCAGGTCGGTCGCAACGCGATGGAAAGCAGTCGCAACGCGCTGATCAAAAATGCAGCCTCGCTGCTGGAAGCCCGGGCCCGGGCGATTGCCTCCCAGGTGGAGCTGTTTTTACATAATACCAATGACGACCTCCGGACACTGGCCTTGTTCGCACCCGATGCCGACGTGTATCAGAATTTCAGTCAACTTCATCATCGCAAAATCTGGCTGCGGGCGGGGACACCTGCAAATCCCTATCAAAAAAGGATCTTTTATCCGCTCTACAGGGAGATTACCTTCGCCGATGCCAATGGGATCGAGCAAATCCGGATCGTCCGCGATCGCATTGTACCCGGCCATAGAGACGTGTCGGCACCGTTTATCAGCCCATTCGGCCAGGAGGACTATTTTAACCAGACCCGGGCACTTCCGCCGGAAAGGCTGTATGTGTCGCATCTCATGGGGCGGCACATTCGCAAAGAACAGCAATTGCAGGGTGCGCCGGATGTGGAAAGGGCCGTGGGGGGGACAGAGTTCGAGGGTCTCATCCGGTTCGCCATGCCGCTTTACCGACAGGCCGTGTTTCAGGGTGTGGTCAGTATCGCCCTCGACCACCGGCATTTGATGGAGTATACCCAGCATGTCCAGCCCACCAGCTCGGAGGAAGTGGTTTTTCCGAGCTATGCCAGCGGTAATTATGCGTTTCTTTTCGATGATGAGGGCTGGATCATCACCCATCCAAAATTTTGGGATATCAGGGGTTGGGATGCGGACAGCGGTGCCCTGGTGAATCCCCTGTCCCAGGCGTATAACGCGAAGAACCTGAAAGCGGGTCTGATTCCATTCAACCTGTTTCATGTGCCCTTTGTGCATACAAACTATCGGCATATCGGGGTGGAAGTGCTGGCGGGCAGGCCGGGCGTCACCCGGACCTCCAGCGTCGGCCGGGTGCCTCGGGTTCTGGCATATGCGCCGATCCGGTTTTCCCAGGGGGTCTATAACAAAACCGGATTCTTCGGCGGCGTTACCCTGGGGGCTAAAATCGACACCTTTCACAAGGTGGTGGATGAAACGTCTTCGCAGATCGCCGCGACCCAGCATCGGACAATGAAACAGTTTGTCCTGATCATCGCCCTGGCCGGTATTGTCGTGGCCACCCTCAGCATCCTGCTGGCGCGTAGTTTTACACGCCCGATCCAGATTCTGGCCGGGAAGGTCAAAGAAGTAAAAAGCGGGCATTACGATGTTGAAGTGAACATTACCAGCCAGGATGAGCTGGAAGTGCTGGGCCGGGATTTTCAATCCATGGGGCGGCAGCTGAAAAAGAATGAAGAGAACCTGGTCACATCCCTCAGGGCCCTGGCCAAGTCAAAAAAAGAGATCGAGGACTACAACCGCCGCCTGGAAGAGCAGGTGGATATCCTCAAAAATATACAGTCGGTGGGGCGCTCCCTGAGCCTGACGTTTGACCGTTCGGAGGTTCTGGATATCATATTGAGAAATTGTGTGAACGGGCTGGGATTTGACCGGGCGCTGATCTATCTTTACAATGCATCGTCCCAGCGACTCGAATGCGCACGCGCGTATGGGTTTTCGGAAGAACTGGCCGGACTTGCGGACGGGGTGGGGTATGATATCTCGCGCCACAACTGTGTCCAGACCCGGGTGTTCACTTCCCGGCAGCCGGTTTTGATCACCGACACCGGGACCGACCCACAGCTCACGGAACTGGATCACCGGATCGCAGCAGAGAACCTGACGACTTCTTTCGCATTTGCCCCTATTTATGTCGCCGATCGCAATATCGGGGTGCTGGGGGCTGATTATGCCTCCAGCCGCCGCCAGATTGCACCGGCCCAGATGGAGTCTTTGAAAATCATCGCCAATGAAGCGGCCATGGCCCTGGAACGCGCCCGGTTGATGAACGACATCATCAGCGAAAGAGATTTCGTTGAAAACATCTTTGCCAATATGATGAGCGGCTTGCTGGTCATTGACCACAGCGGCTTGATCTGCTCGGCAAACCGGAACGCGGAGAACCTGTTTCAGTTCAACGGGACAAAAATCGTAGGCCAGACCGCCGCGGATGTTTTAAGGGCCTTTCCCGATTTTCTCGCCTTTGTCAACCAGGCGATGGCCTCTAACGAGGAGAGTCCCGGGACCGAGATAAAAATTACCCTGCCGCAGGGTCAGAAGGCGTTTTTAGAAGTTGTGGTGTCCGCTTTCCAGGGGGCCGATGGTTCCGGTGAGAGATCTTCGCTGGTCATCTTCAGGGATGTCACCACCCGCAAGAAAATGGAAAAGCATCTCAATCGATCCGACCGGCTGGTGTCACTGGGAACCCTGGCCGCCGGGGTGGCCCATGAGATACGCAACCCTCTGACCGGGATCAGCCTTTTGCTGGATGACCTGCATGACCGCATGGCCAACCGGCTGGACGAACGCCTGATGATGCAAAGTGCACTGGAAGAGATCGAGAAACTGGAACAGATTATTACCGAACTGCTCGAGTTTGCATCCAAACCCACCTCCCGGCTGGCGCCCCGAGATTTAAACCGGGTTATTGACAATTCACTGTTTTTCATACAAAAACAGTGCAAACGGGAGGGGGTTAAGCTGATTCGGGATAACATCGATCCCTTACCGCCGGTAGACCTGGATCCCGAGAAGATCAAGCAGGCGATCTACAACATTCTTTTGAATTCACTGGCGGTTCTTTCCCGGGGCGGCTGCATCCGCATAAAGGCCCGACCCATTGAGGGCCTGGCCTTTTTCCAGGACGGCCGCGGCGTTGAACTTGTCATCACAGATGACGGCCCGGGCATCAATCCGGATGATATGGATTTCATCTTTGATCCCTTTTTTACCCGCAATCCGAAAGGTTCGGGTTTAGGCTTGTCCATTACACACACGATTATTGAAGAACATGACGGGAAAATTACGGTGGAGAGTGAACCCGGGAAAGGGGTTGCTTTCAAAATCTATTTTCCCTTGTCCCGATCGGAAACGGATGAAAACTGAGCCAGGCGGAAAATCCCTGGCCGGAACCGATTTCCGGGTAACCGCAGGTATAGGCGAACGCTAATGGAAAATATCCTGGTAGTGGATGACGAGCCCTCGATCCGCAACAATCTGGAAAGGATTCTGACGGAGGAGCGGTACCATGTTTCCACGGTGGCCAACGGCCGTGATGCTCTGGAAGAGCTCGGGCGCTTGGATGTGGATGTTGTCCTGCTGGACCTCAACTTGCCCGATCTGCACGGCATTGAAGTTCTCCAGCGCGCCAAAGAGATCGACCCTGACATCCTGGTGATCATTGTAACCGGGTTTGCTTCGGTTGAATCGGCTGTGGAGGCCCTTAAACTCGGGGCCTATGACTATATAAAAAAGCCGTTCAAAGCGGATGTGATCAAGCTGATTATCCGCCTGGCCCTTGAGGCTCAAAATCTTAAGCGTGAAGTAAAAGTGCTTAAACGGCGCCTGGGAACGCCTTCTCCGTTTGCCATTGTGGCCGAGAGCCCCCAGATGCAGCAGGCCCTCTCACAGGTTGCCGGTGTGGCCGCGCATGAAGGCGCGAACGTATTGATTACCGGCGAGAGCGGTACCGGTAAAGAAGTGATTGCCCAGAGTATTCACAGCATGAGTCCCCGTAAGGAGAAGCCGCTGCTGGAGATCAACTGCGCCGCCCTGCCGGAGAATTTGCTCGAAAGTGAGTTGTTCGGACACGAAAAAGGGGCATTCACCGATGCCGCGCGCCGGAAAAAAGGACTTTTTGAATCGGCTGCCGGCGGTACGTTGTTTTTGGATGAAATCGGTGAAATGCCGATTCAATTGCAGGCCAAGCTGCTGGGCGTTCTCGAGCGTCGGCGTTTCAGAAGGGTGGGGGGCAACCGGGACATCACAGCTGATGTCCGGATTGTGGCGGCTACAAACATAGATCCCCAGACTGCCATCAAGGCCAAGAAATTCCGCGAAGACCTTTACTATCGCCTCAATGTTTTCCCCATCCACCTGGCACCCCTGCGCGAACGGCCGGAGGATGTGGCCGCGCTTGCCAGGTTGTTTTTACTGCAATTTACCGAAAAGTTTCACAAGCAGTTTCGTGAAATTGATCCGGAAGCAGCCCGGTATCTACGACTTTACCCGTGGCCCGGCAATGTAAGAGAGTTGAAGAACGTTTTCGAGCGTATCTGTATCATGTACGATGAAGCGGTCCTGGCCGTGGTTCACCTGCCCCGGGAAATTGTCGGGCCTAAAGATCGAGATACGGTTATCGAAATCCCTGATGATCTATTCGATATCGAGTCCGTGGTGGATGAAGTGACCAGCAACCTGGTCCGCCGGGCGATGGCGAAAACCGACGGAAACACGGCCCGGGCGGCCCGGCTGCTGGGGATCCCGCGGGGAACGTTGCGTTACAAGTTGAAGAAATATGGAATTACCGGCCGCTGAAAACCGGAGACACGCAAGGAGGTCCACATGCAAGCTATGAGTACGGTCACAGCAAAGTATCTGACGGTTATCTGTCTGGTAGCGGCTTTGTCTGTCGGGGCAGGTTTGGGCAGTCAATCTGTCCACGCTTTGACCGCGGGTGCCCAGTGGGGGGCGTTTGAGATTCTGGATTATTCGGTTGCCCCCGGGGAGAAGCAGAAGTTTAATCTGCTGCCCGGGCCGCATTTTGAGAGTGCCTATGTCGATATGCCGGTTTTTGTGGCCCGCGGTGCCGAGCCGGGCCCGATGCTCTGTGTGACTTCCGCCATCCACGGGGATGAGATCAACAGTGTGGAAATTGCGCGCCGCGTCTTTGAAAACGTGTCTGCCAGGAATATGGGCGGCACGCTGGTGGTACTACCGATCATCAATCGCCATGGATTTATTACACGCCAGCGGTACACAGCTGATCGGCAGGATTTGAATCGCTATTTTCCCGGCAACCCCGAAGGTAACATCACCTCCGTTATTGCCCACCAGGTCTTCTCCCGGGTCATCAAGCGCTGTGATGCGCTGATAGACCTGCATACCGCCTCATTCTATCGCTGCAACCTGCCCCAGATTCGGGTTGATCTGAAGAACAACAGGGCTTTGGAAATGGCCCGGTTTTTTGGCGCCGGTATCATTCTGGGAAAACCCGGGCTGCCGCATACCCTGCGATGGGAGGCCACACAGGCGGGGATTCCTACCATTCTTTACGAGGGCGGTGAACCCAATCGTTTTCAGAAGGATGAAATTGAACTCGGTGTGGCCGGCGTCCTGAATGTGATGGCCTATTTTGAAATGCTAAACCATCCCCCGCAAGAGACCGGTGACCAGCAGATCTTTACCGCTTCCACCTGGGTTCGGGTGCCACCGGGAAAAGGGGGCAATTTTTTTCCGGAACGTGAACTTGGTGCGCGGGTCCGGCAGCATGATCTGCTGGGGTCCGTTACCGATCCCTTGACGGGTTCACGCGTAGAGATCAGGGCCCCCTTTGACGCCAAAATCATCGGCATGTCTATTCCCCAGGTCACCCTTTCCGGTTTTATCCTGTTTGATCTGGTTAAAACTGATCCCGCCGCACCCTGACAGACGGGGGCACCCGGTCTGTCAGTAAAATGTGAAGACTTGTTTATTCGCACGGCCCATCAGGGGGGGCCATGGAATCTGTCTGAAGATTTATGGTTGGGGCTGTAGGGATTGTATACGACAACTCTGTTGCCGGGACCGACCTCGACCGTGGTAGACTGGTAGTAAGAAAACCAGATACCGATGCGGTTGCCTGACGGGTCCAGGATATCGGCACCCCTGGCCCAGATGTGGTTCCAGTCAACGACGCCGCCGGCTTGCTTGTAAACCTGTTCTTTGGTTTCTATTTTGTACCAGAGCCGGTCTTCGAACTGATAATCGGGATCTATGCCCACCACGGCGTACGGCAGGTTTTCCCGCCCGCAGTAATAGTAATTGTAATCCGGAAGCGCACGCTGGTTGGTGAAGGCGTCGGTAAGTTCAGGATTTGATTTCAGACGGCCGTAGTTTTGCATGCACCCGGCCAATATTGTCAGGAGGAACACCACCGAGAAAGCGATCTTGGCGCCTCCATTGAAAAATTTTCGCATTTGTATCACCTGTTTTAGGAATAATGAATAGGGCCTGAATCGGCTAACGCTACCACAAACCTTCCCGCTACAGTTTGCGCAGCAGCCGTTCGAACACAGGTATCTTTGAAAATCTACGTCCTTGTAGGAATTGTTAATCAGAACGGCGTGCTTCATTCGGCCGTTTTCTCGTTAAACACTGTGTATTCACCAGTGGCGTAGTAGATGACTTTTTCGCCCTCATCGTTCACAACATGAATATTGACCAGTTCATCCGGTCCGAGGTCATCTCCATCGGACCGGGTGGCCATTGATAATTTCCAGGCATAGCGCCAGGCCACGACGTCGGAATCGAGCAGGGCGCTGCCTTCAGGCGGTGACAGCTCGGTTACCAGGTCTCCTTCAGCCCGCTTCTGGTATTGAACCCGGAATCCTTTAGGCTTCTGAACCCATCCGTATTTGATAATTTCAAGTCCTGCGGTTATCTGCATGGCATGTTCCTTTCAGGCGATGTCAGGGGGTTGCTCAGATCAGGCCCGGTTATTCCATTTCGGGCTCTTCTGTTGATTCGGCCAATGCGGTCTCAGCACCACTGTTATAATGGTGGATGTCAAGCTGCTGGTGGGCGATGACAATGCCGGCATTGTCAAAGGCCAGCTTGGTTTTTTCAATCAGGTCACATTTTGTGACCCAGTACTTGGCGTTGTCGACCCAGCAGCGGCCGCCAAGCTCTACGGAGTTGTTGGTCAGGTTCAGGACATAGACCACAGCACCCGGTTTCGGCTTGACACGCGGGTCGGCCACCATGATGGTTTCCAGGACCTGCTTGGCCTTCATCAGGTCCTGGTCGTGGCGGATGCCCACATCTATCTTGACCCGTCGGGTATTGGTATACTGGTAATTGATCACGATATCATCCAGGATTTTACGGTTGGGCACGAAAAATGTTTTTCCGTCAAAGGTCCTTAAACGTGTATTCAGGATGGTGATCGCTTCAATTTTCCCGAGAAGATTTCCGGCTTTGACCGTCTGGCCAACCTTAAAGGGCATGGTGGGCATGAATGGGCGAAACAGGATCACGACACCCACCGCGACCAGGCAGATGACGGTCAGGGCGGATACGACCGGTTCCAGTTTTAAGCCGGCTTCGAGGGATGCGGAAGTGATCACAATGGAGAGTAAGAGGATGCCCACAATGTTGCTTATGATAGAGACTATGGCGGCGTTTTTGATCACTTTGCCCAGGGTGACCTTCAGTTTACGTGTGATCCATTTTACGAGCAACAGGCCCACAATCAGGACCAGAAGTGACATGATCACTTCCGGGCCATTGTTTGTCATCAGTTCACCGAATCTCTGCATCCTAGTTTGGTTGTCCATGTGCATACTCCTGTTAGTCGCTTCGCAAAGGGTCGCCCTTTAGAACTTTGCGATTGTTACGGTATCTGGTGCCGGTCCGGCCGGAAAACGATGTCTTCGGCCGGGTGGATTTACCGCGGTTTTTGGTTTAACTGGCTGTATCATATATAAAAACAAGCTGCAAGGTGGTCGCGTTCGCCATGGTGCGGGTGCGGAATTTCCTGGTCGCATTTACCGTGGACAGCCAGATTACAGCGGGTGAAAAAGGGACAATGCGCCTGCGAGGGCGGTTCACGTTCCTCTGGTAAAAGGGTTCCATAGTGTGCACCGGTCCTGCAGCCGAAACCGGGTTGGGCATCGATCAGGGCTTTGGTGTAAGGGTGCAAAGGGGTGTCGATCACCCGACCGGCAGGCCCGGATTCCATGAGATGGCCCCGGTAGATCACGGTGATGCGGTCACAGAGGTAGCGGGCCGCGGAGATCGAATGGGTGATAAACAGGATCGCTGTGCCCATTTTCTGGCGCACGTCCAGCAAAAGGTTGAAAATCTGGAACGATATGGACGCATCCAGCATGGATGTCGGTTCATCGGCCACGATGAACGCGGGCTTGAGAACCAGGGCCCGGGCAATCGCTACCCGCTGGCGCTGCCCGCCGCTGAGTTGGTGCGGGTAACGGTTCAGGAAATCCCCGGGGGGGGTTAAACCGGCAAATTCCAGGGTTTCAATTACCCGCGCCCGGCGGCTGTTTAGATCCCCGACTCCGTGGATAACAAGGGGCTCGGCCACGGTGTCAAAAATGGAGAGCTGCGGGTTCAGGGACTGATACGGATCCTGGAATACCATCTGGACCGTGCGCCGGAAATCGCGCAGTGGCCGTCCCCCCAGGCGGAGGGTGTTTTCACCATTTAAGCAAATCCGGCCGCTGTCCGGGTTCTCCAGTTTTACAATCAGGCGGCCGGTGGTTGATTTGCCGCTGCCGCTTTCGCCCACCAGCCCGACCACTTCACCGGCGCCGACTTCAAGGGACAGGTCCTGCAAGGCCACAATGGCTTTTTTGTGTTTTCCGAATAAAGTCGCTTTCGAGCGGTAGCTTTTATCGATATTTTCGAGTCTTATGACCGGGTTGCTTATGTTTTTCATGGGTGCTTATCCACGTTTCGCTGGCGGCAGCAATAGATTCGGTGATCCCCTGAAAGCCGAATCCATTCGGGATCTTCATCCCGGCAAGAGTCCCCGGCCGTGGGGCAGCGGTCGCAAAACCGGCAACCGGCCCCGGGATTTACCAGGTTCGGGGTTGCATCCGGAACGCTTTGCCGGTCGCACTGGTCTCCCATCAGGGCCAGGTGAGATCCCACCAGTTCCCGGGTATACGGGTGGCCGGGTGCCTCAAACACCTTTTCCCGTCGGCCGTATTCAATGAGCTGCCCGGCATACATCACCCCGATGTGGTCACAAACATCCGCCACAACAGAAATGTCATGGGAGATGAAAAGGATCCCCAGGTTGAGTTCTCTTTGAATGTCTTTTATTTTTTCGAGAATCTGGGCCTGAACAATAACATCCAGGGCGGTCGTGGGTTCATCGGCAATGATCAGGGCCGGGCGGCAGGCCAGGGCCATGGCGATGACCGCCCGCTGTTTCATGCCGCCGCTGTACTGGTGCGGGTAATCGGACATGCGGCTGAGCGGGATTTTCACCAGTTCATACAGCTCTGCGACCTGCGCCCGGGCGGACTGTTTGGAGACACCCGGGGAATGGGTCAAGATAGCCTCGGCAATCTGGTCCGCGACCCGGTGAACCGGGTTCAGGGCGTTCATGGCTGCCTGAAATATCATGGCGATTTTTTTCCACCGAATCTGCTGCCGCGCGGTTTTCGACATTTCAAGCAGGTCCCGGCCCTGGAACGAAATACGTCCCCCGGTGACCGTGGCATTGGGCGCTAAAAGGCCCATCAGCGCCATGCCCAGGGTCGATTTCCCGCAACCGGATTCACCCACAAAACCGATTGTTTTGCCGGCATCCAACGTGAAAGAGACGTCTTCGACGGCACTCAGCGGGCCGTTGCGGGTCTGGTAGACGATACTCAGGTCTGTGACGGATAGCAGCGTCATATCAGCGTGTGGTGTCCTCTTTGCGCAAGCGCGGATCAAGGACTTCGTCCATGGCCCGGCCCAGCATGAAAAATGAAAGGGTAATCAGTGAGATACAGATGCCCGGGGGCAGCAGCCAGTAGGGCGCCTGAAACATATGGCCGGTTTTCCAGACCCACTGGAGCATCATGCCCCAGCTGACGGTGCCGGGATCCCCAAACCCCAGAAAGGCCAGGGCCGCCTCAATGATGATGGCGGATGTCACCCGGAAGGTCATGTACAAAAGGGCCAGCGGCAGCACGTTGGGCATGATGTGCCTGAAGATGATCCGGGCATGGGAGGCGCCTGCCACCCGGGCGGCTTCGATAAAGGGCCGCTGCTTCAGGGTCAGGGTCTGGGCCCGGATGACCCGGGATACACCGGGCCAGCGGAAAAGGGCGATCAGGAGTACGATGGTCCAGATGCTGAGCTGGCCGAACAGCGAAGCGAGAATCAGAACCACCAACAGGGTGGGCATGACCATGATCATGTCCGCCAGGCGCATGAGCAGCGTGTCAATGGTGCGACCGGCATAACCGGCAATCATGCCGATGGTCGTACCCAGAAAAATGCTCATAAAAGCCGAAGAGAGGCCCACCATAAATGCAATCCGGGCCCCGGCCAGCAGCTGGGCCAGAATATCCCGCCCGATAAAATCGGTACCCAGCCAGTGGCGCCAGCTGGGGCCAGTGGAATGGGAGATATCGGGATCCACACCGGTCATGGGGTGGTACATGGGGTCGATGAGCGGCGGGATAAAGCTGCACAGGGCCATGAGGGCAAAAATAGAGAGCAGCACCAGCCCTATCCGGCCAATGAGATTTTCCTGGAAAATAGACCATCCCTCCCGAAAACGGCTGATCCAGTGGTACCGCGCGGTAAGTCGGTCGATGAGCGGCCAGCTGCTTTTGTTTTTTTTGAGAGTCATTTTTTTCCCTGTCAATACCGGATTCTAGGGTCGAGCCAGGCGTACAGAACGTCCACGATCAGGTTTGCCAGCAGGACGACGATGGCAATCAGCATAAAGGAGGCCAGCGCCAGGGGGTAGTCGTTGTTGCTTACAGCAAACACGAGCTCCCGGCCGATGCCGGGCCACGAGAAGACCGTTTCGGTCAAGGCGCCGCCGTTGATGGAAAAAGCCAGGCTGAGGGCCACACTGGTGACCACCGGCAGCGCCGCGTTGGGCGCTGCGTGGTGATTGCGGATCACTTTGTCATCCAGCCCTTTGGCCCTGGCTGTAATGATGTAATCCTCTTTGAGGGTTTCCAGCATGCTGCTGCGCATGACCAGCAGATAGCTGCCGAAATGGATGATAAACAGGGTCATCAGCGGCAGGGCCATGTGGTGCAGCACGTCCACCATGCGGATAAAAAAGCCGTTCTCCGGGTTGATCCAAATCTCGGCGGAGACAATTCCGTTTAGCGGGAACCAGCCGACCTTGAAAGCGAAAAACCAGATCATCATGAGCGCCAGCCAGGGGAGAAACAGTGTGTGACAGACCAGGGCCCCGATGGTCAGCCAGGTATCGGTTTTTTCCCCTTTGTGCCAGGCCGCGATTTTTCCGAAAAAAATACCGGTGAAGGTCGCCAGGATAATCGAGGTTGTAAAAAGCAGAATCGTATTGGGCAGGCTTTTGGCGATGATGTCCAGTACCGGTACGCCGTAGTGAAAAGAGATGCCGAAATCACCGCGGAAAAATCCCTGCAGGTAGATGAGATACTGGGTGCCCAACGGTTGGTCCAACCCCAGTTGGGCAATGAGGTGCCGGGCATCTTCCGGGGTCATGTTCGGGTCCACCATACGCGAAACGGGGTCGCCTGGTGCCAGGCGAAAGAGCAGGAACAGCACCGTGAGAATCACAAAGAAGATCAGCGTTATCTCGATTAACCTGCGGAGGATGAATTTGTTGAGTTCCATACAGTTTTACCGTTAATGATTCCGACTGGTTCCGCCCCCGTGACATGAGGGCAGCAAAGCCCGTGATGCAAGCAATCACGGATTCACGTATTTTTTTATTCATCCAGGATCACGTCCGGGATAACATATGCGGCATCCAGAGGCGTTTTCTTCAATTTGACTGGATCCCGGTTTTCACATGGATGACGGGTATTTAGTGAAACAACTCGTCGACCATTGAACTATATTAGTAGTTTTTCTAAATAATCCCTACTAAAATTATTGTATTTTATTCTATTGAATTTATCATGTATGATTTGTTGTAATTTTAGATTCAATGATATTGCTTCTTCATTACATCCATCTATAGGACTCCATCTTTTTCCATTTGGTGGTGGATAAACATCACTGAATCCCATACCCTCACTACTAATTTTAAGTAAAAATAAATTAATCATAATATCTTTTGTAAACATGCTCATATTATTTTTCATATGAACTAAATCTTCTTCCGTTAAATTAGGCCAACCAACAATAAAATTTACTTCATATTCTACGTCATATTTATTATAAAGCTTAATGATTTTAGTAATGGTTTCTATAGTAGTTCCTTTATTCATGAAATCTAACATTCTTTGGGATAGGAATTCAGGGGCAATGCTAAAGTTTATTTTTTTCAAATGCTTTATCATTGGAAAATAGGATTTACATGCCGTATATGTTTTTCTATCAGGTCGTGTGTATATTCTGATTTTCATGGACTCATCTAATTCAAGAGGAACTAGAAAATCTTTGAACATATCAGGTGTGATGGATGGATTATAAAAGATTATTATTTCTTCTTTTGCTTCAGATAATTTTTTAAAAGAGTTTTTAAAATTATGTAATGGTCTTATTCTTTTGGATTCAATTAGTGAAAGCCTACAGTAAGAACATTTATCCCAATAGCATGTTGCTTTTATGCCATAATTATATCTAAGAATGTCCATATTAACATTCTCTATTTCTTTCGGTATCTCTAATTTCCATTCATATGAGAAATTATCTACTCCAAAATATTCTTCAACAGTACATCTATAATATTCAATATTGTCTTTGGATTGAATTTCATTGAATATAACTCCCGGCCCGCCTATAACAAAATCAATGTTTGGATATTCTTCAGACCATTTATAAACGGCATCAACATGATTTTCAAAAAAACAAGATATGTAAACTGATCCTTTGGTGAACGGAAGATTCAATTCGGGAATGTTTTCATCCATCCAATCCCATCTAATCCATATCATATCACCTTTACTTTTACACAAATCCCATGTATCAGAAAATCCATTAAATAGATCATATTTGCTTTGGTTTTTATAATACGAATAAAATTGTGCGAATAAATTCTTCATAGTCTATCTGTTTTTTCCTTTATTTGCGACATAATTTGGTTCATAAAAGGCCGCATTTGTCTACTGCTGCGCCACCGGCTTTAGCCGGCAGAAAGACCAGATGTTGCCGATGCCGTCCTGCATCTCGACCCAGCCGCGATAGCGGTCTTCACGTACGGCCTCCACCAGGGACGGTTTGTACAGCGGGAGATAGGGCAGGTCCCTGGAGATCAGCATCTGCATTCGCCAAATCAGCTCCCGGCGACGGTCAGGATCCAGGGCTTTCCGGGATGCATCCGCCAGCTGGTCGAATTCGGCATTCCGGTAACCGCTCATATTCCAGCCCCGCGGTTTGTCACCCTTGGAGTGAAACATGCTCCGAATATAGCCCGGATCAATGGGGAGCTTCCCATATCCCAGGATAAACGTATCAAAGTCGTGGCGAACCTTGATCTGCTGGATCAGCGAGCTGAACGACATCGGGCGGGCGTAGGCCGGCATGCCCACATCGCGGAACCATTCCTGAATGATCAGCCCGCTCATCGCGCGGTGCGGATCGTAGTCCGCCGGAGGGGTCAAAATGGTGAAACGCTCCATGGGGGTTCCATCCGGCAGGCGGATACCTTTGGCCGCCACGACATTCCCATCCGCATCCACCGGTGGGACCTCCCAGGTGTAACCACGCGCCTTAAGCAGGTCATGGGCCCGTTTAATGCGCTTCTCCTGGGGCAGCCCCTCGCAGTGGTGGTCCACATCCGGGCAACTCCAGAAGATATTTTCGCTGGGGACGACCGTGAACATTTTCGAACCATGCCCCTGGAGAATCCGCGCGAGGATGAAATCGGTATCGATCAGGGCTGCCGCCGCCTGCCTGAGGCCCGGTTCGGCAAAGGGCGGTCGGCGGAGATTGAAACCGATAAAATAGAGGGCGCTTTTGGTGCTTTTAAAAACCCGGATGTGGGGGCTGGTTTCCAGATCGTCCATATAGCCGGGCTGGATACCCTGCCAGAACAGGTCAATCGCACCTTTTTTCAACGCGAGCACAGCGACGTCGGCCGTGCCGTAAATTTTAAAAATCAGGCTGTCCAGGTGCGGTCCCAGTTTCAAACCTGCGATGGTCAGGCCCTGACCAAAAAAATAGGGATTCTTCTGCATATGCAGATAAGACCCCTGGCGCCACTGTTTCAGCACAAACGGCCCGCTGCCCACAGGATGCTCTATCTTGTGATTCAGCAGCGCCGCCAGGGGCTTTTCTCTTTTTTCGGCTGCCCGGGCGACGGCTTCCCATTCCTGCTGCTGGACGACCGGGCCGGTCAGGGATCGGCTCAAAAAGATGGCCATAGGGCTCTTCAGGTAATATTTAACCGTGTGCCGGTCGGGCGTCTCTATTTTTGTCACAAAACTCCATTTGGACGCAAACCGGGGCACTTTGAACCGTTTGATCAGACGGGCGGTAAAGGCCACATCGGCTGAGGTGAGGTCGCTGCCGTCCGACCATTTGGCCGGCCTGAGCTTGACCGTGTAAGAGGTGTCAGCCGGGTCAAACACCGGGTAGTCGGCTGCCAGCCAGGGCACCAGTTTAAGGGTGACGGGTTCCGGCCGGAAGAGGGGTTGGTAGATGTGCCCCAGGATCTTGCGGCTGTTGGCGTCGCTGGCCAGCCAGATGTTCAGCGTGCGGGGCTCTTCCGACAGGCCGATCTTCAGGGCGGCGGTCTGGTCGGCCCGGCCGCAGCCCAGGACGGCCGCGAGCAGGAGTCCGGCAGCCACGATCAGCAGAAGCCGCGGCCGGTAACTGGTCTGGATTTCGCGGGTGTATGCAGCAACGGTCGGCATCAGGCTCGGACTCCCAGTCTTTTTACACTTTCTTCTATAAAATCAATCACTTTTGTTTCAATCTGGTCCTTATTAAGCCGGTTGATCCGTGGTATGCCGCCGGGACTGACGCAGTTGATTTCAACCAGTTTGCCTTCGATCAGGTCAATGCCCACAAAGAAGAGGCCGTCCCTGATCAGGCGACCACTGATGGTCGCGCAGATATTTTCTTCCCGGGGGGTCACGACATGCCGGCAGGCGCGGCCTCCGGCATGGATATTGGTCTTAAAGGTCCCGGGTAAGGGCTTGCGCTTCATGGCACCGAGAATCTCGCCGTTGAGCATCAGAATCCGGACGTCGCCTTTGCGTTTTACGCCATTGATGTATTCCTGCACCATGATGGGCTCCCGGTCCGGGTAAGACCGGTTGGCCTGGACGTAATAGTCTATCAGGGAGGCCAGGTTTTCCTGGTCGCGATTACTGACTTTGATAACGCCTTCGCCGCCATAGCGCTGCAGCGGTTTGACGATCATGTCGCCCCCGAAATCATCGATGATTTTTTTCAGACGCAGGGGGTCCCGGGAGACATGGGTTTCAGGGATGATGCCCGGGAAGTTGAGGGGATACAGCTTGCTGTTGCCCAGGATCTGCCCGGCGGCGCTGTTGATGATGAAAACGTTGTCACTGACCGGTCCCAGAAACTCCATGACCTGGTAGTTCAGGGGGGGGTTCTTCCTCAGAAAGAGGGCATCCAGGTCGGTCACCGTCTCAAATATCAGTTCATCCTTGCGCAGGCAGCGGATCATTGCCCGCCAGTACTTTTTGATGGAGAGGCCCCGCTCCACGGTCACGTTGCGCATCCGGGCCACAACCTCGTCGCCCCGGATATACACATCATGCGGCTCCAGAAAGTAGACCGTATGCCCCCGCTGGTTGCACTCGTACATCAGGTGGCTGGTGGTCTCATTAACCGGGCTGATCGATTCCAGCGGGTCCATCAAAAATGCTATTTCCATCGGTATTGCTCCTGTCCGTCACCTTTTGCCACAATTTCTTGACATACTCACACAGCAGCTTTGAGATGTCCAGAGCGATCTGGGGGTACTCTCTCACAATTTCAATGAAATCAAGTTTATGGATCACCAGCAAACGGGTTTCTTGTGTTGCTCGGGCCGTGAACAAACGCAGATCGTCGGTTAACAGGACAATGCCGCCCAGGCTGTCGCCGGGCTTAAACATTTCCGGCGGGTCGGTCTCATTCTTATAAGCTGCAATCTTACCGCTGATGACCATGTACATCGATTCGGCCACGTCCCCTTCTTTAAAGAGGATTTCACCCGCCGGGTATACGACTTTTTGGGTGATGGAGGCGATGGCGGCCAGTTCGTTTACCGGCATATTCCTGAAAATATCAATTTTTTTGAGCCGTAAGATGGTATCCGGTATCGAAATTTCTGCTTGCATGCCTGGCTCCTTCCGGTTCTCATTTTTTCGCCCGGCCATCCGGCGAATGTGGCGGTTGTCAGATGCCGCCAGTTTCTCTGTGGTGTCCCGGTCCGGGAGGCCGGTGCGGCTTTCGAGCGCAGCCTGGAAGGCCAGGATAACGGTTATCCAGTTCTCCCGGTTGAGAAGATTCGTGTACATTCTGGCGGGATGGGTCCGGTAGTCAGGCAGTTTGAATTTGCGGCGCCCGATGGCAATGCGTCTGGCGATGGGCGAGTCATCGACCAGGGGGGTGAAAATTTTCAGCAAAGCGGGGTCGGCAATGTCTTCCAGGGCTTCCCGGGCATTGGCTTTCTGGCGACTGTCCGGAGAGAACAAGCTTTTGAAGATAACACGCCTCTGACCGGTGCGGTCCTGATATGCAACCACCCGCAGGAGGGTTTCCAGGCGGACCTGCGCCTGTTCATCGAGATGGTCGGCCAGAAGGTTTGCCCAGACATCGCTTTGTGTGTGCCGGAGCGCGTCTGCTTCCGAGAGATAACAATAGCAGGTTTCTATCTGGTTTTTTGCATAGGTGAAGGTGTCCAGGTCCTTGATATCAAGCGTGGCCAGCAGACTGTAAATTCCGTCCCGGATCCTTTTGTCCGGTTCATTGAGGGCCTCAATCAGGCGGCGGCCGTTCTGGTAAGGTGCTACCGCAATTTTTTCCCGGGCGAAATGGCGTACCGTGGCTGCCGGGTCAGCCAACAGGGCGATGGCCTGTTTCAGCACGCTGTCGCCTGTGATCTCCAGGGCCTCAAGCGCGGCCAGCCGAACGGATGCGTCCTGGTCGGCAATGTGGGGCAGGGCGATTTCATTCAACGATTCATCCGTCAGGCGTTTTAATGCTTGCAGGGCATGGGGCCGCAGATCAGGGTCCTGTCCTGAGCGCATAAGTGCTTTGAGACGATCAACATAGATCGGCTGGCCGGATTCTCCGGACCCGACCACTCCGGCCAGTCGTCGGGAACTGTCCCCGGAATCCAGCCAGGTATCCACCAACTCCAAGTAAGCCTCGGTGGTCGGTCCCATGAAACCGGCAGCTGCCCGGGCCTTGAGATCCGGGTGCGGGGTCGTTTCAAACAGCGACCGGCAGAGGGCGGCACCGGCGTCCGTCCGGCTGCGTCTGGCGGCCTGGACCACAGCTGCCGCCAACGCCCGGTTGTCCGTTTCCGCGATCTCGGCAAGGGCTGCAATCGCTTCATCGCCGCAGTGATCAGAGAGCAGTTTCACAAGCTCGACGCGGATTTTGTCGTCCTGCCCGGGCAGGACTGACAGGATGCCGGTATCAAGTTCCGGTGCTTCCAGGGATTTCAACAGGCGGGCATACCACACGGCATCTTGACCCTGTGAGAGCAGAAACGTCTCCATGAGTTCCTGCCGGGCCCGGGTCTCTTTGAACAGGTGGCGCACATCTCCTCGTTCCATGGATTTCAAGTCCAGCATGTTTTTGGACAGGAGACCGGCCAGGATAGGGGCGTAATTCCTTTTCAGATAGATTGTGGTGGCGATCCAGCCGATCACCAGCGGCAGCATCAGCAGAGAAAGATACTGGGGATGAAACAGGTTGCCGGTCACCAGGATAATCCCGGAACCTGTGAACAGGCCCACCCGGACGACGGTCCCCCTTAAAAAGGGTCGCAGGGCCGCACGGTAGGATACCGGGAAGATGCCCATTAAGATATCCGTTACGGGCTTGTTCAAGGTTGTCCGGATCACATTGGTGGACAGGCGGGCATACATGGCCGCGAAAACGTCAAACCGCAGCAGGAAGGCTGTGAAAACGAGCAGGTAGTTCAGGGGGTGGAACATCAAGGCCACCGGCAGCCCCCACCGGCTGTAGGCCTTGCTGATAAAAAACAGCAGCCCCAGGCTGACGGCACTCATGAAGCTTCTAAAGTAGCCAAAAAAACTGACCATACCGGATTCGGTGGCAAACTGGTTGTCGATGGCAAAGTTGAACTGGTAATTCAGGACCGGAATGATCACATTGGGCAGCAGGGTCAGCAGGATCAGGACACCGACCAGGGCCGACTCTTTCATCAGCGGGATGACATCCTCAAACTGTTTGGTTATGGAAGGCCGTCCCGGCTTTTTCTGCATTTTTTTATCTGCGAACAAAAGGGTGGGAAATCGGACCCCCATCCTGTGGACCGTCAGGGCCGACAACACCATCAGGGCCGCGTAGGCGATCATCAGGTTGTCCATGGAGATCAAGTTCGCCAGAGCCGGCGTACCGGCACTTCCCAGGATTGAACCCACCACCCCACCGGCCGTAATCAGGGGGAAGAGCCGCTTGGCCTGCCGGGTGTTGAAAAGGTCGTTGGCCAGGTTCCAGAACAGCAGCCCGAGTAGAATTGAATACTGGGCTTTCAGGATATACAACAACGGGTAGAGGAGCTTGAAATCGAACGGCAGGCAAAACCGCAGGGCGGCCACGGAGCCGGAAAAAAATACCAGGATATAGGCGAGCAGGCGAATGCCGGGCAGCCGTGCCATCACGCCTGCGAGCAGTCCCATGATGATGAAGGTCAGGGCGGAATTCAGCATGTAGATCACGGGCAGGTGTTTGACCCCGAAGCGTTTTAAAAAGGCGGTTTCCGCATAATTGTTCAAGATGATTGTGGCCGCGCTGATCAGAAAAAGGACGAGGACGGTCCACCCGAAAACAGCAAGTTCATCATCGTATATGGCAAACCATTTTTTTAGTCTCCGGGACATGCTAATCCTTAACTCGGGGAAGTTTACTCGAGCTGGCAACCGGTTTCAGCAGGCGGCCGGGTGATATCCCGGCCTTCAAATCGTTTGAGCGGGGCCAGGACTTTGAAGGGGTAAGCCGGGTCCGCAGCGGTCCGGCCCCACCACAGGTCGGCCATCCCCTGGTGGTCCCAGCGGCGCAAGGTCGTCATGCCGCCCGGCAGTTCCAGCGTCAATCCTGAAAGGGCGGTCACAACCGCTTCCGGTTCGGTGGAACCGGCTTTTTCGGCTGCGGCCTTAAAGGCATACACCGCCCCGTAAGCACCGTGTGCCTGGTGGGTCGGGTAGGCCTGAAACCGGGCCCGGTAGTTTGCAACAAAACGCTTGTTGAGGTTGGATTCATTGGCCAAAAACCAGTAGGGAACACCCACCCACAGGCCGTCCGGCATGTCGTTGCCCAGGCCGCTGAGACTGTCCAGGGAGGCCCCCATGGTCATCAGGACCTGGCGCTGACCGTCCAATAGTTCCAGGGCGTCTGCCTGGCGGACAAAACGCTGCAGGTAGCCGCCCCAGAGGGTGACCAGGATGCCGTCGGCTCCGGATTTCAGTACCTTTTCAAGGTAGGGTGTGAAATCTTTTGTACGGGACGGGATAAAAACAGCCTCTTCGGCAGCAACGGTAAGCGCGGCCGGCAGGTATTTCTGGAAAAATTCCCAGGACTGGTAACTGAAGGTGTGTTGCTTGCCCACTGTTGTCCATTTCCGGGCCCCGGACCGGGCCGCCAGGTCTACTGCGCCTTTAATGTTCTGGGTGAGGTTTGCAGAAATCCTGAACACATAGCGGTTGCATAGGGGGCCGGTGACATCGGGCGTGGCCGCGTTGGTAATGATCAGGGGCGTTTTTAATTTTGCCACAACCGGGGCCATGTGCTGGGCCACGGTGCTGGAGTCAATTCCGATGAGGCAATCCACCTCTTTTTCATTTACCAAACGTTCAATTGCCTGTTGGGCGACCGTTGCCCGGCTGCGGGAATTCTCAAACCAGGTGACGACCAGGCGGCCGTTGATGCCGCCGCTGCGATTAATTGCGTCCACCGCCAGCAGGGCCCCCTGGCGGGCGGATTCCCCATAAGCGGCAAACGCCCCGGACAGGATGTAGACAAAACCCAGCTTGACCGGCCGCTCCGCCCAGGTGACAGGCGCCCCTGAAAGGCAGATCGCCACGGCAATCCACAGCATTTTCAGAATGTTGGTTTTCATAATATGAATTGACACGGCCTTATTATTTTCTTATTACCATTAACCCAAAAGTGACATATTTTCAAATGAATAGATTATGACACCTTTGAATTCTGACCATATCCTGATGGTGTATCCACCACCAGCGGCACCCTCTGTTCCGCCGGGGACCCCGGAGCGGATGACCGTACCGCTTGCAGGCCGCAGTCTGCCCATTTTCCAGTATGATGCCAACCTGGATTTTTTTGAGCGGACGCTTTTTAGTCCGGGTGGTCTTAAGGCGATATGGGATACCATCGACAGCCGGGTCGCCCGTGGTGGTTATGGCACATCTGACCCGGATGCCCGGCTGCTGCTCAAGGACCTGGCCGCCGATCGCCGGCGGTGGGAAGCACGGATTGAAAAGGCTGCCGATGCGCTGGCCTTTTTCAGGGGAGATCAATTCTACCAGCCGGAGCGTTGTGTGGCCATGCGAGGCAGGATCGATAACTTGCTGGATATGGTTTCCCTGGCCTTTTATCCCTCCCGGATTCGGTGGGGCGACTTTTTCAACCCGGCGGTGGGCGACCGGTCCCGACTGTCAACATTTGTAGCAGATAAGGAGACGAACCCTTTTGGGCCCCTTTGCCGGGCCGGACTGGCGCCCCGGCTGCGCCAACCCGGGCTACGGCTGCTGCTGTTATGGATCGCTGATGATCGGCAGGTGCCGGCGGCTGCTACCCTGGCGGTGATGGTCAAAAAAATGGCCCCGGGCCTCCCGGTGGCCATGGTGGGCGCTCCGGAGCACCTGGCCGGTTGTGAACCGTTCGCCGACAGCTTACTGGCGACGCTGGATGCCGATGCCCTGGCCGCTCTGATGAAATCTTCTACAGCGTCTGACGATGGTCAGGCCGCACCTTGTCATCAGCACGGCCCTAACGCCTGCCTGGCTCCTGCGGTGGTCCGACTTCTGGAACTCACCGGTGACGCCGGCACGCATGACGCTTATACGGACGGTTTCGGGCGTGCCCTTGCCGCCTGCCGGGAAACATGCGGCCCGGACGCCTTTTTGATCACGGCTGCCCGGGGTCTGCCGGAACTCTTTACCGGTGGTGAGAAGGCTCTGCTCGAGGCTAATCCGGATTTATGCCTGGGCTTGCGCGCACAACTGCATGAATCCTGGCGGACAGTGGCAAGCCAGGCCCTGGGCCAGGCCGGCGTAAAACTCATCCTGTGGGACAGGCCGACAGGCTCTCCGGCTGTACTCAAAGAGGTGTTGTGGCAGACATCCCGCGCGGGTGTCTGGAACCACCTGGAGATACCCGATCAACCGGACAATGATGCCTTTAAGGACTTGACCCGTTTTGCGGCCGCGAATCCCAACATCGTGCACTCCTGGAGTCATCATCCGCCGCCCGGCACGCTGGCCGATCTCCCTGCTGACCCCCGGACGGCTCTGGCCGTGTACACCCGGGTTCAGAAACTTTCGGGCCGTCCCTTCTGGCAGGGACTCAATGATCCGGCCTACTTGTTGCTCTATCTGGCCCGCTACGGATTGCAAAAGGTGCTGCACTGGCGTATTGGTGATGCTGCCCACCCAATTTATGCTCTGGGGCAGCAACTCGAGTACTGCTATGTAAAACCAGCCCAGCTGCCCGCCGGGTACCTGGATGAGATCTGCCGGATGGTGGAGTCCGGCGGTTCGGTGAACATGGCCCTTGTGCGGCAAAATCTCCAACGGGCCTTTCTCATTGCCTACGCCCTGGAAGATGGTGTGATCGTAGGAAATTCCTCTTTAAAACAGCCGCGGGCCGAGTATATAAAAGCGGTGAGTCGGCAATCCGGTCATGATCTTACTGATTACGTAGAGCGGGGCTATACCTCGGTAAGACCCGAATACCGTGGGCTGGGCATTGGTGCCAGACTCCTCGGGGGGCTGACAGCGAGAGCCGGCCGCCGCAAGGTCTTTGCGGTGATCAGTGCCGACAACGTGGCGGCCCGCAAAATGGCTCTGCGCAACAATACCCGACAGGTGGCCGGGTATTACAGTGAACGCCTTGGCAAGCAGGTGGGGATATGGATTCCGGAATCGATGCTGGGGTGATTGTAAACCAGGCCCATTGACGAGAATGCTTGTGCAGCTGACCTGCATACGCACAGGAGAAAGCCATGAAAATCGGTATTATATCAGTCCGGGATAAGGCGTATCACCCCACCCGGCGTCTGGCGGAGGCCGCGGCATCCAGGGGGCACCGGGTCGTGGTGATCGATCCTTATAGTACCTGGCCGGCCGTTGTCGGGAATACTGCCCGGTTGAGCGGGGGGGCGGCCACATCCGGATTACCGGATGTGGTCCTGCCGCGTCAGGGCGCCCAGGTCGGGCAGTCCTGCCTGGTGCTGATCAGCCATTTTGGCCGGATGGGTATTCCCCTGGTGAATGACCTGGCGGCCATCCGGCTGACGCGCAACCAATTTCTGACACTCCAGGCGCTTGCGGCGGCAGGGGTAACGGTTCCGGACACACTGTTCATCAATGCCCCCGACGGACTGGCCGCAGCGGCGCAATACCCTTTGGACTACCCGGTGGTTGTCAAGCAGATCAACGGCCGGCAGGGGGCCGGGGTTGCCCTGGCACGCAATGCCAGGGTACTGGAGGCCATGATCACCGCAAACCTGGAAAGGACCCAGGGCTTGCTGCTGCAAAAATTCGTTCCCACTGCAGGGCGTCAAGATATCCGTGTTCTGGTGATTGGCGGGAAGATAGCCGGCGCCATGCGGCTCTTGCCGCCGGCCGGTGAATTCAGGGCCAATTTTCATCTGGGCGCCACCGGTCAGGCCCACGAATTGACCCCCCGGGCAGCGCAGACAGCCCTGGACGCAGCCCGGGCGGTGGGCCTGGATGTAGCCGGGGTGGACTTGATCCAGGCGCAGAGCCATCGTGTTTATGTGATCGAGGTCAACTATTCGCCGGGGTTTAAAGGCCTGGAGCAGGCCACCGGGCTGGATGTGGCCGGGATGATCATTGACCAAGCCTGCACGCGGGCCGCTAACAAACCTGACACCTAAAAATAGCCAACCATAGAGAAAAGCAGGCGGTATGATACTTTCGAATTTCAGGCTGAGGGAAGACGGGGAGCACCTGCGTGCTGAAGCCCGTGTCCTCTGGGAGGAGGCCGACCAGCCTCCGAAAACGATCTACATCGAGACCGAAAAAGAGTTCGCCGGAGATATCAACTGTCATCCGCACGCGTTTTTGACAGGCTGTTTCATCCCGGCCATGCACCTGGGTGAAAAACGCATCCATTTAGAGGCCGACATCTGCCCGGCCCTGGCAGAAGGGCTGCGGACCGCCATGGCGATCCTGCAGACCTGGTCGGGAGGCCGCCTGCGGCCCCTGGCCCTGGAGGCCGGGAAACTGGCAGGCGCCCGTTACCCCTCAAAGGCCCGACGGGCGGCCCTGTTCATGTCCGGGGGTATAGACTCGCTGGCCGCCCTGCGTCTGAATCATCAACGGTATCCCAAGACGCATCCCGGTTTTATCAAGGATTGCTTGCTGGTGCACGGGTTTGATATAGGTGGAGTTGTGGCCCGGGGCATGAAGTACCATGTCTTCGAACGAGCCAAAAGGGCCATGGCGGCCGTGGCCGCAGATACCGGTGTCAGCCTGATACCTGTTTATACCAATATCCGGCATTTATGTGATGACCGGGACCTCTGGCTGACCCGGTTTTTCGGGGCGGTCCTGGCCGCGGTTGCCCATGCATTCGATGGGCGCATCAACCTGGCCTATATTGGGTCCTCCTACGATTTACCCAACCTGGCGCCCTGTGGCTCCCATCCCCTGCTGGACCCGGAGTATGCCAGCTACGACCTTAAAATCAGACACCGGGATGTTGAAGTATCCCGCATTGACAAAATACGCGCAATCGCAGATTGGGACGTGGCCCTGGATAACTTGCGGGTATGCCTGGCGAATGTGGAAAAAAGGCTGAACTGCGGCCGCTGTGAGAAATGTGTCCGCACCATGCTGGGGCTCGAGGCGGTTGGTGTCCTGGAAAAAATCAATTCATTTGAAGGGCAGCCGGTGACACCGGATTTGCTGGACAGCTTCAGTATTACCATCCGGCACCGGGCGCATTTTTACCGCGAGCTGATCGTTCCGCTGAAAACCCGTGGTCGGATTGATCTCGTAGATGTCATTGAGAAAAAACTGGCCGAGTGGCCGGCCGGATAGCGAGCTGTCTGGGCCCCATGCGCACCGGGTCGGGGCTCTAATCTGTGAAGGTTATATCCACATTCAGCTCCTCACCTACCCGGTCCAGCCCAGTCGTGATTTGATCCATATCCACTTCGGCGGGCACCTGGATGTGGATATCCATAACATAAAATGAAGTTCCGCTGTTGGGAGAAGGGGTTAATCGGGAGACCAGATCGACGATATTCAGGTTGTTGTCCGCCAGAAAACGGCTCACTTTATACACGATACCAGCCTGGTCGATGCCTTCAACATGAAGGGTCCGATCGGAACCGGTTGTATTGACGACGGCTTGGGCAGCCGTTACCGGTCGCAGGAAGGCGGACACCCCTTTTTCGCGTTCCAGGCGGCGGCACTCTTTTTGAAGCTGATCCTTACCCTTGCCGTTTGCGTCGGTCGTGAACAGCAGGATAAGGGTAAATTCATCCGCCAGCAACGTCATGGTTGAATCTTCAAGGTTGCACCCGTTTTCATATAGAACCTGTGAAACATCGGCCACAATCCCCGGTCGATCCTTGCCGAATGCAGTCATAATATAACTATTGCCCATAATCTTTTCCTCCTAACTGACTCAAGACCTGTGAAAGGATTTCAAAGGTCTCGAGTCGCGGTGTTCCCTTAAAATGGCATATAACCGGCGGGAATCGCCGGTTATGATTACTTTCTGCGTTTTAAGGCGATGATCATACTCAGCCGCAGGCGGTCCAGGGTTTCCTGGAGTTTACCGATTTCATCGTGGCGAGTGACTCTAATTTCATCTTTCAGGTTTTTGCCGCTGGCTAAACCTGTGGCCGCAATGGTCAGTTTTCTAAGCGGCGCCAGTGAGCGGTTTACCGAGATAAAGGTCAGGACCAGGGAAAGTGTCAAAATACCACCCATCATTGTGACCAGGGTGTTCATCAGTTTTTTCTTGGCCGTGTTGATCACTTCAAGGGAGAGGCCGATGCGAAATCCGCCCCAGTGCTTGCCCTTAACAAAGATCGGCGAAGAGACGTCCCACATGGTTACGCCGGTATCACGGTGGTACACCTGCAACAGACCTTTGGCGGTGTTCTGGGCGGCCTTCAGGCCCACGGGGTCATTGAAAACCCGTTTGGTGCGATTACCGACTTTGTCCTGTTCCGGGTTGCCCGTAATCGGTTTTTGGTAGCGGGTGTTGTGGGTGGGGAGGTAGCCATTTTTATCAACCGCCACGGCGAAAACGATACTTTTGTCCAACAGAAATTCATCCTGCAGCCCGAGGATGGCTTTGTCCAGGTAAAAGTCGTACTTGGTGTGGTATTTGGGCGGTTCGAAGTTGCCAATCAGCTCATAGTCTGTATCAAATGCATCTTTGACAGAAAAGACACCGTTGTCAATCGCTTCCTCGATGATCTGGCCGATCATTTTGGCCCCGACGATGGACTGGATTTTTCCCCTGCTGAGCAGTTCCCTTTCAAGGCTCAGGCTTTGCTGGGTAACAAGAAAATAGGTTCCTGCGGACATGACGATCAGAATAAAAAAATTGACCAGCAATGATACCTTTACACCAATTTTACCTGTAATAAATTTAAACATTTTCAGTGTCCTCTCTCTCTCAGACTATCACGGAGTCTTTCGAATCAGTTTAACCGGTTGGATAGATCTGTCTGGTTTGCCTTCAGCGTTTGTATCCGATCCGCAGGGCCCCCCAGTGTTTACCCTTAATCTTTATTGGTACGGAGAGATCGGCCATCTGCTCTCCGGTATCCCGGCTGTATTTCTGGATCAGGACCGGTTCCGTATTGCGGGCCGCGGCCAGCCCGGTTCTGTCGTTGAACAGTCTTTTGGTACGGTTGTTCTTGGTGTTGAAATCTTCGTCGTCGGTTAACGGCCGGGAGTATTTTGTATTGTGGGTCGGCAGGTAGCCGTTGCGATCGACGGCGACAACAAATAAGATGCGCTTGTCCATGTCCAGGTATTTGTCCAGTATGATCCTGAGGACTTCATCGGTCATTTTATCATACGCTGTCCGGAATTTCTGGGGGTTGGTATTGGGAATCGGGATGTAAAAGGTATCAAACACCTGGGCGGTATTGAGGCGGTTGGAGGCGATCAGTTTTTCCATCTCAGCCTGGACTTCATTCCGGCAGTTTTCGGCGATCGTCAGCACCTGGAGATCAAAACCGGCCAGGTTTTCCTGGGCCTGCAGGGCAGGTGCGACCAGGCCCGCAAGCAGAAAAAGGAAACCGAGGCACTTTAAGTATAAGGGGGGCGCTGAGTTCAATGGGTGTCTCCTTCGTTGGTGTTTCGTTTTGTTTGCCTCTGCCCGTCAGGGTCTGGGGTTAATCACCCAGCAGCTTAATCTCTTTCAACATAACGGTGCTGAACTCGTTTTTCTGCTTCTCACCGGGCATCTGATTGGCAAGGTTATAAATAAAATCACCCAGTCTGTCCTGTGGGATTTGGTTCATTTCCAGATTCATCTGTTCGGCGGTTTCTTCCAGCAGGACTTCACCCAGGGGGCCTGTCAGCCCGATGAGGACCTCCCGGGTTTTATCCAGGAAACCTTCACTGACATAGGTTGTCGGGGCAGCGTCGGCCACTTGCTCGATCAGTTTAAGTTTTACCAGCTTTACGAAACTTTGTTTGAAAGCCGCGGGGGACAACGCCAGCGCACCGGCAATCTGGCGGACGGTTTTCGTCTCGTCAATCGCCATGAGGAGTTTGAGCATGTCGGAATCAAAGGTGATTTCGTTCGTAGAGGCAAGGTCGGTCTTCCTGAAATGCATATCCAGCAGATTGGCCATTATCTCATTTCCTCACTGTCGCTGCAGCGCGCATGCACAATACCGTGTCAACACAGACGCCTGTGAAAAGTTCAGAAACCACGCCACCCGAATTCAACCCTGAACAGGATCAACCCTTTATGAATAAATCGGTTCGAACTGTTGGTCGTTTTTTTAATAGCAGCTATAGCGCGGTATAGGAGGGGCCTGTTCGTTGAGTCAGGGCCCTATAGCGGCAATGGACGAGAAATCACTTTTAGGAATTGGACTCGCAAAAGCAAATGTGTGCATAGCAATCGAATGAATGGCTCTTTGGAGCAGTTTGGTATATCCCAAAGCAATTCTCATCTGGCTGCTGTTGATTGTTCATAAATACTTGATTTGGCTATTTTTGTCAAACGTCAATTTATTCCAAGCTGTCGGAAATTGGTGTAAAACGGGCCACGGTGAAAAATATAGGCGTCATCTGTGGATGGACAAACTCCGACCGAAACCTGCAGCTGGCATCCAGACCTCCGGGTTTTCCGCTGATCGTGATCATTACAAATCCGGATAGTTCCCCCTTCGATGGATCTAACCATCCGGATTTAATACAACTAAATTAAAACAGTTGAAATTTGGTCTTAATACCGGTTAGCATGGGCAAAGCCACAACATCCCAACCTGCCGCCAGCTTTCTAGGCCGACAGGGGTGATGTCCATCAGGCTGGATACACCGGCAGGTTTGCCAATACGGTGTCAGGGCTTCGCAGACCAGCGGCGCCTGAAAATCGGGTCAGCAGACAGGCTCGTCATAACCAACTGTGTGCAGTGGCGCCTGTAAGGTCTCCTGCTCAAGCGGGACGCTTTTCTCATAACTTGCGCGGAACTCATTTACGTATCTCATACGACAGTTCACCTCTGCGTCCCAGGTTATTTCTGATACAGGGCAGAGGCCGCTCATTACAGGCCCAATTGCATCCGCAACCAGAAAAGGAGGGTATCATGGGTGAAAGCATTTACAAGATTATCGAGTTGGTCGGAACCAGTGCGACTTCATGGGAGGAGGCGGCAAAAACTGCTGTTGAAAGGGCTTCCGGAAGCTTAAGGGACTTAAGAATCGCGGAGATCGGAAAACTGGATATGACCATAGAAGGGGGCAAGGTTACCCGGTACCGGGCAAGGGTTAAAGTTTCATTTAAATTTCAGGATTAAAACCTTGCTGCTGCGCCTGATGTTCCGGGTTCTTTGCCGCAGCGGGCGGCCGCAGCCGGATACGGGCACAGCTATAAAAAAAGGCCCGGGAGATGGTCCCGGGCCCTTGACTGCGATTAAACCTGATCAGGTTTCAAGCCGTTTAAAAAGTTCATCCCATTCAAGATCTTCTTCCCGCCACTTTTCCATCTTGTGCCATTCTTCGGACTTGTACCAATCCGGTGCCTTGGGGCGGGTAAACTCTTTAAGTTCCCATTTACTGTTTCCAAAGTAAACCGTGGCCACAATTTCCCGTTTTCCCATAAGGCCGATGAAGCCGAGTTTGCCATATTGTCCCGCTGTGACCACAGCGGCAATTTCGTCGAAAACCCTTTCAAGCTTGTCGTAATCACCAAAAAATTGCTCGTTCCCCCTGTTGTTTACGAATAGCCGGTCTTTATCCCACCAGATTTTTTTCAAGACCGGGCTGATTGTCTCAGCCAGGGTTTCGAAGTCTGATTCTATGACACCATTCACGATTCCCTGTAAAATGTTGATTTTAACTGTATCCATGACCATGGTTGCGTCGTTTTCCATTGCTCATTCCTTTAGCGTCAGGGGTATATTTTTAAACGACCGGATTACCGTATTGAGAATTAGATATGATTTTGAAACGCCAGTATATTCAGAGATTGTAAAAATGTCAAACAGGTGGCGGGGTGTTGTCTCGAGCTGATACCATTGCATCTCAAGAAGCGTTCCTGTCAGGCGGGCTGTGGCGGTTTTATCCCTATCGTTACACCGGCACCCGCCGGGCTAATTGTCGACCATCTCTTTTAGCTCTTTGCCGACTTTGAAAAATGGCAGTTTTTTGGGCGGGACCTGGATTTGTGAGCCGGTCTTGGGGTTGCGGCCAACGTAGGGTTTGTAATCTTTCACCATGAAACTGCCAAATCCTCGGATCTCAACACGGCCGCCGCTGACGATACTCTGGGTAATGGTATCGAAAAAGGTGTCGATGACTGTTTCGGCATCTTTTCGGCTTAAAGAAGTTTTTTCCTTAATGGCACTGATTAGGTCTGATTTGTTCATGGAGGCTCCTTGAAAAAGTTTGGAAACTTTAGTAGCAAATTGATCCATGATGCGGCAATATTTAATATATATAGAGGGTTGTTGACTTTGCGTCAAGTTTTTTTTGACAGGTTCGGCCGGTTCAGGTGTGATTCTTCTGCAGGTTGAAAGTCTGCTTGCCCCTGCTTGTCAGGGCCCTGCGGGGCGGCGATCTGGCCGGCGGCAGCATCTGTGAGAACTGCGGCGGCTTCTGCGGGGCGAGGTGCAACCGGGCCGGAGTCAAGAGCCATTTCCTCGATCTCTTTGGGGGAGGGCAGGTCTCTGAGGTCTTTCAGGTCAAAAACCTGGAGGAAAAGCTTCGTCGTTGCATAAATCAGGGGTCGGCCGGGTATCTCCTTGCGCCCGAGAACCCGTAACAGTTTTCTTTCCAGGAGCATGCGGATGACGCCGCCGCTGTCCACGCCCCGGATGTGTTCAATATCCGCCCGGATGACGGGCTGTTTGTACGCGATGATGGCAAGGGTTTCCAGGGCCGCTTTGCTCAAACGGGGCGCGTTGGGCTGAATCAGGCGTTTGATCCATTCCGTTGTTTCCGGCGGCGTTCTGAATTGGAACCCGCCGGCGACCCGGGCTAAATAAAACCCACCGTTGCGGGCCTGGTATTCATCAATCAATTCTTCCAGGGCTGTGCGGATCTCTGCCATTTCCCAACTGCCGGCGGCCTTGCAGATTTTCTCCGCCGTGATGGGATCTTCCGAAACGAAGAGCAGGCTCTCGATAATTTTCTTCAAGTTTGCCATCAGAGGTAAAAAATCCGAATGATTCCTGTTTGCACGTGCTGTACGATCTTTACAAGATTCAATTTGACCATCTCAAGGACTGCCAGGAAAGTGACAATAATATCACCTTTCTCGACGATTTTGTCAAAGAGTTCGTCGAAAGCGGCCGAGCCTTTTACTTCCAGCAAATCCACGATCTGGGTCATACGTTCCTTGACGGATATGCGCTCACTGCTCATATCCACCCGGTGGTCGGGGGCCATTTTATCAAGAATTTTCTGGAAAGCGTCAATCAGTTCGAACAGTCCCGCCTGGACCACCTCATCACCGGCTTCGTCTATATATTGATGTTTGGCCTGAGTGCGCACAAACGTTTTTTCACCCAGCAGGTTGCGGTTGGCCAGGTGTTGGGCCGCGGCTTTCATCTCAAGGTATTCGAGCAGCGGCCGGGCGATTTCCGTCCGGGGGTCCTCTTCCTCTTCGTCTCCTTCGTGGACCGGCAGGAGCATCCGGGATTTAATCTGGGCCAGGGTGGCCGCCATGACCAGAAAATCCCCGGCGAAGTCAATATCCATGGCCTTGAGCCACTTGATATAGGCCAGATACTGGTCGGTAATCAGGGCAATGGGGATGTCGTATATATCCACCTCATTTTTTTTGATCAGGTGGACGAGAAGATCCATGGGCCCCTCGAACACATCCTCAAGGTCAACCTTGTAATTGTCTGCTGGCATAAACTCGTTCAATTGTCTAGTTTTCTGATACCCACCGCGGTGCGGATTTCTTCCAGATAGGGGCTGCTGAGTGCCCTGGCTTTGGCCGCACCCTGCTGGAGGACGGTTTCAATATGTCCCGGATCAGCCATAAGCTCCATGTAAAGCTGGCGCGGCTTGGCCAGGTGATCGTTCAGGTACGCAAAGAGAAACTGTTTCATTTCGCCCCACGCAATTCCGCCCTGGTAGCGTGCGGCCAGACCCTGGACTTCATCTGCCGGTGCAAAGGCCTGGAAGATTTCGAAAAGCGTGCAGCCGTCGGGATCTTTGGGCTCACCGGGTTCCAGGGAGTTGGTTTTGATCTTCATAATCAGTTTGCGGAGTTTTTTCTCCGGTTCGAAGAGTGGGATCGTATTGTTGTAGCTTTTGCTCATTTTACGGCCGTCAAGACCTGACAGGACCGCGGTTTTTTCATTCACCACCGCTTCGGGCAGTACGAACAGCGGTTTGTAGGTGTGATTGAAACGGGCCGCGATATCACGGGTCATCTCCAGGTGCTGGATCTGGTCTTTTCCCACCGGTACTTTATTGGCTTTGAACATCAAGATGTCCGCGGCCATGAGCACCGGGTAACTGAACAGGCCCATGGACACGCCCTTGTCGGGGTCTTTGGTGCCGGCAAGGTCATTGTCCGCAACGGCGGCTTTGTATGCATGTGCCCGGTTCATCAGGCCCTTGGCCGTCATGCAGTTCAATATCCAGGTGAGTTCGGGGATCTCCGGAATGTCCGTTTGCCGGTAAAAAATTGCATTGTCCGTATCGAGGCCCAGGGCCAGCCAGGTTGCGGCCACCGAGAGACTGGACTGTTGGACAGCCTCCGGGTCGTGGCATTTAATGATCGAGTGGTAATCGGCCAGAAAGTAAAAACTCTTCGCGTTCGTCTGGCGGCTGGCCTCAATGGCCGGCCTGATGGCGCCGACATAGTTGCCGAGATGGGGGGTTCCGGTTGTCGATATCCCTGTTAAAACTACTTCAGTGTTCATGTACACGTCCTGTGGGGTTGAGATTGTGTTTGCGTATATAGTTTCTGGCGAATTCGTATTCGTCCCGGGCAGATTCAATTTTTCCGTTCAAACGGGCATCCCGGGCGGCATCCAGGACCTGTCTGAAAACCGGGCCTGGTTTCAGGCCGAGCCGTTTCAGGTCTTTTCCCGAAATGACGGGTGCCACGAAACGCAGTTTGGTGCAGTATCTGGAAATGGCCCGTTTGACCGGTTCTTTGACCGTCATGGCCAGCATATACAGCAGCAGTTCTATCCTTAAGCCATTCAGACGGTTATAAATCGTACTGTTTTTTTTAGGTAATCTTCGTTCAAGGCCGTAAATACAGCGATCCGCCTCGAAGCGCTGCCGGCAGAAAACCGTCCGATAACGGGGCGGCAGTTCAAACCGGTCACAAATCTCTTCAACTGTTTTTTTGTCGCATTGGCGGGTCAGCGCCATAAAATAAACGGGCCACTTTATATAGGGTTCTTCCATAAAAAGCAAATCATACCAGTCCAGAACTTTCTTGACAGATTGAAAGGCGGGCTTGAGGCCCTTGTTTGCATTGATGGTCGGGTGGATGACTTTCAGCAGTTTGTAATCCTGGAGCCTGATAATGGCCGCGGCGGGATTCTCTTCTTCGAGAATTTGGCGCAGTTCCGAAAAAACGCGGTGCCCTCCCAGGCGCTTGAAAAAATCCATTTTGATGGCGTTGTCTATCAGGCCGGCCGTGAGTTTACCAATGGAGAAACCGAAACGTTGTTCGAAGCGGATGGCCCGAAATACCCGGGTGGGATCTTCCACGAAACTCAGGTTATGCAGGACCCTGACGGTCTTCTCTTTGATGTCTTTGTGGGCGGTGAAAAAATCTATGAGGGTGCCGAAATTATCGGGGTTCAACCGTATGGCCAGGGTGTTGATGGTAAAGTCCCTGCGAAACAGGTCCAGTTTGATGCTGCTCATCTCCACGGTGGGCAGGGCCGCCGGAAATTTATAGTACTCCATGCGTGCCGTGGCCACATCAATTTTGAAACCATCCTTGAAAATGATGACTGCGGTGCCAAACTTAGCGTGGGTGTGCAGCCGAGCCCCTGAAAGGCGGGCAAATTTTTTAGCAAAGTGAATCCCGTCGCCCTCGACAACGATATCAATGTCCTCATTCTGGCGATAGAGAAACAGATCCCGGACGAAGCCGCCGACCACATAGGCGTTGACGCCGATATCCCGGGCCACTGTGCCAATGCGCCGCAGGGTATCCAGAAGTTTGCCGGGCAGCCGTTCAGACATGAATTTCTTGATGTTGCGCGTCCTTACATTTATCGGCGCGCTGTAAGGATCTGGGGAGTCGCCATTGGTCAAACGCGAGCGTCTGACCAGGATGTTGAGCAGGTCTGTGCGGGTCACCACACCGATGATGGCATTGGCCGCCAGTATGGGTAATATTCTCTGCTTGTTGCCAATGATTTTTTCCTGAATTTCCTGCAGGTCCGCCTCCGGGCCCGCCGAGGCAAATTCGGTGGTCATGTACTCTTTAACCGGAACCCGGTCCAGATTATGATAGAGGGCTTTTTCAATCACCTGGCGGGTGATGATGCCGGTCAGGACTTCCGCCGGGTCGGCCTGGCGGGTTACCACCAGAGCGTTGACATTGTACTGCGTGAGCAGGTTGCCGGCCGCCGAACAGGTCAGTTCCTCGTCGATCTTGATAGGCGGCGTGGACATCAGATCCCGCGCCAGACGCCGGGGGCTGATTTTTTTGTACAGGAGGTCAATCAGCTGCTGCTCGGTCTGGGCCAGGGTTTTGTCTTTAATGGTCGCTGCTGCGGCGTAGGGGTGGCCCCCTCCGCCGATTACCGCCACGATTTCTCCCACGTCCACTTCCGGGATTCTGCTGCGGGCCACCACGTAGATTTTATTGGCCATCCGGGCAATGGCAAAGATGGCGTCAAGGCGTTCCATTTTCACCATCTTGTGGACCAGGAACGCAAAATCAGCGATATATTTATCGCTGGTAATGGTGGTCAGGACCACTTCGATGCCGTTGATATTGGACCGCTGGGCGGCCTGGATCATGTCGTTGAGAATGCCTACCTGTTCCGGGCTTATCTCCCTGGATATCAGGCTGGCCACGTCGTTGAGTCTGGCGCCCCGGGAAAGCAGCCAGGCGGCCGCATGAAAATCCGCTGCAGTGGTCGATGAAAAGGTAAAAGATCCCGTATCTTCATAAATACCCAGCGACATGATCGTGGCTTCATCAGGGCTGATCGCAATACCCCGGGACTGAATAATTTCCGTGAGAATCGTGACGGTTGCCCCGGTGATCTTTTGCACACCAGCGTGTCCGGCGACGTCCTTTGCAGTGGGCGGATGATGGTCATATACATGAATTTCGACATCCTCCCGGGCGGTCAATTCTTCCAGGCGACCTATTCGGTGGGGTTGACGGGTGTCCACCAGTACCAGTTTTTTGACCCGCCCAAGATCAATTGTTTTAATGTCGGCCATATTGAAGAGATAGGCCATTGAGTTGATAAAGAAATTTCGCAGGTTCTTTTCCTGTGATCCGGGGAAAATCACCACTGCTTCCGGGTACAGTTTTTGGGCTGCCAGCATGGAGGCCAGGCCATCAAAATCAGCATTGGTATGTGTAGTAATTACCGTCAATGGTTGTTGGCCGCTGCTTGAATTTGACATCGCTTAACCCGCCCGATAGAATAGCTGTATGAAAATTCCAGAAAATACCATATGCATAGTTGACTATCTTTGGCAAGGCGCAAACAGGTAAATACCGTTAAAGACTTGAAAAATAGATAAAATGATAGTATAGCCAAAAGGATTCGACCACCCTTTTTTAAAAACTCACCCAACTATTGTACGGAGGGTTGATAATGCCGGTCTATGTCTGGAAAGGGAAAAACAAAAACGGCCATACCCAGAAAGGGGAGATTGAGGCAGCCAGTGACGAGATCGTCATCGCGCAACTGGCACGGATGAAGATCATCAATCCCAAGTTCAAACCCAAGCCGAAAGACCTGTTTGAAAACGTTGCGTTCATGCAGCCCAAGGTCACGCAAAAAGACGTCATTTTATTTTGCCGACAGTTTTCAACCATGATCGACGCGGGGCTTCCGATTATCCAGTGTCTGGATATTCTCTATTCACAGCAGGAAAATGCCACTTTCAAAAAAACCCTTAAAGAGATAAAAGAGGCCGTCGAATCCGGCCAGACCCTGGCCGAAGCGCTGAAAAAGTATCCCAACTCGTTTGATACCCTTTTTATAAACATGATTGCCGCCGGGGAGGCGGGCGGTATCTTGGATACCATTTTACAGCGGCTGTCGGCCTACATGGAAAAAGCCGCCAAACTCAAGGCCCAGGTCAAAGGCGCCATGACCTACCCGGCTATTACGATGGCTGTTGCGGTGATCGTGGTGGCGGTTATCATGATTTTTGTTATTCCGGTTTTTGAAAAGATGTTCGCGGATTTCGGAGGTGCTCTGCCCGCACCCACCCAGATGGTTGTCAACCTGAGTAATTATGCCCGGTCTTACTGGTACACGGTTGCCGGCGGCGTGGTGATTTTTGGATTTGTCTTTAAGAAGTTTTACGCCACGGAAAAAGGGCGCGGTATTGTCGATGCCTCTGCGCTGAAAATGCCGATTATCGGCCCTTTGCTCAGGCGGGTGGCTGTGGCTAAATTTACCCGCACGATGGGTACCATGCTGTCGAGCGGGGTTGCTATCCTCGAGTCTCTCGAAATTGTAGCCAAAACGGCGGGGAATAAAACCGTTGAAGAAGCGATTTATTTTACCCGCGGCGGCATTGCCGAAGGCCGGACCATGTCGGACCCGCTCCTGGAGACCGGTGTTTTCCCCCCCATGGTCTGCCAGATGATATCTGTCGGGGAGTCCACCGGTGCCCTCGATGACATGCTGGTGAAAATCGCGGATTTTTATGATGAAGAGGTGGACCAGGCGGTGGAGAACCTGACCGCTGCTATCGAACCGGTGATGATGGTGTTTATGGGGGTTGTCATCGGCGGACTCGTGGTTTCCATGTACCTGCCCATTTTCAAGATGGCCGGTGCGGTTGGCGGGTAGGCACGGTTTCCTGGAAACAACCGTGCCGCCAGACCCGGGCCGGGAGACAGCCGGTGTTCGATGGCGCGCAAACCCGGCCCTGAAAGCCCGGGGCCTGTTTTCCAGCGAATCGGCCGGGCTGGGGTGTAACACCTGACACTCTCCCGCCTCCCGGTTCCCTTTTTGCTCAATGTTGATATTGCCGTTGCCGCCACGCGTCCTTCCATTGCAGGCCCTCCTCGATTTTATTCGCCGCCGATTGCCCCCTTTTAGCATGGCCTTATGTGAAAACGGATTTGCCCATGGACACATTTAGCGACAATTCTGAAAACGAACTGCACTCAAAATTAAAAATCCTGATGTTTGCAAGGGTGCTGTTCACCTCTTTTCTACTGGGATCTACCATCATCTTCCAGCTGGGGACCAGCGGGTCCTTTCTGGCCACTTCTTTGCTGGTACTTTACGGATTGATTGGTGGAATTTTCCTGTTAAGCTGCATCTATGCCATTTTACTGGCTTTTATCAGGGACAGTCTCTTGTTTACTTACGTTCAGGTGGCGGTGGATACCGGCATTGTTTCCCTGATTATTTTTGTAACCGGCGGGTATGCCAGTGTTTTTTCATTCCTGTACCTGGTGGTCATCATTTATTCCAGTATTCTTCTTCCCCGTTGGGGGGTCCTGATCATTGCGGCCATCTGCAGCATCCAATACGGGGTGATGATCGATCTTGAGTATTACGGGGTGATCAAGCCGTTTGCGCTGGAGGGAAGTTTTTCCGCTGTTAATTTTTTAGGCAAGAGCGTCCTTTTCAAGGTTCTGGTTACCATCGTGGCCTGCTTCGCGGTGGCCGTTTTGAGTGGATTCCTCGCAGAACAGACCGTGAAAACCCAAAAGGAACTCAAACGTCTTGAAAACCATATCAAGCGGGTTGAGAAAATGGCCTATATGGGAGAAATGGCAGCGGGCATGGCCCATGAGATCAAAAACCCGCTGGCCTCCCTGGCCGGATCCATCCAACTTCTGCTGGAAGATATCAGATACGACCCCTACCATGACAAACTCATCCAGATCGCCCTGCGCGAAACTGAACGGCTCAGCGACCTGGTGGGCAACTTTTTGCTGTTCGCCCGGCCCCAGGCCGGGAAGATCGAAAAGATTAACTTCAGAGAGGGTATCCTGGAAGTTCTGGAGCTCTTCGAAAACAACAGTGCCTGTTCATCCCGGATTAAACTCTCCGTGGACCTTGCGCGCGGGATATGGATTGAAATTGACCCGGTTCATCTTCACCAGGTGCTGTGGAACATCATTTTAAATGCGGCTGAAGCGATTGAAGCTGAAGGCCGTATTCAGGTCCGCCTGTATGAATCAAAAAACAATACGGCCACCATGAAAATTGAAGACAATGGCTGCGGTATTCCCGGGGAGACCCTGGATATGATTTTCAACCCTTTCTATACCAACAAGGCGCGGGGTACGGGATTGGGGCTCTCCATTGTTCACAGCATTCTGGAAACATACGGTTACCTGTCCAATGTGGAGAGCACTGTCGCCACCGGCACGGTCTTTATTCTCAAGGTAACCCGCACATCACCGCCTGCCACGCCGGGTTAGGCTTGACACCTTGGGACAAATAGGTTAGCAAATCCGACTTAACTTAATCTTTCTAACCGCCTGCGGGGAAATTAATGGCGTGTGACAGGACAGGAACGGAATGAAAAAGGAAAACGATGTATTGGCACAGCGCCGGGAGAAGATCCGGCAGCTGCGGGCAGACGGCACGGAGCCCTTTCCCAACGATTTTGTTGTTTCGCACACCATCGGGCAGATCAAGGATCTGATAGCTGCGTCTGCCGGGCAGCTTACCCAGGAGGAGCCGGTCTTTGCCTGTGCCGGACGGATTATGGCCGTCAATAAATTTGGCAAAGCCGCTTTTATTCGCTTTCGGGATCGCAGCGGGCAGCTCCAGGCCTATATAAAAAAGGACATGATCGGTTCTGCGGCCTATGCTCTATTCAAGCAGCTTGATATTGGGGATTTTGTGGGCCTTGAAGGGGGTGTGTTTCAAACACGCACCCAGGAGTGGACCCTGCTCGCCAAGAGCCTCGTGCTGGTCAGCAAGGCCACACGGCCGCTTCCTGAGAAATTCCACGGATTGAAGGACCCCGAAAAGCGCTATCGGAAACGGTACGTGGACCTGATCATGAATCCGGAAGTGCGGCGTGTATTCTCAACCCGCAGCGCCATCGTCCAGCAGGTGCGCAACTTCCTGCTGGACAGGGAATTTCTCGAGGTTGAGACCCCGATGATGCAACCCATCCCCGGGGGCGCCGAGGCAACCCCGTTTGTGACGCACCACAATGCCCTGGATATGGATCTGTATCTTAGAATTGCACCGGAACTCTACTTGAAAAGGCTGGTCGTAGGCGGCTTCGAAAGAGTGTTTGAAGTGAATCGAAATTTCAGGAATGAGGGGGTTTCCACCCGCCACAACCCAGAATTTACCATGCTTGAGTTTTACCAGGCGTATGCCAATTACAAAGACCTGATGACCTTGACAGAGAAAATGTTTGCCCAGGTCACCCGGGCGGTGACCGGGAGCAGTACGATTTCCTACCAGGGGCAAACCATTGAAATGGGGGGCACCTGGGCGCGCCTGACGCTGGCTGAAGCACTTGAAAAGCTGGCCGGCCTGGATCCCGCCCTGTTCACAGATCGGGAAGGCTTGCTGGCCTTTGCCCAGGCCAAAGGCATCCGGCTTCAAAAGACCGGCCGCCTGGGAAAAATAATTACCAAGCTGTTTGATGTACTGGTTGAACCCCAACTGGTTCAGCCGACGTTCATAACCGGTTATCCGGTTGAGGTGTCTCCGCTTTCGCGCCGCAGTGACACCGAGCCCGGCAGCACGGACCGGTTTGAGCTATTCATTGCGGGCTATGAGATCGCCAATGGCTTCTCGGAACTTAATGACCCCGAAGACCAGAACAGCCGGTTTCAGCAGCAGGTTGAAGACCGTGAATCGGGTGACAGCGAGGCGCATTTTATGGATGCCGACTATATCGAAGCCCTGGAATACGGGATGCCCCCGACCGCGGGTGAGGGGATCGGAATTGATCGACTCACCATGCTGTTAACCGATGCGGCTTCCATACGGGAGGTTATCCTGTTCCCCCACATGAAACCGACAGCGACAGGTTGAGCATGCCCTTTGAACTGTTTATCGGCCGCCGTTATCTCCGGGCCAAACAAAAACAGTCTTTCATTTCGCTGATTACCCTGCTTTCCATTGCGGGCGTAACCGTCGGGGTGATGGCCCTGATCGTGGTCATAGCCGTGATGACCGGTTTTGAAACCGATATGAAATCCCGCATACTGGGAGTGGAATCTCATATTGTGGTCATGCGGCATGGCGGTTCGTTTTCTGATTACCGCAATGTTATGGGGCGAATCGGCGCACAGGATGGGGTTCTGGCTACCACACCATTTATATATTCGCAGGTCATGATTCGGTCTGCGTCAGGTGTGTCCGGGGCTGTTTTAAGGGGGGTCGATCCTGAAACCGTGGGCAGCGTCGTCCGGTTTTTCAGTGCTGAAGATCTATCCCGGCTGGCAGCCGGTGCCGCCCCCGGGACAGCTATCAGCCAGGCCCCGGGTATCATCATCGGCAAGGAACTGGCCAAGAATCTCGGCGTGGGCAGTGGAGATACGATTGCCATGATCTCGCCCCGCGGCATGCTTTCTCCCATCGGCCATATGCCGGCCATGAAACAATTTAAAATTGCGGGCCTCTTTGAGTCCGGGATGTATGAATTCGACAGCACCCTGGTCTATATTCATCTGAACACCGCCCAGAAGATGATGCGTATGGGCAGCACTGTCACGGGTATTGAGGTGCGGGTTGATGATATCTACCAGGCCGGTGAGATCGGCAAGACCCTTGTTGGGGATCTTGGTTTTCCCTACTGGATCAGAGACTGGATGAGCATGAACAGGAACCTGTTTTCGGCACTGAAACTCGAGAAAACAGCCATGTTTATCATCCTGGCGCTTATCGTCCTGGTGGCCGCCTTCAATATCGCAAGCTCCCTTATTATGATGGTCATGGAAAAAACGAAGGATATTGCAATCTTGAAGGCCATGGGCGCCACAGATAAAAGTGTTCGCCGGATCTTCATCTTCAAGGGCATGGCCATTGGGGTGGTCGGCACCATTTTAGGGGTCTGCGGGGGGATTGTGCTCTGCATGCTGCTGTCCCATTACAAGTTTATTGAACTGCCGGGTGATGTCTATTATATCACAACCCTGCCGGTGGTGCTGAAAGTCGTGGATGTGGCCGTTATTGCTGTTTCAGCACTGGTTATCTGCTTTCTGGCGACGCTGTATCCCGCCCAGCAGGCCTCCCGGCTTGATCCTGTCGAGGCGATTCGCTATGGATAGCGGCATTTATAATGACCCCGACCCGGGCAATGAGCCGCTGATCCGGGTTCATGATCTGCACAAGGGCTATATCACCGGCGGTCGCGATAAAATTGAGATATTTAACGGAGCCAAGATTGATATCCAGCCGGGGGAAAGTGTGGCTGTCGTCGGTGCGTCCGGCCTGGGTAAATCGACTTTTTTACACATTCTCGGGACGTTGGACAGGCCGGATAGTGGGCAGGTGTTCTTTAAGGATCAGGATCTGTTCAAACTTGACCGGTACCAGCTGTCGGGATTTCGCAACCGGTCTATTGGTTTTGTGTTCCAGTTCCACCACCTGCTCCCGGAGTTCAACGCAGTTGAAAACACCATGATGCCGGCGTTGATCGGCGGCCACAGCCGGGAAGAAGCCGCAGCTGCGGCCGAAGAGATTCTGGTACGCGTTGGGCTGGCAGATCGGCTGCGGCACCAGGTCAGCAAACTTTCCGGGGGTGAGCAGCAGCGTGTTGCCCTAGCCAGGGCCCTGATCCTCAAGCCACCGTTGCTGCTGGCAGATGAACCCACCGGTAATCTTGACCAGGAAAACAGTGAGCGAGTCCACGCACTGATCATGGAACTCAATCTGGAACTTGCCATGACCGCGTTGATCGTGACGCATAACCAGGAGCTGGCTGCTTGCATGTCTCGCTGTATAACCATTAATAACGGACTGTTGGAAGGAATATCCTGCGGTGCTGAATAAGTTCAGAACCATTTTGATACTGTTGGCCCTGTGCGTTGCCTGGGGGCCGGATGCCGTCGTGGCCGCAGACACCATCCGGGTTGTGGTGTTACCGTTTGAAGTTAATGCCCCCACAGCCCAGGATAACCTGTCCACTGAGATTGCGGACGCTTTAAAAAATCAATTGGAACAGGAGGGGGTTGCCGTCGTTGAATTTCAGGATGACGGCAAAAGTGCCGCCGCCCGTTCAAAAAACTTACCCCTGATTCGGAACATCGGCGTTACCTCCGGTGCAGACCGAGTCATCTGGGGCAGCATTACCAGCTTTGGGAAATCGTACTCGCTGGATGCCAAGGTCGCGGAAGCTTTTGGAGAGGGTGCGCCCAAAACGTTCTTTGTTGAGGGACAGAACCTGGGGACCCTGGTTGCCAGGCTCAAGGGGCTTTCCCGCAGCATCGGCATGGAAGTCCTCAACCGTAAAACCATTGTGCGGGTGACCGTTGAAGGCAACAATCGGATCGAAGCCGATGCGGTCAAGCGGGTCATCAAAACCCGGGAAGGTGATGTGTTCAAAGCCCAACCGCTGACCGCTGACCTGAAAAAAATATACGCGATGGGGTACTTTGATGATGTCCGGGTTGAGGCTCGTAACGAAGAGGGCGGCAAAACTGTTGTTTTCAAGGTGCAGGAGAAATCCACCATCCGCAACATCGAATTTGAAGGGAATAAAAAATTCAAGGATAAAAAGATCAAGGAGAACCTGACCTTGAGAACCGGATCGATCCTGAATGTTTTCAAAATACAAAGTAACATCGCCATTATAGAGGATATGTACAAGGACAAGAATTACCATCATGTCCAGGTAAGCTATAAGGCGAATGAGTTGGAGAATAATCAGGCTGATCTTAAATTCAAGATTGTGGAAGGCGATAAAGCCCGGATCCAAAATGTTCTTTTTCTGGGGAACAGTGACTACGAGGATAAAAAACTTAAAAAGCTGGTCGAAACCTCCGAAGAGTCGCTCTTTTCATTTATAACCGAAGCCGGGGATCTGGACCAGGAGAAACTGCGCCAGGATGTCTCGATCCTGACCGCCTTTTACCAGGACAACGGGTATATCGATGCCCGGGTGGGGGAACCGGATGTTCAATTCACGGAGACTGGTATTGATGTCACTTTCAAAATACAGGAGGGTGACCGCTACAAGGTCGGCAAGGTAATGATGACCGGCGAATTCGTCCTGCCGGAAAATACGCTGAAGATGCTTTTGAGTCTCAGGGCCGGAGCGTTTTTCAGCACGTCTTTGATGCGGCAGGATGTCCTGGTGATCACCGATGTCTATTCCGACGAAGGCTACGCGTATGCCGAAGTGGTTCCACGCCGGGCGCGCGGAGACGGCGAACAGGTGGTGGACGTTACTTATGATATCAAGAAGGGGCCGCAGGTATATTACGAGAGGGTTATCATTAGCGGTAATACCAAAACCCGGGATAAAGTCATCCGCCGGGAGCTCCAGGCCTATGAGAAGGAACTGTACAGCGGAAAACGGATGAAAAAAGGGATTCGTAACCTCTATTACCTTGATTTTTTCGAGGATATCCAAGTGGATACCCCCAAAGGCAGCGCCGATGACCAGATGATCCTGAAAATCAATGTAAAGGAGAAAAACACCGGAACATTCTCAATGGGCGGTGGTTACAGCAGTGTCGAGTCACTCTTTTTCAACACGTCCATCTCCCAGCGGAACCTGTTCGGACGGGCTCAAATTCTAAAGCTTGAGGCGTCGATCGGTGGTCGGACCCAGCGGTTTAACCTGAGTTTCACCGAACCCTGGCTGTTTGATATTCCACTGTCGGGTACCACGAATCTATACAACTGGAAAACTGACTACGACAGCTACAATAAAGAAGCCATCGGGCTCGGTTTCGGGGTCGGGTATCCGGTACGGGATTTTACCCGGGCCTACCTGAATTACCGGTTTGACTCTTCGAAAGTAGCGGATGTGCAGTCAAACGCACCGGATTCTGTAAAAGAACTATCCGGCACCAACATCACCAGCAGTTTGACCGGCTCTCTGATATATGACTCCAGGGACAAACGCTTTAACACCACCCGTGGCAGCAAGCACGAACTGTCAGCCGAATACGCCGGTCTGGGCGGCACCATCGGGTTTAAAAAATTAGTTGCCGAAACCGGTTGGTACCTGCCCCTGTACTGGAAGTTCGTCGGGTTTCTGCATGGCAAGGCGGGGTGGATCACTGAAAATGACGGTATGCTGCTGCCGGATTACGAGAAATTTTTCCTGGGAGGTATGAACTCCGTCCGTGGGTATGACTGGCAGGATCTGGCACCCAAAGAGGTCAACTCCAGCGGAGAGTTCACCTACGTGGGTGGGGAAAAATATGTCCAGTTTAACGCAGAACTGCGTTTTCCACTGGTGGAGGAGGCCGGGGTGATAGGCCTTGTGTTTTTTGATGCCGGTGATGTATACGCAGAGGATGAGATTGTTGAGTTGGGGGGGGTGCGCAAAAGCGCAGGCTTTGGGTTCCGGTGGTATTCACCGATGGGGCCCATTCGCCTGGAGAATGCCTATATTATTGACCCCAGACCCTGGGAAAGCTCAGATGGAAAATGGGAGTTTTCCATGGGCGCAGCCTTTTAGCCTTACCTGATAGTGGTTGAGTTTACACATTGTATTTTACGGAGGCAGTATGAAATCTAATCTGATCAAGATGTTGGCTACAATTTTTATCATAGGTATATGTACCCCGGCCTACGGCGCGGATGTTGCCAAAATAGGGACCATTGATTTCCAGAGGATCCTGGATACGTCCACCGCCGGCAAGGAGGCCCAGGCCCAGTTGAATAAACAGGCCAAACAGATGGAATCCGATCTCAAGAGCAAAGGTGCTGAGATCGAGGAGGATCGCAAACAGTTTGAACGCGAAGCCCTTGTCATGAACAAAGAGATGAAAGATAACAAAGAACGTGAAATGCGTATAAAAATAAATGATTTCAAACAATTGCAGCAGAGGTATACTGGTATCGCCCGGGAGCTGCAGTTTCGGCTGATGGGGGAGATTCGTGAAAAAGTGGATAAACTTGTTCAGGAGATCGGGAAACGGGAAGGCTACCTCCTGATTTTTGAGAGGAAAGAGGCCGGCCTGGTGTACATGCCTTCCAAGATCGATCTCACTGACAAGCTGATCAAACAGTATAATACGCAGCACGCGAAGGCCCAAAAGAAGGTGGCCAAGGAAGAATAACCATATCGAGAGCCCTATGGAAAACAAGATAGACATACATCAGATCCTGCAAATACTGCCGCACCGCTACCCGCTTATCCTTGTAGATCGCATTCTGAATATCGTTCCCGGAGAGCGGATTACGGGGTTGAAAAATGTAACCATCAATGAACCGTTTTTCCAGGGGCATTTTCCCGGGATACCGATTATGCCCGGTGTCCTGATTGTGGAAGCCATGGCCCAGGTCGGTGGTGTGCTGATTGCCAAATCGGCTGACCTGGAGAGCATGGGGGCCCTTATTTACTTCATGAGCATTGACAAAGTGAAGTTCCGAAAACCGGTTGAACCGGGAGACCAGTTGATCCTTGAACTGGAGATCCTCAAAATGAGATCAAAAGTAGCCAAGATGTCCGGCACCGCGAAAGTGAATGATACGCTGGTGGCCGAGGGTGAATTCATGGCTGCTCTGGGAGGAAAATAATGATTCACGCGACTGCTATAATCGACCCGAAGGCTGAAATCGGGAAGGATGTCAGCATCGGGCCGTTTACGATCGTGGGCGCAGAGGTTTTCATAGGTGACGGCACGACCATCGGCTCACATGTGGTCATTGATCCGTATGTGACGCTGGGGCAGAATTGCCAGGTTTTCCAGTATGCCGCCATTGGGGCGACCCCCCAATCCGTAAAATTCAAAGGAGAGAAAACCTACGTCAAGATTGGCAAAAACAGTATTTTAAGAGAATTTGTGACCATTCACAGGGGGACCGGCTTCGGGGGCGGGGTAACTGAAATTGGGGAAAACAATTTTTTAATGGCCTACACCCACGTGGCGCATGACTGCCGTACCGGTATGGCGGTGACACTCTCCAACAATACAACCCTGGCTGGCCACATCACCATTGGAGATTACGCGACGGTGGGCGGCCTGGTTGCCATCCACCAGTTTGTAAGGGTCGGTGATTATGCTTTTATCGGTGGTAAATCGGCGGTCGTCAAAGACATTCCGCCCTTCGTGATTGCCGCAGGGGATCGAGCGCGCCTCCATGGCCTCAACAGTGTGGGGCTCAAGCGTCACGGGTTTTCGCAACACACCCTGTCACTGCTCAAAAAGGCCTATCGGATCATTTTCAGAATCGGACTGACCTTAAACGAAGCCATTGAGCGGGTGCAGGCTGAGGTGGAGCTGGTTCCTGAAGTTGCTGAGTTTATTGAATTCTTGCAAAGCTCAAGCCGGGGCCTCACCCGCTGAATATAAAGGCGCTTTCATGGATAAACGTATAGGCCTTATCGCCGGCAGCGGCCAGTTCCCCTTCATGTTTGCCCGGGCTGCCCGGGAAAATGGCTACGCAGTATATGCCATTGCACATCTGAATGAAACCGATGAAACCCTCGCCCAGCATGTCAATGGCATCCAATGGGTCCATCTCGGGCAGCTGAAAAAGATCATTAAGTTTTTTTCCGGGAAAGGCGTTACCCAGGCCGTGATGGCCGGGGCCATCAAAAAGACCCGGATGTTTCGTGATGTGCGGCCGGATCTGAAGACCATCGCGGTAATGGCCGGGATGCGGGATACGCATGACGACCGCATACTGCGGGCGTTTGCCGGCGCCCTGGAAAAAGAGGGTATCTGCATAAAAGCGTCCACTTTCCTACTGCCTGAACTGCTGGCGCCCGAAGGGTGTTGGACGCGCCGGAAGCCGACCCGGTCAGAACGCGAGGATATTAAACTCGGGTGGCGGCTGGCCAAAGAAATCGGTCGCCTGGATATCGGCCAGTGCGTGGTGGTGGCCGGCGGCTCGGTCCTGGCCGTTGAGGCCATTGACGGCACCGATGCCACCATCAAAAGGGGCGGGGCCCTGGCCCGGGGAGCAGCCGTTGTGGTCAAGGTCTGTAAGCCGGACCAGGATTTCAGGTTTGACGTGCCCGCCATTGGTGTGCAGACAATCGAGATGATGGCGGCCGCGGGCGTGCGTGTGCTGGTGATCGAGGCCGGCAAAACGGTTGCATTTGGCCGTTCGGAGATGGTCCGGGCGGCTGACGCGGCGGGTATCAGCATTGTGGCCCGGTTGGATGATCTGTAAAGCGGTTGCAGCAAAATACCTGCAACGGATATGCAAATGGGTGAAATTGACTCAGCCAGGATGGTATTAGGGAGTAAACACGGGCCATGATCATTGTAAAAACACCCCTGAGAATCAGTTTTGTGGGCGGCGGTTCCGATATGCAGGATTTCTACACCCGGACCGACGGGCAGGTCGTTTGTACGGCCATCGATAAATTTGTCTATGCCATTGTCAAAGAACGTTTTGATGACATGATCTATATCAATTATTCCCGTAAGGAATGCGTGGAGCGCGTTGCGGACATCCGGCATGACCTGGTGCGGGAAGCCATGCGCACGACCGGTGTGGAGAAAGGCATCGAGATTACAACCCTGGCGGACATCCCCTCTTCCGGATCCGGCCTGGGGAGTTCGAGCTCTATTACCGTGGCCCTGCTGCATGCGTTGTACACCTATCAAAATGAACTTGTGACAGCAGAACAACTTGCCCGGGAGGCCTGCCGGATAGAAATTGATGTCATGGGCAAGCCCATCGGCCGCCAGGATCAGTACGCGGCGGCTTACGGGGGCATCAACCGCTTTATCTTCAGGAAAGACGATATCACGGAGCGGCGGCCCGTTCGCTTGGAAAGTGTGGCCAACCGGAAGTTCGCCTCTTCACTGCTGTTATATTATACCGGGATTACCCGCAGCGCAGATAAAATTCTGGCCAAGCAGAAAACCAATCTCCAGCAGACCGACCGGTTTGGCACCATGCAGCAGATGGTGGCCCTGGTGGCCCCTTTTACCGCGGCGCTGCAGAAACAGGATATAATGACTTGTGGAGAACTTCTGGCCAGAAACTGGCACCTGAAGCAGAATATGGCGGCCGGTATTTCCAACAGTGAAATAGATGCCATGTACAACCACGCTTTGTCCGCCGGTGCCCTGGCCGGCAAGATCGCGGGTGCGGGCGGCGGCGGTTTTCTGCTGCTCATTGTACCTCGCGAAAACCAGAATCGCGTGTTTGAGGCGATGAAACCCTATCGCGAGCTGCCCTTCATGCTCGCAGAGAGCGGTAGCAAGGTCATTTTTGACGACCGATCATACGACAGCAAGTAAACTTTTTTGCGACCCTAACAATCTGGGCCTCTGGGCCAGGCCCTCACATGTATAGAGACCGGAGCGGCAATTGAACATTCTCATCACTGGCGGAGCCGGGTTCATTGGTTCCCACACCGCCGATGCACTGATTAAACGTGGCCACCGGGTGAGAGTGCTGGACAATCTCCAGGCCACCGTGCACCCCAAGGGCAAACCGGATTACCTGAACCCGGCCGCCGAATTCATGCTGGGTGACGTCCGCGAGAAAGCGGTCTGGGAGCAGGCACTTACCGGGATGGATGCGGTCTACCACCTGGCCGCCTATCAGGATTACCTCACTGATTTTTCCAATTTCTTCCATACCAATGCAGTTTCCACGGCCCTGCTCTATGAAGTGCTGGTGGAAACCGGACAGCATCGGCACATCCAGAAGGTGATTGTGGCCGCCAGCCAGGCCGTGATGGGGGAAGGGCGCTACCGCTGCCCGGCTTGCGGCCCGGATGTTGGGCAGTACTATTACCCGGCCATTCGGTTGGAAAGCCAGTTGGCCCGGGGCGCATGGGAACATACCTGCCCTGGGTGTGGGGGGACTCTCCAGTGGGTTCCGTCAGACGAGACGGTTATAAATCCTTGTAATCAATACGCTTTATCGAAACACAGCCAGGAGCAGATCACCCTTCAGCTGGGCCGGCGGTATGAGGTTCCATCGGTGGTCATGCGCTACTCTATTGTCCAGGGGCCCCGACAGTCATTTTACAATGCTTATTCCGGGGCCATGCGGATTTTTGCCCTGGCACTTTTTTTCGACAAGGCCCCGACCATTTTCGAGGATGGGCAGCAGGTGCGCGACTTTGTAAACATCCAGGATGTTGTGAATGCCAATCTCCTGGTTCTGGAACATCCCGGGGCTGACTACCAGATGTTTAATGTGGGGGGCGGAAAGGCCTGGACCGTTCGGGAATTCTACGCAGCCATGCAGGCACTGACCGGCAAGCAGATCGACCCGGTCCTTTCCGGTTATTACCGTTTTGGTGATACCCGCCACATCTTTTCGGACACAAGTCGGCTGCAGGCGCTCGGCTGGCAGGCTGACCAGACTATTCACACCAGCATTGCCGACTACTGGGCCTACCTCAACCGTCAGCAGGACATGGAAGATATTTTGGCCTACGCCCGGAAACACATGCGGCAGCTGAACGTGATCAGGAAAACCGGGAACCAAGCATGAAAGCCTTTTTGCTGGCCGCCGGTATGGGGACCCGGCTGCGGCCTTACACCGATACCCTGCCCAAATGTCTCATTCCGATTCACGGCAAGCCCTTGCTGGATATCTGGATTGATCTTTTCCAGGCCCATGGCATTGACAGTGTACTGATCAATACCCATCATCATGCCGCTCTGGTCGAACAGGCCGTCCAGCGCTTAAGGGTTCATAAAACCCCTGATATTCAATCAGTGTTTGAGCGGGAACTGTTGGGCAGCGGCGGCACCCTCCTGGCCAACAGGGGTTTTGTCGAGCCCGGGGAAGATTTTATAGTAGCCTATGCTGATAACCTGACCAATGTGGATCTGACGGCCCTGATTGATTTCCACCAAAGTCGCCCGGCGGTGGACAGGATCCTGACCATGGGGCTGTTTCGGAGCCCCGTTCCGCAAGCCTGTGGCATTGCCACCCTTGACGCCGACCAGACGGTTACTGCATTTGAGGAAAAACCTGAAAATCCCCAAAGCGACCTTGCCAATGCCGGGATTTATGTGGCAACATATAATGTTTTAGGTGAGTGCCATAAAATCAGGCAACAGGTCGACCCGGGGGTGTTTGATTTCGGTTATCACGTACTGCCCCGGTTGGCAGGCCGTATGAGTGGGTATGAAATCAAGGCGTTCCTGATGGATGTCGGCACCGTGGCGTCCTACCACAAGGCGCTTGATAACTGGCCTGCAAGGAACAAGGAGACAGAGTATGGACTTTAATAAATTCGCATCCGATTACCTGAATGAACTCAAGTCGGTGCTCGACGGTTTTGACACAGCCACTTTCACCCGGCTGACTGAGGCGATCCTGGATGCCTACGATCAACAAAGGACGATATTCATCATGGGCAATGGCGGTAGCGCCTCCACGGCGTCGCACTTTGTCTGCGACCTCAACAAGGGGTGCTGCCTGGATCTTGATAAGAAATTCAAAGTCCTCTGCCTGAATGACAATTTACCGACCCTGATGGCCTATGCCAATGACGTCTCATATGAGGCGATTTTTGCTGAGCCGCTGAAGAATTTCTTCAACCCTGGCGATCTCGTAATCGGTATCTCCGGCAGCGGGAACTCCGAGAATGTTATAGGGGCCATTCGCCACGCGAGTGCCAACGGCGGTATCACCGCGGGTATCTCCGGCTATGGGGGCGGTAAACTCGCCGAACTGGCAGACATACCCTTTGTGGCCCGGATCAATGACATGCAGAAGGTGGAGGATGTCCACATGATTGTGGTGCATATGATCATGCAGGCCGTTTACGCCCGCTTGCATCCGGGACACACGGCCGGTGCCCCCTGCTAGACTGGGTACGCGGAAGTTTCTCAGACATCAGGTGCTAACGGTCCCGGATAAAACGAAACCAGGACTTTCAAATGGACAGAGACAATGGATAAAAAAATACGGGCTGCGGTAATCGGGGTTGGTTATCTTGGAAAATTCCATGCCGAAAAGTACGCGGCCATGGAGCACGTTGATTTAGTCGGTGTTGTAGACATGGACCCGGAGCGGGCTGCCCGCGTGGCCCGGAAACTCGGAACCCGTGCATTTACCGACTACCGCGAACTGCTGGGCCGGGTCGATGCGGTCAGTGTGGTGGTACACACACCGGCCCACTATGCAGTCAGCCGGGCCTTTTTGGAAGATGATGTGGACGTCTTGATCGAAAAACCGATGACAACTGACCTGGCAGAAGCGGATACGCTCATTGACATTGCCGGGCAGCGGGGGCTGATCATCCAGGTGGGACACCTGGAAAGATTCAACCCGGCGGTCGTGGCCCTGCGGGATATCATCAATGAGCCGATGTTTATTGAATCGCACCGCCTGAGCGTCTATAAGCCCCGCTGTACTGATGTGAGTGTGGTTTTGGATTTGATGATTCATGACATTGACATTATCCTGAATTTTGTCAATTCAGAGGTTCAGTCGATCCATGCGGCCGGTATTCCGGTCATATCTGCAGAGGTGGATATCGCCAACGCACGGCTCGAATTTGTAAACGGGTGCGTGGCCAATGTGACCGCCAGTCGTATTGCAACCCGTAATGAACGCAAAATCCGTATCTTTCAACGCGATGCCTATATGTCCGTGGATTTTGCCAACCATGCGATTACACTGGTGCGGCAGGCCGCGGAAGGCAATAATGAGATCGTTCCGGGGACTGACCTTCAGCAGCTTGCTTTTAAAAGCGGAGATGCCCTGGATGATGAAATCCGGTCTTTTGTAAACGCAGTGAGTCAGCGTTCAACACCGGAAGTTACCGGTCAGATGGGGCGCGATGCGTTGGGGATTGCCCTGGATATCATGAACCAGATCAGCAAAACCAGCGGGCGCTACCGGATCCCGGCCGGTACCGGTCAGGGGCACTGAGGGGGCCCGCCTATCAAATTAAAAAAGGTCATGATCATAGCCGGAGAGGCGTCCGGTGATCTTCATGGGGCCCGGCTGGTCAAGGCCATGCTTCGAAAGACACCGGATCTTTTTTTATTCGGCATTGGCGGAAGAGCGCTGCAGGCGGCCGGTGTGCGGATCCTGGTGGATGCAGATACGCTGGCCGTGGTCGGCATCACGGAAGTTTTGGCCAAGCTGCCCGGGCTGCTGCGGGGGATGCGCTGCGCCCGGCAGGCCTTGAAGCGGCTGCAGCCGGACCTGTTGATTCTCATCGATTTTCCGGACTTTAACCTGCATGTGGCGGCCACAGCCAGGCAAGAAGGCATCCCGGTCCTCTATTATATCAGCCCCCAGATCTGGGCCTGGCGCACAGGCCGGGTGAAGAAAATCGGTCGGCTGGTGGATCATGTGGCAGTCATTTTGCCCTTTGAGGAACCGTTTTATCGGGCGCAGCAGATACCGGTTACCTTTGTGGGACACCCGCTGCTCGATGCCCCGCTGCTGCCTGAAAAGCAGGCTGCGCCGGTTGACTCCGCACGCGAGTTTCGCATTGGCTTGCTGCCCGGATCGCGTGACCGCGAGATCTCCCACCTGCTGCCGGTCATGCTGGCCGCGGCCGTTGAACTTGAAAACCGCGGCCGGCGGGTTCGGTTCGTTCTTTCCCAGGCGCCCACGGTGGAACCCCCTTTTTTCGAGGCAATTGTGACCGCTCAGAATCCCCGGCCCCGTTTCGAAATCCAGACCGGGCCGGTGGCGCCGATCTTTGAAGCCTGTGACCTGCTTGTGGCGGCTTCCGGAACAGTCACCCTGGAAGCGGCGATTGCCGGGATACCCATGGTGATCGTCTACAAGGTATCTGAACTCAGTTACCAGGTGGGCCGCCGACTGGTCCGGGTCCGGAATTTTGGACTTGTAAACCTGATAGATGACGAACCCTTTGTCACAGAACTGCTTCAAGACGAGGCGTCTGCGGTTAATATCGCCGATGCAGTGGATCGGCTGATCCTGGACCCGGAAGCGCTGCCTGCCATGCGGGCCAGGCTCTACAGCATCCGGGGTAAACTCGGTGGGCCGGGCGCTTCCGGGCGCGTGGCCGCTATCGCCCTGGCTTTAATTGAAAATGGAACGGTTTGAGAATGCGACTTTTCAAAATTGAAATAAAAGAACGGCACCGCCAGGTATACCGGATGATCATCGAAAACCGGTTCCGGCTTTATCTGGCTATGATCTGTTCGCTGGCCATTGCCGCCAGTATGGCGGCCATGGGCTATCTGATTGAGCCAGTGATTGACCGGATCTTTGTGGACAAAGATGCCACCAAACTGGTTTACCTGCCCCTGCTGGTCCTGGCTGTATTTTCCCTGAAAGGCATCGGTATGTACGGCCATGAATATTTTATGAATTATGTGGGTGAGAGCATTATACGGCGTATGCGCAATGAGCTTTTCGAACGCATTATGGATCTGCCCATGGCTTTTTTTCAACAGGAGCGGACCGGTCGGCTGATGTCGCGGATTACCAACGACGTGGCCATCGTAAAGGCCATGGTCTCCACTGCGGTTACCGCGGCTTTCCGTGATTTTTTCACCATTGTGGGTTTGACCGGCGTTATATTTTACCGGGATTGGAAAATGGCCCTGATCGCCTTTGTGATCCTGCCGGCGGCTTTTTACCCGGTCGTGGCGCTTGGTCGGCGCGTGCGACGGGTCAGCACCGGCTGCCAGGAAGCCATGGCAGAGTTGTCCGCTTTTCTGCACGAGGCCTTCGCGGGAATTAAGATTGTCAAAGCCTTCGGCATGAAAGACCACGAAAAACAGCGCTTTAGCCAAAGAACCCGGGACCTCTTTCAGCTCGAGCTCAAGGGGGTTGTGGTCCGGTCGCTGGGATCTCCGATCATGGAATTTTTTGGCGGTATCGGCATCGCTTTTATTATCTGGTATGGGGGCAGCGGCGTCATCAGGGGGGAGTCTACTCCGGGCATGTTCATGAGTTTTCTGGCCTGCGTGATGCTGCTGTATGAGCCGGTCAAAAAACTCAGTGGGCTGAACAATGCCCTGCAGGTCGGGATGGCGGCCGTGGACCGGGTATTTGAAATCATTGAGTCCCGGTCTGATATCCAGGATCCGGAAGAGCCCCGGCCGGTTCAACCGGGGTCGCACACCGTGCAGTTTGACCAGGTCTCTTTCGGGTATGACCGCGACATGGTTCTCAAGGAGATCAACCTTGAGGTCAAAAAAGGAGAAATCCTGGCCCTGGTGGGCATGAGCGGCGGCGGTAAGTCCTCCCTGGTCAGCCTGATTCCGCGCTTTTACGACGTTAAAAAAGGGCGTGTGATGATCGACGGCGTCGATATTCGTAAACTGGCCGTTGCGGATTTACGCCGCGAGATCGCCATTGTAACCCAGGAGCCGATCCTTTTCAACGACACCATCAGGAATAACATCGCCTATGGCAACCCCAACGCTTCGGAAGAAGATATTATCAATGCGGCCAAAGCGGCCTATGCGCTCACTTTTATCGAGTCGTTTCCCGATGGTTTCAATACGGTGATCGGCGAACTGGGTGGCCGCCTGTCCGGCGGTGAGAAACAACGGCTCTGTATTGCCCGGGCCCTATTAAAGAACGCCCCCATTCTGATCCTGGATGAGGCCACTTCATCCCTGGACACGGAATCAGAATCGCTGGTGCAAAAGGCGCTGGAAAACCTGATGAAAGGCCGTACGACCTTTGTGATTGCCCACAGGCTCTCCACCATCGGGTATGCCAACCGTATTATTGTGGTGGTGGATGGTCGCATTGTAGAAGAGGGGACCCACGCGGAACTGATGGCCTGCAGCGGTGAATATTGTAAACTGTACCAGATGCAGATCGGCAATGGCGATAATAATCATCAGTAAACCCCCGGCGTTGCAGGGGAGGCTCCCGAAGCTTCATTCCTTAATGATAACGTATGCAAACACAGCTTGATTTAAAAAGATTTAGAGTACTTCTGGCGGTCATCGTCCTGTTCAGCCTGCTCGTGGGCCTGGGCAGTGTGCCGTTGTTTGATGAAGATGAAGGCGCCTATTCAGAAGTAACCCGCGAAATGCTGCAGAGCGGGGATTATATTACCCCCCGGCTGAACGGCGATACATTTTTTCACAAGCCGCCCATGATATACTGGGCCCAGGCCGCCAGTGTCAGTCTGTTCGGTCTCAATGAGTTTGCCCTGCGGCTGCCTTCCGCCCTGGCGTCGCTGGTGTGGGTGACGCTGCTGTTTGGTTTCGCCCGCCGGCATTTCAACGTTGAGGTGGCCTGGTACGCCGTTTTTTTTGTGGTAACCACACTGCAGACCGGCATTGTGGCCAAGGCGGCCATTGCGGACGCATTGCTGAACCTTTTTATCACCCTGGCCCTGTTTGGTATTTATACCTACTACCGGCGCCAGCGCAAACGCGACATTTACCTGACATTTGTATGGATGGCCCTGGGATTTATGACCAAAGGGCCCATTGCCATCCTGATTCCGTTTGTAACCAGTGCGCTCTTTTTCGGCCTCAAGGGCCGCTGGGCACTCTGGTTCAAGGCGATTTTCAATCCCCTGGGCTGGCTGTTGCTGCTCGTGATTGCGCTGCCCTGGTATGTGGCCCTGTACCTGCAGCATGGCCCTGCGTTTATCGATGAAATCTTTTTTACACACAATGTGGCCCGCTTCCAGACCGCATTTGAAGGGCATTCCGGTTCGGTTCTTTACTATATCCCGGTTATTATCCTGGGGATGATTCCCCACACGGCCTTTTTGATCAAAGCGTTCGTTAAAACCCGCAGTCTCCTGAAAAACGAGCTTAATCTCTACCTGATGATCTGGTTCGGGTTTGTTCTGATCCTGTTTTCCCTGGCCGGGACCAAGTTGCATCACTATATCCTCTACGGGTATATTCCGCTGTTTCTTTTTATGGCCCAGGCCGCCGGGGATATTCGCCACCCTTTGAATCAACTGGTCTGGCCGCTGGGGTTTGTGGCCGTCCTGTTTTTTCTGCCGCAGATAGCCGTGCTGGTTCAGCCGCACATAAAAGATGAATTTGCCGGCCTCGTGCTGGCCGGGGCGCTTGATAGTTTTCAATGGACCTACACCCTGGCCCTGGGCGCAGCGGGCGTGATCCTGATCAGCCTGCTGTTTCTCAAGAAACTTTCCCGGCTGACCCGCACGGTGATTGCGGGCCTGGCCATCATGGGGGTTGCCAATTTCTTTGCGGTCCCGATTGCCGGCCGTATCATGCAGCAGCCGGTCAAGGAGGCGGCCCAACTGGCCCGGGAGAAGGGCTACACCGTCAACATGTGGCAGATGAGTTATCACTCTTTCAGTGTTTACCGGCAGCAGCTTGTGGAAAAAGGCACCCCGCGCAACGGTGATATCGTGATTACCAAAATCAACAAGCTTAAAGATGTCCGCAGTTACCGGGTTCTCTATCAAAGACATGGTATTGTGCTGGCCCGGATAGTTGAATTTTAAAACGGTTGCAGATCAGAATTCTTAATACGGATACATTCAAATGAAGGCAAAAGATATTAAACTGAGCATCATCATTCCGGCCTATAATGAAGAAGACCGGATTGTAACCACCCTGGACAACACCCTGGCCTACCTTTCCCGCCAGAGCTACCGCTCAGAGATCATCGTGGTGAGTGACGGCAGTTTGGACCATACCGGTCGGGTCGTGAACGGCTATGTGGCGGATGAAAAGGTCGGGGTCAAGTTCATGGAGTATTTTCCCAACCGGGGCAAAGGCTATGCGGTTCGTTACGGGATGTGCAAGGGGCGCGGGGACTTTATCATGTTCATGGATGCGGACTATTCCGTTCCCATCGAGGCCGTGGAAAAAGGACTGGTCCTGCTGGAAAACGGCTACGCTGCGGCCATAGCGTCCCGGGCGTTGCCGGAATCTTCGGTGGTCCAGCATCAAAACCTGTTCCGGGAATTGTCAGCCAAGCTCTACACGTTTATCCAGAACACCTATCTCGGTTTCAACTATCCGGACACCCAGTGCGGCTTTAAAATTTTTTCCCGCCAGGCCGCCCTTGACCTGTTTGCCCGGCAGAAACTTGACAGCGTGATTTTCGACCCGGAAATCCTCTGGCTGGCCAAACGGCAGGGGTACAAAGTGGCTCAGTTCCCGGTGGACTGGACGCACATGGAGGACTCCCGGATCCAGTATGACAGTTTGCGCAAGTCCCTGTTTGTCTTCCAGGAACTGTTCCGCATCAAGTCTCTGCATTGACCCCGGCATTTGCTTTCTTTGACCTGTCTCTCTTTTCCTTTTCCAAGTTGCCCTTTAATCGGTTTTTCAGATAGCCTGACGGGCATACCAAAAACGGGTGGACAGGTTCTTGAGTTTCTGTAGGAGGATGACATCGTGTGACCAGGGCAATTGCACAACGACCCGTTGCACATTTTTTTCAGATTTTATGCCGTGATCCTAATAGCAATTGGACTGTATCAACAACAATAGAGGCAAGCGGGGTTGAATATTATCGGAAAAGAGCGTTCCCTTATCCGGCCCGGACATCGCCACTGGCCGGCGGAATCCAGCGCAGGCCCCCTTTAAACCCATACGCCCGGTAAAGGTACCATACCTTAAATGGCGTGGCCCCCTCCTTCGGCTTGCCGGTAAGGGACTTTCGATAAATATACACGGGCACCGGCGGATCAACTTTCGCAAACACCTGGGCCAGTTGCGCGGTATGGCTCTGGGCGTACTGGGTTACCCCGACGGCATCTTTTCCGATCAAATTCGCATCCTGCCACCAGTAATCATAGACGTTGGGCCGGTCCCAGCGGTTGATGGAGACCGTACGGGGATTGCCGGGGGTGTAGAACGCCAGTTCGCTGGCCGTCTGGTACTTGAGTCCAAATAAAAAGGTGTTTGCGGGGTCGGGCATGCCGGCCAGAACCTGTCCGGCCCGGGTGCCCAGTTGAGGCCAGCCCTGGATTTCGTCGGCAGCCCGATCGAGGTGCGCCGGAATTGGCAGGATGGGCCGCAACACCTGGAGCAGTACCACCGCGGTGATAAGATAGGTGCTGCCCACGGCCCAGGGCCAGAGCCGCGACCCTTTCACCGGTTTGTTTTCAGGACCTGGCACCGGGCCGAACAGTGCTGCGGCCAGAACGCCCACCGTGATATAACCCGCCATGGGCCAGTTGCCGTAAACCCGGCTGTGGAAGCTCAAAAGGGCGAATCCGGAAAACATGATGAAGGAGGTAAAGAAGAGGTAGCGTGCGGCCCAGTTGTCCGCACCGGCCTTTTTTCTGAGTACGGCATACCAGGCCCGCAGGCACAATATAAAGATCAGCGGCGTCAGCAGGGCCGCCTGGGATCCGAAATAATCACCGAAGAAGTTCCAGTGGATTTTAAAGGCTTCATTGGCACCGCCTATGTAGGCCACGTGTCTGACGGAATTCCAGTTGTTGCCGGCGTTCCAGAGGACAACCGGGGTGAACATGAGGCTGCCCAGCAGGACGCCGATATAGGGTTTTAAATCAGCCAGGCGCGCCCGGTGATCGGCAGAAAAAAGGCCGTAAAGGTAGGCCGACGGCAGGAAAAGAACCATGGTGTACTTGCTGAGCATGCCGACCCCGAACCAGAGGCCGCCGGTCAGCCAGTCGAACCAGCGGTGTTTTTCATAAGCCCGGCCAACGTGATAGCAGGCCCCGGCCCAGGCCATGGCCTGCAAGCCGTCGGCAGTGGCCAGGAGTCCCCCGATCATAAAAGCGAATATCCCCTGGGAAATGATGGCCGTATTCAGGGCGGCCCGGCCCCCAAACCAGCGGACGGCCATCAGCACCATGTAGATGGATGCCACGGTCAGGGCCAGCACGGACGGCAGCCTGACCGCAGTCTCGGTGTGGCCCAGGAAGAGGGTGCTGATTTTAATTGTCCAGGCGATCAGCGGGGCCTGGTCATGGTAGCCGAGGGCCATGTAGCGGCTCCATTGCCAGTAGTTGGTTTCATCCGGCACAAGCGGAAAAAGCCCGCTGTACACCAGGCGAAACAGGCCGCCGGCCAGGATCACCGCCATTGAACTTTGCAGGTATTTGCGATCAACTGTTGATAACATGGACCTGCAATAGAGCGTGGCCTATAGAAAGTCAAGGATTTCAAAAGTGCACCCGGGCTGCCGGCGATCCAAAGCAACAGGCTGCGGGCCGGCTTTGCGATCACCGGTTGACTTGCGCCACCCGGGGCAATAGGATAAACCGATTTGTACTTAACCGTTTCAGTAACCAGGTTCAGTAACCAGGCATTTTTAAAGGCAGCCCGCAGACCGGCCCCTGGCATCCGGGTGCTCAACGAGCTGCGGTGGACAGGTTCCGGCGGGTTTGAAACCATGCATCCCAATTCCATAATCAATCGGTATATCTTTCAGGAGATGATACCGCCGTTTGTCATCAACATGGTATTTTTTACATTCCTGTTTCTGATGACGCGGATTCTGGAAATAACGGATATGATCGTCAATTTCGGAGTCAACCTCTGGACCGTCCTGAAAATACTGGGCTTCACCATGCCGTTCTTCCTGCAATTCATCATTCCCATGTCGGTGATGATGGCGGTGCTGCTGACTTTTCTGAAAATGTCCAGTGACAATGAAATCATTGCCCTGAAAGCCGGCGGGGTCAGCCTCTACCGGCTGCTGCCGCCGGTCTGCATGTTTGCCCTGGTCGGGGTTCTGCTCACCGGCGCCACCGCCATTTACGGCCTGCCCATTGGCCGTATGGCCATTAAAACACTGTTGTACGAACTGGCCGTCAACAATTCGGAAATCGGATTGAAACCCCGGACATTCAACGATGCGTTTAACGGGGTCATGCTGTATGTAAACAAGATTGATCCCGCCACCCGAACCCTGCAGGACGTGTTCATTGAAGACCAGCGCTCGGAAGATGTGGTCAGTACGGTGGTCTCTCCCCAGGGGCGCTTGTTCAGTCAGCCGGACACCGGCGTGTTCCAGTTGAGATTGTACAACGGGAGTATCAATCAGGTGGACATCAAAAACAGGTCTGCGCACACCGTCCACTTCGAAACTTACGATATTCGCCTGGACGTCCAGAAGGCCGTGGGGATCCAGAGCGGCGGCCCCAAGAACCAGGAGGAGATGAGTATCCCCGAATTGAGGGCCTACCTGGATCAGTCCCAGGTGCACGACGACCGTTATTACCTGACTCTGATGGAGTTCCATAAAAAGTTTTCACTGCCGTTTTCGTGCCTGTTTCTGGCCCTTCTGGCCGTCCCCCTGGGGGTCCAGTCGCGGCACGCCCGGCGGTCATTCGGCATTGGTCTGGGCCTGATCTTTTTCCTGCTCTATTACCTGATGCTTTCGGCCGGGTGGGTGTTCGGGGAAACCGGCGCTTATCCGCCGGTGATCGGCATGTGGGTCCCCAACCTGGTCATGGGCGGGATCGGTCTGTTTTTAATTGTCCGTAATGCCCAGGAAAGACCGGTGCGGATTGTGTTTGCAGGCAGGCTGTATCACTGGTTTAAAAAGCGACTGCTGCGCAAATCGCCGACAGCTGAAACATAACCCTTACCGATAGAGAACCAGATGACAATTATTGTCAGATTCATATCCGGCGAGATACTGAAGTACTTTTGCATGGTCCTGATCATGGTGATCGGGATTTACGTGGCCGTAGATTTTCTCGAAAAGGTGGATGATTTTATGGAAGCCGGGGTCAGGTTGTCCCGGATGTTTACCTTTTTTGTATACGAGATTCCTTTCATCATTTCCCAGATTGCCCCGGTGGCGCTGCTTCTGTCGATCTTAATCACCTTCGGATTAATGAACAAGCACCATGAGATCATTGCCTTGAAAAGCAGCGGCATCAGCGTCTACTACCTGGTCCGGCCGGTGCTGATCATTGGGATTGCGGCCAGCCTGGGGCTTGGTATTCTCTCGGAATATATTGTTCCCGCCACCCGGGTAAAGGCCAACCGGATCTGGCTGCAGGAAGTCCGGCGGGAGGCGGCTGTCAGCGCACGGGAAACAAACATCTGGGTCAAGGGAAACAGGAGTATTTTGCACGTCAAGTTCTATAATCCCGTTACTCAAACCATAAACGGGGTCTCCTTGAACCGGTTCGATGATGATTTCCGCCTGATTATGCGGATGGATGCCCAGCAGGGAACATTCGAGAACGGACTGTGGCGGCTTAAGGGCGTTATCCGGCAGCAATTCGGGCCGGGGCCCAGAAAGACGTCTGTGAAGGTGGTCGAAGACCTGGCGGTTGATCTTGATATTGTTCCCGGGAACCTGGCCCGGGTCGCCAAAAAATCCGAGGAGATGGGGTTTGGTGAACTCTATCGGACTATCCAGAAAGTTGAAGCGGAAGGCTACGACGCTGTTAAATACCGTACGGATCTGCAGGCCAAGCTTGCTTTTCCGCTGGTGTGCGTCATTATGAGCCTGGCCGGACTGGGTATCGCGGTCAGGGGCAACATCAAGGAAAGTTTGCCCATCAGTGTCTCCTATGGCATTGGCCTGTCGTTTTTATACTGGGTGTTCTCCAGTTTTTGCATGTCCCTTGGCTATGGTGAGATGCTGCCGCCCTGGGTCGCAGCCTGGATGGCCAATTTCCTGTTTCTTTGCTTTTGCGGATTCTTGCTGCTGAACGCGGAGTAGGCATGGCGTTGTTTATATACAATTTTTTGATGCTCACGCTCTTGTTGACCTGTTTTCCGCTCATATTACCTTTCCTGGTGACCTCGCGGAAAAGAAGAAGCACATTTCTGCACAGACTGGGTCTATCCGCCGGTCTGGCACCGCGCCCGGAACAAGGTGCCCGGGCAGGGCGCAAAACCATCTGGATCCATGCGCTGTCCCTGGGAGAGGTGGTTTCCGCAGTGCCCCTGGTATCAGCCCTCGCCAAGATCTATGGCCGGGAGAACCTTGTATTTTCAGCCTCCACGCTCACAGGCTTCGAAACAGCCCGCCACAGGCTGAAACCGCATGTGCGCCGGGTTTTCTATTTTCCCTATGATATTCTCTTTAGTGTGGTGCGGGTCGTGGATCGGATCGCCCCGGATCTGGTCATTATTGTGGAGACGGATTTGTGGCCCAATTTCATGGCGCGTTTACAGGCCCGGCGAATTCCGGTATTGCTCGCCAACGCGCGTCTGTCAGACCGTTCGACTACCGGCTACCGGCGTTTGAAAGTGATCATGCGGCCGCTGCTGAACACTTTTGCCGTTGTCTGTGTGCAGTCCGCACAGGATGCTGCCCGTTTTATCTCCCTGGGCGCGCATCCCGGCCGGGTCCGGGTGGCCGGTAACCTGAAGTTCGACCAGCGGATGGACCCTCCCGGAGAGCAGGCCGTTGAAACGTTGCGGCAGACATTTCACCTGGCTGCGGATGACCGCGTGCTTGTGGCCGGGAGCACCCATCCGGGTGAAGAAGAGATCCTGCTGCGGGCCTTTACCCTTTTGCGCGGTCAGGTGGCGGATGTGAAGCTGGTGGTCGCACCCCGGAACCCGGACCGGGCGACGGCGGTCAAAGCCTGTTTTTCAGCCGGCGGTTTCAACGCCGGCTGCCTGGCCGTGGTTGAAAAGGGCATTGCCCCGGAACCGGTTGATGTGGTTGTCATTGATCGCATCGGGGTCCTGGCGGGCGCTTACGGGCTCGGCGACCTGGCATTTGTGGGCGGCAGCCTGGTGAAAGCCGGCGGGCACAATCCCCTGGAACCAGCCGCCCAGGGCAAACCGGTTCTCTTCGGGCCGGATATGAGTGACTTTCGAGAGGCGGCCCGCCTGCTGGTGGCTGCCGGCGGAGCGATACCGGTGACCGGCGCAGACAATCTTGCGGCCCGGGCCGGGCGGCTGCTCAGCCACGCAGACCTCCTCCGGACGACAGGTCGGCAGGCCCGGCAGGTCTTTGCCGACAATGCCGGTGCCGTGGAGCGGACAGTTGCCCAGGTACTTAAAATTGCAGGGTGAACAGATGCAAAAATTAGAATCGGCCATACGTCGGGTCTGGGAGGCTGATGCCGGGGTCAACCCGGTTTTGCGGACCGGTTTACGACTGCTTTCCAGGTTCTATGAGCCCTGGATGCGTGCCAGGGCCGCTTTTTACCGGGACGGATTGTGCAAGACTTTGAAACTTCCCTGCACCGTGATTTCGGTTGGCAATCTTTCAACCGGGGGAACCGGGAAAACCCCACTGGTCCTGTACCTGGCGCGTCAGCTGAGCGCCGGCGGCCTGAAAGTGGTGGTGATCAGCAGGGGGTACCGGAGCCGGCTCGAAGCACAGGGCGGCATTGTCAGCGACGGCCGCAAAATCCTGGTCAGTGTTGCGGATTCCGGAGATGAACCGCACCTGCTGGCGGCGGCGCTGTCCGGCGTGCCGGTGGTCGTGGGCGGCGACCGCTACCGGGCCGGTCAACTGGCTGTAAGGGTTTTCGCACCGGATGTGATTGTCCTGGATGATGCTTTCCAGCACCTGAAGCTGTATCGCGATATCAACCTCGTACTGGTGGATGGCCGGCGGCCGCTGGGCAACGGGTATACGCTTCCGGCGGGTGAATTGCGGGAATCACGACAGGCCCTGCAAAGGGGCGACGGCCTGGTTTTCACCCGCTGCGATGCAGCAGTGGCCGGCAGTCCCCGGGCCAGGGCAGCCCGGGCTGGATTGACCCGGCAGTTCCAGGGCCCGGTGTTCCAGAGCCGCCACATTCCGGTGGTGCGCCATCTGGTACCGGCGGCGGATGCGGCGATCACGGCGCAGGCTTTATCCGGGCGGCGGGTATTTGCTTTTTCCGGGCTGGCGAAAAACGATGAATTCCTGTATACCCTGTCGGACCTTGGGTGCGAGATCGTCGGGAGTCTGGGATTCGGGGATCATCATGATTATGGGGACCACGACCTGGCTGCCATCTGTCGGCAGGCAAAAGCGCTGGCCGCAGACGATATCGTGACCACCGAAAAGGACTATGTGAAAATTAAAGCCCATAGTGAGTGGCCGGTCAGGCTGGTGGTTTTGGGCATTGACCTCGCGTTTGGGGATGATAGCAGACGGTTTCGAAGATTTCTGGCAGAAAAGGCAACCTGCAATACGCATTGAAATGGCATATGATGGACTTAAATAGATTTGTGGGCCCGGCTCTACTCGGGACCCTCCGGGTGATCGGCTGCCTGCCGCGACCGGCGGGCCTTCTGGCCGGTCGGGTGATCGGCCGCCTGCTGTTCACGTTTGATCGGAAACATCGCCTGATCGCCATGGAGAATGTCCGTCGGGCCTTTGGGTGGCCGCCGCAGTCGCAGGCCGCGTACCGGATTGTCCGCCAGGTGTTTATAAATCTGGGGAAGATGATTTTTGAGATCGCCTGGGCGGCCAGACTCAGCCCCGATGCGCTCGGGCGGTATTTTAAGATCAGTGGCCGTGAGCATTACCACCGGGCCATTGGCAAAGGCAAGGGGGTATTGCTCCTGACCGCCCATATGGGCAACTGGGAACTGTTTCCCCTCATTGCCCATATGGCGTCCATCCAGGCCAACGTGGTTTACCGGCCTCTTGATTCACAGGCCCTCGATGATGCCGTAAAACAGATCCGCTGCCGCTTTGGGGCTGAACTGATCCCCACCAAACGGGCCATATTCAAAATTGTAAAAGCCCTTAAAAAGAACCAGTGCGTGGCCATGCTGATGGACCAGAATGTCGATTATTATAATGGCGTGTTTGTGGACTTTTTCAGGCGCCGGGCCTGCACAAACAAGGGCATGGCGGTGATGGCCCTGAGAACCGAAGCCCCGGTGGTGCCGATTTTTCTGATCAGGGAAGGCCCAGGGTTCAGGGCTGAAGTTTTGCCGGAAATTCCTTTGGTTCGAACCGGTGATAACTATAAGGACATTGAACTGAATACCGAAAAATACAACCAGGCCATCGAAGCAATTGTCCGCCGGTACCCGGATCAATGGTTCTGGGTGCACCAGCGCTGGAAAACCAGGTCCTATTGCGCCTGGCCCCGGGAATCTTAGCAACCCTTTTCAAGTGATAATATGAACACAGCGTTTAAAGACGTCCGTCAAATATTGCTCAGGTCAGCCAACTGGGTCGGTGACGCGGTTATGACCACACCGACCGCACGGGCGGTCCGCAAAAACTTCCCCCTGGCCAGGATAACGCTTCTGGCCAAACCCTGGGTCGTGCCGGTTTTTCAAAACAGTCCCCATGTCGACGAGATCATGATTTATGAGACTGGCGGCCGGCACAAAGGCCTGACCGGGCGCATGCGTCTGTGCCGGGACCTGCGGCAAAAAAATTTTGACCTGGCCATACTCTTCCAGAATGCTTTTGAGGCGGCGATGCTCGCGTTTGCAGGCCGGATTCCCCGGCGCCTGGGCTTTGCCACGGATGGCCGGACGGCCCTGCTGACAGACAGGCTCTACAACTATCGGGCCTTAAAGAAAGGCCACCTGATCGACTATTATCTTGGGATCCTGGGAGGCGCGGGCCTGGATCTGGATGGCCGGGACCTGGCACTGTTCGTGTCGGAGCAGGAGCAGGCCCACTCCCGGGCACTGCTGGCCGGGTTTGGCATTGAGCCCGGAGCGCCGGTGGCCGGGCTGAACCCCGGGGCGACCTTTGGTACCGCCAAAAGGTGGCTGCCAGAACGCTTTGCCGAACTGAGCAGGCGGATATATGCAGAGAAAGGGATGCGCAGCCTGCTTTTCGGCGGCCCGGGTGAAGTTGACCTCGGACAGCAGATAGCCGCCCAGACCGACGGCTGCGCGGTGAACTTGTGCGGCCGCACCAGCCTGCGTGAGGCGATGTGCCTGATTAACGCCTGTCGGTTCTTTATTACCAACGATTCCGGTTTGATGCACGTGGCCGCGGCCTTGGATATACCACAGTTGGCCATCATCGGACCCACCGATCATATCGCCACCGGCCCCAGCAACCGCAACAGCCGGATTGTGAGGGTCCCCGGAGCCTGTTACATGGCTCCCTGTTTGAAAACAGTGTGCCCTATTGACCATCGGTGCATGACCCGCATTTCGGTTGACAGGGTACTCGCAGAGCTGCGGGAGCCGGCCTTTGATTGCGGCAAGTAAGCCATTGCTGGTATCAATTTGAGAAATTGTGGACAACGATGCAAACAGACCCCCAAAATATTCTCATCGTTAAACTCAGCGCCATCGGTGACGTCATTCATACTCTGCCGGCCTTGAACGCCATCCGGCGGCGTTACCCCCGGGCGCGGATTACCTGGCTGGTAGAGGAGGCGGCGGCCGGCCTGCTGGAGGGTCATCCGGCCCTGAGCAGTGTGCTGGTCTCAAAGCGCAAACGCTGGCTGCAGGGGTTGTCCGGGCCTTCGCGCGGCCGTCATTTGAAAGCGATTTTCAAGTTTGTGAAGGCGCTGCGTGATACCCGCTACGACATGATCTTTGATTTCCAGGCCGCTTTAAAAGGGGGGATGCTCGTGGCTCTGGCCAGAAGCCCTCGCAAGATCGGCTTTGGCAAAGGGCTGACGCACCAGGAACACAGCTACCTGTTTTTGAATGAACGGGTACCGGCGGTGGACATGGAGATCCACGCACTTACCCGGGGGCTCATGCTGCTGGAACATGTCGGGATTCCTGCGGGCCGGGTTGCCTATAAACTGCCTGTTACCAACCGGGACAGAACAGCTGTTGCGCAGCGGTTGTCGGCCGCCGGAATTGACAGCACGGCGAAACTGGTGGCCATCAACCCGGTCGCCCAATGGGAAACCAAGCTATGGGCCGGTGAAAGATTTGCCGCCCTTGCGGATATTCTGATAGAGCGTTATGATGCCAGGGTGGTTTTCAGCGGTGGCCCGGCGGACGGTGTCCTGGTCAGAGAAATCGAAGCCGGCATGCGGCACAGGCCGTTGAATCTCGTCGGCCGGACATCCTTAATGGAACTGGCCGCCCTTTACGAACGCGCTGCCTGTCTGGTATCCACAGATACAGGCCCCATGCATCTGGGCGCGGCGGTGGGCATCCCGGTTGTGGCCCTGTTCGGGCCGACAGCCCCCTGGCGAACAGGTCCGTATGGAGCCGTGCACAGGGTGGTGCGGACACATCACAGCTGCGCGCCCTGTTTTAAGCGCAGCTGCGCAACCTGTCACTGTATGGACGGCATTACGGTTGAAATGGTTCTCCGGGAGATTAAAAAACTGCAGCTTCTGTAAGCAAATTTATTGATTACACTTGATATAATTTGGGGTCTATCCGATCCGGCCCTTGAACCCTTGAACCCTTGAACCCTTGAACCCTTGAACCCTTGAACCCTTGA
>CAZWPX010000015.1:0-13528 GCA_964636125.1 uncultured Desulfobacterales bacterium | reverse complement strand
TTGAACCCTTGAACCCTTGAACCCTTGAACCCTTGAACCCTTGAACCCTTGAACCCTTGAACCATGCAACTATCAGTCATCATGACAACGTACAACCGCCCGGGCGCCCTGGGACGGGTCCTTGCCGGGCTGGCTCGCCAGACCCGTCTGCCGGGTGAGGTCATAGTGGCCGATGATGGTTCCGGTCCCGCAACTGGGGCGGTTCTGGAAGACTTTTCCAAAACCACGCCTTTTCCGCTCCACCATGTGTGGCACGCGGACCGGGGGTTTCGGGCCGCGGCAATTAGAAATAAGGCCATCCGGAAGTCGACCGGGGACTACCTCGTTTCCCTGGACGGGGATTGCATCCCGGACAGGTGTTTTATCGCAGATCACGCCGCCCTGGCCCGGCGCGGTTTTTTTTTCCAGGGAAAGAGGGTGCTGGTTGAACAGCAGCGTGCGGCCACCTTTGCCTGCAGCAATACCGATACGCTGCCAAAAAAGATGCGGCTCTTGCTGCAAGCAGGTTTGGGAAACCGCCACCATCTGCTGCGGCTGCCCTTTCTGCCGGCTACCACCAGCCGCAGCTTAAATGGTATCCGCAGCTGCAACATGGGGTTCTATCGGGATGACATCTACGCGGTCAATGGGTTCAATGAAGCTTTCAAGGGGTGGGGCCGCGAAGATTCAGAATTGGCCGTTCGATTTTACAGTTACGGATTGCGCCGCAAATCCCACGCATTTGCAGCGATCTGCTATCATCTCTGGCATGCGGAAAATAATCGCAGCCGCCTGGCGGACAACGACGCGCTGCTCAGGCAGGTGATGGCGTCAAACGTCTATTATTGCCCCAAAGGACTGTCCACTCAATGAGTACCGGGATAAAATACAACATTGATGATTTCGACGCCAGCCGGCTGAACCAAAATAATATTGACCGGATTCAATTCGAGATGCTGCCGGCCGGTGCGACGGTTCTGGAGATCGGGTGCGCCACCGGTTACATGTCGGCCTATCTGCAGCGGCAGATGGATTGCGTGGTCACCGGTATTGAATTGAATCCGGACCAGGCCGCGGTGGCCCGCAGCCGCTGCCGCTACCTGCTGGAGGGCAACATTTCAGACCCCGACCTGCAGACCCGTCTGGATGACCATGTGGCCGCACACGGCAAATTCCAGGTCGTGTTCATGTCACAGGTGATCGAGCATATCGCCCGCCCCGGCCCCGTGCTGGTAAAAATTCGCAACTGGATTGCCGCCGGTGGTGTTCTGGTGGTATCTACCTGCAACGTCGCCCATTGGAAGATCCGGCTGGACCTTTTGCGCGGGCGCTGGGAATACCAGGATTACGGTATCATGGATAAAACCCATCTGCGGTTTTTTACGGTGCACAGTTTTCAGGACCTGCTCCGGGAGAGCGGCTACCGAATAGTGGATGAGGGGTACAGTTTTGAAGATTTCTGCCCGTTTCGCCTGCTGTTTGACAAGCGCCTGCTGGCCCCTTCCGACCTGCTGCGGCTTATACCGTTCGTGGGCCTGAGGTGGCGTAAAAGTTATATCCATACCTTCCGAAATTTGATATCAACGCAATTCGCCTATAAAGCTGAGCCGGTTGCAGGTCTATGAAACCGTCCACACCGCCACACACTGAGAACTGGTTCATCCTGGCCCATTGCTTCAATATGGACGGCCGGGCAGCCAGCCAGACGATTACCGATCGTCTGCCATTTTTAATGGCGGCCGGTATTCGACCCGTGGTTCTCAGTGCCCCCACCGGGGACCGGGATGACCGTTTCCCCCATTTTCAGGTATTTTCGCCCGCCCCGTCCGGGATGCTTTTCGAATTACGGCACATCATTAAAAAAAAAACCGCCTCACGGGTTTCTGAAAAACTGCTCAAGGCGCTGCTCACCCTGGTCTGCCTGCCCTTTCTGATCATTGAGAAACTGTTGATCCAGTTGGACAGCCAGTGGTCCTGGTGCCTCAGCGCTACCCTGTGGGGCATATTCATCGCCCGACGGTACCGGCCGGAGATTATCTATTCCACGGCCGGTCCTCCCAGCACCCATGCGGCGGGTTATTTCCTGCATAGGCTTTTGAAACGCCCCTGGCTGGCGGAACTGCACGATCCGCTGATTTACGATGATGAGCGTCCGCGCTGGCACAATTACTGGTTCAGGCGATGGATCGAGAAAGCCACCCTGGCCAATGCCGCGGCGGTGGTTTATTTTACCGAGAAGGCCCTGGAAAGTGCCTCCCGACGCCACCCGATCCGGGGTGCGGCCCTCATCCTGCGACCGGGTTCTGAAAAACCGGATCTGGGCACACTTGCCTACACCCGGGGGCCGCGTTTGCGCTTTGGCCACTTTGGCTCTCTGGCGGAGGATCGTAACCTGGCCTGCATTGTTGAAGCGCTCCACACCATTCTCCACAACCGGCCCGGCTTGCATGATAAGCTTCGGCTGGATGTATACGGCGCCCAGCCGGATCCGGTTACCCTGGCGGCCCTGGAACAATTTCCCCTTGGAGATGTTTTTTGCCCCCATGGGCGCCTGGAATTTGATGCGGGTACCGGTAAAAGCGGCCGACAGCAGGTACTCGAAGCCATGCGCTGCAGCGATGTGCTGCTACTGATGCACGGCCGCGATAGCGACAGCCTGGAGTATATTCCTTCCAAGCTGTACGAGTATCTCCTGATGGATCGCCCGATTCTCGGCTTTGCCGCCCGGGGGTCTGAACTGGAGACCCTGTTGACCCGGGCGGGGCATGCCCTCGTTGATGAGGGGGACCCGGCGGCTGTCCAGGCGGCGCTTCTTACATTGATTCAGACTTGGGAAACAGACGGGCTGCCGGATGTGGCCTACCGCTCACCGTTCACGGTTAACCGGGCCGTTGAGAAACTGCTGGAAGTCGCCGGCCGGATTAAAAGAGAGCACAGCGAAGGGTAGATTGATGGAAGTTGAAACCAGTGTCATCGTCTTGAGTTACAATAATTTTGAACGTACGACGGGCCCGTGCCTGCAAAGCCTGGTGGCGGATGAGACCAACCGGGCGCTTGAGATCATTGTCATCGACAACGCCTCTACAGGGGATACACCCGATCGGCTGCGGCGGGCGGTGGCCGGTCATGCCAATGTTCAACTGATATTGAATACCACCAACCGGGGGTTTGCCGGCGGCAACAACGACGGCGCGGCGGTTGCGGCGGGGCAGGTCCTGATTCTGCTCAACAGCGATACGGTGGTTCCCTCCGGGGCCCTTAACCGGCTGGGTAAATTAATGCAGGCAAATCCCGACTGGGCCATGCTGGGCCCAGCGACCAATCAAGCCGGTAATGAGCAGAAAATTTTCACCACCCGGACAGCGGTTGAGCCGGTGCTGCAAGAGGGCGCGGCCTGGTGCCGCCACTCACGCGCAGACGTGTTCCCATCCCAACGCCTTGATTTCTTCTGTGTGGCTGTCCGGAAGGACGTTTACCAGCGGTTCGGGGGGCTGGACGAGCAATTCGGGGCCGGGTATTATGAAGATACCGATTTTTCACTGCAGGTAAAAGCAGCCGGTTTGAAAATGATGTTTACCGAAGATGTTTTCGTGTATCATCAGGCTGGAAAAAGCTTCTCTTCCAGGGGGCAGGCCTATGTGAAGAAACTCATGCGGGCCAACCGTAAAAAGCTCCAGAACAAGTTTGGCCGCAAAGTTGAACTGCACCACATGCGTGACTGCAACCTGTACGTGCTGGATTGCTATGCGCAGATTGCGTCCGGACAGGATCGAGCGGATCTCGATCTGCAGTATAAGTTTGCCAACCGGCTGGCCCTGGCTAAAACCCTGAAGCCCAACAATCCCCTGAAGAAAATCAAGTATAAAGTGCAGCTGAATAAGATTTGCCGGCAATTTAATCGAAACGGACAATTGAAAATCTGAGCGGGAATGCAAAAATGAAAGAGTACCTTTCCAGACTGACCCGGCACCTTGAACGCAAGGAGTCGTTTTACACCCGGGATCTGCTCAAAGGTGATATTTTTGAGATCGGAGCGTACACCTATGGGGAGCCGAAAGTCCATTTTGATGAGGGCTATCCGGTCAAGCTGCGCATTGGTAAATTCTGTTCCATTGCCCCGGCTGTGGAAATATTCCTCGGGATGAACCATCGCCTGGATTGGTGCAGCACCTACCCTTTTTCGTCTCCGGTTCCCCAGGTCAGGCACTTGTGGCCGGAGGCCTCAGATATCAAGGGCTTTCCCAGTTCACATGGCGATGTGACCATCGGTCACGATGTCTGGATTGGGCTGGGGGCCACTATTTTATCCGGGGTCACGGTGGGTGCCGGGGCCGTTCTGGCCGCCCGGTCGGTGGTGAGCCGCGATGTGCCGCCTTATGCGGTTGCAGCCGGCAATCCCGCGCGGATCGTAAAAAAACGGTTTGACGAGCCCACCATAGAGAAATTGATGGCCCTCCAGTGGTGGCACTGGTCCGAGGAAAAAATCCGCAGGGCAGTTCACCTGATTTGCAGCAACCGCATCGACGATCTATACCGGTTGTCATAAATATGCTCTGTTTGTCTGAAATTCGACGGGCAAATACAAGCAACACACGGAGCCTGCGTAATCAGAATTTTATTCTGGCAAACGCTATAGTTACTTTTTAAAGCGGATCAATCCCAGGGCGCGCAGAAATTCCTGGGCGTGTTTTTTGAGACGGTCACTGGTCTTTTTTTTTTCCACCAGGCGGGCCCAGTTGGACTGGATGCAGATGCCCGAGTACGCTTGGGAAAGCGAATACTCATTTTCACCCATTTCCTGGGAAATGTAGAAATCATCCGCGTGGTAAAAACTCTTGAACATGTGGGGGTGCGGTTTCAGGTCGATGGCGTGACTGTAATGCAGGTATTCACCGTACAACTGCGTCTCACAGGGATAGTCATACAGGATTTCGTAAACCGTTTTATTTTTCGGTTTGAGATATTCAGTGTTGAAGGCCTCCAGGACCCGGCAGGACCAGATGATCGGGGTGGACCCGCCAAAGGCGACAAAAGGCCCGGTGTTACCGAAAAGAGCCCGGAATTTCGATATCAGCGCACAGATGTCCCGGACCCTCTTTGCCCTTGTTTTTTTAGGGACATGCTGCATGCGCTGTAACTCTTTTTCCGAGTCATATTCGTCCTGGATCAGGTAGGGCGTGTGGTCATCCCAAAAAAAGTCCGCCGTTTTAAAGGGGCGGATAAAATACGAATCGGAGTCAATCCAGGCATAATTCTGGCACACGCCGGTTCTCCAGAATTCGAGCTTCAGCAGTTGCTGGGTCAGGTGCGCTGGAAAGAGCTGCGGGATGGCTCCGTTGGCTTGCTGGCTGATTCCCAGGATTTGCTCATCGGTGAAAAAGTGAACCGGGAAATCCGCCAGGCACTCTTTGAAGGCGGCCAGGTCCCGGGCGGGTACCGATAAATAGAGCGGTATCCCGTCAAGGTTGAAGCGGTTGATGCTCTCGGCCATTCGCCGGGCCCGCAACATGTCTTTATCATAGGATTTACAGAAAAATACGAATTTTTCCATCACGGGTTCTTTCCAATGGTTGCGGGGGTAAACCCCGGGGTGCCGTTGACGGCTGACCGGAAACATTATGCGGTTTGAGCCGGTTAGATTGCCAAGGGTGCCTGTTGGCAATACAAAAGCCTGTCAACTTTGTCAAACAGACTGTCGCTGTCGCTGGCAGTTTGACATCTTTTCGCAACTGTGTAATATGGGCCTTTTTATTCGATCCTGAATGGATGCAAGGGGTTGGTGCTTGTGAATATTTTTAGCCTGGAAGATGAAAGAACGGAAGTCACTCCCCCTGCTTTCGGGGTCCTGCACAAGAGCGCGCTCCTGCTCATCTGGCTGTTTATCTTCCACAACCCTTTTCCGATCGTCGAGTCGGTCAAGGAAATCTGTTACTATACCGCCGCTGTTTTTTTCCTGGTCCTGGTCCTGACCCGCAAAATCGAGGTGCGTTTCAAAACACCGCTGGCCATCCCCTTTGCCCTGTATACCGGGTGGGTGATCCTGGGGGTTTTTTTTGCCCTGGATAAACCGGGCAGCCTCCACGACCTGGGGGCACATCTGCTGAAAAATATCTGGCTCTATTACATGCTCTGCTACTATTTCTGCTCAAAGGCCAGGCTGGTTGCCATGGGATGGACGTTTGTCATCGCGGCCTTCATTTTTGCCAGCGTCTCCTTGCCCTATTTCTACCTCTATCTGGGAAATTCACTGGTCACGCGGTTCGGGACGGGTTTTCCCCATGCCCAAATGAACGTAATCGGGTTTACAACTGTATTTGCTTCCCTGCTATCTGTTCACCTGCTCAACGGTGAACGGCGGACGCACCAGCGGATGTTCCTGGCCGCTGCCTTTGTGGTCACCATGGCCGCGTCCCTGCTGACCCAGTCCCGGGGCACCCTGTTATCGATCGTGCCGGCTTTCTTCTTTTTAGTCAGAAATAAAAAACTCTATGCCGGAATTATCGCGGCCCTTGTGATTTTTGTGCTGATTTCACCCATGCGGCAGGTCCTGAGCAATCCCCATCACTATTACGACCGTCTCTATCCAGCTTTTTTTTCCCTGGAGATTATCAGGGATTATCCTGTGACCGGTACCGGGTATTCACTGGATGCGTTAAAAAACCACGATTATATCGACCCTGAAATATATAAGCCGCGCCTGCCGGCAGCGGTGAAGGATCCCCAAAATATTCTGCCCCATAACATGATATTCATCCTGCCCCATAGCATGCTATTGAATATCCCGGTACGTACCGGGATCCCGGGCTTTGGTCTCTACCTGTATCTTTTGTTTGTGTTTGCCAGGCAATCGTGGCAGTTATATAAAAACAGCAAAGATAGTTTCATACGCTCTTGGGCGCTGCTGTGCCAGGCGGCCATGGCCATGTACCTGACCAAAGGGGCGGTCGAACCGGTGGATACCGCCCTGGTCGAGGTACTCCTCCATTCAATTTTTGCCATGCTGACGATCACCTGGTTTCTGCAGGCAGATGCGGCTGACCGGGTGAATACTCCCCAGGCCGGCGCCGCCACTGCAAGGCACCTGCCGCCGGTGGATACGCAACCTGCCGCGCGCACAGGCCAACCTGTTTGAACCACCCGGGAAAATTATGGAAAAGATAACCGCGTATATCATTGCCTATAACGAAGAAGAGAAAATCGCTGCGGCGATCAACAGCGTCCTCTGGGCGGACGAGATCATTCTGGCCGATTCAAACAGTGTCGACCGGACGGCAGCCATAGCAGCCTCTTTGGGGGCGCGAGTGGTGCAGATACCGTTTCGGGGGTTTGGTGATCTGCGCAACCAGGCCCTTGAGTCCTGTACCCACGAATGGATTTTCAGCCTGGATGCGGACGAGCGCTGTACCCCGGCCGTGCGCGATGAACTGTTGTCGATTGTGCGTTCGCCGACACCCCGAAATGTCTATTTTGTACCCCGCAAGAACTATTTTATGGGCCAGTGGATCAAGCATTCCGGCTTTTATCCCAACTATCGCCAGCCCCAGTTTTTCAGGCAGGGCGCCATGTGTTATAAGCCTGAGCCTGTGCACGAAGGGTTTGAACTGCTCACCGACCAGGCACCCGGGTTTTTAAAGCACGCCATCTGGCAGTTTCCGTTTAAAAATTTCGATGAAATTCTACATAAGGCCGGTAAATACTCTTCCCTGGGCGCCCAAAGGCTGGCCGCTGAAGGTGAAGCTTCCGGTATGTTTAAAGCCCTGGGGCATGGCCTGTGGGCCTTCGTTCAACACTTTTTCCTGAAAAAGGGTCTACTGGACGGCTGGGCTGGATTCGTGATTGCCCTGGGAAACTTCGAAGGGACCTTTTACAAGTATGCCAAACTTCACCAGCACAAATCAAATTGGCGCCCGCCGGAGAGTCCGCCGGTCACCCGGCAGGGCCGGGCTTGATAAACCGAGGGTTTGAATTTTGCGCCGGTTGCTATATCTGGCCCCGGGGGTAACGCCGTCTTGTTTAACAGGTTAAGTCCGGGAGGCCTGACGGAGAAGCAAACATCAAAACAGAGCTGAAAATTGCCGTATTGATAAAAAGGTTTGTAGCCACCGGCGGGGCGGAGCGCTACGCCGTGGAAGTGACCCGTCGTTTGCTGGACCGCGGTCACCGGATTGATCTGTATGCCCGCCAGGTGGATGTTGACCTGGCCGCAGGACTGCGGGTGATACACGTTCCCGACCGAATGCGATTTTCGAGCGTGCTCAATTCCTGGTCATTTGCCAGGGAGTCTGCCAGGCACCTGGCCGGCCAGGCCTATGATGTGATTATTTCCCACGAGCGGGGGCGGTGCCAGGACCTGGCCGCCGTCCACACCTTTTCGTATCGACTGGGCCTGACGGACGGATCTTGCTTTAATAAATTGACCGGTCTTTATCTCAGTCCGCGCAGTTGGCTGCACCTGCGCCTGGAACGCCAACAGATGGAGACCGCCTGGCTGGCCCCGGTGTCGTCTGTTATAAAAACCGGGATCAACACCTATTACGGGCGTACCGGCAACACCGTGATCGCGACGCCCGGCGTGGATATTGACTGGTTCAATCCCGACTGGGTTAAAGCGCACCGGGAACAGGCCCGGCTGGAAGAAAAAATTGCTTCAAATGAACTTGCGGTTTTGTTTGTGGGGTCTGAATTCAAACGCAAGGGGCTGGATGACCTGCTAAGGGCCCTCGGAGGGGGCATGAAGCTGCTGGTGGTCGGCCAGGGGGAGCGCCATGGGTATTACCAGCGGCTGGCCCAAAAATATGGTGTCGACCAGCAGGTCTTATTCAAGGGACTCACCCGTGATGTCAGGCGCTTTTATGCCGCTGCGGATGTGGTGGTGCTGCCATCTTTAAAAGAGGCGTTTGGCATGAGTGCCCTGGAGGCCATGGCCTGTGGTCTGCCGGTGATCAGCAGTGCGGCTGCCGGAGTTTCGGCCCTGATCCGCTCCGGCGTAAACGGTTTTGTTTTTGATGAGGCTGTCCGCCTGGGTGGATTACTGGAACAACTCAGGGCGCCCGCCCTGCGGGCAGCCCTGGGCCGGCAGGCTCGCCTGACGGCTGTCAATAACACCTGGGAACAGACCGCGGACGTGTATGAAAAGGTCTGCCGGGAGATATCCGCAGGTAAAAACAACCGGGTGTAAAGGCCGCGGAAAATATGTTTTATCCCATTATGCATCCCGGCTTCTGGAACAAAACATTTTTTCCGCGGTCCTAACCTGTCTGTCGACCGTATGCCGGCGCCGGTATTTCTTTTGCCACTATATTCCGAATCTGTTATAAGCAGACAAAGTAACATCGGGCGCCTGGTCGCATGGGCCTGGAGTCTTAACAGAAGATAAGCTTTTTTAGGAGGATACAATGGCTGTTAGCCAGGAACTACTCGATATTTTAGCCTGTCCGCAATGCAAGGGGGATATCAACCTGAATGAAACTGCGGATGGACTGATCTGTGACGCATGTAAGCTGCTGTACGAAATCAGGGATGATATTCCCATCATGTTGATTGATGAAGCCAGGCCGATAGACTGATCCGCAACTTAATTCGACCTTAAAACCTGGCCCACAGGGCCAGGATTCTTTACTTTCTGACAGACCGGAACCTCAGATATGAGCCGGCCCAAGCCACCAGAACCCGCCAAACTGATCATTGGGTTTTTTACTCCCGCAAAAGATCTTTGCCAACCCTTGGTCAAGGCCCTGGAAAGCCACTTCGGGCCGGTTGATTTTGTCAGCAAGTGGCTGGATTTCAATTTTACCGACTATTACACCCCTGAAATGGGGGCTGGGCTTTTCAGGCGACTGGTGAGTTTTGACCGGCTGATCGAGCAGGATCAGCTGGCGGCTGTAAAAACCTGCACCAACGACCTGGAGAAAAAATGGGTGCAAACGGATAAACGGCTCATCAACATCGATCCTGGCTACCTGTTGCCCGCCCGTTTCGTTCTGGCCACCGGCAAGAATTTTTCTCACAGGATCTATATCGGCCGGTCCATTTATGCTGATTTGACCCTGCTGTACACGCGCGGCAAGTTTCTAACTCTGCCCTGGACCTATCCGGACTACGCGGACCTCGGCCTGCAGGCAGTCCTGGAGCAGATCCGTAACAAATACATGACCGCCATTGGTACCCGGGACCAGGGACGGTGATCCAGGCGCAAAGGACGATACCATGATTCACAGTATGACCGCATACGGGCGTTCGGAAATCGTGACGGAGGAGATCACTGTCAGTTTGGAAATCCGTTCGGTCAACAGCCGGCACCTGGACATCAACCTCCGGCTGCCGTCGCGTTATATGGAGTTGGAAGAGCGGATCAAGGCTGCCGTTGTCAAAAAGCTGAACCGGGGGCGCGTTGACATAAGGGCCCAGATCCAACCCCGGGACTTACAGGGTCTGGCTTTTGAAATCGATGAACCGCGGGCGGCGGCCTACCATGCCGCCCTGGAACGCCTGCGCACACGCTTCAACCTGGAACAGCCGGTTTCGCTTAACATGTTGTCGGATACAACGGGACTTATCAAGCCGGTTGAGCTGGAATCAGATGTGACGGCCTATGTGCCGGTAGTGGACCAGTGCCTCAAGGCTGCGTTGACCGATCTGATCGCCATGCGTAAAACCGAAGGCGAATTTCTGGCCCGGGATTTTCGCAAACGGCTTGATTTTATCGAAAAAGGTGTCCGCACCATTGAATCCGCCTCCGCAGGATTGCTGGACCAGTATCAGAAGCGGCTGCAGGACAGAATAGCGGCCTTGACCAAAGGCCTTGTAGAGATTGATCCGGCCCGGATTTCACAGGAGGCCGCTATCCTGGCGGACAGGAGTGACATATCGGAAGAGGTGGTGAGGGCACTGAGCCACATTGAGCAGTTTCGATACCTGATGGCGGCCCCGGAGCCGGCCGGCCGGAAATTGAACTTTTTGATTCAGGAATTCAACCGGGAGTTCAATACCATGGGATCCAAAACGGGGAAGGCTGAGGTGTCCCATATGGTTGTGGAAATCAAAGCGGAGTTGGAGAAGCTCAGGGAGCAGGTCCAGAACGTCGAGTAGGGTCCGGCCACAAGGGGCATCTTTTGGCTCGGGGCTGCGTTCTCGCTTCTATGCAATCCTCAACGTAGAGGGACTACGCCTGCGGTTGCACAGAATGCTGCGGCCTTGCCCCGAACCAAAACCTACCCCTTGTGGCCGGACACCCGGGTAATTTAGAGGGCATCTTTTGGCCCGGGGCGGCGTTCTCGCTTGGATTGAAAAGGATAGTGGGCGATGGAAAACAGGCTATTGAATATTGGGTTTGGAAACACGGTTGTGGCTGACCGGGTTGTGGCGATTGTTACGCCGAACTCTGCCCCGATGAAACGGCTCAAAGATCAGGCCAAACATCACGATCGCCTGGTCGATGCCACCCATGGGCGGCGGACACGCTCTATCATCGTTCTGGACAGTAACCACGTGGTCCTTTCAGCCATCCAGGCGGAAACGGTTGCCCAGCGGTATGCCGGACTGGGGGAGGATTAGGCTTTGACCCAAGAGATTCCAGGCGTGGATGACATTTCAAAAACCGGGACCTTGTTTATTGTGTCGGCACCTTCAGGTGCCGGCAAAAGCACCCTTTGTGCGGCGGTGCGGGCAGCGCTCCCGGACATTGTGTTTTCAGTTTCCCATACAACGCGGCAGCCCCGGTCGGGAGAGCGCCCGGGAATTGACTACCATTTTGTCAGCCGCAAGGCGTTTGAAAAGCAGATTGAAACCGATAACTGGGCGGAATGGGCCCGGGTGCACGGCAACTACTACGGTACCTCAGCCGCGTTTCTCGATAAAGCCCTTTTGAACCGGCAAACCATTTTGCTTGATATCGATGTGCAGGGGGCCGCCCAGATCCAGGCAAAATACCCCGCATGTGTGACCGTATTTATCATGCCGCCATCCCTGGCCGTGTTGCAGGCCCGGCTTGAGTCCCGGCAGACGGATGATGCGGCCACCATTAAAAAGCGCCTGGCCAATGCCCACAAAGAGATTGCCCAGAAAGGGCGTTACCGCCACATTATAGTCAACGATGTTCTGCAAACCGCAATTGATGAAATGGTTGCATTGATTGAGAAATATAGACAATAAGGGCCGCGGACCCATTTGGCCCAGGAGCATGTTTTGAAATCCGAACTGTTATTCGGTGTTCACCCGGTACATGAAGCCATCCGGGCGGCCCGGCGCAAGATCACGGAAATCCTCATCACCTCCGGGACAAAGAGCGGCCGCCTGGCTGATATTGAGCGGCGGGCCGCCCGGGCTGGTATCCGGGTTCAGCAAATACCTGCCGACAGGCTTTCTGCGATTATATCCAGCGGCAAGCATCAGGGCGTCGCTGCGCGGGTCAGCCCCCTGCCGCTGGTCGACCTGGCGGAGCTGCTGGCGCCTATCGAAAGTGGTGCGGTACCGCTGCTGCTTGTTCTGGACCAGGTGCTGGACCCGCATAACCTGGGGGCCCTTATCCGGACAGCCCTGTGTGCGGGGGTAGATGGTATTCTGTGTCCCAAAGACCGGGCGGCCGCACCCACGCCGGTTGTATCGAGTGTATCGGCTGGAGCCATGGAGCATGCCAGGCTCAGTCGGGTTACTAACCTGGTATCTGCCCTGAAAACGCTGAAAAAAGCCGGATTCTGGGTGGCCGGTATGGACATGGCGGGCGAGCGGACCGTTTTTAATGCCGACCTGTCAGGGCCGCTGGCCCTCATCATCGGGGGCGAACACAAGGGTATCCGGCCGCTGGTTAAAAAACAGTGTGACTTCCTGGTGTCTATACCCCAGGCCAGCACACTGAATTCCCTCAACGCGTCTGTGGCCGGGGCAGTTGTAATGTATGCCGCTTTTCAGCAGCGGCGGTCGGGAAAGGAGCGCCGGACATAACGGTTATACCCCAACAGGCACCGGGCCCCCTGCGGTTCCTTCCCTTGCGGATTGGACAGGCGGTTCTCAATACCCTTTTGCCGCCTGTTTGCTGCGCGTGCGGGTGCTCAATCGCCCGGATGGACAGGAGCAACAGCCCGCCGGCGCCTTCCGGGGAAGAGGCTGCCGTCCGGGCTCAAACGGTTTTCGGCGATTTCCTGTGCGCGGCCTGTGCGCGGGCAGTGGTTGCGGTGCGACCGCCGCTGTGTACCTGCTGCGGCAAGATGTTTGCTGCTCGGGTGGGGCCGGATCACCTGTGCGAGGAATGCATCCGGCACCCCTGGTATTTTCGCCGGGCCCGATCTGCCGGTGTTTTTGACCAGAGCCTGGCAATCCTTATACACCGCTTTAAATACAGCAGTAGAATCGCTCTGGCCAAACCACTGGGCAAACTGATGCGGACGGTGCTGATAGACTGCTGGCCAGGGAGGGACCTGGATGGGGTTGTTCCCGTGCCCCTGCACCCCGGGCGGCTGCGCACAAGGGGCTTCAACCAGTCGTTGCTGCTGGCGCGGACTTGCTGTGCTGCACCCGCAAGGCACCCGGTGCGATGGCCGGGGTTGCCGGTGGA